>JAWKLK010000012.1:0-41608 GCA_041392785.1 Saprospiraceae bacterium
GCGAATGATAAAGCACAAACCTGTTCCATATAAAACACTAATTGCTTAAATGCCTAATTCTAAAAAATTATTAGGGTTTCTTGTAGCGGGAGCAGGACTCGAACCATACGATCCGCCACGGCGGAGTTATGAGCCCGATGAGCTACCAAAGCACGCTGTAAATAGGGAAGATGTCCCTAGAAATAAAATCTCTTCCAACACCTGATTTTAGATATTTTTCTCTGGCCATAGCTTGTGAACGAGTGATGAAAACTTCAGCGTATAAAACAACCCAAGGCCTATACTTACAAGTAAATCCCTTGGTATTCTTATAATTGTGATCATTAAAACGTCTAATGAGATCCGAAGTATATCCCGTGTAATAGATTTTATTTTCGAATGAATAAAGGACGTAAACTGTAAACATAATGTGTTGAGAATTACATCAAGTATTAAAAAAAATTATTAGGGTTTCTTGTAGCGGGATCAGGACTCGAACCATACGATCCGCCACGGCGGAGTTATGAGCCCGATGAGCTACCAAAGCACGCTGTAAATATTTCATCAAATATAAAAAAAAATAAACCCTAACAATTAAAAATTATTAGGGTTTCTTGTAGCGGGAGCAGGACTCGAACCTACGACCTTCGGGTTATGAGCCCGACGAGCTACCAACTGCTCCATCCCGCGATATTGACATTTAATGTGGTTTGTGATTTCTCACTTTTTTAAATGGACTGCAAAGGTATGACATATTTTACAACTGGCAAAATAAAATTGAATTTTAATAAATAATAATTTCTGTTTCTTGATTTTGATGCGCCTATTTATCAGTATTCGTAGGCGATAATTGATGAAAAGATGCAATTTTGATTAGGTGTTCATATGCCGCATCATATTCATTTGGGATAATGCCATCCAGAATAGCATCTTTTATCCCTGATTTCAAAATTCCAACAATTCGTGAGGGTGGCAAATTAAAAATCTTCATAATTTCTTCTCCAGAAATCGGTGGTTGCCAATTTCTGATATGATCTCTTTCTTCAATTTCTTTTATTTTTTCAAGCAAATTCTGATAGTTTTGCTTGTATTTTTGAACTTTCCCTTCATTTTTTGAAGTAATATCCGCTTTGCACAATGTGAGTAAATCATCTAAATCATCTCCGGCATCAAAAAGAAGCCTCCTCACCGCTGAGTCTGTTACATATTCATTGGTCAATGCAATAGGGCGAAGATGAAGCGATACAAGTTTTTGTACATAACGCATCTTATGATCCAAGGGTAATCTCATTTTCTTGAAAATACGAGGTACCATTACAGCACCCAAAGCTTCATGCCCGTGGAAGGTCCAACCTATATTGGGATCAAATCGCTTTGTTTGTGGTTTGGCAATATCATGAAGTAAGGCTGACCATAAAAGCCACAGATCTTGTGTATCTTGTCTTATATTATCCACCACTTCTAGTGTGTGATAAAAATTATCTTTATGACCAATATTGTCTCTTATCTCAACCCCTTTAAGCGCAACCAGTTCTGGCATTATGATCTGAAGCAGTCCAGTATCTAGTAAGAGCTTGAAACCGTAGCTAGGTGTAGACGAGAGCAGTATTTTATTTAGTTCAGATGTGACGCGTTCTTTTGAAATGATGTGTATGCGTACGGCATTTTTTGAAATAGATTCTAGAGCTTCATTGGAGATCACAAAGTTAAGTTGGCAAGCAAATCTTATGGCTCTCAACATTCTTAAAGGATCATCTGAAAATGTTTTGTCGGGGTGTAGGGGTGTTCTGATGACTTTTTGTTCGAGGTCATAGAGTCCGTTGAAAGGATCAATGATGCTACCAAAATCATTTTGATTAAGGCTTACAGCCAATGCATTGATGGTAAAATCCCTACGATTTTGGTCATCTTGTAAGGTACCATTTTCTACTGCAGGCTTTCTGGATTCCCATTGATATGATTCCTTTCTGGCACCTACAAATTCTATTTCTAAGCCTTTGTGTCGAATCATTGCGGTTCCAAACCTATGAAACATGGTCACCTGAGGGATGGGCAATAGTTTTGATGCGAGTGATGATGCCAGCTCAATGCCACTACCAACACATACGACATCTAAATCTTTCGATGGTCTGCCAAGGAGTCGGTCTCTTACATAACCACCTACAACGTATGCAGGTGAATCTTGCTCTTTGGCAGATGCAGAAATTAAATCAAATATCCTTTTTTCTTCGGCAGATATACTGAAAACCATCTTTATACCTTTATGCTAGAACCAAGCCTTGATAGGTTGATTCTATTTCTTCTAAAACTTCAAGAATACCGTCAAAATCATTAACAGTTACGAGTTTGGCTCTGTATTCTTTGATATTGGGTAATCCCTTCAAATAAGGTGCATAATGCCTACGCATCTCCAAAATTCCTAATTTTTCTCCCTTCCATTCAACACTTTTAATAAAATGTCTCTTGATTGCATCCAATCTTTCAATAAGAGATGGCGGATTTGCAAAAGTACCAGTTTGAAAATAATGATGAATTTCACGAAAAATCCAAGGATTTCCTATACTTGCCCTTCCAATCATTATTCCATCTACACCATATCTTTGTCGGTACTCTTGCGCTTTTATTGGTGAATCAATATCCCCATTCCCGATTATAGGGATATGCATCTTAGGATTATTTTTTACATCACCGATCAATGTCCAGTCAGCATCACCTTTATACATTTGCTGTCGGGTTCGTCCATGGATTGTCAGTGCCTTGATACCCACATCTTGAAGTCTTTCTGCAACTTCGACAATATTTTTTGATTTTTCGTCCCAACCAAGCCTTGTCTTCACTGTCACTGGAAGTGTAGTGGACTTTACTACCTTTTCTGTGAGTCGTATCATCTTAGGTATGTCTTGAAGGATGCCAGCTCCAGCCAGTTTGCACACGACCTTTTTTACAGGACAACCAAAATTAATATCCAGTAAGTCTGGTTTGACCATTTCTACGATTTCGGCTGCTTTCGTCATGGAGTCTATCTCAGCTCCAAAAATCTGAATACCAAGTGGTCGCTCACTCTCCGAAAACTCTAATTTCATCTGACTTTTATGAGCGTCTCTGATCAATCCTTCAACAGAAATGAACTCGGTATACATCATATCCGCGCCATTGTCCTTGCAAACAGCTCTGAATGGCGGATCACTCACATCTTCCATTGGTGCCAATAGTAGAGGGAAACGATCAAAATGTATCTGCCCTATATGCATCTACAATATTAAAAATTATACGTAGCGCCAAACCAATATTCCACTGGAGAATTTTGATAATCCTGAGCTAAGCTGTCAAAAATATAGAATAATTCTGCTCCAAACCTCCACATTCTTCCGCTATTAGAATAATATCCTATACCTACTGTAGGATAAGTTATTGTTTTTTTAGGTAAAAAACCTGTTTCTGCAAAATTCGTTGAGCTATATTCTGCTTGAAGAAAAACGGATTCAACAATTTTTCCTCTAGCGTATAAGAATCCTCCAAAATCAAAGAATGAATAATCGTCCCCTGGTACACTGATCTGAGAATACCATAATTTTGTACCTAATCCACCCGAAAATCTTTCTGAAAATTTATATCCTGCATTTAACTTGGATGAGACGTATAGTCCATTGTTGAATCCTAGATTCCCAAATTTTATCTCTGGGTTTACTTTAGTCCAGATACTTACTTTTTCAACTTTTTCACGTGTCTTTTTTCTTGATTTTGTGTTCTTTGTTTGACCTAGACCAATGTTCATGGTCAGAAATGAGATAAGTACTGTGAAGCTTATGATACGTAATGTCATGCCTGTTGCAAATTTAGGATGCAAAGTTACATTAAAATTGCCAAATTCATGAACTTAATTGCTTTACAAAAAGCGTCAAATATCTGTTAAATAATTGTAGATTACCATTTTCGATCAACACATATCCTATCATTCACTTTGACAATGATGAAAATTATAAGTGTTAAACTATTGTAAACTTTGGAAACTTTGCCGTTTTGTAAAGTTTCTTAATATTACTTTTGCGACATGGAGTTAAGGCAGAGTCTTATAAATGTAGCTTATAAACTGTTTCTGAAATACGGTGTAAAAAGCGTAAGCATGGATGATATCGCAGGAAAATTGGGCGTTTCAAAAAAGACAATCTATTGCAATGTCTCAAATAAGGATGCTTTAATTGACATAGTCGTCGATAAATATATTTGTGATGACAAAGAGAAGATAGAAAATATTATAAAACAATCTGAAAATGCAATAGAAGAAATCATCCATATCTCTATTCACGGCATCAACTTTATGCAAGATATGGCTCCATCTTTGATGATGGATTTGCAAAAATATCATCACGATACTTGGATTAAAATTACAAAAGACCACTTTCATTATATTGAGAAAATGATTGAAGATAATTTACTACGTGGTCAAAATGAAGGATTCTTTAGAACTGACCTGAATCAAAAGATTATCAGCCGAGTACATGCTTCCTTGATATTGAATCTTTTTACCACAGATGAGTTGATTTCAGATCAAATAGACAAAGTGACATTGTACAAAGAGATAGTGAAATACCACATTTTTAGCATTGTAAATGATAAAGGAAAACAATATTTTACCCAAAAAAATTTTTTAAATAGCATATATGAGTAGAATCATAAGAAATATCATGTTACTATTGATAAGCGTTTCAGGTACATTTTTGATGGGTCAGAACCAATTCAGTTTGGATGAAGCCATCGATTATGCATTGAAGCACTCACCTGAACTTCAAAAAAGTGCCATTGCTCAGATGGATGCAGATGCACAAATTTCAGAATATAAATCCATCGGACTTCCAAAGGTAAAAGGGACATTAAGTTATCAATATTATATTGCGACACCATCCCAGCCTGTAGAAGACTTCATCACGCCCAGCATATACGGAGTCTTATTTCAAGAAAATGTGATACCCAAAAAGGACTTAGGAACACCTGAAACATTTAAATTTTCTTTTTTTCAGCCCAATCAATTAACAGCTGGAATTGAGGTAAATTCCATGCTTTTTGATAATACCTACATTTATGGTTTGAAAGCTGCAAAACTGCTGAAAGAGGTGGCAGCCAAACAAACGGCAGTCACAGAATACAATGTGAAGGATAAAGTTGTGAAAGCGTATTTAAGTGTCCTCATTGCGCAAGAAAATGTTTCAAATTTGCAAGAGAACCTGAAAAACATTGAGAAATCTATGCATGAGACCAAAGCTACATTCAATCAAGGCTTTGCTGAAATGTTAGATGTGGAAAGGCTCGAATTGTCTGTTGAAAATCTGAAAAGCGAGATTGGAAATATATCAAATATGGCAGATATCAGCAAAAGACTTTTGAAATTTAGCATGAATTTTGATTCAGATGAAGACATTATTTTGACTGATGATTTAAACAAAACAATGAATTATTTGAATACCAATATTAGTAAGGACATAGTCGCCACTGCACAAGCTCGGCCAGAATTGGCTTTATTTGAATTAAATGAATCTCTGGATGCTCTTGATGTAAAACGCACTAAATCAGGTTATCTACCTACTTTAAATGGTTTTGCTTCCGCTTCTGGAAGTTTGATGCGACAAAATCTATTTGATAATAGTGAAACGGGCGTCATACCGCAAGCAGTAGTAGGTGTATCTATGAATCTACCCATCTATGATGGAGGAGATAGAAAAGCAAAGCTCCAACGGATCAAACTGAGACAACAGACTAATTCATTAGAAAAATCGGAGTTTGTACGAGGTGTCAAAATGCAAGTCGAAAATGCTAGAGCAGGCTGGATAAATGCGAAGCAAACTCTCGAGTATAGGAGGAAAAGCCTTGATACTGCTAAATCTATTTACGACAAAACCCTTATAAAGTATAAAGAAGGTGTTGGTTCAAGTATAGAAGTAATCCAGTCTGAATCAATGTTTTTACAAGCACAAAGTCAGTACACAAATGCACTTTATGATGTCATTAGTGCAGGATTTGAGGTAAAAACATCGTTGGGGACACTATAATTTTGTAAATAAAATAATATCATAAAAATGAAGAGTATAATAAATGCAGTGCTAGTTGTTTTGTTTCTTGCAGGTTGCAGTGGAGAGAAAATAGCGAACCAAAATAAAGATAAAAAAACCCTTCTTGCGGAAAAGCAAGCTGAGCTTAAACAGTTGGAGAGTGATATCATTGCACTTCAAGCTGAAGTGAATGCTGAAAATCCATCAGAAGTTCAGGCGCCAGTTCAAGTCAATGCAACATTTGTAACTCCTAGAGATTTTAAGCGATTTGCAGATTTACAAGCACTTGTTACGACAGATAATGTGATCAGCTTAGGCAGCGATATAGGTGGAAGGATTTTGAAAATCTATGTCAAAGAGGGTCAAAAAGTAGGCAAAGGCCAGTTGGTAGCGACAGTGGATGCAGAAAGCATCGAAAAACAGAAGGAAGAACTTCAAAAATCATTGGATTTGGCTGTTGATGTATATGATCGTCAAAAAAGACTTTGGGATCAAAACATAGGTTCTGAAGTTCAATACCTACAAGCAAAAAACAATAAGGAACGACTTGAAAAATCCATCGCTACCATAGAAAGTCAACTTAGGAAGAAAAATGTGTATGCTCCTATAGCTGGTGTGGTAGATAAACAAATTCTTAAGGAAGGGGAAATCGCTTCCCCTGGTATGCCTATTGTCTCCGTCATCAATGTCTCAAAAGTAAAAGTAGTGGCTGATGTTCCTGAAATTTATTTGGGAAAAGTGAAGGTAGGTGATAAGGTAACTATTTCATTTCCTGCCTTAGGTAAAGAAATCGTTAAACCTATTACTTTGATCGGCAATACGATTGACCCCAATAACAGAACCTTTAAATTGGAAGCCCAACTAGATAATTATTCAGGAGAACTGAAACCAAATCTGTTGTCGATTTATGAAAAATCAATGATCTCCACCTCAAAAATGTCTTTACTTACCAGTAGACATTATTCAGCAAGATGTTTCAGGAAATAGTTTTGTATATTTGGCAAACAAACCACGAGACCAATAGCTAAAAAGCAAATCGTCTCAAAAGGAGAAAGCGCACAAAATTTTATAGTCATTAAGGAAGGTGTTGAAAAAAATAACTGACAAAGGTGGTTTGACTATTGAAGATGGTCAGCCAATCATTATTAATAAAATTGACACTTTGAAATAATGGAGAATAATTCTGATTTAAAGAAGAAGCCAAAATTAAAAGAGTTTGGCATAACCACATTCGCAGTCAATAATAGTACGAGTGTCTTTCTATTGGCAGTAATGATTTTTATAATAGGGATACTATCATATATTCAAATGCCTAAGGAGCAGTTTCCTGAAGCATCATTGCCTACGGTATATATCAATACGCCATACTTCGGAAACTCAGCGTCAGAAATAGAAAACTTAGTAACAAGACCAATTGAGAAAGAGTTAGAAAACATAAGTGGTATTAAAAATGTCAATTCTACCTCAATCCAAGATTTCTCAGTAATCATAGCTGAATTTGAGGCAAATCTTGAGATGGAATCTGTAGTGAGAAAGGTAAAAGATGCAGTAGATAAGGCTAAGCCTGACCTTCCGACTGATTTGACTGAAGAACCATCTGTACTAGAAATCAATTTTTCAGATATTCCTATTGTAACAGTGAATGTATCTGGAGATTATTCAAATGATGACCTAAAGAAATACGCAGAAATTCTTCAAGATAGGATAGAGGATATCAATCAGGTTTCAAAAGTTGACTTGAAAGGTGCCTTAGATAGAGAGATGCGGATAGATGTCGACTTATTGAAAATGCAATCACTCAAGGTGTCCTTTTCCGATATTGAAAATGCGGTGTCATCTGAAAATCTTACAATGTCAGGTGGTGAAATAATCAATAAAGATTTCAAAAGAGGCTTAAGGATCATAGGACAGTTTGAAAATGCAGATCAAATTGCCAACTTAATAGTAAAAAGTGAAAACCAAAGACCCATTGTCCTTAAAGATATAGCAGATGTCAAATATGGGTACAAGGATAGGACAAGTTATTCTCGTTCTGATGGATTTCCAGTTATATCCTTAGATGTGATCAAAAGAAAAGGCCAAAATTTATTGGAAGCGGCTGACCAGATACAAAAAGAAATAGCTTATGTAAAAGAAATATTTCCAAAAAATGTGAAAATATCAGTTTTCAATGATCAATCTGTTGACACAAGGAGAGAAGTCAATAATCTGGAAAACAGTATCATTTCAGGTATCATCTTGGTGACTTTAGTCTTATTGTTTTTCCTAGGATTGCGCAATGCAACTTTTGTAGGATTAGCTATACCAATGTCTATGATATTGGGTTTCCTCATTCTATATGTTATGGGGATCACTCTTAATATCGTGGTACTATTCGCTCTAGTTTTGGCTTTGGGTATGCTGGTGGATAATGGGATCGTAGCTGTCGAAAACATGTACCGATATATGCAAGAAGGACATTCAGCCTTTTCTGCTGCAAAGCATGGAATTGGAGAAATCGCTGTACCTATCATCTCATCAACTGCTACTACTTTAGCGGCATTTATACCACTTGCGTTTTGGCCAGGCATCATGGGTGAATTTATGAAGTATTTCCCCTTTACCTTGATCATCGTATTGACATCTTCATTATTCGTTGCTTTAGTCATCAATCCGGTAATAGCAAAGAGATTTATGCATTTGGAAGATTTATCTTCTTCCCAATATAGAAAAATTGATCATAGAAAATGGGTCAAATCTTTAGTTATTATATTGGTGATAGGAGGTCTTATGTATATGGTTGGATTGACATGGGCAGGCAATTTAGCTATAATCGTAGCAATCATGTATGTGGTAAATCACTTTTTCTTAACACCAATGGCTAACTGGTTTCAAAGAGAGGCTTTACCATGGTTGGAGACTTTTTATGACAATTTTGTTAGATGGTCTTTGGGTAGACCTATTTTATTGATATTTTTTAATATTTGTCTACTCATATTTTCAATTGTTCTCTTGGTAGTAAGGCAACCAAAAGTTGAATTTTTTCCGAATGCTGATCCTATTTACATCAATGCATTCGTCGAGTTGCCATTAGGTTCAGATATAGAAGCAACCAATGCAATCGTAAAGGATATTGAAGCTAAGATTGAAAATAAATTGAAAGATAAACGACACATTGTTGATGCCATTTTGACACAGATAGGTGAGAATACATCAGATCCAAATTCGACACCGGAACCTGGGGTGACACCACACAAGGCAAGATTGACAATAGCCTTCCTTCCATTTGATAAAAGGGATGGAATTTCTACGACTGAAATTTTAAATGAATTACGCGCAGAAGTAAAGGGATATCCAGGCATCCAAGTAGTTTTTGATAAAAATGCGCAATGGCCCACCTGCTGGTAAACCCATAAATCTGGAAGTAGCAGGTGAGAATATTGATTCTTTGATTATCCTGTCCAATAGGATGATGAAATATTTGAATTCAAAAAATGTAGCTGGGGTAGAAGAATTAAAATCTGATATCAAGATCGGTAAACCAGAATTATTGATAACTATTGATAGAGAGGCCGCAAGGCGATATGAGTTATCGACATACAGTATTGCTTCTGCAATCAGAACTGCTGTCTTCGGAAAAGAAGTGTCAAAGTTTAAAGACGGTGAAGATGATTATCCTATCATGGTTAGACTTGATGAGCAATCAAGAAATAACATCGATGCACTGATAAATCAAAAAGTCACTTTCAGAAATCCAGCAAACGGTAAAATAGTGCAAGTTCCTATCTCTGCCGTGGCAAAGTTTGATTATTCAAGTACGTACTCTTCTATAAAAAGAAAAAATTCTGAGAGATTGGTGACGATTTCTTCAAATGTACTCTCCACCCACAATGCTAATGATGTGGTTGCGCAAATAAAAAATGAAATGGCACAGTTTAAAATGCCAACAGGTTATACATATGAATTTACCGGTGAACAACAGCAGCAAGCCGAGGACATGGGATTTTTATCAGGTGCCTTTATGATTGCAGTATTTTTAATATTTTTAATTTTGGTTTCGCAATTTAATTCACTGACCATGCCATTCATTATTATGATGTCAGTTTTTTTGAGCGTTATTGGAGTATTTTTAGGTTACAGTATAGCGGGATCAACCATTTCGGTGATTTTTTCAGGTGTTGGTATTATATCTCTAGCAGGTGTGGTGGTCAATAATGCCATAGTCTTATTGGATTTTATAAAATTGGAATCTAGTAGGCGGGCAGAGGAATTAGGATTGGCCCATGTAGATTTATTGGATAGGAATGAAGTAAGAGAGATCATAATAAAATCTGGTGGCACAAGACTCAGACCTGTATTATTGACAGCGATTACGACAGTTTTAGGGCTTATTCCTTTAGCAATAGGTTTAAATATTAATTTCTTTAGTTTTATTCAAAGATGGGATCCAGAGTTTTTTATAGGTGGTGACAATACTGCCATTTGGGGCCCAATGGCTTGGACAGTAATATATGGCTTGACATTCGCTACTTTCTTGACCTTAGTCATTGTTCCTGTCATGTATTGGATCGTGTATAGATTGCAAATGCGTATTAAATACGGAAGCCGAAGATACCAATTATCCTTTGAAGATGTAAAAGACAAAATTTATGAGTGATTCATTTTCTTCTTTAAGACAAGATTACCGCATGCACACATTAGATGAAAAAGATGTGTCTGCTTCACCTTTGGACCAATTTCATCTTTGGTTTCAAGAAGCATTAGATCAAGGCTCGATTGAGCCAAATGCATTTGTCTTATCCACCGTATCTCATCTAGGTAAGCCTTCATCAAGGACAATGCTTTTGAAGGGAGTTGAAGATGGAGGTTTTGTTTTTTTTACAAACTATGAAAGTGCTAAATCGAATGATCTGAAGGGAAATTTTCATGCATCTATGTTATTCTTATGGTTGCCTATGCAGCGCCAGATTAGAATAGAAGGGATCGCAAGTAAACTTTCAAAACAAGCATCAGAAGAGTATTTTCATTCAAGACCAAGAGAAAGTCAAATAGGAGCGTGGGTTTCACCGCAAAGTCAAATTATTCCTTCAAGATCATTTCTTGATGAAAGATGGGAATTTCTTTCTGAAAAATACAATGGTTTTGACGTTGTACCTATGCCAGAGAATTGGGGTGGATGGCGGATTGATCCAACTTCGGTTGAGTTTTGGCAGGGTAGGACAAGTCGACTACACGATCGAGTGAAATATTTTTTGGATGAAGATAAATGGATAATACAAAGAATAGCTCCATAATAATACCAAGATGAAATCCTCTGATGCAAAACAGAAACCAATATGATTTAATCATGGGGATTCCATGTGGCCTTTGAAACAAAAATAAATGTAAACACATGAAAGTAACAGTTAGCTCAGGTTCAGGTGAATTAGAATTCATTGGAGAGAATTCAATCGGCAATACGTTGACATTTTCTGGGGCACAAAAATCGGTTTCACCTATGGAAGGCGTGCTTATGGCCGCTGGCTCATGTTCTGCCATTGATGTTGAATTGATTTTGACGAAGATGAAACAGGAATTTTCAAAAGTAGAAGTAATGATTGAAGCTGAAAGGGCAGATTCAGTACCAAAAGTATTTACAAAGATACATATGCATTACAAAGTCTACGGCAATATAAAACAAGAAAAAGCAGAAAAAGCGGTGCGGATGTCTATGGAGAGCTATTGTTCTGTTTCAATCATGTTATCAAAAGCAGCTAATATCAGTTATTCTACGGAGGTGATTTCTTAAATTCTCCATTTGATAATAAAAAATGGGAATACACTTTTGTATTCCCATCTACACAATATTATTAACTAAAAAACTAAACCATTTTAGTGCGTTTTCTAAAAAGGTCAACGCCATGGTTGTTTTTGTTACCTGTTTTAATCTTATTTTTTTCTCAAGCCTTCGAACAACCAATTTGCAAGTGCCTGTCTATTGGTATTGATAAGCAGTCTTTTTTGATCATCAGGGTTTGTGATATTTGCTAATTCAACAAACAGCATAGTAGGAGCGGTATTTCTTACCATATATAGCCCTCTGTCTTCTACATGGCCATGATACCCTCTATTTTTTTGATGTTTAGCATATTTGGCTTCAAAAGTATTATGGACTGTCTGAGCCAATGCTTTTCCATCCTTTTGATACTTGTTGTAATAAAAGAAAACATCCTGTCTTTTACTTTTATTTCTACTGTCAACATGTATTTCTATTGCTTTTTGCACTTTGACACCTTTCTTTTTGTGTTTTGCGTACAATTTATTGATCAATGTTACCCTATCTTTCAAACGTTTTACTTGATTGATGGGGATATCACGATCTCCCATGAGTTTTTCATCACAGTCACAATCTAGATAACTTTCATCACGAACGCCATCATTTTCATCTTGAACGATCATGTGTACAGTAGCACCATGTTGCATAAGATTTCTTGCCAGTCGTAATGAGACATCATATGCATATTCATCTTCACACAAATTTGAATGGGAAGATTTACATACTGCTCCTGGATCCGGTCCTCCATGACCACTGATGATATAGAATACTTGACCCTTCAGCGAATAATCTTCAATATGTACAGTCTTATAATTTTTTCCCATAAGAGGGACTTCAATAGATGCAACACCCTTTCTTTTGAGTTTGGTTTCAGTTTTACCTAATGAATCATCATCATCTTTATCAGAGGATGAGTGCACATCTTCTGCTTGAGATTCATTTGAAGATTTGTTACATTTTGTTTCATCCATTGGAACCCAAAGTACCTTAGAAGACACATGTTCCTTTGGCTTTATCCCAGCTAATTCTATGCTTTTGTTGTAAGAAATAATTCTTTCTAATGCTTCTTTGTCCTTTATTTTTGTGACTTTTTGAATATTTTGACCTGAAATTCTATACAGTCTTACAGGCAGAATATATATTTTTCCTGCATAAAGTGTATTGATATCTTTGATAGCATTCAGTTCTTTAAATAAGGAAATATTACATTCGTGATAACTAAGTTTGTACCGCGATAAGAAAGTAAAGGCATTGTCACCTTTCTTGACTTTTGCTTCGAAAGTTTCGATTTCTGATGCTTGTACTGAAAGTACTAAACAACCAAAAAGGAGCAATAGGCTAAATCGGTTCATGATAAATATATTTTAGGAAATGCAAATATACATATTAAAAATTAATTTAATATATAAAATATAAAAATTTAACATTTTGTACTTAAAAAGCAAATTTTTATAAGAGTAAATTTTATCTCAATATGTGGAGATGTTAGTGGACAGTAAAACTACCATTGGCAATGACTCTATTGCTTATTTGGATAGTATATAAATACACACCTCCATAAGAAAAATCTGTTTTTCTAAGATCTATAGAATTAGATCTTGTGTTGATAGTTTGTAAAACTTGACCTTGAGAAGTAGTAATTTTTACTGATAGTTCGTCCATATTATCATTTTCAAAATACAATTTTCCATCTATATATAATGGATTTGGCACGACCTTACCTTGCCCTGTTCCAATATCTAGCACTACAGCACTCAGAGATGGCTCTGTGATACCGGAATCAAGAAAAAGTTTATAATAATTAGTTGTGTTTTTTATAGGATTTTCATCCACAAAGTCGAATGTTTGGGCTCTATCATTGAAGCCACAAATCCCACCAATCGTATGAATAAGTTCGTAATCATAATCATTTGTACTTCTATAAATCTGTGTTCCAATGCAAGTTTGACCTTTTGTAATGGTCCATGTAAGATAGACTTTACCCTCTCGTTCAAACAAAGTAAATCTGTCCAGTATCGGATGATATTGCGCATATAAGCCTTGACTGACTAGTACTCCAAAAATGATAAATAATCTTAACAAAGTACTTCAAAATTTATCTTGTAACGAATATATTGAATATTTTGTTGGGAAAATATTGAAGTTTTAAGCATTTTTCTTTTCAATATCTTTCAATGTGTTCATCCTATTTCTTTCAATGAACTCATCTACAGTTTCAAAATGTTCTAAAACTCGTTTATCTTTAAATTCAAAAACTTTTTGTGCAAGTCCCTGTAAAAAATCTCTATCATGTGATACCAATATAAGCGTTCCATCAAATGCTAAGAGGGCGTCTTTTAAAACTTCTTTTGATTTTAAGTCCAAATGGTTGGTGGGCTCATCAAGAATCAATAAATTGACAGGTTCCAGCAAAAGTTTTACCATAGCTAATCTTGTTTTTTCTCCACCTGATAAAACACTTACTTTTTTATCTATATCATCACCAGAAAACATAAAACAACCCAAAATAGTCTTGATTTGTGTCCTTATTTCTCCTTCTGCTACATCATCCACAGTTTGGAACACAGACTTATCACCATTCAAAAGTGATGCTTGATTTTGGGCAAAATATCCAATTTTCACATTATGACCGATAGTACATTTGCCCATATAATCTATTTCACCCATGATGGCTTTGATCAAAGTGGATTTTCCCTCACCATTTCTACCAACAAATGCCACTTTTTCTCCTCTGTGAATAGTGATGTCTGCATCCTTAAAAACCACTTTGTCTTCATAAGATTTGGATAGGTTTTGGACTACCAAAGGAAAATCACCTGATCTTTGACATGGTGGGAACTTCAATTTAAGTGCAGATGTATCCACCTCGTCAATGTCCACTATTTTGAGTTTTTCTAGCATTCTTTCTACGGAATTCACTTGATTTGTTTTTGAATAAGTTCCTTTGAATCTTTCAATAAATTCCTTGCTTTCAGCGATCATTTTTTGTTGGTCTTTATATGCTTTTATTTGCGCAGCTCTACGTGATTCCCTCAGTTCAAGATAATGCGTATAATTAGCCTTGTAATCGTACATTTTACCCATCGTTAATTCAATTGTTCTGTTAGTGATATTGTCGATAAAAGTCTTATCGTGAGATATCACCATAACTGCTTTTGCTTTATTGGCCAAAAAATCTTCAAGCCATACCACAGATTCGATATCTATATGATTTGTCGGCTCATCCAAAAGAATCAAATCTGGTTTTTTCAGAAGTATTTTTGCCAATTCTATCCTCATCCTCCATCCACCACTAAATTCACTAGTAGGGGTGTGGAAATCTTGACGCTGAAATCCAAGTCCGAAAAGTGTTTTTTCTATTTCTGCATCTACATTCACATCTTCTAGTGAATAATATCTTTCACCCAATTCTGCTGATCTTTCTATAAGTTTCATGTAATCATCAGTTTCATAGTCTGTGCGAGTGCCAAGTTGATGTTCTATATCTTTCATCTCAGCTTTAAGCAGATTTATATCGTGGTAAGCTTTACTCACTTCTTCATAGACAGTGCTATCATCATCAGTAAGCAGATGCTGAGGAAGGTAGGCTATGACGTTGTCAGTTGGCTTCCTTACATGTCCGCGAGTAGGTGTACGCGCACCGGCAATTATTTTCATTAATGTGGATTTACCAGCGCCATTCTTACCCATTAAAGCAATCTTATCGGTAGGATTGATGACAAAAGAAAGGTCACTAAATAAAGCACTTCCGCTGAACTCTACGGTTAAGCCATCCACTGAAATCATAAAATTTAATTTTTTTGCAAAAGTACAATTTTGAGTGATAGAATAGGATTGTATTTTCAGATTTGGCTTTTATTAACGAGTAGAAGGAATGTACATCAATATATACATAAAGGCACATTTCTTACTAGAAAATGCAAGTGAATTTGTAAATATATTTTAAATTTTGTTAATAATTTTTGAAATTAAAAATATTTACTTTATCTTTGTTTGTAAGAAAACGTAATCAAAAACATTATTAATATGAAATCGAACGATTTTTATCAAACCTACCAGAGTACCAGAGTTAAATTTTATGGATTTTCCACTTGGAAGTTTCTAAAAATTACTTTTTTTTACCATGCTTTATGCGATATTCCTGCTGAGTTGCAACAAACCACAGACCACTGCACAAGACGACATTGATACTGCCACGCTTGAACTCTGACTGACTTTTAACCCATAAATTAAAAAAAATATGTTACGAACTCTACTTTTTATATCAATATTAGCTTTTCCTATGGTATTCACTGCTCAGTCAAAGCATTGTCTGCCAGGTCCAGATTTGAATTTTGATGGAACAAAAGTAATCTGGTCATACACCGTGGCAGATCCTGAGATTGATTCTACATTTTGTCAAGGAACGGTTGCAGATTATCAAAGGTCTGATGCCTTGGGAGCACCTTTTGAATTCAAAAACAATATTATTACAACATTCTACACACCACCAAGAGGAAGTCAGATGTACAGTATAGACAGGGCATCAGGGAAAATAGATTATCACATTACCTATAATACCTATAATACTGATAAGGGAGTAGGATATGTGATGAAATATCAAAAAATAATGGATGATACCTTAGTCTGTATAGGATATGAAGGTAGGCCAAAGGTCATGTATAATGATTACGTAAATCAAACACAATATCACGGATTTCCTAGATTGAAAAATTTTGATTTGAACACTGGTGAGGAAGTGTATAACTATGCCTATCCATATGATACCACGGGATATTATAAGACTCATAAATCGGAAGTATATCCAGAATTTTGGCTCAATGACAGCATCATCTTCAATATGTCATATAGCACAAATTTTGTAGAAAAAGGTGATAGCATTAGCTTGCGGTTTACGCCCCAATATGTCACATTCCCTGCATTTGATTTATTGAACAAGGCTGAAGATCTACCTGTAGGCACTGCACCACCGACGGACATAAGATACCTTACTAAATTTGATACATTACAAGGTAAAGTTTTCTCAGTAAAAGGGCCTTCTCAAAAGATAATCATAATCTCGTCTATTTCGCCACCATCGAAGGATCAAAACAAGATTATAAACGCATAGAGTTTGACATCACTGGTAAGCTCATAGCAAATGAAGATGTAACTGATGTATTCTGTGACATGGGACTCTATGATTTCATAGGTGAGGCTAGGGAAGTTGCACCAAACCATGTAAGATTTTATATACATACTTTTAATGGCCCTTTACCTCTTGGCCATACGGGTTACATAGATTTTGATCTCGAGGGCAATTGCATAAGAAGTCACCCCAAGATCACCATAGGCAATATGAAACCTACATGGATGCGTACGATAAACTTAAGAGGTACAAATGACTTATTGCACTGCATGACGCCTTGGGATAGTAAGGATATACTATTTTATAGGGAAGATGGTGATACAGGGCAGTTTAGACAAGTGGGTAAACTCATCAATCCTAATAATAAGCCAGATAGCAATTATGTCTTCATTGCCACCCATATGATGCAAACCACGGAAGGTGACTTGTATCTCCAGTTTGAAACCAGACTAACGCTAGCCCAAGATTGGCAGTTTTCATGGCTAGTAGGAGGATGGCAACAGATGTTATTGGTTTCAGGAGAAGATTTAGGAATCTCGGTTGCGTCAAACGACCTACCATTGTCTTCGCCAAGCATTCATGTGTATCCTATTCCAGCACAAGATATTGTTCAAATAGAAATCGGTACTGATCCGAAGGTTGCAGACATTTCACTATTAGACCAGCACGGCAAGCTCATCAGAAATTATACATGGAATACCCATGTCAGAACCATTGATGTAAGCCATGTTGTACCAGGCATATATTTACTAAAAATACATGTTAATTCACAAGTATTTTACAAAAAAATCGTGGTGATATAGACCTGCCTATGTGTAATTATATTTAGAAAATCTTTGAAGGTGTCAAGCCAAGATGCGGCAGAATATTAGATTTTTAATGATTATTTCAAATCATATAAAATTAAGAATTTTAGTCAGTTAGGTTTATTTGTGGATAAATCTGACTGACTTTTAACCTATAAATTTTAAAAAAAATATGTTACGAACTCTACTTTTTATATCAATATTGGCTTTTCCTATGGTATTCACTGCTCAGTCAAAGCATTGTCTGCCTGGGCCGGATTTGAATTTCGGTGGAACAAAAGTATTCTGGGCTCATACTGTGGAAGACCCTGACATTGATAGTACGCTTTGTGTAGCTATTATTGCAGATTATCAATATGCTGATGCCCTCAGCACACCTATTGAATTTAAAAACAATATTATTACTACATTCTATACACCACCAAGAGGTAGTCATCTGTATAGCATCAATAAAGCAACTGGAGAGATAGCTTATCATACCACCTATAACACATACAATACCGAAAAAGGAATAGGCTATGTCATGAAATATCAAAAAATCAAGGATGATACCTTAGTCTGTATAGGATATGAAGGTAGACCAAGGGTTATGTATAATGATTTTTCGAACGAAACACTATATCACGGATTTCCTAGATTGAAAAATTATGATATGAACACTGGTGAGGAAGTATATAACTATGCCTATCCATATGATACCACGGGATATTATAAGACTCATAAATCGGAAGTATATCCAGAATTTTGGCTCAATGACAGCATCATCTTCAATATGTCATATAGCACAAATTTTGTAGAAAAAGGTGATAGCATTAGCTTGCGGTTTACGCCCCAATATGTCACATTCCCTGCATTTGATTTATTGAACAAGGCTGAAGATCTACCTGTAGGCACCGCACCACCGACGGACATAAGATACCTTACTAAATTTAATACATTACAAGGTAAAGTTTTCTCAGTAAAAGGGCCTTTCTCAAAAGATAATCATAATCTCGTCTATTTCGCCACCATCGAAGGATCAAAACAAGATTATTATAAACGCATAGAGTTTGACATCACTGGTAAGCTCATAGCAAATGAAGATGTAACTGATGTATTCTGTGACATGGGACTCTATGATTTCATAGGTGATGCAAGGGAAGTCGCGCCAAACCTTATTAGATTTTATTTGTACACCTTTTCTGGTCCATTACCATTGGGTCATGTCGGATATATTGATATTGACCTTGAAGGGAACTGCATAAGAAGTCATCCCAAGATCACTATAGGCAATATGAAACCTACATGGATGCGTACGATAAACTTAAGAGGTACAAATGACTTATTGCACTGCATGACGCCTTGGGATAGTAAGGATATACTATTTTATAGAGAAGATGGTGATACAGGGCAGTTTAGACAAGTGGGTAAACTCATCAATCCTAATAATAAATCTGATAGCAATTATGTCTTCATTGCCACCCATATGATGCAAACCACGGAAGGTGACTTGTATCTCCAGTTTGAAACCAGACTTACGCTAGCCCAAGATTGGCAGTTTTCATGGCTAGTAGGAGGATGGCAACAGATGTTATTGGTTTCAGGAGAAGATTTAGGAATCTCGGTGTCAACAGGAGAACAGAGTTCATCACCAAGTATCGGTGTTTATCCCAATCCGTCTGACGGTATCGTACACTTAGATTTAGGTGATGATCACCAAACAGCCACCATTTCTTTGCTGAATCATCAAGGCCAGTTGATTAAAAATTATACATGGGACACGCACCACAGCACTTTAGATATAAGTGATGTTCCATCTGGTATTTACTTCATCAAAATAGGAGTGAATAACCAAATACTGTACAAAAAGGTAATAATTCATTAATATCCAATTCGCTCAGGTGATGTTGGAATTTGATAATCTTTTGACTTGTACTGCGTTTATCTAAACATTTTATATATTTGCACATCAATTCATATATATGTCAAAGGAAAAAGTTTCAAATTCGCCGAGAAGTGAAAGTTTGAGTTCAATAGGAAAGGAAGTCAAAGATGGACTTTTATATGGTCGCAAAAACTATATTTTGATTTTAGTAGCCTTGGGGTTGATTTTCTTAGGTCTTTTACTGATGTCAGGAGGTCGTATGCCTTCTGATGACATATGGGATGAATCAATTATATACAGCTTTCGCAGAATTACACTAGCACCAATAGTTATAATTTCTGGACTAGTTGTGGGAATATTTGCAATATTTGCTAAAAAATAACTTGCGGTTTTAGATGGAAGTGATCAAAGCCATAGTCCTTGGAATCATTCAAGGATTAACAGAATTTTTGCCTGTAAGTAGTAGTGGTCACTTAGAATTGGCAAAGTATATATTAGGGGATGAAAGTCTTGGAGAAGAAAGTATGCTCATGACCGTCATTCTACATTTCGGTACTGCATTGGCAACTGTTTTTGTGTTTAGGCAACATATTTTAAGAATCATCAAAGGGATTTTTACTACTAGTTCTAATCAAGAAAGGCAATTTGCAGGAAAAATAATTCTTTCCATGATCCCAGCGGTGGTTGTAGGTTTATTTTTTGAGAAAGAAATAGAAACACTTTTTTCACAAAATATCATTTTGGTATGCAGTATGCTTATAGTCACAGGTGTTTTGCTTTTTATTGCAGATAGATCAAAAGTAAATGACAAAGATGTGTCATATATTCATGCGATTATTATCGGATTAGCACAAGCGATTGCGATAACACCTGGTATAAGTAGGTCAGGAGCCACTATTTCCACAAGCGTTATACTAGGAATAGATAAAAGTGCTGCTGCAGAATTTTCATTTCTTATGGTAGTTCCACTGATTTTTGGAAAAATTGCCAAAGATATATTGGATGGTGCTTTTGCTGTAATAAGTGGCAGTGTAATGGAATATCTGGCGGGTTTTCTTGCGGCATTTGTTGCAGGTATCATAGCTTGTACTTGGATGATAAGTTTGGTTAGAAGAAGCAGTTTGTGGTATTTTTCTTTATACTGTTTTATAGTAGGTATTGGCGGAATTGTTTATGCATCTCTGAATTCATGATAATTTCAAAAGGCAGCACATTCGACGGAAATATCCTTGAAGGAGGAGGTGTCTTCTTAATCGACAAACCACTTACATGGACATCTTTTGATGTAGTCAACAAGTTGAGAAATTTGATAAGGAAATCCTTCAATGTTAAAAAAGTAAAAGTAGGGCACGCTGGCACATTGGATCCATTGGCTTCTGGTCTTTTGATAGTTTGTATGGGAAAAAAAACAAAGGATATAGAATCTTATCAGGGGTTACCAAAAATATATACAGGGACTATGACTTTTGGTGCTACTACACCTACCTATGATAGTGAAAGTGAAATAACTGAAATATCAGATTATCAACCTATTGCTCTTGAAGCATTGGAGAAGGTCATGCAAGATTTTCTTGGCGAGCAATTACAAGTTCCTCCCATTTATTCCGCTGTGAAAATTGGTGGCACTTCGAGCTATCACCTTGCCAGGAGAGGCGTTGAAGTTACGTTATCTCCAAGAAAAGTGACCATTTATCGATTTGAATGTTTGCATTGGGATGACCCGATTTTGAACTTTCTTGTTGAGTGTAGTAAAGGAACATATATTAGATCACTAGCGCATGATTTAGGTAAGCAGATGAAGTCTGGGGCCTACCTTTCTAGTTTGAGAAGGGAGCAAATAGGAGAATATGATGTAAAATATGCTTGGACTATGGATGAATTGATCTACCACTTTACCAATATGTAAACGCTTCGATTATAATTGCAACTTATTAAACATTTGACAAGAAAATTTGAAATAATATTTTGGGATTAGATAAAAAAGAATATCTTTGCCATGCCTATATTATTACTGCCTAGATCTTTAAACAAGTTTAAGTATTAATTGTAATTTTTTTTACACATTACAGTGTGAAGTGCCTAAAATTGGAGATGAAAACATATTTCATATTTTTTGTTTTAACTATATTTTTAATAAGCTGTAAAAATCCTGATTCATCAAAGGATACAGGTAGTGCTAATGTCGATCCATCTATAGCCCAATTGTCGATTGACATTGAAAAGAATCCTGAAAATTCATCGCTTCTTTTTGATAGAGCTAGAGTCTATTATGAAAAACAAAGCTATGATTTGGCAATCTCTGACCTGAAAAAGGCCATAAGTCTGGATACAATGAATGCGGCTTATTATCACTTATTGTCTGATGTTTATTTGGATAATTATAATAGTGGAGAAGCCATCAATACTTTGTTGTATTTAGTAGCTTTGCAGCCAACAAGAATCCCATCTTTACTAAAACTAGCAGAACTAAGATACATTATTGAAGAGTATGATGAATCCATTTTGACACTCAATGAAATTGTGAAAATGGATCCTTTGAATGCAGAAGCATTTTTTATGTTGGGAGTAAATTTCAAAGCAATGAAAGATATTCCTCGAGCTATAAATTCATTTCAGAGAGCAGTTGAGTTAGATAAAAATATCACTGATGCATGGATTACCTTGGGCGAATTATATGAATCGAAGAATGATCCTGTTGCTTTGAAGTATTACAATAGTGCCATTTTGAGCAATCCAACATCTTCTCAAGCGAAGCATGCAAAGGCATATTATTTACAAAATCATGGTAATGTTAAGGAGGCACTTAAGATGTATAATGACATCATCATCAATGATAAAAATTATACGGACGCATATTTGAATGCAGGTGTACTATACTTGGAATTGGATTCTTTAAGCAGGGCTAATGAAACCTTTACATTATTAACCAAGATTGATCCAACAAATTATATGGGATATTTTATGAATGGGGTAGTTTTAGAAAAACTAGGAAAGACTGCAGACGCCTTGCAAAATTACAAGTCAGCAAGAAATTTAAATAGTGAAGATATAAAAGTCAAAGAAGCAGTTGCACGTCTTGAAAACGTGCAATAAGAAGTGTATTTATTAATTATTAAATTCTAATCAAAAAATCAAACTTTTTATGGACAACTTTTCACGAGTGGTAGCCGGAGTTATCCGCTGGGGTAGCTGGGGTGAACAACTCTCATCAACAAAAATGGCCGATATGATCAACCAATGTGTAGATCAAGGGGTAACTACCTTCGACCATGCAGATGTCTATGGAAATTACACTACTGAACGTGAATTTGGTGATGCTCTGATCTTTAGTGGCGTAGCTCGAGAAGATATACAGATCATGTCAAAATGCGGTATAATAAAACCATGCTCTGAAAAACCGGGATTTATTATCCCGCATTACAACACATCCAAGAGGCACATTCTAGAATCCGTTGATCAGTCATTGGACAATTTAAACACGGAGTACCTTGATGTATTATTCATTCATAGAGCCAGCCCATTGATGGATTATAATGAAATGGCGGATGCATTTAATAGCCTAAAAGAGAGCGGTAAAGTAAGAGCATTTGGTGTATGTGATTTTTCAACACATCAATTGCGAGCTATGCATAAGCACTATCCCATTTCATTTTATCAGTGTGAGGCATCTCTTACTCACAATACTCCAGTTTTTGATGGTAGCATTGATACCTGTGTTGAGCTGGGTATTCAGCCAATGTCATGGTCACCTGTGGGAGGAGAAAGGATTAATAAAAGGACTAGATCTGCTAAAAAGCTAAAACAAAGGTTGACTGAAATCGCTGAAAAGTATTCTTGGACATTGACAGAGATGAATTTGCTTTGGTTGATGCATCACCCAGCAAATATATCACCTATCATCGGCGCCGGAAGATCAAGTAAAATCAAGGAAGCAACAAATTTGACAGATCAAGTCATCACTCGCGAGCAATGGTTTGAAATCCTACGTACATTCAGAATGTATGATATGCTTTAGGAATTAATCCTTTATAAGTCTAATCATAATTCTTTTTAAATAAAACCACCAATGAACTAAGTGATGTCATTGGTGGTTTTTAGTTTGTTTTTTTTTATTATTCTTAAATTGTTTCATCAGCAACATGCGAATTACAATAGCACAGATCAATTATCATATAGGCAACTTCGAAGGTAACTTATCTAGGATGAAATCTGCCATCGACGAAGCGAAAATACATCAAAGTGATATGGTTTGTTTTGGCGAATTATCTGTTTGTGGATATCCACCTCGAGATTTTCTTGAGTTTGATGATTTTATTGATCTATGCGAAGAAAGTATTAAAACCCTGTGCACCTGGTCCCAAGATATCGCTATTGTTGTGGGTTCTCCAACCAGAAATCCCGACCCAAATGGTAAAAATCTATTTAATTCTGTTTTATTCATATATGGTGGGGTCGTCCAATTTGTCCAACATAAAACATTGCTTCCAAACTATGACATCTTCGATGAATACAGATATTTTGAACCTGCAAAGTCTTGGCAAACACATACTTATAAAGGGATAAATTTCGCATTTACGGTTTGCGAAGATATTTGGGATGTACATACGGATGATCCATTATACACAACGGTGCCATTGGATAACATGATAGAACAAAATCCTGATTTTATAATCAATATATCTGCATCACCATTTAGTTATGTTCAAGCAGAAAAGCGGCGTAATATCGTAAAAGCAAATGTGCATCGTTATAATAGACCTATGGTGTACGTAAATCATGCAGGAGCACAGACTGAATTAATATTTGATGGAGGAAGTATGGTAGTGGCAGCTGACGGTACTATTGTGCATGAATCTGTATTTTTCAAAGAAGAATTGTACACATTTGATTTGAGTGAAATAAAGAATGGAGCTGTAGAGAATAAAAATGAAACTGAAAAAACACAACTAATACATGACGCACTTGTAATTGGAATAAAGGAATACTTTAGAAAGTTAAATCTAAAAACTGCTGTATTAGGCTTGTCTGGAGGAATTGATTCGGCCATTACAGCTGTTTTGTCGGCTAGAGCTTTAGGTCCAGAGAATGTAAGATGTTTGTTGATGCCATCGCAGTACTCATCAGAACATTCCGTCAATGATGCGAGAAAATTGGCGGAAAATCTAGGAGTGAAATATGATATTATTCCAATAGCTTCGATTTATAATGCTTTTTTAGGAGAATTAGAACCATTATTTGATGGATTACCGTTTAATGTCACTGAAGAAAATATTCAGGCTCGGATTAGAGGAACCTTGAATATGGCCATTTCAAATAAGTTCGGAAATATTTTGCTCAACACTTCCAACAAAAGTGAATTAGCAGTGGGATATGGTACTCTTTATGGAGACTTAGCAGGAGGTTTGGCAGTTTTGGGTGATGTGTATAAGACACAGATTTATGAACTTGCAACTTATATCAATAAGGATGTAGAAGTGATTCCCATCAATACCATTCAAAAGCCACCATCCGCAGAGTTGAGACCCGGACAGAAGGATAGCGATAGTTTACCAGAATATAGTATTTTGGATGAGATTTTATTCCAATATATAGAAAAGTTGAAAGGCCCACAGGATTTGATTGAGATGGGTTTCGACCCTGCGTTGGTAGCGCGTATTTTGAAAATGGTTAATACCAATGAATTTAAAAGGTATCAAACTCCGCCAATTTTGCGGGTAAGTCCCAAGGCATTTGGAATGGGCCGAAGGATGCCTATTGTGGGAAAATATTTAAGTTAATAAAATATATAATGTGAATACATTCAAAGTAAGTGCTAATTTGCCAACTGAGTATGGGACATTTAATATAATTGCTTTTGATGGTGGGGATAATTGTCAGCCACATCTCGCATTAGTACATGAAGAGTGTAATTTGCAGAGTATCGTTCCTGTAAGATTGCATTCTGAGTGTCTGACCGGTGATGTATTTAAATCAAAACGGTGCGATTGCGGGGAGCAACTAGACTTATCTTTAAAATACCTCGCTAAGAATAAAGGTGTTTTGCTATATCTACGACAAGAGGGTAGAGGTATAGGATTAATCAATAAGTTGAAGGCATACAACCTTCAAGATGAAGGATTAGATACATTTGATGCCAATGAGCATTTAGGATTTCAACCTGATGAGCGTGACTTTACTATTGCGATCAATATTTTAGAGGAATTAGGAATTAAAGATATTGATTTGATCACAAACAATCCTGATAAAATGGAAATTTTTAATAATGCTAAAGTAAAATTGCATAATAGGATTTCCATAAGTGTCACTATAACCGATGATAATGAAAAATATCTCTTAGCCAAACGGAATATGAAAGGGCATTTGATTAGTTTTTATGAAAAGAAGGAAATATGAATGTGGAAGAAATAACAGATTATTGTCTCTCACTCCCCAATGTTACATCTGATTTTCCATTTGATGATACAACGATGGTTTTTAGGGTTGGACAGAAGATCTTTGCATTAGTCTCATTGGACAGTCATCCACCAAGAATAAATCTCAAATGTGATCCTGACAAAGCCATTGAATTAAGGGAGCAGTACGAAGGTGTTCAGCCTGGCTACCATATGAATAAAAAGCATTGGAATACAGTGTATTGTGATGATTTTAATCTGCCCCAAAAAGTCATCAAGGACTTAATATTACATTCCTTTGACCTAGTCTTCAAGAGTCTTACAAAGGCTGCAAGGGAGCATCTAAACGCAAACGGGCATGGATCCATTTGATGTAGGTATTGTAGGTCAAGGCCTAGCAGGCACTTTGTTATCATATGAATTAATGAAGAGAGGGAAGTCTGTCTTTGTTATTGATAACGGTTATCATACTTCTTCATCTATGGTAGCAGCAGGAATCATTAACCCCATAACGGGCAAAAACTTTGTGTTAAGTTGGAAGTTTGAAGCACTTTTACCTAAGGTCATTGAAACTTATACCAATATTGAACATATTCTTGAAAAGAAAATCTTATACCCAAAACAAATTGTGAGATCAATAGATTCTGTCCAACAGGAGAATTTATGGCTTTCGCGATCATCTGAAGATTATTTTAAAAAATATTGTGATGCTTCCAATGTTTCAATAGAAAAACTTGTGGCATTTAGACCCAAATTTAGTTATGCGTATATTAATGCAGGCTATAGAGTGAATGTAAGTTATTTACTCACTTCTTGGAGGGATTATCTCATAGATAAGAGAAGTTATTTACAAGAAGAATTTGACTACCATAGCCTTTTACTTGACAATGATGTACTTGTATATAAAGATAAAACTTTCAAAGCAATATCATTTTGTGAAGGTGCGGCTGCGATTACCAATCCATATTTTGATAGCATACATTTTTCCCTTAATGAAGGTGTGGCTTTAACTATAAAGGCTCCAAGTTTAGGGATTGACTTTTTGTACAAAGATGATTTGTTTTTCGTTCCATTAGGAAATGAGTTATATTGGGTAGGAGGTGGCTATGTCAAGTATCACCAAATGGTAGAATCAGCAGACATTGACATAATAGAAAAAATCAAAAATATTTTAAAAGTAGATTTTGAAATAATTGACACTTCTGTTGCCCTGCGACCTTCTACAAGAAATAGAAGGCCATTGCTGCGAATAAGTAAAGAGTCAGAGAATTTATTTCAGTTTAACGGTCTTGGTACTAAAGGTACCTCTTTAGGGCCATTTTTTGCAGATATTATGGCAGATGCTATAATTCAACGCGATTTTTCAAAATATTTTCAGGTTTTGGAATAAAATTTTGTATTGAGAGACACAGTTTGAAAGTATACACATGAAGCATAAAATCATCAGGAAAATAATAATTGCTATTGATGGATATTCCGCTTGTGGAAAATCAACAATAGCGCAAGAAATGGCAGCGGAATTCGGCTTTATTTATTTGGATACTGGTGCCATGTATAGAGCCACGACACTCTTTTTCCTGGATCATAATATCGATATAACAAATGGTGATGATATAGCATCTGCATTAGATAAGATTCATATTGCGTTCAGTAACACCAATGGAAAAAACGTAACAATTCTTAATGGTCTTATCGTCGAAGATGACATAAGAAGCTTAAGGGTTTCTCAGAAGGTGAGTGAAGTATCTGCTCTCCCAGAAGTCCGAAAAAAAATGGTAATGCTCCAGCGCCTTATGGCTGAAGGAGATCAATCAGTAGTTTTGGATGGCCGAGATATAGGCACTGTGGTATTTCCGGAGGCAGATTTAAAACTATTTATTACAGCTGATCCAGTGGTAAGAGCACAGCGAAGGCTTTTGGAGCTAAGAAATAAAGGATTAAATTTGCATATTGAGGATGTATTGAGTAATCTTTCACATCGAGATAGCATCGATAGCACAAGAGAGGATAGCCCTTTGGTGAAGGCAGATGATGCCATAGAAATAGACACATCAGACTACACGCCAGAAGAACAAAGAAAGATTATATTCGATTTGGTCAAATCAAAATTCAACACGGATGTATAGATTGATTATTTTGACGTTAGTAATTTTTTTTGCTATCACATCATGCAAGAATAGTGCAAATAGTGAGAAAGGAAATATCCAGTCAACAAGTAGTATAGACACTTCTACCATCATGAAAATGTCAAGGGTAAATCTTGATAGTGTTTTCTCATCTAAAGATGGATATTACATGGTACCTTGGTCGGTTTTAACTAAAGTTGATTTTGAAAAATCATATGTTGAAAAGATGGATATGGAAATGACACTCCCTGTTTTCAATGATACTATAAAAGCATTAGACCATGCAAATGTTGAAATCGAAGGTTTTTACATCCCAGTCGACGAAACAGGTGATGATAAAATAGTCATCTTGTCAGCTTATCCATTTGCACAATGTTTTTTTTGTGGCAAGGCTGGGGTAGAGTCGATTATCGATATTTTACCTAAAGCATCACTTCCAACACTAAAAGTGGATAGAAAGCTGAGATTCAGAGGAAAGCTGAAGCTCAATAGAGATGATTTTGATTATTTGATTTATATTTTGGAGGAGGCAATATTGGTAGATTAGCATTTTAAATTATTGGTTTATGCTTCTATTCTCGATCTGATTTCATAAAATTACCCGATTTTATTTTTTGGAAAAAATATTTTTTTAGGTTGCTAAAAAACTAAAAATATTCCTATATTTTTTCAACCTTCAGTTCCAATAATTGGAGTATTGAAGATTTTTTGTAGGAATCATATATAAGAAATACAGAATAACATTCTGATGAAGTTGAAATGGACTGAAACACGCACAAAACTTAAGTATTTTTGTATTAAAATTTTCTTTTATACAAAGAGAATCTTTACCTTTGCCAAGTTTTATTGACCAAACCTAAATTAAAAAAGCAATTAAAAGTAATGCTAAGTAGAAGGAGCGTAAGAATCAAAGTAATGCAAAGTCTCTATGCTAACACAAGAGATGAGTCTCTCACTGAAAAAGAGGTTGTTAAGGATTATTGGAAGAAAATAGAGGATAGTTATAATTTATTGCTCTTTAGTTTATATAATATTGCTAATATCTCTCGTGAATCTTCTGCGGATTACGAAATACGAAAAGCTAAACATTTACCTTCAGACTTAGATAAAATATTCACTCCAAAATTATGGGAAAACCCTATGATTCAGGATATTGTTAAAAATAAAAACCTACAGAATTCATTTGAAAAACTTTATTTCTCCGCAAAGGTAGATCGAGACCATTTTAAAAAAATATATAGCGAATTTGCAAAAGAAGAAACTTATATAGAATACATTAAGAAAGATACAAACAATGACGACACTCTAGAAATTTTACTAGAGTTATTCAGATTCTGTAGGAGAAATGAGTTGTTTAATGAGATATTAGAAGACCATTTTGCAAACTGGGAAGATGACAAATCATTGATCATAGGTACTATAAAAAAGGTCTTAAAATCATTACCTACCGATTCACCAAATTTTATAATGGAACATTATCCTGATAAAGACGCCACTAAAGATTATGGAGAATTTTTATTGTTCAAAACATTAGAAACTGATAGCGATCATTTAAAACTTATCGAACCTGTGTTGAAAAACTGGGATGCTGATAGGGTAGCAGTTTTGGATATGGTAATGCTAAAAATGGCCCTTGCAGAATTGATGTATTGTCCTACAATTCCGACTAAAGTGACTATAAATGAGTATGTAGAATTGGCAAAAACCTACAGTACTTCGAAAAGTAAAGAATTTGTCAATGGGATTTTAGATAAGTTGATGCAAGACTTATTGGCACAAGGTAAGATAGTTAAAGAGGGGAGAGGTCTTCTAGATGACTGATAAACAATATTTTGCATTAGTTTGACGTTGTTTAGATCAAAGTGATGTACCAATTGTTTTTATAAGAATTGCCAGGTATTTTTGATTTTGCAATTTTTAGCATCATTTTTGATATTCTTATAGTGAGTAAACCCATAGACATGAATTTCAAAAATTTCCCCCGATTGATGATGTTCTTTTGTGCAATTATGATTACAGCTCATCTGGCATTAGGTCAAGATGGAAAGGATGCCGTCATATTATACAATACAGAACCAGTATTAGCTCATATATCTAAATCAGGTGATGTATATAGAATTATTAGAGAGGAACCAGATTTTCTCAAAGGATTCACATTACAAATACCAGATTATGAAAGATATTTGCATGAGAAGAACGCGAGTTCTAGTGCCGTCGTACAGAAATCAAAGGACGTAAAGGAAGTGATGCCACATGTATATGAAGTGAATTCAGATTTACCAGTGGCGAATTATGATGTGTTGGATTTTTCTCTTGGTGGGTTTTCATTTGCTGAAAGTCAAGCTACTCTTAGCGCAGATGCGATAAGTGTGTTGGACAACATAGTCATTTACACACAGACAAACCCAAATAAAAGAATCCATTTTAATCTTATGAAAGATGCGACAAATAGCAAAAGGCTCATTAAAAATAGATCTAATGCAATTTTAACTTACCTTAAACTTCGCGGTGTTGATCTTAATGATATTACATTTTTGGAAGATAATAAACTTTCATCCAATTATGTAGAATTCTATGTTGTAAAATAGGCAGCTTCTCCATGAATTGTTGCCATGACTTTGCAATTGAATTCATGGCCTAAAAGAGGAGAGTTTTTAGATTTGGAAGTGTTATTTTCTTCTGAAAAACTCCATTTCTTATCGAGATCAATGACGCATAAATTTGCTTTTTGGGATAGTTCAATATTGGGTAATGTGACATTGAGTACATTTCTTGGGTGAATTGTAAAGCATTCGATTACGGTAATTAAAGGAGCTTTACCTGTAAATTCATCAATCACTGCTGGAAAACAAGTTTGGAGCCCAATTGCACCGAATTTTGCATATGAGAATTCTAAGTTTTTACTCTCTCCGTCCCATGGTTGGTGGTTTGATACAATTATTTTGATATTTTCTTCAATAACTGCTTTTTGCAAAGCTTCTTTGTCTTTGGCAGATCTTAATACAGGTAATACCTTGTAATTGGTGTTAAACTCAGACATCACATCTTCAGTGAATAAGAGATTCAAATAGGCCACGGATCCATTTAGATTAGACGTATTTGATTTAAACTCTTTTAACAACTTTATAGCACCTTCTGATGATAAACAATGTTCCAATATTTTTCCTTCAGTATATTTTAATACTTCATGATCCCTGTACAAGTTGGATTTTTCGGAGATGTCTGTTATGCCCTTTAGCCCCAAAGTTGTGCTCATTATGCCTTCATGCATATCAAAATCTTGAACTTTATTCTCATCACCAGGAAAATGCACCAAAACTCCATCGACATGGGTGGCGTACAGCAGTGATCTCATGAGCAATCCTGTATCCATTATAGAATGCAGTCCATCAGAGAAACAAGTAATTCCAGCGCTCTTCATATCCATGTACTCATTGATGTCATGACCTTTTGTGTCTTTTGAGAGTGCGCCGATGGGATAAATATCTACTCCATTTCTATCAGGATGATTTTTTAAATATTCAACATCGGATTTTGTTTGTGTGATAGGATTCAAATTTGGCATTAATGCTAACATGGTATATCCACCTGCTAAGGCAGTTATGGTCAGACTGTCCATGGTTTCTATATACTCAAATCCTGGTTCACCTGCGTGGGTACCAATATCACATAAACCTATGGTACAAACTAAATTATTTCCAGATACAACTTGGTCCGCTTCAATATTAATGTTAGAATCTATGGATGTTATTATTCCATTTTCAATGATAATATCCACTTTTTGGTCATGATAAGAAGATGCTTTATGTTGTATCAAAACTTGTTTTAAAACGATTCTCATACTTCCTTGTCCTTTTTTATCTGATAAAAAGTTTTGATTAATTTGTTTTGTAATACCTTAATAAGAGGCTTTCAAATAATAAGAAGGCTAGTGCAGCAAATAAGAAGTATTTCCACCATGAACCTCCGCGGTCTGCATATCCCACAGTATCACTTAGATTAGCCAACATTTCATCACCAAAATATCGTACATTGGTCGTCCCATCACAATAGGACTTTAAATTATCATCTGTTTCTAAAGTTAAATTTGACTCTTTTCTATCATAATTTAAAGCAAATTTATCAACTGACACTTTATTATTCAATAGGTCGTAATAACCAGCATCTTTTGCTTGATCCCCAAAATTTAGTAAAATATTATTGTATCCTTGGGTGATTCCGGGTATAAACTTACTTGGGCCGTTTACTTCTAAAATCTCATCGTTTAGAGATGTCAGTGATTCTGTTTCTACGACCACATTATTGGTGATAGGGTAGCTCAATGGCTTATGCACAGTGGTAGATATTGCCATTTTAAAGAGCATAGGAACGAAAACTTCAGGATTTAATACTAGATCATTAAAAGTTTTATCCAAAGGGGAAATACAAGTGAAAACCATCCCTTTATCAAGAGAGTTTTTCACTAAGTAAGGCATTCCATTTTTCAGAGTTAGAAGATTTACAGTAGGTATTTGTTGGATATTCGTCAATGGGTAGTAGTAGTTTACTTTTGGCAGTTTTAGATTGTCAGAAATCTTCAAATATACATCCGAAAAGATAAAATCATTTGTATTGATTTTTCCCACTTCCATGTCTTCTGTCCTCGCGTCTAAATAGGGATTTATGTTTAAGGAAGCGGCAAGAAAATTATAAGTATTTTTAGTCAGATTTTTTGGAGGAAAAATTAACAACTTACCACCATTGCTTACAAAAGTTTTGATTTCGGAAATGAAACCACTAGATAAGGTAGTAATATCATCTATTATTATCAGGTTATAATTTTTGAAGGATTGATATTGTAGTTGTTGTACTGATTGATGATCTATGTTGAACTGTGCATGCCTAGCGAATACAGCATCTAAAAGATTACTATTGCTATTTTTATCAAAAATATGAAGTATTTGAATAGAATCGGGTACATGTAGAGCGACAAAATAAGTATCGTCAAACGTGACTGGATAATCATTGATAGACACTGATGCGGGTATCACACCAGATTGTGAAATGGGTATAGAAGCCGTGTCTATGATTGTTTCTCCTGCTTGAATATTGATATTACCTATTGGTTTCGATTGACCATTTTCCGTAAGGCTAATTCTTACATTCTCCATATCTTGGCTACTCCAATTCTTTATTTTGATGATAAGTTGATTGGATTGTTTTATGAGTGGAATTGGGCCAGATAACCATACACTATCAATAGAAATATTTTGTTGTACACCTGATCTGATAGGCAACATATTAAATTGTACACTTGTGTCTAATGGTGTATTTAAATCAAAAATATTTGATTGAAAATCAGAAATCAAGTAGCTTTGTTTTGCTTGACCTTGTGTAGATAAGAGTTGCAATTGTCTTTTTACTACTTGGTCAAGTGTGTGAACTAACGGTGTGATCTCTATTTCATCAATGAAAGATATTGCATCTTCTTTAGTAACAAACCTTTGATGTTTGCCTTTGAACTCATTTGTAAGTATTTGGAATTTGTCATTGTCAGAGTAAGTGCTTACAATTTCACGAGCCTTCTCTTTGGCTCTCTCAAGTAAAGGGACATCAGCGATAGTAGAAGACATGCTCTGCGAATTATCAATGTAAACACTGACAGAAGCTTGCCCTTGCCCTATCATTTTATTGTCTGACATAAATGGAAGTGCAAATGCCATGACCAAAGATATCACAGCTAATATGCGCATTAGCAGGGTTAATAAATTCTTAAGTTTGTTCCTATTACTAGTTTCTTCTTTGATTTCTTGAAGGTACTTGACATTTGTGAAATATACCTTTTTAAATCTTCTAAAATAAAATAAATGAATTATGATAGGGATAGCAATCGCTAACGCTGCCCAAAGAAAAGTAGGGTACAAAAACTGCATATCTAATATTTCAAAGTGGTAAGATGACAAAGATACCTAAGTCCTCCTAATCATGTATTTTATAATTGTGAAACATAACAAGTTTCCTTAATATTTGTTTTGAAAGGCTGCTTCAAGTTCTTTGTCTTAAAGCTTCAAAAAGTATAATCCCAGCGCTCACAGATACATTTAATGAATCAACTTTACCCTTCATGGGAATGATGATACTTTTAAAACGATCATCATACCAAGGATGTGTCAAACCTTCGTCTTCTGCGCCCACCACAATAGCCGTTCTACCTAAATAATTTTGGTCAAGATATGGCACACTCGTATCATTTAGGATGGCGCAATAAGTGTTAATATCATTGTTTATGAGAAAATTTATTATTTCTTGCGCAGTTCCAGTAGCTATATTGAGTGAAAAAATAGCTCCAACTGAAGATCGCAAAATATTTGGATTATACAAATCTGTTTTTAAATCTGCTAATAGCACAGCGTCGACGCCAGCCGCTTCAGCAGTACGTAGAATAGCGCCAATATTACCAGGTTTTTCTGATGCTTCAACTACTAAAAATATTGGATTTGAAGACTCAATAGATAATTGGGAAACATCATGTGACTTATTTTGAAACACACCGATGATACCCTCTTGGTCTTCACGATAGGCAAGTTTTCGGTATATTGGGTCATTGACTTCAAGTAGTAGCTTATCTAAAATTTCAACACCAAAGTGTTGTGTAATTTGATCAATATTGGTGATGTATGGATTGAAGATTAAATATTTAAGAGTGTAACCAGCTAGAAACGCTCTAGATGTTTCACGCATACCTTCGACGACAAATTCATTTGCAGATTTTCGTTCAGATGATTTATCATACAATAATTTGGTCCGTTTGATTGTTGGATTTGTAACACTGGTGATTACCTTTATCATTTTGCCCCATTTTGTACAGGTGGGATACTTCCTTGGTTTGATTTTCTTACAAACTTGACCTGTAAAGCATTGTCTCTATATATTTCTGATCCTACTAGTAATAGGTCATTATTTGTTATACTAACTTTGAATTCCTGAGGTTTCATGGTTTGGTTGTCATCAATTAAAAGTAATTGCTCTTTTTCAAAGTTATAAACATATTCACCAGAGCCTTCTTTCTTATCATTATGACCATAAGTATATGTAAAGTCTTCACTAAAATCAATCCACGCATTATTCAATTTATCACCAAATTTTCCATCTTTACCTACAATGTAAGCCTTCATCAACCATGCATCTTTCTCTAAAATAGTAGCTGGGCCTTCAAGTAATTCTTTTTTCCTGAATGTAAGTATGTCTTGCGCGTTCAATCGCATTTGTGCTAATTCATTAGCCGAAGTAGCATTTTGCATAGACAATTCCCAGTTGGGATTCGGTGCAACAGCTGGTGCCACTTTTTTAGATTCAGTAGATGAAATTGAATCTGATTTTTGTTTACAGTTTGTGATAAAGATAAACATTAATAATATTGGAAAGATAAAACGCATTTTTAAAATTATTTTTTGCAAAGATAATTCTTTTGTTTATAGATTAAGTTCAGTCTGAAGCAAACTAATATATTGTGAAGTAAAATTTTACTTTTTTATATTTTCAGAATAAGAATTCAAATTTAATTACATGCACTTACAAATGCCTAGTCAAACTTTGGATTACTTTAAATTCACTCAAAAAGACTTTTCCGACTACTCTAAATGCTGTGTAAAATGGAATAGCCACAACCATACCTAAGATACCACCCACTTTAGCGCCAATCAATACTACTATGAAGATTTCTAATGGATGTGCCTTCACACTTTTTGAAAAAATATTTGGCTGAAGTAAAATGTTGTCTATAATTTGAATGGAAATAAAAGCTAAAATGACTTTTACAACAAGTGGCATTAACTCTTCATAAAATGGAAGTTGTGCTTGTGATGTCAAAGTGATTAATACTCCTACGGCAGTGCCAATGATGGGTCCGATGTATGGAATAACATTGATTAATGCTGCAAATGATGCAATCAGAAGCGCATTTTTTACTCCAATAAAATGTAGTACCAAAATGAGATAGATGGCTATTATGAATATCTGGATCAACACACCTATGAAGTACCTGATCAGAAGTGTACTCGTTTCATTGACAGCTTGTCGTGTGGGTTCTTCATATTTAACGGGAACAATCCCCATCAAAATTTTATCAAATAGCCCCTGCTCCTTAAGGAAAAAGAAGCTTATAAAGAAAATTGAAAAGATGGCCACTAATACATCACCTAATGCACTGAAAGATGTACGTAAACTTTTCTGGATATTAACTGGGTTGAGGTAAGTTACTGCTGCTTTTTTAATATTATCGAGAAAATAGACTTCTTTAGGTGCTTCAGGTATGGTGTCATCGACAGTATTGTCTACATATATCTGAATTATTTGCGTAGGTAAAGAATCCGTATGTAAAGTATCTATAAAGATAGAAAAGGGGCGACTTTCTTGTGTGTCATTGACTAGATGTGATATCGAATCTACAGTGGATAGCATAAAATTCTTAGAAACCAACCAATTTTCCCAATCTTTAAGTGGTTTTTCGAGAGCATCTGCTACTTTGTTATAATCTACCTTATTTATATTTTCAAGTTGCTGTGTCAAAGGTGGAATGAAAATATAGATTATTAATCCAGCGAAAGCTACAAAAAGGCTAAGTGTCAATATTGCGGCTCCATTTTTTCCCACATATTTTCTTAAAAAAACTACTAATGGCGCACCTATCATAGATATAGCCCATGCGAGTAACATATATGTAACTATATCACTGATGTAGTATAATATCAATCCCACGATGAACAATGGAATCAATGCAAGTAAATAACGTGGATTAAATGTCATAGTACTATTCAGACATCAATTCAATGGCAATGTCAAATAAATCTTCTGCATATGGCTTTGTGAAATAGTCACCATCAGACCCGAACGGTGTTCTATGTTCACTCGCGGAAAGTATTCTGGGCTTGGCATCGAGATATTGATATCCATTCCATTTTTCTATCACTTCTCGCATCATGTATGTGGTGCCTCCACTTGGGACATCCTCATCCATGAAAATTATCCTATTGGTTTTCTTTAAAGATTCTAAAATCATTCCATGAATATCAAATGGCATCAAAGTCTGAGCATCAATTAACTCTATGCTAATATTATGATTTTGCAACATTTCTACAGCCTTTTGGGCCTCTCTAACGCATGATCCGTAAGTGACCACAGTAATATCTTGGCCTTCTTTCAGAATTTCAGGTACTCCTAAAGGAACACAAAAATCATATAAATTTTCTGGCAATTTTTCTTTTAGTCTATATCCATTGAGGCTTTCCACAATGATGGCTGGGTCATCAGACTTCAGCATGGTATTATAAAATCCCACAGCCTGTGTCATATTTCTTGGTACACATAGATAGATGCCTTTCATTGCGTTGATGATCATACCCATTGGTGAACCAGCGTGCCAAATTCCTTCTAATCTGTGTCCACGTGTACGGATAATGGCTGGTGCTCTCTGAATACCAGCACTACGATACCTCAATGTGGCTAAATCATCACTTAAGGCAGAAAAAGCATAAGCAAGGTAATCAAGATATTGGATCTCTGCAATGGGTCGAAGCCCACGCATAGCACAACCTATGGCCTGTCCCATAATAGTCCATTCTCTTATACCTGTGTCATAGACGCGTTCATCAGAATATTTTTCTTGGAGTCCTGCAAAACCTTGATTCACATCGCCAATTTGCCCGACATCTTCCCCAAATGCCAAAATATTATGATGTTTAGATAATATTTGGTCAAAGTAAGCATTCAGTATCTGATATCCACTCAAGAGCGGTGCATCGGCGGCATACAACGCAGGTACGCTTTCAACTTTTAATGCTGAATATACATTGTCACTGACCAAATGATTTTCATATCGCGATTTGCCCAAAGCCATCATTTCATTAATCAATTCATCTAAGTCGTTCAAATGTACTAGTGGAATTCGTTTTATTTGGATTGCTAGTTTCCTTGCATTTGATGTGATCTCAGCAAAGATCGGATTAGGATTTGCTTTGAAATCATTAAATAAATGTTGTATAGCATCCGTCTTAGCTGCTTCAGGAATCGCGTCGTAAATTTCTTTCAGTCTATTTTTATATGGCTTAATCCCTGAAATGTACTCATTCCAAGCATTATTTTTACCTTCTTTGACAAATGCAATAGCTTGATTTTTAATATTTTCTACTTCTTCATTTGAAGCAATACCTGATGATACTATCCATTTTGCCATTTTTACATTGCAATCATGTTCTTTCTCCCAATCTAAACGGCTAGTTGATTTATACCTTTCATGAGAACCACTGGTAGAGTGTCCTTGAGGTTGGGTTAGTTCCTGTACATGAATGATAGCTGGAATGTGTTGTTCTCTCACCATATTTGACACTTTTTCAAACGTAGCACAGAGATCTGGATAGTCCCAACCCTTTACGGTAAAAATATGAATACCATTAGATTCTTTAGTAACCAAAAATCCTTCCAAGGCCTTTGAAATAGAACTTTTGACGGTTTGCATTTCTACCGGTACACTGATACCATAACCATCATCCCATACAGCAACCAATAATGGCACTTGCATTACAGCGGCAGCATTCATAGTTTCCCAAAATACACCTTCGGAAGTGGAGCTATCGCCTATGGTAACAAAGCTAACCTCATCTCCATTATCAGAAAATAAATGGGCTTTTGCAAAATTGATATCTTGTCTATAGTGCTTTGATGCTAATGCGAGCCCTAATGCCCTTGCCATTTGCCCAGCTGTACAAGAAATATCCGATGAGACGTTAAAAGATTCAGTGTGATTAATCCATTCACCATTTTTATCAAATGTAGCTGTAGCAAAATGGTTATTCATTTGCCTGCCACCAGAGAAAGGGTCGTTTTTTACGTCAGCGTATAGTTGTGCAAAATACTGTTCAACAGTACAAAGGCCACGCGCAAACATAAATGTCTGATCTCTATAATATCCAGATCGCCAATCACCTTTCTTAAAAAAACGAGCCATTGCTACTTGTGGCACTTCTTTTCCATCACCTAGAATACCGAACTTAGCTTTACCATTGAGTACTTCTTTTCTGGCAAGCAAACTAGCCTCTCGACTGACTTCACAAATCCAATAATCTTTTAGTACAACATCTTTGTACAATTGCTCTCCACTTTCGGTAGGTGTCAAAACTTCTAATTCAGTCATGGCTTCTATTGGTTCAGGTAAATTCTCGATTGATATTATCCAATATGGATTTTGCAAAGTTACAAAATCTTAATGAATTAACAAATAAAATATTATTTTGCACAAAGGTATTAAATCTAACTATAACAATAGATTATTAAGAAATCTTTAAGAATATAAAATTTAATTCGGAATACTAGCAATTAATCATGAATTGTCTACCTGCTGTTTTAGATTGATATCAGACAGTTAATAGGTGTAAAATCGATTACTCATGTTGACAGACAATCTTTTCACATTATTTTTTCTTAAATATGTTACTTTAACTGATTAACTTATTACCTTTGTTTTGTATAAGACAGTATTGTTATGAATTTTAAGCCATATTTACCTAATTTATTATCGGTTATCGTAATTATTTTAGTCAGTTTTGTATATTTTTTACCTCAATTCCAAGGGAAGGTGGTGCCGCAAGGGGACATAGTCCAGCATATTGGAATGTCAAAAGAAGCCACTGATTTCCGGGATAAGACAGGTGAAGAAGCTTTATGGACAAATTCTATGTTCAGCGGTATGCCAACTTATCAAATTTCCGCACGTAATCCTAATAATTTATTGAAATATGTGGAAAAGACTTTATCATTTTTTATTTCACGACCTGCCGGAACGTGGATTATAGGGATGTTGGGTTTTTATATATTAATGCTTCTTTTGGGTGTTAGTAATTGGCTATCGTTATTAGGGGCATTACTTTTCGGTTTCACAACGAATAATTTATGCTTGTTTGAAGCAGGGCATAACTCAAAATTAATGGCTATTATGACAAGCCCTCCTATTATAGCAGGTGTTATATTGATTTTCAAGCGGCGATATTTGATTGGTTCTACTGTCTTTGGGATTGCTTTGGGCATCAATCTCCTGAATAACCATCCACAAATGACCTATTATTTAGCAATGAGCTTGGTATTACTTGTTTTATTTGAACTCTTCAATGCTGTAAAAGAAAATTCGTTACCAGAATTTGCTAAAGGTTTGGGTTTATTAACATTATTAACTGTTATCGCAGTAGGAACATCAGCATCAAAAATATGGACTACATTTGAATACACTTCCGCCACTATGCGCGGGGAGCCAATATTAAGTAACACAGGTGATGGCACAACAAATTCAAAATCCAGTGGTCTGGACTGGGATTATGCGATGCAATGGAGCAATGGCTTTGGTGATGTCCTAGCAACAGTTATTCCTAAAGTAGTAGGAGGAGGCTCGGGCGAATGGATAGATGGAAAATCAGCGTTAGGCAAGGCAGTAGGGCAGAGAGGCCAGTTTCAAGCTCCAACTTATTGGGGATCCTTGACCTTTACGTCTGGACCTGCTTATTTTGGCATTGTGGCTGTTTTTCTTTTTATACTAGGATTATTCGTATTGAAAGATTATCGCAAATGGTGGCTACTTTCAGCGGTATTACTTACGATTATGATTTCAATGGGTAAAAACCTTGAATGGTTCAATAGATTTTTATTTGAAAATCTGCCTTTACTAAATAAATTCAGAGCACCAAGTTCTATTTTAAGTATAACTGCTGTTTTTATACCGATTTTAGGAATATTGACTTTAAAAGATATTGCTGAACACAAAGACAAGACTTCATATTTAAAACCACTGTATTTTACATTTGGAATAACAGCAAGCATGACAATATTTTTATTGCTGGTAGGAGGTAGTATCTTTGACTTTTCACACGTGGGTGATGAACAATATGCACAAATTAAAGATGCATTAATAGATACAAGAAAAAGTATGCTCAATGCTACATCTTTAAGAAGTTTGTTTTTCATATTGGCAGTATTTGGCGCATTATGGACTTATCTAAAAGATAAAATTTCTTCCAATCTCATGATAGGAATCATAGCTGTATTAGGGCTAATAGACCAGATTGGCGTAGGTGTTGATTACTTAGGTTACAAAGATTTTGTGACGAAAAGCGCATATAAAAAATCTTTTGAACCTCGACCGGTTGATCTTCAAATTCTACAAGATAAGCAATTGTCATTTAGGGTATATGATGCTACAATTAATACTTTTAATTCTGCATCAACATCTTATTTTCATAAAACAATCGGTGGCTATAGTGCAGTGAAAATGCAAAGATATCAGGACATAATTGAGAGACATATTTCTGCAGGAAACCAACGTGTCTTGAATATGCTAAATACAAAGTATTTTATCCTGCAAGGTGCTGATGGAAATCCTATGGCTCAAATGAATCCAGCAGCTCTTGGAAATGCATGGTTTATTAACAACATCAGATATGTTAACAATGCTAATG
>JAWKLK010000013.1:0-36203 GCA_041392785.1 Saprospiraceae bacterium
ATCGATGGTATTGTTTCATTACCCTTAAATACGTTTTTTACCACAAACAAAAAAACATACATTCTTTGCATTACTAAAAAAGCAAATAAAAAAGATGTTCAAAATGACCCTGTATTCACATATCTAGTAAGTGAAATGGGAGAAAGCAGAGATGTTTACCGTTTTGATATTGACCAAGATGATTTAAGTGAGGCTGTTAAATTGTTCAAAGGTTTTAGAGGTAGTAAAGAATATTTTATAGAAAATAATTCCGAAAAGCGTTGTAAAATAATTCCATTTTCAACCTTTGTAAATTCAATTGACAGCTCTTGGATTATAGACAATTGGTGGAGCGAAGAAGAAAAAATAGAACTTGGGATAAGCGAGAAAAAAGACAAATTGGGATTACTTGAATTTTCTTCATTGGTTGAAGATGTCGCTGTAACTATAAAGGGTTTCCAAGAAGAAATAAAAGAGTTGTCAGAAAAAAAAAAGTCTAAAATAAATTATAAAACCCTTAAGGTAAAAGACTTATTTACAATCGAAAGAGGTAAAGGACTTTATATTAAACGATACATTGATGTAAATAAAGGAGATTTTCCAGTTTATTCGGGCAATACATTTGGGGCTTTTTCATTCATAAATTCTTTTGATTATGATGTGCCCTGTATTAGTTGGGCTATTGATGGTTTGGCAGGTTATGTAATGATACATAATGAAAAATTTTCAGCAACAAACCATAGAGGAGTATTAATTCCCAAAAATCCTTTAATTAATCTGCATTATGCCAAATTTGTTTTAGAACCTCTATTTAGAACATCCAAGAAGGGTAGAATTGGAGCTGACGGTAGTAATGAATATACAGCATTACCACCATTTATGCTCGAAGATATTGAATTTGAAATACCAGTTGATGAAAACAATAATATTGACATTGATTTTCAAAATTTGATTGTGGATAAAATCATTTTCATTGAAGATATCAAAAGACAAATTGAAGAATATAAATCTCAAATTAAGAACTTATTAATCGAAATAGAAAACACTTTTGTTTTGAAAAAATTCACAATTGACGAACTGTTTGATATAAAAAGTGGTAATTCTAATCTAACTAAAAAATTCCTAAACGCAAATAAAGGTGAATACGTTGTGTATTCCGCAAACACCAAAGAGAATGGTGTTTTTGGATTTATTAAAACCTTTGATTATGATATTGAGTGTATCCAAATTACTACAAATGGAGTTTATGCGAGTACTGTTTACTATAGAGAAAAACATAAATTTAGCATTAATAGTGATGCAAGATTGTTAATAAAGAGAAGTGATGATTTAGACTATACTTATTTGACTTTTGAATTAATAAATGTATTTGCTGATTATGGTTTTAATTGGGAAAACAAACCTACAATTGGAAAAGAGACTGTTCAATAAAGTGTGTCTATCTATCTTTGCAAAATGAATAAAGAAGAAAAAGAAAGTTAGAAGCGATAGCGCTTACGAAAGGATGAAACAACGACTCTATTCAAAAGAGTCCTTGTTTGGAGACGGAGTCCGTTTAGTGAGCTGTTACAAAAACATGGTCAATAAAATGTTGGAGGGTGAAGTCGATCATCATATAGCAGATGAATTGAACATGGGTAAGAGCAATAAGCGGAATGGATATACGAAGAAACAGGTCATCACACAAAAGTGGCCCATCGAGGTACACACACCCAGAGATAGGAATTCAACTTTCGAGCCTGAAACTGATAGGTAAACGAGAAAGGGAATCCATAGCGGCATCGATGAACAAATATCGCTTTATACGCACAAGGCAAATTCTGTTATGATGTACGAAGATTGATACAAAAAGATCTATGGGATAGAAATATCAGTGGGGGGAAGATATCTCAAATTATGGACAATGTATTGCCCGAGATTGAAGTTTCGTGGAAAACTCGGCCATTGCTATCATTTTATCCCATTGTATATCTGGATGCGATGATTTTAAGGTGCGGCATGAAGGCGTGTATAGTACTAGGGCATTTTATACGGTGTATTCGGTAGATTGGGCAGGCAACAGGGACTTACTAGGCTTGTACATCAACCAAAGAGTGAGGAGCCCACAATTGGGGATTGGTATTACAAGACCTGAAAAAGCGAGCGTTGAAGACATTCTTGTGATATGCACAGATAATCTGAAGGGATTTTCACAGACGATCCAGGAAGAATATCCAAGAGTGTATTCATTCAAAATGTATAGTCCACCAAGTAAGAAGTTCAATGAAATATGTGGACGATAAGGATGCGAAAAAAGTAGTAGCTTCGCTAAGGAAAGTATATAGGCACCTACTATGAAGCAGCCCTATCGGCCTTCGAACTGTCAAAGAACAATGGGGTGAAAGATACAAATACGTAGTAGAACAATGGGAGCAATCATGGGAAGAACTCATGGCATTCATGAACTTTGGCACACACATACGCAGGATGATATACACAACCAACCCTGTGGAGGCACTTCATAGAATCATTAGAAAATCGTAAAAGGCAAAGCTGCCTGGGTATCGGAAACAGCGTTACTAAAACAGATATTCTATCCCTGATGCACAATGAAAATCTTGGCGGAGAACAGCGAATAATTGGAAATCAATACAAAGAGAAATCATGTATTTATATCCAGAAGTAGTCAATCAACATATCAGATAAGTCAGACGTATGAGCGCAAGAGTCCAGAACATGATGCTCAACTTGAAAAAGGTATGCTTTGTTCCAAATCAAGTAAAGGCTAAAATGAATGGCTCCTATGCGTCGCCAGCCTTGACAGATTTTCCACAAAGCATGGTAGTTGTTTACGTTGAAATATCAAAAACCTATCATGGTTGTTTTATTAATTATTTTTTAACCCAGACACATTTATTGAACTATTCCGAATTACAAAAAGAAATTTCTGACAAACAAAAGAAAATTCGACTAATTAAGAAAAATATTTTAAGCGAATTAGACCGAATTTCAAAAACAGAAATAGACTTTGAATAACCAACGCTATTGATAGCACATTTGCATTTTAACCAACACGCAATGCCAAACAAAAAATGTAATAATATATATCAAGCTTCTTTTATTATTCTATTAATAACAGGTTTCTAAGGTCTATTGAAAAAAGGTATTCAATTATATCGCATTCTAATCATATAATAAAATGAAAGTCAATAAAAACATTTGCCAAAGTTGTGGCATGCCGCTTCAAAAAGACCCGAATAAAGGCGGAACTAATGCTGATAACAGTATCAGCGATACGTATTGCAGCTTTTGCTATTGTGATGGCAAATTTCTAGATGAAGGCATCACACTACAAGAAAAATTGGATAAAAATGTACAGATGGCGGTTGCTAGATTTAATATGTCTGAAGATGAAGCTAAAACATTGGCTAACAGCATACTCCCTAATCTCAAAAGATGGAAGCAGTGATATAAATTATATGTTGCGGCTTTTTGAAATAGTAGAAAAAAAAATTACAATTTTACGTCACAAATTGCAGATGTAGAATGACTTAGTATGATAATTACTTAATTGGCAAAATGGAACCGGGATATGAATTTTGCTTCAAGACCCTATGTTAGGGTATCATTATTATTTATTTTAGGACTTCTTATCGGTGGAGAAATTACAACTGCATGGTGGCAAATAGGTATTGTGTTACTTACGATCACTGGTTGGTATGTAATCCAAAATAGTAGGTCAACATGGAAATCCGGAATCACAGTCCATATCTTATTTTTAAGTTGTATTTTACTTTTTGGAATTTTTTATATCAGACTTTTTGATCGCATCACTGAAGCGAAGTTATCCTATTTCACTGATAAAAAGTCTACATACACTGGCATTTTAACAGAGAGTCTAAAATGTGGTGAACGCCAACGATGGATTGTTACTTTAGAGCAAGATAGCACACCTAGTATAACCGTTTTGGCTATCATGCCAAAACATCTAAGTTTGGATTTATCTGTTGGTACAAAAGTATCATTTGATGGCAAGTTGACTTCTGTACCTCCGCCATCCAATCCCAATACATTTGATTATCAGGCTTTTCTGTATCACCAAAATATCACGAAACAGATTTTTATCAATGATAGCTCTGTCTATATAGTATCAAGAAATCATATTAATCCATTTCGTCAAATAGCGCTTAGGGCGACACATTTTATAGAAGGAATCTTTGATACCCACTTCCACTTCAATGAAACGAAAGGCCTAGCAAAGGCGATTTTTATTGGGAATAAAAAAACATTGGATGAAGATATAAAACAAGATTTTATCATGACTGGAGCAGCACATGTACTTTCAGTTTCGGGATTGCATGTGGGTGTTTTTATCGGCATGTTTGTTTGGTTGTTTGATGTATATAAAACACGTAGTTTATTTTGGAGAAAATTGCAACCACCTATTCTGCTATCTTTGATTGGATTTTATGTCATAATGACGGGAGCTGCCCCATCAGTAATCAGATCTGGATTGATGATAGCGTTGTATTTGGTGGGTAAATATACTGCTAAGAGTTCCGATACCTTCAATATCTTAAGCATAGTAGGCATTGGCATGCTTTTGTACAATCCGCATTATATATTCCAACCATCCTTCCAGTTTTCATTCGCAGCATTAGCAAGTATCTTGTTTTTCTATCCTTATGTGGAAAAATGGTATCACCCAAGATCCTACATTGATGGATTTATTTGGTCGCTAATGTCTGTTACTCTCGCTGCTCAGCCTTTCACTTTACCAATATCAATTTTCTACTTTCATAAATTGCCAACCTATTTTATCCTTAGTGGCTTAGTGATGGTACCACTTACATCCTTGGTTATTTATGGTTGTGTGTTCATGGTTGGAATTCAAATGTTGATGCCACAACTCAATAATTTTCTTGGACAAATTTTAGAGTTTTTACTACGTATGATGATCGGATTTTCTGATATATTAGCAAAACTTCCTCTCAGTACATTAGACAATCTTTACCTAACAAAGTTTGAAATTATCCTATTAGCTATCATCTTACTTTTGGCAGTATGGTTAATTGGTCATTACCAAAAATCTGTTTTAGTAGTCTTATTGGCATCAATTTTTATATTTGGAGCAGCTAGAAGTCACCATAGCATAACAAAGAAAAACCAACAATACCTCACTATTTATTCCTTACCAAGTGGTTGGAGTCTTGATATTTTTATAGGAACAACCTGTTTAAATTTTGATAAAACCGAAATTTCTGCAAAAGCTTTAGGTTATGCTCAAGAATCACACAGAACAAAAAATGCTATAAATGACATAAAAAAATTAACTTCCCATGAAATTATTTCCATAAATAATTTGTCTATACTCCAATTGGATAAAAACTTGAATATTAAGTCTTTAGACAGCTGTTATAACGTTGATATCCTTATTATCGATGATGCATACATGGCTTTCCCCACCTTAATCCTAAACAATATAGCTCCAAAAAATGTAATACTTACTCCCGAGACATCACTTAAAATGCGAAGAGCTTGGGCAAATTCTGGACCATTAATTTCAGGTAAGATTCACAACTTAAAGAAAGATGGTGCGTTTATGTTGAGTTTTTAATAATGCATTATTTCACCTTCTTGGTTCCGGCCCTATGAGCATAAATGAAAATAAGTTTATCATGCAGGTATTATTCCGGTACATCATTAGATTTACTTTATTAGTCACTTTTTACTATATTAAAAGTGTGTTAGAAAGCAAGAAATTGCTTTTCGGCAGTTTTTATGATTTCTTTCACTCTTTGATTCAATTCCTTATATTTTTTACTATTCTCAATATAGCAACAGCGCTTTTGATAATGGTGTACCGATTACGTAAAAAAATTGCTTATAAGTATACAGATAATGTCATCAATGGTATCAATAATATCTATTACCTCCTTCTCGGATTCGGTATAATCCTTATGATCTTTGGATTTTGGGGTGTAAACTTCAAGGAATTTCTCACATCCATCAGTATCTTTGCTGCAGCTCTAGCCATTATTTCAAAGGATTATATTTCCACATTGATGAATGGTATTATCATAAGTTTCTCAAAAGAACTAAATATAGATGACTATGTGAAAATCGGAGAAATAAAAGGAAAAATCATCGACATCAACTTAAGCAAAGTCGTACTTCAAAATGATGATGATGACATACTCTATTTGCCAAATGACAAAGTTTATCAATCAGAAATCATCAACTATACGAAAAGAGATATCAAGAAAATAAGTATTGATTTTGAATTATCTTTGTCAAATCATACCACTATTGAAGATTTGGAATCCCGAATCGTAGATGCTTTGAAAGATTTTCATGACAAGATCATCGCTGACTCCTACAATATTAAAATTGTGAGCGTTTACCATGAATTTCTAGTGTTAAAATTTCAGTATATGCTCATAGAAGTGAATAGAGATATAGAACGACAAATCAGAAAACGTACCATCCGAGTAATTGCCAATATGCTCAATCAAAATAAAGAAGATTAACTAGATTTTATTGCTGCTTCAAATCTTCCAATTTGTTTTTTTACTACAGGGAATAAGATAAACAGACCTATCATATTTGGAAAAACCATGGCAAGGATCATTGCATCTGAAAATCCCCAGACAGAATCCATTTTGGCAGATGAGCCTATGATAATAAACAAGAGGAAAATCACTTTGTATATAATTTCATTAGTCTTCGATTTACCAAAGAGAAACATCCATGCTTGGAGCCCATAATATGACCATGAAATCATAGTAGAGATTGCAAACAAAAAGATAGCAATCGTCAAGACCGTAGGAAACCATGAGATGGTATCTGCAAATGCTAATGAAGTCAATGTGGCACCTTGATAATCTACTCCACCAATGTTTACCACCGATTGTCCGTAAGTAAAGTGTCCATCAACATTAAAAATCACGATGACTAATGCAGTCATTGTACAGATAATTACGGTATCAATAAATGGCTCTAATAAAGCTACTAACCCTTCAGATGCCGAGTACTTAGTACGTACAGCAGAGTGCGCTATAGATGCTGACCCTGCACCTGCTTCATTGGAGAATGCAGCTCTTCTAAAGCCCATCACAATGACACCTACCAGCCCTCCTACACCTGCCTCAGGCGAAAAAGCTTGTGTTATAATTTGCTGAAAGGCTGGAATAATGTGATCATAATGCCCCAAAATGATAACTAAACAGGCACCAATATAGATGATAGCCATCAGAGGTACTAACTTGTCAGTAACATTCACTATCCTCTTTATTCCGCCAATTATAGTAATGCCCACCAAAATGGCGATACCTACTCCTACAAAAAATCCTGCACTGCCTCCTCCCATATCAAATAGGGAAACAATTTGCGCTGTTGCTTGATTAGCTTGTGCGGCATTTCCACCACCAAATGAACCTCCAATACACAGAATGGCGAAAAGAATGGCTAATACTTTACCCATAGTCGCATATCCTTTTTCTTGAAGTCCCTTAGATAAATAATACATTGGTCCACCATACACCACACCCGTACTTGAAATTTCACGATATTGTACGCCAAGGGTACATTCGACAAATTTTAGTGTCATACCTAATAGTCCGCTTATAATCATCCAGAATGTCGCACCTGGGCCTCCCAGTGAAACGGCTAAGGCGACACCCGCTATATTTCCTAGACCTACAGTACCAGATACTGCTGTAGCCAATGCCTGAAAATGTGATACTTCTCCGTGGTGATGTTCATCTCTGATAGTGTCTACTATATCGCCATCATGGACATGAAGAAATTCAGGTTTTGTTTGTGGTTCTCCTGCCATTTCGATATCATCATATTTCCCCTGCACCACTCGTGTGGCTAGCCTAAACTTAAAAATACCTGGAAAACCAAAATAAATTGAAAAAAATAAACCACTTAATGCTAGCACAATTACGATAATTGGTATTTCTATACCTCCAAATTTTAATGGAAATAATACAATATTACCCACAGTAGTTGCAATTGGCTCAAAGGCTTTGTCAATTCTTTCATCTAGCCCCATATTTTCCTCGCCTTGCGCATACATGCCCCAAGGTAGAATGCTAAGAATGGTTGTCAAAACAAATGATAGTACTGTATGTAATTGCTTCTCGCGCATAATTAAATTGATTTAATAAACCACCAAAAGTAATAGAATATTTTGAAAAAACAAATTTACTCAACTTTTATACGATCCGATAAGTCTAATTACTTTTTGTTTAACTATGGGGTTTTGTGGACAATAATTACTGTATCTTTACTAATCCGATGCCTAATCCATGTTTCGAGTTGTTCAGATTTATTCTTCTTGAGTGGTTTTGGACATACTATCATCATGGTATTGTATTGTGTTGTACTCTCATTATCATCTACATTTTGAATTCCAAAAGAAACATCACTAATTTCAGGAAACAATACTTTTATTTCTTCCTTTACCCCGGAATAAGGATCCTTGAGTGCTAGTATTTCACTCTTGAGTTTAGCGATTTCAAGTTTCATTTCTATTGTGGGATCTATGATTTTACTTTGATCCACAGTTTCTGTTTTAATGTCGTTATTGATGAGGAGTTTAGTATTGTCAAGATGGTAGTATGCTAAAAGATTATTCAGACTGTCAATTTCTTTCATCGTAAATGAATCATCCTTATACAAAGATAGTTCGATAATTTTCGGAGATGAGTGAAACTTTACATTTTTATAAATGACTCCATCTCCTTGTTTAGTGAATACTTCAGTAATATATTTATCTACATTTTGTAAAAAAGTTTTTTCAATCAATAGATCATACGCTAGGTAGGAAGCGGGGATGATCAATACAAAAATCAATGTAGTTATACCATACCTTATTCTTTTTTCTAACTGCGGATTAGGAAATTTTACATGTGGATATTTCAGATATTTAATGATTAAAAATGTAGCAATACATATAAAAAAACAATTGATTGTATACAAGTAAAAAGCTCCTAGAAAATACTTATAATTTCCAATCGCCAATCCATATCCTGCGGTACATAGTGGCGGCATGAGTGCAGTTGCTATGGCAACACCCGGAATCGGGTTTCCTTTTTCAACCCTTGTCAAAGCTACAATACCCGCTAATCCACCGAAAAAAGCAATTAAGACATCATAAATAGTAGGAGATGTTCTGGCAAGCAGCTCAGATTGTGTTTCCTTAAATGGACTAAGGTAAAAATACAAGGATGCGACTATAAGTGATGACACAGTGGCAATCATCAGATTTTTACCTGATTTTCTAAGGAGTTCAAAATCATATGTCCCTAAAGCGAATCCAGCACCTACTATTGGACCCATAAGTGGTGAAATCAACATGGCACCAATGACAACTGCTGCAGAGTTTACATTAAGTCCTATAGAAGCAATCAAAATTGCACATATTAATATCCACAGATTAGATCCTCGAAAAGAAATATTAGACTTTATATTTTCATAAACTCTGGTCTTGTCCTCTTCACCTTGGTGTAGATCTAAAAATTTATATACATTGGTATTCATTTGATTACAAGTTATTGAACTATAAATATTTTAAAAAATCTAGGAAGACGCATTAATAATATCTTTTATACTTAAAAGTTCAATTTTACTTTTAATCAAATCTAAAAAATGAATAAACTACATTTAATTAATTGCCACTATGGAATTCCTTTTCTTACTAGGGATGTATAAGATCTTTTACTGTCTTAATACCTTTTTTATCTAATTGATTGAGCAGTTTCATAAATAATAGCGCCGTCAAATAAGCATCCCCGTCGGCGGTATGTCTAGCTTTCATCTCAATTCCATATCTTGTACAAAGAGCATCTAGTGTGTATTTATTTGGAGATTGTGACAATGGGTGGTACGGATTGTCTATCCTTTTTGCTATATAAGAAGTATCTAATGATTGGTTCAACAGTTTTCCACCACCATGCTTCTTGGCGGCATTTTCTATCATAAGGATATCAAAATGTACATGATGACCTACTAAAATACTTTGTCCAACAAAATCATAAAACATCTTTATAGCAATTGATTCATTTATATTGTTGTCATCTCTTGAAACAATGCCATGAATAGCCACGGCATCTTCAGTGTGTAGTACCTCTTGCTTTAAAAATATTGACATAACGTCATGTACATACATATTTTGATAATCACATTTGATAGCGCCTATGGATAATATTTTTGAGTTTTGTGGATCTAAACCAGTGGTTTCCGTATCAAATACAACAAACTCTTGTGATGCTATTTCAGCGTTAAGATTAGGTTTTTTATAACTTTTAGTATAGTTAATATAGAAATCATTATAATAAGCTGGATCCTTACTACGGAACAAATTAAGAATAGACTTTAGATTCATCATTCTGACTTATAATTGAAATCTAATTTTCAAAATCTGCTGCAGCTGGTCTATCGGTTGAAATGCATTGCGTAACTGTAGTCTATCCATTTTATCCATGTCATCAGGCTTAATATATCTTCCCGAATCTTCATTTCTTAATCCGTGTTCCGTGCGCATACCCAAACAAATAGCGTAAGCATCTGCTGCCAATGTATAAAGTTCTGCATTGTTTGTATCATGCTCTGCAAGAATTTTGAATCTCTCAATGGTATTATTTATGCCCCAAATTCTATTCTCTAGTATCAATACCCTAGCTGCATCTACTAGTGGCATCATAGCTCTCAATTTGATATCAAAACTATCTTTATGTTCACCATTTTTTTCTAAAACAAAATTTCTAAAAAATGAAAGTGGCGGCGGATTTTCCAAAGCATTCTTTGCTAATAAGTGTAAAAAAACTGAGTTTCCTTCCATTTTAGAAAAGACAAATTGTGTCAACTGTTTTGCTAATTCAGGGTTTTTGTAAATAGGTCTGTAATCGAAAAAAATCGTAGATAGCATAATATCTTTTTCAGTGGGCTGAAACATCCAGTTTTCAAAAGTACGCTGCCATTCATCTACACTTTGACACCATTGAGGATTTGATGCCATCATATCTGCAGGACAATATTCGTATCCTATCGTATGCAACATCGATGTGACTTCTCCTGCCAAAGCTAGACATTTTTCCTTGATATTTTGGATTGTGTCATCTTGTACATATATGAGTGCATTATCTTGATCAGTGAGTAAGAGTTGCTCCTGTCTCCCTTCACTACCCAAAGTAAGCCAACAATAATCTATGGACGAGTAGGTATCCACACCGAGTTTTTCTTCAGATATCTGTATACATCGCTTTATTATGGCATCATTGAGTTCAGATATGATGGTCGTGATAAAAGGTATAGCTATATCTTGCTCCATATACTTCTTCAATAGCTTGGTCATTTTCTTGCGTATATCTGCCAAAGCGTTGACGTTGTCAGATTTCATGATTTCCTTTATGAGAATTGCAGGATTATCAGCTTGCTGCACTACTAGGTCATGTTCAGAAATAACTGCCACTAGCGGACTCTTATCAGTACCATCTTCTGTAATGACCACATGACTTATCCTGTTTGCCAACAAAATCATTTGATATTCTCCCAATGTCTTATTTGGTGCCATACAAATGACAGGGTTTGACATAATCTCTGACACCGCCGTATTCTTATCGCAATCTCCAGCCACTACTTTGATACGTAAATCTTTGTCAGTGATGATGCCAGTGGGTTTCATACTATCATCACAAATGATTAGAGATCCTATACCATGATCAGTCATAAGCTTGGCTGCATCTTGGATGGAGTGGGTTTGTGTGATGTGAATCGGTTTTTTATCAGCATTCACAGTATAAAGTTCAGAGTATATACTTCTCTGCTTCATTTGAGCGACGCCAATACTTGACATAACTGTACTTGTGCCAACTGCAAAATTTGTGGCTAAATAAATTGATATCTTATTGTACTTCTCCAAAAGAGGTAAAAAATTGTTTATGGCAATAGCATAGATCACAGACTCTTCCTGGGCGATGGCATTTAGTAAGTAGGCGGAATGGGCAATAAGTGGTCTTATCCCAAACACATCGCCTTCATCACATACGTCCAATACTTCATCTCGGTCATTTGATAACGCCACTGCTCCGGTATTCACAATATAAAAAAAATCGGCAGGTGGCTCTCCTACTGAAAAAATTGGAGTATTCTTAGGAGCATATTTTACAACCGCAGTAGTAGAGAGTGCAAGTAAATCATCTTTATCGATGTACTTAAAGGGTGGGTATTCTCTGATAAAATCGTAAATGCGATGTACTATCTCATTTTTCATAAGAAGTTAATAAAAATGTTACTAAATTTGCGAACAAATATATATATTTAGATGTATTAGTAGTTAGATACAGGATGTAATAATGCAAACTAAATACGACATAGAATTTTTAGAAGATGCTACAGAAAAACTCAAAGCATTAGCACATCCTATTCGTTTTGTAATGGTAGAACTACTTTCTAAGTCTTCTTCACTTTCTGTAACGGAAATACATGAATCATTAGATATTGAACAGGCGGTGGCTAGTCATCATTTGCGCATACTTAAAAATCAAGATATTGTGAAGGTTGTGCGTGATGGTAAAAACTCAAATTATTCTATTGCACAACCTGAGTACTTGGATCTCGTCCAGAGTCTTATACATATTATTAGGAAATAAGTAGGTCTCACTTATTTTTACTTTTAATGAGTATCCCAATTACTTAGTGATACATTTGCAGCACCGTATTAAATGGTTTCCCCATCATTTTGAAATCAACCTTCCTGCTCCTATTTTCTATAGGTCACAATAAGTTTTTTCGCAATCAAACATGGTCTTTTCTGGGATAATCAAAAAATAATCCTGATTAATACTATTTTTTTAAAAATTTTTATTGATAAGTTTGATTATATCTATATATCTATATATGTTTGCATTTATATACTTAAGTATGCATTTATTATTATAACAAATTAACAATTTCACAAAATGACAAACAAATTTTTCTTCATTATCATAGGTGTACTCTTGTTAGTAAGGACAAGTACCTATGCGCAGGATGCTCCGGCTGAGGATCACTCTTACAAACCTCTAACCATCAAACTCAACGACACAGGATCTAAGTATATTCGTTTTATTGTTTGGCACCAACAATGGGTCGAGACAAATAATCTAGCTGTCAAAGATTCAAAGTTACAATTAAACACATTTGCTAGAAGAAGCAGATTTTTAGCATACGCTCAGATATCGCCAAAATTTTTAATCCTAACTCATTTTGGATTAAACAACCTCAATTCTAGTAATCTAACTTCTTTGGGAAACAATGGCGATGGTCCACAAATATTCTTGCATGATGCATGGACTGAATACCGGCTTATAGATAAAAAACTATACGTCGGTACTGGTTTGCATTATTGGAAGGGATTGACCAGACTAGCCAACGCTAGTACACTTAATTTCATGACTATGGATCAGGCGAGACCTTTCTCAAGTTGGCATTCACTTGGTGTGACCGACCAATTTGCACGTCATTTTGGTATTTATGCCAAAGGTCAAATTGGCAAATTTGATTATAGGCTAGCAATTAACAATCCATTAAATCCGGCAAATTCTATCAATGCAGGCAAAGATTACTCTAGAGACAGTCTTGGGGTAGGTTGGACATACACGGGTAAAAATGTAGCAAATACCGACAAAAAGCCGACTGGAAATACAGTGATAGAAGGATATTTCAGATATAATTTTTGGGACACTGAATCAACACTCCTTCCATACCAAGTGGGTAGTTATTTAGGTAGTAAAAAAGTGTTTGGTGTTGGTGTCGGTTTCTTTGCACATCCGAATGGTATGTACAATACTGTCACACAAGAACATGGCAATGTCATGCACCTCGCAGCGGATGCTTACCTTGATATGCCGTTGACTACTGGTGATTGTCTTTCAGCTTATGCATCATTTACAAACTTCAACTATGGAGAGAATTTCGTCAGCCGTTGGGCAGGTACCGGTAATGTTTTGTACGCTCAGGTTGGATATAAGTTTAGCAATTCTAAGTTTATGCCATACCTTGCTCTTCAAAACGGTCAATATGATGGATATTCAGATCCTTTGACTGGGCTTGATGTAGGGCTCAACTACTTCATCAATGGTCATAATGCAAAGCTGACATTAGAATATCACAATTTGTCAGGCGAATATAGAGATAATCCTATAGACGGAAAAGTACAACAAATCAGACTTCAGTCACATATTTTCTTATAGCATTTAGTATTAATTCATCATAAAATAATGTAATTATGTCAGACAAAAATTTTCAAAATTACTGGAAGCGTAATCTCACGTACTTGGTAGTACTGCTTGGCCTTTGGTTTCTTTGTTCCTATGGTGCAGGGATACTATTTAAAGATTCACTCAATTCCATTAAAATTGGTGGCTTCAAATTGGGGTTTTGGTTTGCTCAGCAAGGTGCAATTTATTGCTTTGTGATCATCATTTTCGTATATGTTTATCTTATGAATAAGCTCGATCAAGAGTATGATGTACATGAAAAATAATCTAGTATTTAAAATTAACATTAAAAAATAAAAAATATCATGGATGTAAAAATATGGACTTACATTATCGTAGGTATAACTTTTGCCCTTTATATCGGTATAGCTATCTGGTCTAGAGCAGGATCAACTAAGGAGTTTTATGTTGCTGGTGGTGGTGTTTCACCTATATCAAATGGTATGGCTACTGCAGCAGATTGGATGTCAGCGGCTTCATTTATTTCGATGGCTGGCTTGATTTCATTTATGGGATATGATGGTGCAGTGTATCTGATGGGTTGGACAGGCGGATATGTTCTCTTGGCTTTACTTTTGGCACCTTATCTTAGAAAATTTGGAAAATTTACAGTGCCTGATTTTATTGGAGATAGGTATTACTCTAATGTAGCAAGGACAGTAGCAGTCATCTGTGCATTGATAGTATCATTTACTTATGTAGCTGGTCAGATGCGTGGTGTGGGTGTTGTGTTCTCAAGATTTCTCGAGGTAAGTATCGAAATGGGTGTGGTCATAGGGATGTTTATCGTACTCTTCTATGCAGTTTTAGGTGGAATGAAAGGGATCACTTATACCCAAGTTGCACAATATTGTGTCTTGATTTTTGCGTATATGGTTCCTGCAATATATATTTCAATAGCACTTACTGGTAATGCAATTCCTCAATTAGGTTTTGGATCTTCCTTGAATGATGGTTCGGGTATGTACTTATTGGACAAATTGGATGGTCTAAATAAAGAACTGGGATTTGCGGCTTATACTGATGGTAGTAAAAAGATGATTGATGTATTTGCAATTACTTTGGCACTTATGGTAGGAACTGCTGGTTTACCACACGTGATTGTCCGTTTTTTTACAGTACCAAAAGTAAAAGATGCAAGGGTTTCTGCAGGTTATGCTTTGATATTTATTGCAATCCTGTACACCACAGCACCTGCCATTGCAGCTTTCGCAAGAACCAACCTTATCAATACAGTATCAAACAAAGAATACTCGATGATGCCAGATTGGTTTAAAAAGTGGGAAGCCACAAAATTGATTAAGTTTGAAGATAAAAATGGCGATGGTCTAATTCAGTATGTAAAAGACAAAGGCACAAATGAATTGACTGTAGACAATGACATCATGGTCCTAGCAAATCCTGAAATTGCAAATTTACCAAATTGGGTCATCGCTCTCGTAGCAGCAGGAGGACTTGCTGCGGCTTTATCTACCGCTGCCGGATTATTGCTTGTTATATCTACATCAATCTCAAGAGATTTAATAAAAATGCAAATAAATCCAAACATTTCAGAGAAAAACGAATTGCTTTTTGCGAGAATAGCAGCAGCATTGGCAGTAGTCGTAGCAGGTTATTTTGGTATCAATCCTCCAGGTTTTGTGGCAGCAGTGGTTGCCCTTGCCTTTGGATTGGCAGCAGCATCTTTCTTCCCAGCTATCATAATGGGTATTTTTTCCAAACGGATGAATATGCAAGGTGCCGTAACTGGAATGATCGTGGGTATCAGTCTTATGCTATTTTATATGCTAAAATATAAGTTTGGCTTATTTGATGGAGGTAAAGATGCAGTAGCAGGGCTTCAAAAAGATTGGTGGTTTGGTATCTCACCTGAAGGTTTCGGAACAGTAGCTATGATCGCCAATTTCATAGTATCACTCATAGTATCCAGATTTACACCACCACCACCACAATCCGTACAAGAAATTATAGAACATATCAGAATACCTAGAGGTGCTGGAGAAGCTCATGCGCATTGATGGTTTACTTCCTACTTTATCATCTCCCCCTTTCGGATAGTAGGACTAATAATTTGGATTAAAAAGTTTTTCGTTGAAAGTCATCAGATGCAAGTCTGGTGACTTTTTTATTTTAACCCAGATTCAGCATTAAACTTTGTCGCGAGAGGAAATTATCCAAAATAGCGAAGATGCATGGAATTTTTCTCCCGTAGATGTAGTAATTACTACGTTGAGGACAGAAAAATGAGGACTGAAATAGACATGAATTAGAATTTTCTTGCAGTTAATTTCTAATGCTGATTCTGGGTTTAATTCAATTAATTATCTTTGCCTACCAATGATATAAAAAGCGAAATGAGAATATCTAAGATTTTATTTTTTTGTTTTTTGGCCAGACTCCTAATGGGCCAGTCTGACCATGTATCAAAACTATATATTCAATCCATCAGCCAACTTAGAAGTGAAATCATTGAAAAAGATAAAATCAATTTGGCAGAATTGCATCTATTTTACACTTATCTCGATTCATTAGGATGCACGGAAATGACTGATCTTCTTTTGCCATCCGATTCTGAATTGCAATCATTCAACCAATCATTTACATTTGACACTTATAAATGCGCTTTGGAATTGTTTGAAAAGTACCCAAGCAAAGACTTGATTGATTCTATTTTAATAAACAATAAGCAATTAATAGAACTTATAAAATTTGGAATAGTAGAGCCTCAGTTTCCATTTAAAATCAAGAAACACTCTGGCTTTTATGAAGAATTGGCTGTATATGATATTACAGAAAGTGATAGAATTGCAGAAATTGGCGCAGGCGATGGAACATTTGCTGCTATTCTAAACAACATCACTAATCCTAATATATTGTATGTCAATGATTTAGATAGTTCACAAATGGCTTTGTGCATTAGCGCCATGAAGGCATATAATAGTAAAGATACTACAGGGGTCGTATTCTCACTTGGAAGTGAAACAGAAACAAACATTCAAGACACTACACTAGACAAAGTCATTCTTCGCAGAACTTATCATCACTTTGACGAATACAAAAAAATGTTGAAATCTATCCATAAGAATCTTAAAAAAACTGGGTATTTATTCTTATTAGAATCCAAAAAGAAAAGATGTAGGGAGGCAAAATCCAAATCAAAAATTAAAAAACAAATCGCAAATAGCGGTTTTACTTTAGTATCTGATATTGAAATCAATGATTATTATATTTTAAAGTTTGTCAAAGTACCTTATTCCCATTTAAAATAAAAGTATTTTAAAATTTTATAATTTACTCATTATTGACAGATTTTAAATTATATTTGTTTCTACAATTTAAATCGATGCGTAGTACTCTATCCAATATTTTTGTGATTGTATATCTCATTTTGACCTTTTTAGCCAGAATTTTATTAGAACCACAATTAAAAGGAAAATATGCCATATCTCTGGGCTTAGGTATTTTCGCGCTATTATTCCTGTGGGCTTTAATAAAAAGTAAAATTATAAAACCCACCATTTTTGGGTTAGATAAACTTATCAAATAATCATCTATGCTTCAGTGGAGGAGAGAAATGAGGTGGGCCATCACAATGGTAGGATTCATATGTATCAGTTTTCCATTTATTTCTATATGGAATAAAGAAAAGTTGATCTTTGGGTTTCCAATTTTATTTATTTATATATGGATTTTGTGGGTTACATTCATTATTCTCACATATTTTCTTTCAAGAAAAAAAATGTAAGTCTTGAGTGCAAAAATAGTTGTGATTGCCTCTATGTTATATCTGACTTTGTTATTTATTATAGCGAGTTATGCTATACGTAGAGCCAATATAGGAAAGAGCATCGTAAACAATCCTTATATTTATGCTTTTTCATTGGCAGTTTTCTGCACAGCATGGACATTTTACGGAAGTGTGGGTCGTGCAGCACATACGGGTTTGAGTTTTGTAGCTGTGTATCTCGGTCCAACTATTGCAGCACCACTTTGGTACATGCTCATGCGCAAAATCATCCTCATCAGTAAAAAATTACATATCACTTCCATAGTGGATTTTATCTCATCCAGATATGGGAAAAGTACATTTCTGGGTATCATTACGACCATCTTTTTAGTTATTGGAATCATTCCCTATATCAGTATTCAACTCAAAGCAATTGGCGTGAGTTTTGATATCATCACACAAGAAATGAGCAACAATAGCTTTTGGGATTCTACAATTTTTTATAAGGACAAAGTCAACTACATCACTATTCTTTTAGCAGTATTTACCATTTTATTTGGAACGAGGCATTTGGATCCCAATGAGAGACACGAAGGTCTGATAGCAGCTATTGCATTTGAGTCAATTATCAAGCTTTGCGCTTTTATGGTTGGTGGTATTTTTATTGTATATTTTATGTTTAACGGATTTGGCGACATTTTTACCCAAGCCTCCCAAAATGCAGCCACTGCGTCCTTACTCACTCTCCCTGACGATGTAGTCCATAACGCAAACTGGTTTTGGGTTCTATTATTATCTGCTGTAGCTGCTATGTTTCTACCAAGACAATTTCATGTTACCGTGGTAGAAAACACAAATGTTTCCTTTGTGAGACAGGCATCTTGGATGTTTCCATTATATATGTTATTAATCAATGTGTTTGTCCTTCCAATAGCTTTGGCAGGAATGATAAAAATGCCACAAGGTGTAGAAAGCGATATGTTTTTACTCAGTTTGCCCCTTATGGAAGGCCACAATATCGTAGCATTGATTATCTATCTGGGTGGATTTTCTGCCGCTGCCAGTATGGTGGCTGTGTCTGTAATTTCTCTCAGTATAATGGTTTCAAATAACTTGATGATGCCATTACTACTTAAGACCAAGTCAGCGATTTATGCCGAATCGGGTGAATTATCAAAAGCATTATTGCAAATAAGGCGCGTTATTATTGTTGTCATTTTATTTCTCGCCTATGGCTATTACAAACTAGTGAGCCATAGTTATCCTTTGGTTTCTATTGGACTCATTTCATTTGCAGCAATTCTACAAATATTTCCTGCTTTGGTAGGCGGTTTATTTTGGCATAGAGCCAGTAAAAGAGGTGCTATTTGGGGTATATCAGCAGGATTTTTTATTTGGTGCGTAACTTTACCTGTACCTACGCTTGCAGAAAGTGGTCTTTTAAGTAGTGATGTACTTTCAAATGGTTACTTTGGCATAGAAATGCTGCGACCACATGCCCTATTTGGAGTAGAAAATATGGAACCTATCTCTCACTCGTGCTTTTGGAGTATGGTGTTCAACGTATCATTTTTTTTCATCTTTTCCATGTTTTCCACGCAAGATGTAGAAGAATTAGCACAAGGTGATATTTATATTAACATTGAAAAATATTCAGATCATCCTGATATAGAAATCATCAAAAAAGAAGCATCTGTCTACCACCTTAAACAATTGTTGGCTCGATTTCTAGGTGGAGAAAAGACCAATTTAGTGTTGCAAAGTTTTAATGGCAAAATCAGTTCCGGAAATGAAGATAATGCATCTCAAGAGTTTATCAATTACGTAGAAAAAATTCTTACTGGGGCCTTTGGCGCTGCTTCTGCAAAATTGCTCATCTCACCAAATATAAGGCAACAAAGTATAACCCTTGATCAAATACGAGAGATATTAAACCAAACCAAAGAGATCATTGAATATTCCAAAGCTTTAGAAATCAAAACCATCGATCTCCAAAAGACATCTGAAGAATTGGCACTCGTAAATATGCAGCTCAAAGAACTCGATGTCATGAAAGCCGAATTTATCTCTACCGTGACCCATGAATTGCGTACACCCATTACAACTATACGGTCATTTACCCAACTCTTGGATAAAAAATCTGATCTGACTCCCGAAAGAAGAAAAGAATTTATACACATCATCCTCAAAGAATGTGACAGAGTCAAAAGGCTTATAAATCAAATTCTTGAGGTAGAAAAAATAGAAAATGACAAGGAAACCACACAAACCGATACCAATGCTTTCATAACTCTCCAATATGCAATCGATAGATTACTTCCTATAATGGACGATAAAAATATAAAACTAATTGCTGACTTACCTCACCTATCTCATACTGTAATATTGGACGAAGATAAATTACTCCAAGTTTTCTTGAATCTCTTGACCAATGCAATAAAATTTTGTGACCAAAAAAATGGTTTGATTCAGATATTAAATGATGAAAATGACACATCTTTTACCATCCATTTTATAAATAATGGGAGGCTGATTCATCCCTCTTCAATGTCTCAATTATTTCAAAAATTTACCCAAATAAAAGATGGTAATCTTGCCAAACCTGAAGGCAGTGGTCTAGGGCTATTCATTTCCAAAGCTTATGTAGAAAAAGCTCATAGCAATATCTCTGTGACCTCAGATAAGGTCTCGGGTACAAAATTTAGTTTGACCTTTCCTAAAGAAAATAACTCGAATACTAAAAGTTAACAATTCAAAGACCCCTTTTTTTAAATTTTAGAATATTATACTTATCTTTCGGCATTTAATATCAACCAATTCATAGCGCATATACAGTGAGTGAAAGTAAAAAGATTTTGATAGTCGATGACGAACCAAATATTGTTTTGGCCATTGAGACAATCTTGGATGATTCGAGATTTGAATTATTTACTGCGTCAGATGGCGAGACTGGCCTACAGCTTGCCACGACGATACACCCAGACTTAATCATTCTAGATGTTATGATGCCTGGCATGGACGGTTATGAGGTTGGAAAAAAAATAAGAAATATAGAGTCGCTTGACGATATTTATATTTTGTTTTTAACTGCAAAAGGTACGAAGACCGACAAAGAAGATGGGTATGCTTCTGGCGCAGAACTTTATATGGTAAAACCATTTGATAACGATGAATTGTTGGAAAAAGTATTGTATCTATTAGGCCTAGATGCGTGATTATTGATAACTTTTTCATAGTTTTATTGTAAATATATCCAATTTCCCTAAGAAATTTAAGCATGCAAAAAGAAAATCTATTTATCGAATAAATTTTCAATACTTTATTACATACAATAATCTATATATTTATATATTTGTGGAAATAAAACCTTCATTATGACATTACAAATCAAATCCATCGAAGAATATCACAGTGCTTACCAAAGAAGTATTGACCACCCTGAAGCTTTCTGGGCTGAGCAGGCGGAGACATTTGTATGGCGTGAAAAATGGCATACTGTACTAAAAAATGATTTTATAACTCCAGACATTAGGTGGTTTGAAGGCGGCAAATTGAATATTACAGAAAACTGTCTTGACAGACATGTGCTGGAAAGGCCCGATCAATTAGCTATTATCTGGGAACCCAATGAAGTCTACCAAAAACCTGTCAGATTGACCTATAGACAACTTCTCAAAGAAGTCAATAAATGTGCTAATGCACTTAAAGAAATGGGTATTCGCAAAGGAGATAGAATTTGTTTTTATATGCCTATGATACCGCAGGTAGCCATCGGTATGCTCGCTTGTGCTAGAATCGGCGCTATCCATTCTGTGGTATTTGCTGGATTTTCAGCTAACTCATTGGCCGAAAGGATCAAAGATGCTTCATGCAAGATGGTCATTTGTTCCGACTATAATAGAAGAGGCCCAAAGACCATTCCTGTAAAAGACGTGGTAGATGAAGCCATTCAGATGGGTTGTGATTCTGTAGAAAAAGTGCTGGTACATAAAACCACAGGCGGTAAAATCGCTTGGAATGAGGCACTTGATGTTTCGTGGACGGACATTGTAGATCATCAAAGTGACGAGTGTGAAGCTGAAGTCATGGATGCCGAAGATATGTTATTTATCCTTTATACGTCGGGATCTACTGGAAAACCCAAAGGCGTGGTACACACTATCGCTGGATACATGGTCTATACTTGCTTTACTTTCAAAAATGTATTCCAATACAATCCAGGTGATGTCTATTGGTGTACAGCGGACGTAGGTTGGATCACAGGACATTCCTATATTTTGTACGGGCCATTGCTGGCAGGAGCCACATCTCTCATGTTTGAAGGTGTTCCCGGACATCCAGATGCCGGACGTTTTTGGAGGATTTGTGAAAAGCATCACGTCAACCAATTTTATACAGCACCCACAGCTATCCGCGCATTGATGGCTGCAGGATGGCATGAGCCTGAGCACTATGATTTAAGTGAACTTAGAGTGATTGGTTCTGTAGGTGAGCCGATCAATGAAGAAGCTTGGCATTGGTATGATGAAAAAGTCGGACGTGGCCAAGCCAAAATCGTAGATACTTGGTGGCAGACAGAAACAGGAGGTATTCTCATCACGCCATTACCTGATATCACCGATACCAAACCTTGTTTTGCCTCATATCCTATGCCTGGAGTACAGCCGATTTTAGTGGACCAGCATGGCGTCGAACTCGTAGGTAATAATGTGGAAGGATTGTTGTGTATTAAGTATCCATGGCCATCCATCTTACGCACCACATATGGCGATCATGAGCGCTGCAAGTCAACCTATTTTGCCCCATTTAAAAATATGTACTTCACAGGGGATGGTGCTAAAAGAGATGAAGATGGAAGGTATAGAATCATTGGCCGTGTCGATGATGTAATCAACGTTTCAGGCCATAGGATCGGCACCGCAGAGGTAGAAGATGCCATAAACCAACACTCAGGTGTAGTAGAATCTGCAGTAGTAGGATATCCTCATGACATCAAGGGACAAGGTATTTATGCCTACGTAAAAGCCCATCATGAGATAGTAGAAGAAGACCATTTCAGAAGAGAGATTTTAGATGTGGTGACCAAAGCTATCGGACCTATAGCTAAGCCAGACATCATACAGTTTGTAATACAACTTCCAAAGACTAGGTCAGGTAAAATCATGAGAAGAATCCTTCGCAAAATAGCAGAACGCGATACTTCAAATTTGGGTGACACATCTACCCTTCTCAATCCAGAAAGTGTAGAAGAACTAAAAGATGGTGCTCAAAAAATATTTAATAAATGAGCAATTATCTTAAAAAATATCAAAGCAGTGTAAAGCAACCTGAATTATTTTGGGAGAATGAAGCTCGCAAAATCGAATGGCTTGAGTTTCCGCATGCTATTTTATCTGAAGAAGAAGATGGCTTATTTAGGTGGTACAAAGGTGGTAAAATCAATACGAGCTATCTCGCACTTGATCGTCATGTAGCAAATGGACGTGGCGATCAATTGGCATTAATTTATGATTCACCAGTGACGAATACCAAACAGCAATTTTCATACAGCGAATTGCTAAGAGAAGTATCTATATTTGCAGGTGTACTCGATGACTTCAACGTAGGTAAAGGTGACAGGATTGTCATTTATATGCCTATGGTACCACAAGCCGTCATAGCGATGTTGGCATGTGCTAGAGTTGGTGCTATTCATTCTGTTGTTTTTGGTGGATTTGCTGCACACGAACTCGCGATTAGAATCAATGATGCCCGCCCGAAAATGATTCTCATGGCAAGTGGTGGCAAAGAAATCGACAAAATAGTACCTTATAAACCCATAGTTGATGCTGCCTTGCAAGAAGCATACTTTAAACCAGATGCATGTCTCGTCTTGCAAAGAGATTTTGTACTTTGCGAAATGAAAGAAGGCTTTGATCACGATTGGGAAGAAGCAGTCAAAAAAGCAAAACCCAAATCATACGAACCACTAGACGCTTGGCATCCACTATATATTCTTTACACTTCAGGTACAACTTGCGCACCTAAAGGCATCGTAAGAGATAATGGAGGTCATGCAGTAGCACTAAATAGCTCGATGGAATATGTGTATGGTGTGCAACCTGGAGATGTCTTTTGGGCAGCTTCTGATATTGGTTGGGTTGTGGGACACTCCTATATCGTATATGCGCCTCTCATTCGAGGCTGCACTACCATACTATTTGAAGGCAAACCGATCAAAACGCCCGATGCAGGTACATTTTGGCGGATGATGGAAGAATACAAGGTAAATACCTTTTTCACGGCGCCAACAGCTATCAGAGCTATTAAAAAGGAAGATTTTGATGGCTCGCATTTCAGGCAAAGGGACGTATCTGCCTTGAGACACATTTTCCTTGCCGGTGAAAGAACAGATGTTGCCACGTACAATTGGTTGTCAGAGCTCACCCAAAAACCAGTGATAGACCACTGGTGGCAAACAGAAAGTGGTTACCCTATGTTGGCCAATTTTGCAGGGCTAGATATCTTTACTATCAAGCCGGGATCAGCAGGAAAACCCAATTTCGGATTTGACATCCGCATATTAGATCAAAATCATGGCTATGCTCCACCCGATGTAGAAGGCTCTGTAGTAATCCGTACCCCATTGCCACCAGGTTGTCTACCAGGTCTGTGGAACGATAACGAAAGATTCAAATCATCTTATCTTTCAGAATATCCTGGATATTATTTTTCTGGAGATGGTGGATACATGGATGAAGATGGCTACATCTACATCACCGGAAGGATAGATGATGTCATAAACGTAGCAGGTCACAGATTATCTACTTCGGAGATGGAGGAAATAGTAGCTGGGCATCATGCTGTGGCTGAATGCGCAGTCGTAGGGTGTCATGATGATATGAAAGGACAGTTGCCTATTGGATTTGTTGTATTGAAACCAATTCAGGCATCTTCGCCCAAGGTCATTGCAGAAGAATTAGTGACAAAGGTTCGAGACACCATTGGCGGTATCGCATCATTCAAGCTTGTCTATTTTGTAGAGCGATTGCCTAAAACAAGATCGGGTAAAATTCTCAGAAAAATTATCCGATGTATAGTCGATGATATACCATTTCAGACACCATCCACGATAGAAGATATCACCGTGCTGGACGAAATCAGATGGGTGGTAAAGAACACATCAAAACCTTAAATTGGTGAGCATATCTATTTGAATAAAAAAATGGGCTGAAGTTTTGCGCTATTGCATTATTACCACCAACCCTTCATGCAGGATATTATGGATATTAAAATTATTTAGAAAAATATTGTTTTGGTAACAAATAGACAAATTTTCAACTATAATAAAATATTTATTTGATATGCAACAATTTATAAGATTATCATTACTCCAATATCAGTTTTTTATGAATCTTAGATCCCTCATCATCCATCAATTCTAGTATGAAAGTTCCATGATATATTGGATTTAATTGTATTGTATTTTGATGGACTTTTCCATTTTCTAAAAGTTTTCCTTCTAAGCTGTAAAGCATGTAGGTGGAAAAAAAAGTCTTAGAGTTTGCCAATTCCACTCTACCGCTAGACGGATTAGGAAAGATAGAGATTGATTTTTCAAATGGAATAGACTCCTTCGTAGTTACAAGAGTTGTTGGGGCAATACTTAAACCATCAATCCATGAAATGGAATAATCATAACAACCATCATCAGCACCATTTGCAGCGCCTCCAAGGATTACTATATTAATGGAATCAATATTAGGTTCTTGAATTGGAATTTGAATTTTGGTGTAGGTGTAAATTGGCGCATCGGCTTGCCATTTTATTTTACCTTTTAGTTCACTACCGCTGTATAATGATCCCTCTATAATTAAGTACGAACCACTCAATGCCTTAGTACTGTCTGGAATACATTTTACATAAAAAGTTAAGCTCTTATCCATCTGTAATGGTATATCAAAATTCATACCCATTTGTGCTTGACTATTACAATTATTCCACCCCGTAGCATTCGATGATCCAACAATTTTTAAAGAATAATTGCCTTCGTACACATCTGTATCTTTTATAAAACGAACATAGTTTGAATCTTGATTCGTATTCCATAAAAGTGTTTTTTCAAAATTCTGCATCTGATCCCAAAATTCAAATCCACCATTTGGTATCTGTGCAAATAGGTCAAAGTGAAGCCAGAAAAGTAAGCTTGTAATGATAAAGAATTTCATAACATTTCATTTTTTTGACTAAGAAATCTATTTTATTAGCAAATTTAAATCATTTAAATGAATATTGAACAAGTTTTTTTTTGCAATAAAGGTCATTCTGTTCGTGTAAGATTCAATAATATAATTAGAAGTATAGTAACAAATTTAAAAACACAATTTTGGGTTGAAAAAACATTTTCCAACGTACTAGGACAAATTTACGTTTAAGTATTACATCATGGTTAAATTCATTAAAATAACAAGAAATGCCTATTTTAAAACAATTTATTTTCGCGATAGTAATTACATGGATGTTATATACTAGTGTAGGATGTTCAAAGGATGATGATACGTCAATTAATTGTCAAAACAACACTGAATGTCTCGTAGGAAAATGGCGGTGGGTGAGTTCATACGGCGGTATAGGCGGCTGGACAATAACTCCACAGGATGTGGGTTATGATAGAATACTTGTAATTTCAGACACAAGCTATCAAGAATTTATTGCAGACACCATATATTTTCAATCTAAATATTCCATTGAGATGGTGACCAATCAAACTTTCTGCACAGATTCAATTTATATAAATGTGGAATCTCACTTTGGTTTCTGCTTTACTGCATCTCAGGATTCTTTACTTTTAAGAGAACAATGCTTTGATTGTTTTGATCATGTCTATATTAGGGAGAATTGATATTTTTGCAATTTATGAATATATTGCACATCAATTCATACCTTTATGAAGGTTTATCTTTTGACAATAATTGCAATTTTGCATTGCATAGCCATCCGAGCACAAAACGATAGAATTTCCAATCTACCTTTTTATGACTTTGGCAAAGGATTGGGCATAACCACTCCTGATAGTTTGTATCAATTGAATATTAGATTCAGAATGCAAAGTAGAGTCACCTATGGAAATAAAAGCGATGCTGCTTATATAGAAGGACAAATCAGAAGATTGAGGTTGCGTTTTGATGGCTTTGTCGGAAGACCCAATATCATGTATGTTATTCAATTATCCTTTTCACCAGGTGATGTAGGTGTCACGACAGAAGGTGATAACTTGAATGTCATTCGAGATGCAGTAGTGTTTTATGCTCCCTCCGAACGTTGGAATTTTGGATTTGGTCAGACAAAACTACCTGGTAATAGACAAAGAGTCAATTCTTCTAGCGCATTACAATTAACAGACAGATCCATAAACAATGCAGTTTTCAATATCGATAGAGACTTTGGAATTTTCATGAATTATATTAATGAAACTACCAGTTCCTTCTCATGGAATATAAAGACTGCTATCTCTACGGGTGATGGCAGAAACTTCACAAGAGACCCCGACAACGGCTTAGCTTATACAGGAAAAATTGAATTGTTGCCGTTTGGATCTTTCATCCAAAATGGGGTTTATTTTGAAGGAGATATCAAACGAGAAAAGCGGCTTAAACTCATGGTTTCTGGTGTCTATCATTTCAATGATAAAGCAAAGAGAGCGTATGGCGTTTTCGGCAATGATTTATCCTCAAAAAAGGACTTAACAAGTATTTTTGTAGATATTTTAACAAAATACAAGGGGTTTGCTTTGATGTCAACCTATTTTAGTAGATCTACCGATAATCCTTCCGATCAAAATGGAAATAATGTCTTCGTTGGACATGGATGGGATGCTCAATCTAGTTATATCAACAAATATAATTTGGAATATATAGCAAGGTATTCCTTTCAAAAAAGCGCATCCAAAACGAGTACTTTTAACAGTAAAAAACAATTTACAATGGGTCTAACTAAATACATCAGAGAGCACATCTTCAAACTACAACTGGAAGGCGGTGTAGAAGTCACAACAAATCATGATAATTCTAGACAGTCCGCACCAATGGCAAGGTTTCAATTGGAAATAGGAATCTGATGTTTTTTCTATCCTAAATTATAATGATTTCAACTCATGTTTTAAATACTGAGCAGTGTGACTTTCCCTAATTTTTAAAAGATCTTCGGGGGTTCCGGAGAACAACACATTTCCGCCTGCTTTTCCACCTTCAGGCCCAATGTCTATGATGTTGTCCGCCACTTTTATGACATCCATATTATGCTCAATTACTACCACCGTATTGCCCTTATTTACAAGTTTCTGTATGACGCTCAAGAGTTGTTTTACATCATCAAAATGTAATCCTGTGGTGGGCTCATCCAAGATATACATCGTATTTCCGGTATCTCGTTTAGACAATTCTTCAGCTAATTTCACACGTTGTGCCTCACCTCCTGACAAAGTAGTAGCTTGTTGTCCCAGTGTAATATAGCCCAATCCAACATCATTAAGAGTTTTAAGTTTTCGATAGATAGCTGGAATATTTTCAAAAAATTCAACAGCAATTTCTACCGACATTTCCAAAACATCAGAAATGCTCTTACCTTTATACAATACATCTAATGTTTCGCGATTATACCTTCTCCCAAGACATTGCTCACAATCTACCAATACATCAGGTAAAAAATTCATCTCTATGAGTTTCTTCCCTGCGCCCTCACATGTCTCACATCTACCACCTTTTACATTGAACGAAAATCTGCCCTGCGAATATCCTCGGATTTTGGCTTCTGGCATATTACTGAATAATTTCCTTATCTCAGTGAAAACTCCCGTGTACGTAGCTGGATTGCTCCTTGGAGTTCGCCCTATTGGAGATTGATCTATTTCTATCACTTTATCTATAAACTCAAGCCCTTCGATTTTTTCAAATGCCAATGGTTTTTGCAGACTATTAAAAAAATGTTGCCTTAAAATGGGATAAAGTGTTTCATTAATCAAAGTTGATTTTCCACTACCGGAAACACCAGTGACACAAATCAATGTACCTAAGGGCAAACTGATAGTGATATCTTTAAGATTGTGACCTTTGGCACCTGACAGCACTAATTGCTTGCCATTTCCTATGCGTCTGGAGGATGGGACAGGTATTTCTTTCCTTCCACTCAAATAGTCAGCAGTCACACCACCTTTTTCTAGAAATAGTTTTGGAGGCCCTTCGCTGATGATGTGGCCACCATGCTTACCAGCTCCAGGACCTAGATCAATGATATAATCCGCCGCCATCATGATGTCTTTATCATGTTCTACCACAACCACTGTATTGCCAATCTCAGTCAAGTGCTTTAGTGCTTCGATAAGACGATGATTGTCTCTTTGATGTAGGCCTATGCTGGGCTCATCCATAATATAGGTGATACCTGTCAATTGACTTCCTATTTGAGTAGCTAGTCTCGTCCTTTGCGATTCGCCTCCAGACAGTGTGCGAGTAGGTCTGTTTAAATGTAGATATCCTAACCCGACTTCCAAAAGAAAATTGAGTCGAAGCTTTATTTCCTTTAAAATTTCTGCTGCAATCACATTCTGCTTATCATCCAAATAATTCGGCAAATCTTCCATCCATTGATACAACTCATCAATATTCATAATTGCTAGCTCACCAATGTGTTTTCCCCCAAGCCTAAAATGCAAAGACTCCTTTTTCAACCGGTATCCATCACAAGATGGACAATTTTTTATGGTAAGAAACTCACTAGCCCAAGATCTTATTTTTTCTGAAGTGCTCTGCGCATACCACTTTTCAAGTAGATTGGTAAGTCCTTCATTGGCTACATCATAGATATATTCGCTATAAATTTGAGACGTCTGGATATATCGCTTTTCTGGATTGCCATACATCAACATTTCAATGACTTCTTTAGGAATGTCTTTGACTGGTGTATCAAATGTAAATTGATATTCCTTGGCAATTACTTTGAGTTGCTTAAAAGTAGTATTATCCCTGACTGCACCAAAGGGTTTTATTCCTTCTTGTGCAATAGATAGTGATTCATCTGGAATGATTTTTTCAATATCCGATTTATGGACTTCACCTAATCCCGAACAATCAGGACAAGCACCATATGGAGAATTAAATGAGAAGTTATTTGGTGATGGTTCATCGTAAGAAATTCCAGAAACAGGATCCATCAATGACTTGGAATATCCAAATAACGCATTGGTATCTACGTCCATGATAAATATAAAATCACTTCCCATTTTCATCCCTGTCTGAACAGATTGACTGATGCGCTCTTCCTTTGTTCCATCTACGGCAATGCGATCTATGACAACCTCTATATCATGTGTTTTATACCTATCCAACTGAAGGCCCGATACTAAATCGACTATTTCTCCGTCTATCCGCACCTTTGAAAACCCTTTCTTCCTTGTTTGGTCTAAAAGTTCGCGATAATGTCCCTTTCTCGCTCTTATGATTGGGGCAAGTATAAATATTTTCTTCCCATCAAATTTCCTTAAAATATCCGCAATGATTTGTTGCTCGGTATACTTTACCATTCTTTCCCCAGTTGAGTAGGAATAAGCCTCCCCTATTCGGGCATAGACCAATCTAAGGAAATCATAGATTTCAGTAGTGGTTCCCACAGTGGAGCGAGGGTTCCAAGCGGTAGTTTTTTGTTCTATAGATATCACTGGACTGAGACCGTCAATACTCTCTACCTCTGGGCGGTCCATTGACCCTATAAACTGTCTTGCATAGGACGAAAATGTCTCCATATAGCGTCTTTGACCTTCAGCAAAAAGAGTATCAAAAGCTAATGAAGATTTTCCACTTCCGCTCAGACCTGTTATGACCACAAGATTATCCTTAGGTATTTTGACATCTACAAATTGCAAATTATTTTCATTTGCACCTAGGATTTCAATGTATTCTACACCACCATCTTGGCTAGACATAGGGTAATTAAAATTTTGATTTAACTTAGACTCCAAAAAGCCTTTAAATTCCTTTTATACGTTCAAAGAGTAGAGACAATGCTTCTGAAATATTACCATCACGCGGCCCCCTTCCTTGATCTTCTAGAGTCAATGATTGGGCGGCTTCTGATTTAAGAGGAAATTTAAAAACGAATGACTCCTCTTCTCTTCTATTTGCACGGAAGGTTCCAAAACGTAAATCTTGATACCAAAAATTATTTGCTTCACCTTCAGTAAGCACACCATATCCATTACTAAACCACTCTAAGATATGATATGTTCTATCATTTGCAAATTCCCGATCCAATCTTGGAAGTGTCTTTGAAATTGAATGCAGTTTGAATTGCTTTTCTTTATCAAAAAATGAATAATGTCCATAAACATAAGTGGTGTCTGTTTCCGCAATACCATACCACAATATATTGTTTAGAATTGTAGGAGACGTCATATACTTATCATAAACAATACCTTGTGTCAACATAGTATTTTCAAAGATCATGTTGATTCTTGATTTATTAAAAAGAGTAAACAACATATATAAACTGCTGATATAAAGACCTGCTACATTCCAATGCTTTCTTGCCTTACTACCCCTACGTAAAAAAATCACAACCAAAACACAAAATAGAAAAGGGATGGTATATATCGGATCTGCTATACTAATATTATTTAATGCAAATCTAGTATCAGTAAAAGGCCAAAATAGTCTAGTCCCATATGTAGTAAACGTGTCTAGAATCGGGTGAGTAAACAATGCTAGAAAAAACATCCAAATCCATCCACTTATGCTTGCGTTTGCATTGTCATAAGATGCCCTTTGATATCTTTGATATATAAAATAACTTAACCCAACTCCTATAGCGATCTCTATACCTTTACCTACAACACTAAAAGCATCTTTATACAGTAAAAATGCTATGACACTCCAAACTAATAGTAGCCATGAGACCATCCCAACATACTTATGGTATTTGAATTTGTAAAGGTAATGCACTCCCACTCCCATCAAGATAGCCATGCCAACACTAAATCCAATACCGTGTGTGGGGCCTCTATGAAATGCCAATGCATCAATAGGTGATAAAAACCTATTTGCTATAACATCTAGGTCCGGAATGGTACCCGCTATGGCTCCCCAAACAATGGCTCTATTGCCTACCTTTTTACCAAGAGCTGCTTCGCTCACAGCAGCTCCTAAAACAATCTGTGTCAGTGAATCCATACCTACTTGGAATATGGTTGTAATTGCATAGTATCAAGTACTTTTAGAGCAGCACTTTGTTCGGCTGATTTTTTATTATAGTCTTCAGCAGTTGACAACTCTTTACCATCTATTACCACAGCTACTTTAAAACAATCTCTTTTATCCAATTTAAATTTTGACAATGTTATAAATTGTATTTCCTTACCATGTTTTTGGCAGTATTCCAACAATTGTGACTTATGATTATCATCTCTAACCTCCAATTCTGCCATATCAAGATATTTCATAAGAATATTTCTTATTACATAGTTTTTAGTACCCTCATATCCAAATTCTATATAAATAGCGCCAACCAAAGCTTCCAGTGCATTACCTAGCATAGCATTGCTCATTTTACCAAGACTATAATCCGAAAGGATGACATCCAGGCCCATATTTCCTGCTATTTCATTGAGGGTCTGGCGCTTTACAATTTTAGAGCGCATCTTAGTAAGGAATCCTTCATCTTTGTTAGGATATTTTTTAAAAAGATACTCTGCCACAATGGTAGATAAAATCGCGTCTCCCAAGTATTCCAATCGTTCATTTGTAGGTTTACCTGGAGTTTCATTAGTCATTGATTTATGATAAAAAGCAGTCTTAAAAAGATTCAATCTCTTCGGGGTAAAACCCAATATTGGCTTGAGCCTTAATGCTAGATCCTTATCATCCGAAACATAAATATTATAAAATTTTCGAAAAAATCCGACCACTATTCTTCAAATCTTTTTACAATTAATGAGGCATTATGCCCTCCAAAGCCAAAAGTATTACTTAGGGCTACGTTTATTTTGCGTTCTTGTGCTTTATTAAACGTAAAATTAAGCTGGTTATCTATCTCAGGATCATCATTAAAGTGATTTATGGTAGGTGGAATGAACCCTTCATTGATAGCCACCAAACACGCTATTGCTTCAACAGCACCTGCTCCACCCAATAGGTGTCCCGTCATAGACTTTGTTGATGATATATTCAATTTATAGGCATGATCTCCAAAAAGTCCTTTTATCGCCTTCACTTCTGCAATATCACCCAATGGTGTGGATGTACCATGAACATTTACATAATCTACATCCGAAGGTAACAAACCTGCATCTGCAATGGCAAGCTTCATCACATTATGAGCGCCAAGTCCATCAGGATGTGGTGCCGTCATATGATAGGCATCCGCAGTCATACCGCCGCCCACAACCTCACCATAAATGGTTGCGCCACGCTTTTTTGCATGCTCATATTCCTCAAGAATCAAGGCACCTGCGCCTTCTCCCAAGACAAAACCATCTCTATCCAAATCAAAAGGTCTCGATGCTGTTTGTGGGTCTTCATTACGTTCAGACATAGCCTTCATAGCTGAAAAACCACCAACACTTGCACGCGTTATTCCAGCTTCGGATCCTCCAGTAATCATGATATCTGCTTTTCCTAACCTTATATAATCGAATGAGCTAATAATAGCATGAGTACTTGACGCGCATGCAGAGACTGTCCCATAATTTATACCTCTAAAACCATATTTAATGGAAATATGTCCAGGAGCGATGTCTCCAATCAATTTGGGGATTAGGAATGGACTATATCTAGGATCCCCAGTCCACAAAGCTGCTTCTGAAATATCAGCCTCTATCGTTTCAAATCCTCCGATACCTGTACCCCAAACAACACCTGCTCTATCCAAATCAATTTTTTCTACATCAAGTCCAGACATCTCAAATGCCTCCTGAGAAGCAACCATAGCATACTGCGCGAATGAGTCCAAACGCCTTGCATCTTTCTTTGGAATGAATTCTTCAATATTAAAATTCTTAAGCTCACATGCAAAGCGAACTTTGAATTTTGAAGCATCAAATTTAGTAATTTGGCCAGCTCCACTTACGCCATTTTTAAGTCCTTCCTTATACGCTTCATAAGAATTTCCAATTGGTGTCAAGGCTCCTATACCTGTTATTACTACTCGTCTCATATTGGTTTTAAAAACTAAAGGCCAAAAATCCTAATTTTTTTTCACAGTCACAAATTTTATACAAATTATCCGCTTTAATTCATAGAATATCAATACATCTCCTTAAAAAGAAAATCGTTTTTCCGTGAATAAAAAAGTCCACTACATCGTAAGATATAGTGGACTTTTCTTTTTAATGTGCAATACAAATTATGATTGACTCGCTACAATATAGTCGATTGCCTGACCTACAGTTTGAATCTTTTCTGCCTGATCATCAGGAATTGTGACATCAAATTCTCTTTCAAATTCCATGATCAACTCAACTGTATCTAATGAATCTGCACCAAGGTCATTGGTGATGCTTGCCTCGTTTGTAACTTCTGACTCATCAACACCAAGTTTGTCCATGATTATTTTCTTAACTTTTTCTGCAACTTCTTGTGACATTATTATATGATTTTAATATAAATTAAGACGCAAATTAAGGAACAATGGATCGTTCAAACAAATAATTAACAAAATATTTTGATATTAAAATAATTGTAACATATTAATTATTATAAGTGAATTCATTTTAATTGTTGTGATTCTAAGTTTTCCTTTGAGTTATTCTCACAAATTGTAGATTGCATCATTGAAGAGTAAATTAAAAAAGCTAAGAATATCCCACCAATAGCATTATATTTGCATCTATATCATAGTTTAATTAAATAAACATGAAATCCACATTCATCCATTGCATTTTTTTACTTTTTATTGTAATCGTGGTCATAGGCTGCGACCAAAATTCTAATAATCCGTATGCCACAAAACCGCTTGCAATAGGTAAAATAAATAAATTGGATATCATCATTGACCCAAATTTATTGAATAACGGACTGAAAGACACTATTGAAAGTATCTTTGAGTCTCCTTATCCCGTTTTGCCAGCATATGAGCCCATTTTTAATTTGAGATTTCTTACTTACCAAGATTTGCAAAGTATAAAATATATTAAAAACTTGCGTACATATCTTGTGATAGCCAATGTAAGTGATACTGCTTCTCATATAACAAAAATGTTAAAAGAAGATATTGGTACAGAAAATTTTCATAAAGCATTAAAGGACAGTACATATTCTTACAGTGTAGGTACGGATAAATGGGCAAGAGGTCAACTGATCATTTATATATTTGGAAAAAACATAGAATCAATAACAAATACGCTGACAAACAAATTTAATGCTATTGCCAAAAGAATAAATATACATGATAATGAAAGTTTAAATGCATCAATTTATGGTGCAACAGGTGAAAATAAAGTGGTAAATGACTTGATTCTCAACAAATTTGGATTTAATATCCGAATCCCTAAGAACTACGTAGTTGCCATCGATGATGATAATTTTTTATGGTTGAGATTTGATAATAAAATTGCAATACAAAGTCTTGTAATTGAAAAGTTTCCTTACCACTCAGAAAAACAATGGTCGGTTGACAGCATCATTGCTTTGCGAAATGCATATGGTAAAAAATATATCACTACAGAGCAAAAAAATGCATTCATGATCACAAATACTGAAGATTTACCTACATTCGATTTTAGCTACGAACATCATGGCTTCTTCATGCGAGAAGTCAGAGGAATCTGGGAAACAGAAAATGATTTCAAAGGTGGTCCATACATCAGCTATGTCATCCATAATTCTGCAAAAAATGAAATAATATTTATTGATGCATTTGTCTTTGCACCTGGTGAAGATAAAAGAGATCTGATGCAACAATTAGATCACATTGTAAAAACCGTGACAATCCCTGGAGTGGAAAATAAGTAGGTCTTAAAATGTTACATGAATTATATTGACCATTGATTCGGCTCATCGCTATTGATTATTTTGTTCGTACTAAATGTTCAGAAGATAAAACTGCTATGACTTTTTTCCTTTGCTTCAAGTCTAGATATTTTTAATTGGAACTGGTAAGTAAGACTTGACCTTCAGGCTTATATCTAATCTTGCATGATGGATTTTTTAAATATTTCATTAAGTTATGATTTTGATTTCATTTTAAATATTTCTAATTAGATTTAAAAAATTCAGGCTAATAAAATT
>JAWKLK010000014.1:0-25568 GCA_041392785.1 Saprospiraceae bacterium
AGCAATTGAGTTGTGAACATTTTGACGATACACAATGAAACATCATGAATTAAATTGTTTTTTTTTACTATTTTTGTGAAAATTTTAAAAAGTGAAAAGCAATATTTCTTTCCCTAACACAACCCAACACTATATTGACAGAGAAGATAAATATGGAGCACATAATTATCACCCATTACCCGTGGTATTAGAGCGCGGTGAAGGCATTTATATGTGGGACGTGACTGGCAAGAAATATTTTGATTTTTTATCATCCTATTCTGCTATAAATCAAGGGCATTGTCATCCCAGAATTATTAATGCTTTAATTTCACAAGCGGAGAAACTTACTTTAACTTCTAGGGCTTTTCACAATAATTTACTTGGTGAGTGTGAGGAATTTTTAGCGAAACTTTTCAAATATGAGAAAGTTTTAATGATGAATTCTGGCGTGGAAGCGGTAGAGACAGCCATGAAATTGATTAGAAAGTGGGCTTACAAGGTAAAAGGTGTTGAAGAGAATTCAGCTGTCATAGTTTTTGCTGATGGCAATTTCCATGGGCGTACTTTGGGTGTTATTTCAGCATCAACTGATCCATCATCGAATCTTGGTTTTGGTCCTTATTTGAGAGGTTTGGTCAATGTACCATATAATAATATAGATGCATTAACATCCCTATTTGAAAGCAATCCTAATATTGCAGGTTTCATTGTTGAACCGATTCAGGGAGAAGCTGGTGTCGTTGTACCTGATGAAGGATATCTTGGTAAAGTGGCAGCTTTATGCAAAAAACACAATGTTTTGTTTGTAGCCGATGAAATACAAACAGGAATAGGTCGTACAGGAAAATTACTAGCTACTCAATATGAAAATGTAAAACCTGACATTTTGGTTTTAGGAAAAGCACTTTCTGGAGGAGCCATGCCTGTCTCAGCAGTACTAGCGAACGATGAGATCATGCTAACAATTAAACCAGGAGAACATGGTTCTACGTTTGGAGGTAATCCGTTGGCATGTGCAGTCACAATGGAAGCTTTGAGAGTGCTTTTGGATGAAGATTTGGTTCAAAATGCGTTTAGCATGGGTTTGTTGTTTCGAGAAAAAATGAATGAAATTATTGGAAGATCATCTGTCATTGATTTTGTCAGAGGTAAAGGATTGCTCAATGCCATTGTAGTACATTCTACAGAAGATTCGACTTTAGGATGGGATATTTGTATGAAAATGAAAGATAATGGACTGTTAGCAAAACCTACACATGGTAATAAAATCAGACTTGCTCCTCCATTGACCATCAATACATCACAGATGCTTGAAGCTTTGGATATAATAGAGCATTCGATAAAATCTTTTGAATAGTACTATACATCCGCCAAAATTCGTATGATTTCTTCATAATTTATTTGGTCGTTCGGTCGCAATTTGCTTGCGTAATCCATGAGTATTTTATCTTGATTTCTGCCTTTCACCATTGCATCATAGTACGATAGATCTTCCCTGAAAGTCACCATACTATATTTACTGTAGTAATTTGGGTAATTTTGCTCTAAATAGACTTCAATTTCTCTTTTTCTAAGGAAAACAGGATTTGCTGTGGCGTCTCGCATTTCATAAAAGTTATCAACAGCAAGATCAGCAATAGCATCTGTATTTTTCTTACGTTTTATTTGAAATTCGTCTAAAATTTTCTCCCAGTTTTGTTGGATGGGATTATTATCCAAAATTTGATTTAATACCAGTACGTCTTCAAATGATGCATTCATGCCTTGCCCGTAAAATGGCACTACAGCATGTGCCGCGTCACCTAACAATACCATTTTTCCTTCTAACTGCCATGGAAAGCACTTTACAGTATGTAGGCTGCTCGTTGGATTGGTAAAAAAGTCATCAACAACATCGGGCATGTGTTCAAGGGCATCAGGAAAATAGGATTTAAAAAATACTTCGACGTCTTGTCTGGTTTTTAGTTTTTCAAAACTATTGTCGCCTTTTAAAGGCATAAAAAGTGTCACTGTAAAGCTACCATCCAAATTTGGTAAAGCTATCATCATTATCCCTTTTCTTGGCCAAATATGTAGCGCATTTTTATCTATTCTGAAACCTCCATCGACTGAAGGCGGCATTTCCAACTCCTTATATCCTGCCTCCAAAAAGTGTTGTGAATAATTAAATTGATATGCAGCCGAATGTCTCATGTATGCTTGACGAACAGCGGAATTGGCACCATCAGTACCAAAAATTACATCTGATTGAACTTTGATTTCTCCATTGATTGTTGAGAAATTGACTGTATTGGTCTTAATATCAATATCAGCGCATTCGTATTCAAAATAGACATCTACATTTTCGTATGCATCAAGTTTATCAAGCATTTTATGGTTTAACGCTTGTCTGGAAATTGAGTTAATCCATTCAGTATTGCGGCCACTGTATGGTAAAAAATGTAAAGAATGATCTGTACCATGGATTTTGCGACCTTTCATAGGTATGGATATCTCCCGGACTTCATTTTCCAAACCTGCTAGATGTAATCCTGCCAAACCTCTGTCCGATAGGGCAAGATTTATAGATCTTCCACCATAAATACCATGTTTTCTTGCGTCTCTTCTTTTTTCAAAAACACGTACTTTCATCCCTCTTTGGGCTAAAGTTATTGCCAATAAACTACCACATAAACCAGCACCTACAATTGTTACATTATGTTTCATTACAAATAAACTTACTCACAAATTTAATTTCTTTTTAGTGAAATTCAGAATTAATTCTAAATTGCATCTTCTTTTATGTCAATGAGTTTTTAAAATGCAGCAGCGCATAATCACTGGATTAGTTTTTGGAGGTATTGTTTTATTATTGCTATCCATCGGGTATATAGGCAGTGTTGTATTATTGACAGTCATTACACTTGGGGCATCTTACGAGTATACTCAAATCACAAAACCGCCTAAGTTGCTCCAATTTCTTTCAGTTGCTTTAGCATTAGGTACTTTTATTTTTTTAAGCTTCGGTGCATTTGATGAGAAAACACTGTTTTATATCGCTTTATTTTCAGTAATTATCCATATTTTGGCCATACAGAGTTTGTATATTTCATTTGATTTTCACAAATTTATTCCTGCTATAGTGATATTACTATTTGGTTTGCCATTGGGAGTCATGGCCAAATTCATTGCATTGCATCCAGAGAGTTCCACTATATTATTATATACTATTTTGCTCGTGTGGATTTGCGACTCTACAGCTTATTTTGTGGGTTCAAAATTTGGAAAACATAAACTCATGATGAAAATTTCACCGGGGAAAACATGGGAAGGCTTTTTCGGTGCAGGAGTTGGCGCAATCGTATTTGCCGTAGTTTGCCATCTTTACAATAATAATTATCCGCTGGTTTTCTGTATTGCCATGTCGGTTATTGTTTGGATTTTTGGAGCTTATGGAGATCTATTTGAATCTTCGATAAAGCGCAAATTTGGTGTGAAAGATTCAGGTAATTTTATGCCAGGCCACGGTGGATTTTATGATCGATTTGATGCATTTATCTTCGTATTGCCTTTTATTGTACTTTTGCACTTTATTTATTTCAACCTTTAAAATCATTTATGTACATTCATAAAGAAGGGTATCCTACATTACTCGTAACCTTTTTATTTTTATCAATACTGATTTCAGGGAGTTATTATTTTTTTCCTGATGGCTTTTATCCTGTTATCATATTTTGTTGCATACTTTATTTTTTTATAATTTCTTTTTTCCGAATTCCAAAAAGAACTATTGGATCTTCTGACTTAGCGGATTTATTGAGTCCTTGTGATGGAAAAATAGTGGTTATAGAAGATGTAGTCGAAGATGAGTATATCAAAGACAAGTGCAAAATGATATCTGTTTTTATGTCGCCACTCAATGTACACGCCAATTGGTATCCATCTGATGGTAATGTTGTGTATACGAAATACCATGAAGGTAAATATCTTGCAGCTTGGAATCCCAAAGCATCAACTGAAAATGAAAGAAGCACTGTGGCTTATACCACAATGGGTAAAACTATTTTATTGAGACAAATAGCGGGCGCATTGGCAAGAAGAATCGTAACGTATTCAAAACCAAATGATAGTGCTTCAAAAGGTGGTGAAATGGGGTTTATCAAGTTTGGATCTAGAGTAGATATCTATCTCCCCCTTGATTGTGAAGTTAAAGTAAAAATGGGTGACAAGGTCCGTGGTAAAATTGATGTGATCGCTAAGCTGAATCTAAATTAAAATGGCAAAATCAAAGGCCGAAATCAAAGAATCTAAATTCAGTATTACAGCACTGAAGCGTTCTTTACAAGTTTTTTCTTATATCAAACCGTACAGATGGTACTTTTTTGGAGCCATGTTGCTACTGATTTTCGGTAGCTTAGTGTTTATGCTTTTAATGGGATTACCAGGCGAAATGGCTAATACTGCAATTGGAAAACCTAAATTCAACCTTGGTCTGAGTGTGAAGGATTATGGTTGGGTTTTTCTGATTATTTTGATTGTCCAAGGAATTTTGAGTTATGTGCGTACTTATCTCTTTTCAGTGGTGTCAGAGAAAGGCATGGCAGATCTTCGTACGACATTGTATAATACTATCATTACACAGCCAGTTTGGTTTTTTGAAGAGAAAAGGGTAGGAGAGTTGACTAGTAGGATCACTGCTGATGTAGAGCAGTTGCAAAGTACGTTTTCAATAACTCTCGCGGAGTTCATTAGACAGCTTGTAATACTGATTGCGGGTATAATAATCATCTTTGTATGGACTCCAAAATTGTCGATTATTATGCTCCTTACCTTTCCGGGAATCGTAATATCAGCTATGATTTTTGGGAGATACATTAGAAAATTATCCAAACATAGACAAGATAAACTTGCAGATGCTGCTACCATTGTAGATGAAACCTTGCAATCCTATTTTGTAGTAAAGTCTTTTGCAAATGAATGGTTTGAATCTATAAGATATAAGAAATCAGTCCAGGAAATAGTCAATATATCACTTCAATTTGCGAAAGTTCGTGGATTGTTTTTTGCTTTCATTATAACAATTTTGACAGGAGGAATATTCTTTATTCTTTGGCAGGGTGCCATCATGGTTGAGAATAAAACTATGGAAGCGGGCGATTTATTTTCATTTATTATTTATACAGGAATTTTAGGTGGTGCGATTGCTAGTATTGGAAATTTATACACACAAATCGCTGGAGCTATAGGAGCAACGGAAAGAATCCTAGATATTCTTGAGTCAGAAAAAGAAGTACATTTGACAGATACCAACAGTAAGGAGAGTTGTAGTATTTTAGGAGATATTAGGATGGAAGAAATTGCTTTTAGTTATCCTTCCAGATCAGATGTCACAGTTCTAAATGGAATCAATATAGCTATAAAGAAAGGTCAGAAAGTAGCGTTGGTTGGGCAAAGTGGAAGTGGAAAATCTACAATTGCACAATTATTGATGCGATTTTATAATGTGAAAAATGGAATGATCCTTATTGATGGTGTGAATATAGAAGATTTTAATGTTACTAAATTGCGACATTGTATAGGAATTGTACCCCAAGATGTAATATTATTTGGCGGTACCATAAGGGAAAATATCGCATATGGCAAGCCAGACGCGAGTCTAGAAGATGTGTATAATGCAGCGCAGTATTCTAATTGTATAGAGTTTATCCAGAAGTTCCCAGAAGGTTTAGACACCATTGTCGGTGAAAGGGGAGTGAAGCTGTCAGGTGGACAAAGACAGCGCATAGCCATTGCGAGAGCAATTCTTAAAGATCCAAAAATTTTGATTCTTGATGAGGCTACTTCGTCTTTGGACGCTGAATCCGAAAAACTAGTCCAAGATGCATTAAACACATTGATGGAAGGTAGGACATCTATTATTATAGCGCACAGATTAGCCACGGTGCGGGATGTAGATTGTATCTATGTCATAGAAAAGGGAAAAATTGTAGAGGAAGGCACTCATGATGAATTAATACATCACGAAAAAGGTGTTTATGCTTCACTTGCAAGACTGCAATTTGACTAACAATTATCAACATTACGTCTTTTCTCATGTTTATCATTTTACAAATCTAGAATATGTTTAGAGTTCTATTAATAATGTGTTTGGTATTTTTTATACAGACAATGAAAGCACAGTTTGGTTATGGGTACACTGTAAGTAATGACTTGTACCAGAGATATACCAACCCTAAAGAAGCTCTAGGAGACAGGTCAGTAGGTAATGCCATTTTAAACTTAGGATTGGGCCCAAAGTTATGGGTAGGTAGTAAAAATATTAGCTTTTCAGTGGAAGCGCAAGCCGTAATGGGCTTTACAACTATTTCAACATCTTCTTTTCAAGGTATGGGTAGTCTAGCATTTCCAATTATGGCGAAATTTAATTTTAATGGCACATCAACTTTTGACAAAGAGATGACAACAGGATTCAACATAGGTGCAGGATTACAGTCTAGTAGAACAGAATTGTACGGTATCAGTAAGGAAGACTATAATAATGGTTTAAGAAGAGATTATTTTGACACATATATTATTCAAGCAGGTTATGGCGGTGGACTTAATGGTTTTGCGGCATCATTTTTTGTCAGGTATGGATTCAATTCTGATACAGATGCATCTACGTTGAATATTGGTTTGCAATATGACTTCAATATGAAAATGATGAAAAAAATAAAAACACCTGAAAGCTCTCTTTAATACTTTGGAATTAGTCCCAAATTTTTCTTTACTGCCTTATAATACTTTTGGCCTTGATCAGAAAGCCAAAGCATTTTACTCTGTTAATGATGAAAATGAATTATTAGCGCTCTTGTCTAAAATAAAAGATAATATCTATGTTTTGGGTGGTGGTTCTAATATACTGCTTACAAAAGATGTGGATGGCATAGTATTGCATAACAATATTCAAGGGATCACCATCCTAGAGCAAATGAACGGCTCTACTTTAGTCGAAGTTAGCGGCGGTGTAAACTGGCATGAATTTGTATTATTTACACTATCTAAAAACCTTGGTGGTCTAGAAAATCTGTCTTTGATACCAGGAACAGTAGGTGCAGCGCCCATCCAAAATATTGGGGCATATGGTGTTGAGCAACAAGACAATTTTGTATATCTTGAATACGTTGATCTAGAAACTTTAAAAAAGTATAGATGTTACAAAGCAGATTGTGGTTTTGGATACAGAGAAAGTGTTTTCAAGCACGCATTAAGACAAAAAACATTTATTACAAAAGTAGCATATAATCTTACGGAGACTGATCATGTGCTTCATACGGAATATGGCGCCATAGATCAGGTCTTAAAGGAAAAAAACATTGATAACCCAACTATAAAAGACGTCTCCAATGCTGTCATTTCTATCAGACAATCCAAACTGCCAAATCCTAATGAAATAGGCAATGCGGGAAGTTTTTTTAAAAATCCTGTCATATCCCAAAACCAATTTGAAGATTTGCAAACGCTCTATCCCATGATGCCATTTTATCCACTAAACGAGAGTAATGTGAAGATCCCGGCAGGGTGGTTGATAGAGACTGCTGGTTTAAAGGGATATAGGCAGGGCAATGTAGGTGTACACAACAGACAAGCTTTGGTCTTGGTGCATTTTGGAAATGCCAAAGGTAAAGATGTACTCGATCTCGCTAATCATGTGATAGATAGCGTCTTCAAAAAGTTTCAAATAGAATTGCATCCAGAAGTAAATATTTGGTAATCAAATATTAAAATCATTAAACATATTTAATTTAAATCTCCGCGGTCAACCCAATATTGATTTGTCTGAATCCTGCGGGTAGAATACCCGACTGTCCTCGATTGAGTCTAGAAGCTACATAAATATTATTTCCGATATTTTTAGCAGCAAGAAATATGGACAAGGATTGTTTTTTGACTTTGAAATGATAGTTTATATTACCATCGTAAGAATGGTAAGTTGGTATTTTGCCGATACCGCCATCTCCTGACACTGCATTGAAATTGGCAAACTCTGCATATTGCTCTTTTACCCAATTATAGGATGCACCAATAGTCAAGTTTTTATAGGTATATATCAAGTTCAGATAAAGGGTGATCGGTGGAGAATAGGGTGTGAAACCATTTTCTATTTTGCCATCACCATATTTGTACACGGTCTTTGTGATGGTGCTTACCTGATCAACTGTTATAGGCTTTTCTAACGCTATTTCCTTTCCATTCATATCTTTTGTAAAGACATCATATCCATTTGGGTTGGCATTGATTTTACTTACAAATTCTGCTTTAGTTTCCGTTGTATGTTTTATTTGTGTAAATAGATGTTCGTCTACCATGTCACCCGATAGTACTTTGGTATTTAAAAGTGAAATATTGGTATTTAAGGTCAATTTTTGATCTGATGTAGGTGGTAGTAAATTCCATTTTAATGCAAGTTCTGATCCTTGCAACCTGATGGTTCCCAATGTTTTAAAGAATTCATTCCATCCAGCTAAATAAAAATTAGATACCACATTATGATAAATGGTAAATTGCCCAGAGAGGTAATGTGCAATGATATCACCACGCAAACCAATTTCTTTATTAAAGCTTATTTCTGGTTTGATATTGCTCGCATCTTGAGGTGAGATAGGATTGACAAGGACACCATCTCTCTCGACCAAATAGGCAAAATACTTTGATGGTGCTATATAGCCTTTGTATAAACTTCCAAAAATCTGGATACTTTTTTTCTGATATGTGACAGAAATACCTGGCTGTGCAATAAAATAATGATTGGTGCGAGCAGCAGAATCATCAGATGTTAGATTTGGGTTTCCAGCATTTGCAATCCTATGAGTTCTGTCCATCCATACTTGCTCTAATCTCAAGATAGGAATGAAACTCCAATGTTTATAACCAATATTGTCTCTTAAAAATCCCGAAACGGAATATAAATTGTAGAATAAATCAGTGACCGCTTTACCAGTTCTGGCCCATTTTGTACTGTCTGCATTGAGTACCTGGTCATGATATGTCTCTTTATATAGTTTCCACTGCATTTCCATAGTATTCTTGACTTTAGCGCTTATCAATTCCTTAGTAAATGTTTGTTCTAAACCTGCTACTGAGAAATTCCACCTACTATCCGATGTTGATTCTCTTCCATTTGTAATTTTTCCCACCCTTACGAAGTCGTCGGATGTAAAGGAGTTATTTTGTAAATATGAATAGTATTGATTGAATATTCTTTCTCCTACATAATTTTTCACATCACCTATAGGTATTACCACATTATGTTGTCTCCACCAATCCCTAGCAAAATCAGACGCAAAAAACTTAGTTTTAAGAGTGAAATTGTTGGAATTATAATTATGTATAGCATCTAATCCATATCTATGCATAGTAAATCTATCTGCATCAAAAGGGTTTTGTGTTGGATCGAGTGTATAAGTATAGGGTGTGATGCTGCTCAATGTCGCTTGGTTGTCTTCTAATTGGGTGGAAACTTTAAAATAAAGCGATTGGGTTTTACTAAGTTCTGAAAAGATTTTTGCGTTTAGATTGACCATTTGAACTGAAGAATTCTGTGTAAATCCATCGAATTTTTTAAATACTCCTTCGATTTGGCTACCAGTTTTTCCCCATGTACCTCCATATGAGAGCAAACCTGAAAGATAATTTCTTTGCCCATATGTGAGCTTGGCTCTTAAGGCAGGTTCTTGAGGCGGTTTAGGTGTGATATAATTGATCACACCGAACATATTGTTTGGGCCAAATCTAAGGATGTCCGCCCCTGTGATGACCTCTATAGCGTCTATTCTGTCACTGATAGGATTATAATAAATGCCAGGTGCGGTGTAGGGAGCTGGAGAGATAGGAGAACCATCTTCGAGCATTAATATTTTTTCGGAGCGTCTGCCCCATGAGCCGCGTATGCTTACATTTAACCTATTAGAAACTCCCATATCTCCAAGTACATTTAAGCCAGGTAAGCCTTTTAAAATTTCTTCTGTAGATATAGGCTGAACCTTGCGCATAGTTATAGGACTGACATAGTAATTAGTCCCAACAATTTTACCTTTATAAGGCAATGATGAGGCAGTCACATTGACTTCGTTGAGAAATGTGGATTTTTCTGCAAGAATGATAGGACCTAAATCAATATTTTCATTACTGACCACCAAATCGGACTCATAGTTATCATATCCTAAATATTGGATAGAAAAATGATATTTATTTGGAGAAAGCAGAATGGAAAAATGTCCATTCTCATCAGTATATGTGACATTATTTTCCGAAAAATATACCAAAGCATTGATGAGGGGCTCAGATTTGTTTGAAATATTACCTATTACTACACTTTGACTCTTTACATTGGCTATAAAAATGACAGGTATTAAAATCAAGAATAAGAAGCGATTCATGTGAGGTCGATTTTACATTTCGATGCAAAACTACCATACCTTATTTTAATCATGAATGACGAAAGTCATACCCTACATAATATATTGAGATATTTTATTTAATGCGCTTCAAGCCAATTATTTCCTATTCCTATTTCTACTTCGATTGGAACTTTCAGATTTGGAATAGCATGCTTCATTTTTTCTTTTACTAAGTGTTTCAATTCTTCCAATTCATGTTTAGGAACATCGAAAACAAGTTCATCATGTACCTGTAAGACCATTTTGGATTTCATACCTTTTTCTTGTAAAGCCTTATGGATGTGAATCATCGCTAATTTTATCATGTCAGCCGCTGTTCCTTGAATAGGTGTATTGATAGCCACTCTTTCAGCATTGCTAGCAGTAAGTCTATTCCTTGAGTTGATATCTCTAAGTACACGACGTCTTCCTAAGAGCGTGGATACATATCCATTTTCTCTAGCAAAGTTGACCGTGTTTTCCATATAGTTTTTTAAGCCTTGAAACTCCTTAAAGTAATTGCGTATCAACTCTTGAGATTCATTTCTTGAGATGCCCAGTTGTCTTGATAGATTTGTGGCCCCAGCTCCATAAGTTATAGAAAAATTGACTGTTTTAGCATTTCTTCTTTGATCTGATGTCACTTCATCATATGGCACGCTGTATACTTTTGCGGCAGTTGCTCTGTGGAAATCTTTACCTGATTCAAAAGCCTCAAGCATAGAAGCGTCATTACTGATTTCTGCAATAAGTCTCAATTCAATTTGCGAATAATCCGCTGCCACCAATACATGATTGTCATCTTTCGGAATGAATGCCTTTCTGATTTCTCTTCCAGCCTCATTCTTTATTGGTATATTTTGAAGATTGGGATTTTCAGAACTCAGTCTTCCTGTAGCAGCTCGTGCCTGATTAAAATTGGAGTGAACTCTACCAGTTTTATTATTTATCATGAGAGGGAGAGCATCTACATAAGTTGATTTCAATTTGGTGAGTTTTCTGTATTCAAGGATCGCATCTATCACTTCATGCTCACCAGCCAACTCAGTAAGTTTATCAAAATCAGTTGAATAATGTCCTTGCGATGTTTTCTTCCATCTATACGGCACTTTAAGTCTGTCGAACAAAACTTCTCCCACCTGCCTCGGAGATGAGATATTGAAATGAGTTCCGGCTTTTCTGTAAATGTTTTGTTCTTCTTCTAATATCAATTTTTCCAATTCTTTACTATATTCCCTTAAGAAGTTTCCATCTATTCTGATCCCGGCGTGCTCCATATCACAAAGCACCTGAATCAATGGTTCTTCGATCGTATCATAGACATTTTCAATGGCATTATCTGTCATCATTTGCTTTAGAACGGGAACCATCTGCAGTGTCAAATCAGCATCTTCACCTGCGTATTCAGCGACTCGTTTGATGTCAATATCTCGCATACTAAGTTGTTTAGCACCTTTTCCAATAAGATCTTCTATAGGCACCATTTTATAATCAAGATATGATTCAGTAAGGTAGTCCAGCTTATGTCTTAAGTCAGGCTCGCATAAATAATGTGCTATCATTGTATCAAAAAATGGCCCATTCATTTCCACACCATACCATTTCATCATAGCAAGGTCATACTTAATATTCTGACCTATAAACTTGATTGATCTATCTTCTAAAATAGGTTTGAAATGCGCCACTACGGCTTTTGCTTTTTCTTGATCTGATGGTATCGGGATATAATAGGCCTTATGTGGTTCAACAGAAAATGACAATCCAACCAATTCGGCAGCATTGGGGTCGATTCCTGTAGTTTCAGTGTCAAAACTTATGGTTTTATGTTGCGAAAGTAGATTAATCAAATCTGAATACTCGTCTTCACTATCTATGATTTTATAGGAATGCGCTACGTTGGCGATATTCTTTTTGGCAATATGATATTCTGTTTTTTCTGCTGATACAGATGGTGTTGATGAAGAATTTCCAAAAAGCGTTCCTTGCACTGGTGCAGCTTTTTGTATTTGTCCATCTTCAGTTTGGGTTGCTCCTAGTATTTGCTGAGCTAGAGTTCTAAACTCCAACTCCAGAAATATTTCTTTTATTTTATCCCTGTTCATTGGCTCTAAAATGAAAGCTTTTTCATCAAATTCGTACGGAGAATTGATGTCAATCGTCGCCAATCGTTTAGACAATAATGCTTGATCTTTGAAAGTCTCAATGTTTTCCTTCACTTTCCCTTTCAGCTTATCACTGTTAGCTATGATATTTTCAATTGAAGAATATTCTTGTAGTAAGACAGTTGCGGTTTTTGGTCCAATGCCTGGAACACCTGGAATATTATCTACGCTGTCCCCTTGCAATCCAAGCACATCTATGACTTGATCTACCCTTTGGATACCCCAATTTTTTAAAATCTCATTAACCCCTAAAATTTCTACATCTCCACCTTGTTTTCCTGGCTTATATACAAGTATATTTTCTGATACGAGCTGTGCATAATCTTTATCGGGAGTCACCATATATACAGTATAACCTTTTTTTTCAGCTTGTTTTGCTACTGTGCCGATAATATCATCTGCTTCATAGTTTTTTACCGATATTATGGGGATATTCAATGCTTCTATGATGGATTTGATATACGGCATAGCCACTATAATATCTTCAGGAGTAGCATCTCTATTTGCTTTGTATTGAGGGTAAAATTCATGCCTGAAAACAGGACCAGATGGATCAAAAGCCACTGCAATATGAGTAGGTCTATTATTGACGATAAGATCCCATAATGTCCTCACAAATCCAGTGATGGCAGATGTGTTAATGCCTTTAGAATTGATAAGGGGTCTAGTTATGAATGCAAAATGTGCCCTATACACAAGGGCGTGGCCATCCAGTAGATAAAGAATTTTATTGGACATACTCTAAATTTTAAGCAGTCCAAAGGTAATCAAATTTCTTTATTTCCAATGGAATGTTTGGATCAATGTATCGATATCACTTTTCACAAATTTGAGGATAATATCTGTAGAATCTGGATTTACTTTTGCATTAAAATATAAACTGGCTCTAAAGAAATGACTCGTTCCGTCTGTGAGAAAAAACTGAACGGGACTTGCCACAGGGCCCTCAATGTCAAAGTACAATCCTTCTACTCCGTGAGAATTTTTAATAAGTGTTTCTTTCCTAAAGTTAGCTTTTGTATTGTGTTTTCCTGCTATATAAAAAGCATCGTTTATCATTTTTGTCATGTTCATTGTTTTATCTATTGGATAATAGCTGCAGTGAATTGTATAGTTTAGTTTAGCGTCGTGGATGTTAAACCAGCAATTATCAGATGGTTTTCCTTCAAAAATGAATGCATCCTTCAGTATTTTTGTATAGGTGGGATATTTGAATGTAAAATTACAATAACTAGAATCAAAAACAGTATAACTTTTCTCTGGAAAAATCACTCTCGGATACATACGCTGTTTAGGGAGCTGTACATCATTATTATTACACTGGATAAACAGTAAAGCTAACCATCCAAAAAAAATTACTATAAATTTATTTTTCATTTAAAATGATACTGATTTTTTCAATCCTTCTTTTGGTTACAGAAATTGCTTTGATTTCTACATTTTCTAAGTGGATTGTTTCATCTATAACGGGCATTTTACCCAATATTTCTAACATTAAACCTGCAAGACTATCGGCATCTCCTTTATAGGCATCAAAATATGTTGTATTGAGATTTACTAATCTACACACATCTTTCAACAGCGTTTTTCCATCAAAAATATAATGATTTTCCTTGAGTTTAATGAACTCAATATCTTCTTCTACATCGTATTCATCCTTGATATCTCCTACTACTTCTTCCATGATATCTTCCAAAGTAGCTATTCCCACAGTACCTCCAAATTCATCCACAATTATGGCGAGATGCATTCTCTTCTTCTGAAACTCTCTCAATAACTCATCTATCTTCTTGGACTCAGGTACAAATAATAAATTTGACCTCATGATTTCTTGCCATTGCTTCGTATCAGGATTGTCATCCAAAGTCAATAAATCCTTGACATAGATGATGCCAACGATATTATCTAAATCATCGTTAAAAACAGGTAATCTAGAATAACCAGAATCCCTGACGATTTTTAGCACATCTTTGTCCGAGAGTTCCCATTCTAAACCAATGATATCAATTCTAGGCCTCATAATTTGCCGTACAGCTATACCTCCAAAATTGACAATACCCTTCAAAATATCTGCTTCCTGTACTGCAGATTCGCTATCAGGTGTTACGGTAAGGTCTATAGCAGTGTCTAAATCCTCTCGGGATGTGCCAGATGAATTATTTGTATTAAAAGATTTTTCTATATTGGATGACCAACCTACTAATAATCTACTAATAGGTTTCAATATATACATTAAAACATTTAATGGTCTAGCCATTAATCTCAGAATGGTGTATTTATTTAGTGTGGCATAAATCTTCGGGATCGCTTCTCCAAATAGTACTAACACAATAGTAACACCAACAACTGTAACAAGGAAATTGAAGACGGTAGCAAGTGTTTCTGCGGTATATAAATGGGTTGGAAACCAACTGTACAGCGTATTTCCAATTATCTGTAATGTAGATTCGCCAAATAATTGCCTTATAATACTCTCTGCAACAATGACTATAGTAATATTAATAAAATTATTGGTGATGAGAATTGTCGCCAATAAATATCTTGGTTTTTCCTTGAGAGAGAGAACTAATTTTGACGTAAATGAATCTTCATCTTCCAGAGCCTTTATATCCTTGATACCAAGAGAAAAATAGGCTACCTCAGAAGCAGAAATCAATCCACTCCCTATAAGCAATAAAATAAATAAAAAGATAGAACCCACTACGCCAAGCCCACTTGACGGCTCGACTTGACTTAAAAGCAATAGATTGTGACCCAGCTCAGTGTCCAAATATCAAAGATTTACTAAGAAAAATATAAGCCATCGGCTTAGACCTTTTAAAATGGAAGATCATCAATAGGATTGTCTTGTTCAGGGCTGTTTTGCTGTGGTGAAGGTGCTATTCCAGAGCGGAATGATGGATCGTCATCAATAGTTGGAAATGAAGACTCTGCAAACCCAGTTCTTTCTTTTCTTTCCAAAGAGTTCACATTATTAGCCACTATTTCAGTAATATATCTGTCCTGCCCATCAGAAGTTTGGTACTTTCTATGCGTCAGTTTTCCTTCAATATAAACAAGATTTCCTTTTTTTAGCTCTCGCTCAGCTTTTTCAGCTTGATAACGCCATACCACAATATTATGCCATTCGGTGAGGGTTTGCCATTGATCATTTTTATCTCTATAGCTTTCATTTGTTGCCAAAGTGAAACTTCCCACTTTAGTTCCGTTTTCTAAAGTTCGCACATCAGGATCCGTACCAAGATGCCCGATCAATATCACTTTATTTACCATCGATTCAGCTTTATAATTATTTTATAATGTATGGTTTAAAAGAGTAAATTTTTTGAGAAAAAAAAACTTTAAGTCGTCTTTACCCAAAGATTGATTGTATCGGTTATGATTTTTGGAAATGCAAAGGTGCTTACTTTTTGTCTATCTGCCAAGAAATATGGTTGTTTTATTTCTTTTATTTTTTGCGGCTCGAAAAAGAATATTTTGGTATGAATTATTTGGTGTGTCAGTGTTTGTTTTTTCTCTTCAATTTTAAACACCCTTAAATTTTCTAATGACATGTCACTAAGTATATTGTTGAATACTTCAAAGGAATTTTGATCAAAAGCATCATTCGAAGCTAATTCGATAGAAGGAAGATCCATTAATCCTTGCCAAATATCTGAATTCTCCCTTTGGGTCAAAATGATGTGATTATTATCGGAAAGGAACAGGTAAAAGAAATATCTATTCCTTCTTGATTTTTTTACCTTTTTTACTGGAATTTCCCTTATCATGTCATTTGATTTTGCGTAACAATCTGAGCTAAAAGGACATTGGCTACACATCGGATTTTGGGCAGTGCATACAGTGGCTCCGAAATCTATTAAGGCCTGATTAATAAGAGCGGGATTTTTGTTTACGTAGGCATTTGAAATGAAGTCTTTTATGTATTGATTTAACGTTTTGGATTGTGGTACATCAATGATGCCAAGAAATCTTGCAATAAATCTAATCACATTGCTGTCTATAGCAGGATAGGGTAATTCAAATGCAAATGAAGCTATCGCACCAGCTGTATACTCTCCTATTCCTGGTAGTTTTCTGAGTGCTTCAAAATCATTTGGTATAGTAGATCCATACTCTTTTTTAATAATTTTTGCAGCAGCATGCAAGTTTCTAGCCCTGCTATAATAACCTAATCCGTGCCAGACTTTCAGTACAGCATCCAAATCTGCATCAGCCAATGCAGCAGCAGACGGAAACGTGCAAATGAACTTCAAATAATAGGGAATAGCTTGTTTTACTTGAGTTTGCTGTAAGATTATTTCTGAAATCCAGATAGCATAGGCGTCTTTTGTTTTTTTCCAAGGCATATCTCTATCCACTTCTACTGACCATGTCAATAGTAGATTAAAAAAACTGCCTTGCCTCCTAAAAGCTATACTTTGAGAATTCGTCATGTACGTTGATGTACAATATTCTCCTTGATGAAAAATCTAAACTTTCTTATGCTGAAAGTGACCTAACTAAAGAATAATCACCATAACTCTCCTTGATCATTTCCTTTAAAGCTTTACGGGCGAAGAAAATACGACTTTTTACTGTGCCTAAAGGCAATTTAAAAAGGTCTGCAATCTCTTGATATTTATACCCTTCGTAATGCATAATAAAAGGAATTCTGATACTATCTTCAAGCGAGTCAATCATCCTATTCAATTCTTTCATCAAGATATTTCTGCTACCATCATTTTCTATGGCAGCACCCCCTGAATTGATAAAGTAAAGATTATCAGTTGAATCAATAATAGTATTTGATTTAGATTTTTTACGATAATTGTTAATGAAAATATTTTTCATTATCGTAAAAGTCCAAGCTTTAAAATTTGTATCAGGTCTAAATTTATCTCTATTGGTTATGGCTCTTATTGCAGTTTCTTGATATAGATCCCTCGCATCTTCTGTATTTTTTGTAAGATTATACGCAAATGCGTTTAATGAATCAGTCAAGACTTCAAATTTTTTATCAAACTCCACTTCTGACATCATGTTATCTGTTTTGTTGCAACAAATATATGGTGATTTTTATTATACCGACTCGTTTTTAAGAGAATAATAATGTTAAAGTAATATTAATTTATTTTACTGCTTGATTTTTATCGATTTACAAGCTCAAATGTTGATTTTTCTTTACATTTTTAGTAAAATTTTAACAATTAAGATTGCAAGTTACAGTGTAATCATTACTGACCATTCCATTGTTGACAACATTGTATAAAGTTTCTCATTATGATGATGCCTTTTGGAGTAAGTATGGATTCTGGATGGAATTGAACGGCAAAAATCGGTAGTTCCTTGTGTGTTATTGACATGATTTCTCCATTTTCATCCAAAGAAGTGATCATCAAATCATTGGGAAAATTGATGTTGCTTGCTACCCATGAGTGATACCTACCTACTTTAATAGGTTTTTTAAAACTTTTATAAAGTAAGTCCTTGTATTGCATGCTAAACAAAAGGGATTGTGTTCCATGAAATACGTCAGGTAAACGCTTCAATCGGCCACCAAACATTTCTACAATGGCTTGTAAACCTAAACAGACACCTAACATGGGCTTTTTTTTATAATTTTTATGTAAAAATGGTATTAGATCGTTGGATTCATGAGGCAATCCTGGACCCGGTGAAATGATGATACCATCATAGTCATAAGCATCAACATTTCTTAATTTATCATTTTTAATGACACTTATATCTGTGACATCACAATTTTTGATAAGTTGTACAAGATTGTATGTAAACGAATCGTAATTATCAATAAGTAAAACCCTCAATCTGTAAAAACTGTTTTTCAATTATCCATTAAAACAATGTCCATAACCACTCAGGGAGCAAATGTAGTCAATAAAATTATAATCGAGACCTGCTTCAGACTTAAATTTGATCTTGGTACGTGTACAAATTAATTCGCCCTTTTCTTTACCTTTGCACTTTAAAAATTGAATATAAAAGCATGGCAGATAATAAAGTCATTTTTTCGATGGAGGGTGTGACAAAAGTCTATCCACCACAAAAAACAGTATTAAAAAATATTTGGCTTTCCTTTTTTTATGGAGCTAAAATAGGCGTTTTGGGTTTGAATGGGTCGGGCAAGTCGTCATTGTTAAAAATAATAGCAGGTCTCGATACCAATTTTCAAGGCAAAGTGACCTTTGATAAGACCTATAAGATAGGCTATTTGGAACAAGAACCTACATTAGATGACAATAAAACCGTCAAACAAATCGTGGAGGAAGGCGTGCAACACATAGTGGATACAATAAAAGCATATGAAGACGTCAATAATTTGCTCTGCGAGCCGCTAGATGAAGATGCCATGATGGCTGCCATAGAAAAGCAAGGCGAATTGATGGAGGAAATGGAACATTATGATGCCTGGAATCTTGATCATAAACTAGAGACGGCTATGGAATCTTTGCGTTGTCCTGAAGGCGATACGCCCATTTCTGTGTGTTCGGGAGGAGAGAAAAGAAGGGTTGCTTTATGTAGGTTGCTATTGAGTCAGCCAGATATATTATTGCTAGATGAGCCTACCAACCACCTGGATGCAGAGTCTGTCCATTGGTTAGAACAATATCTTAAAAATTTCCCTGGCACTGTGATAGCAGTGACGCACGATAGGTACTTTTTGGATAATGTAGCAGGATGGATACTTGAGCTCGATAGAGGCGAAGGCATACCATGGGAAGGTAATTACTCTTCCTGGTTGGAGCAAAAAGCTAAGCGCCTTGAGATGGAAGAAAAACAGGAATCTAAGCGCAGGAAAACGCTAGAAAGGGAACTTGAATGGGTCAGAATGGGAGCTAAAGGTCGACAAGCAAAAGGTAAAGCTCGTCTAAACGCTTATGACAAATTACAAAATGAAGAAGTAAAAGAAAAAGAATCTAAACTTGAACTTTACATACCACCAGGAGATCGACTTGGAGATAAAGTCATTGACATCCAAAACGTTACAAAATCTTTTGGCAATCGGGTATTAATTGACGATTTTACAGCTTCTATACCTAAAAATGCTATAGTGGGCATCATCGGGCCAAATGGTGTGGGAAAATCAACCTTGTTTAGAATGATTATGGGTACAGAAGCTCCAGATAATGGTAAGATTGTGATAGGAGATACTGTACATTTGAGTTATGTAGATCAATCTCATTCAGACCTGAAACCAGAATTGACCATTATGGAAGCTGTAGGAAAAGGTCAGGAATTGATCATGGTGGGAAAAACCCAAGTTAATGTCAGAGCTTATCTTAGTAAATTTAATGTCAGCGGTGCCGATCAACAGAAAAAACTGGGCGTGTTATCTGGAGGAGAGCGTAACCGTGTACATCTTGCTATGACCCTAAAAGAAGGTGGAAACGTTTTGCTGCTGGATGAGCCTACTAATGACATCGATGTCAACACATTGAGAGCTCTAGAAGAAGCTATCGACAATTTTGCAGGATGTGTATTAGTGATATCCCATGATAGATGGTTTATCGATAGATTGGCCACGCATATTATGGCTTTCGAAGATGATTCTCAGGTCGTTTTTTTTGAGGGTAACTTTTCTGACTACGAAGCGTCCAAACTCGAACGTTTAGGTAATATCGCCCCAAGACGACCAAGATTTAAGAATTTAATGTAAAGTATTTTTTCTAATGGTTAATTAAATTAGCTTATTTTTACAACAAAATTTATTAAAATCCAATAGTATGCCATCAGAAGTAGTGATTGACAATAAAGAGTATGTAATTTTATCTAAGGAAAAGTATGAAAGTTTGACCAAAAAGCAAGTATATGAAAAGTACAAGGGAGGGCTTTTAACTTTAGAAGAAGCAAAGGCAAGGACATTGGAGAGAATTGAAAAATGGGACAAATTAAAATAAGTTATTCGGCTCAATTTGCTGATGACATTGCTGATTTGGCCTATTTTATTGAAAGTAATGGAATGCTTTCAACTGCAAGAAACTATGTAGAAAAAGTCTATGCTTTCATAGAATCTTTAGATTACAAGAAGGTAAATTACGCCACATGTAAAGATAGATTGAGGGCTTATGATGGTCTAAAATGTATTAGTTACAAACGAAAATACACTATTGTTTTTTATCAATTTGAAGAGGAAGTGATTATAACTGAATTTATTGCTTCTAAATTGATTAAGTAGATATTTTTAAGATATAATTTCTAATATTAAAACGTTACATCAAATGAGATACAAGCATATTTGGAGAGTAAATCTAATGGTTTTATTGCTAAAATCTCAGACGGCGGCCCAGACATTGAGTATTTTTTCAATAAAGAATAATTGAAGTATTTAGTTTAGTTCAAAATTTTATAAAAATTTCCTTAAAAAGATATGCATAGAAGACATTTTATCAAAGATGCCATTACAGGATTGCCGGTTATAATTTTAGCACCTACTTTTCTTAGTAGTTCTTGCAGTAGTGACAATGAACATAATAATGGAAAATCAGTACTTGTGGTAGGTGCTGGAATATCTGGAATTGCTGCAGCCAAAAAATTACAAGAAAATGGCTTTGGCGTCACCATTTTAGAATCGCAAGATAGGGTAGGTGGCCGCTTGAGGACAAATAGGAGTCTTGGAGTTGCCTTTGATGAAGGCGCAAGTTGGATACATGGTACGACAGGCAATCCTATAACAGATTTGGCCCAACAGGCGGGCATGAGTACAGCTTTTACCGATGATGAAAGCATTTTAGCTTATGATTTGGGTGGAAAATTGTATGGCGATACGTCGTATGCTTCTGCAGAAGATGACTTTTACAATATTTTAGAAGTCTTGAAAGATAGTGGCGATAAAGGTAAAAGTTTTGAAGAAGTTTTTGCATCTCTCTATCCAGATAAAGCAAATGATAGGCTCTATAAATTTTTCTTATCTACGTACATTACGTTTGATACAGGTGATTTAAATGCATTGTCTTCTACATTGTATGATGAAGGGGAAGTGTTCGGGGGCGAAGAAAGAATTTCAACCAATGGATATGACACCATTCCCAATTATTTAGCTAAAGGATTGACAATCAAGCTAAATGAACGTGTTTTATCAATAGATTATTCTGCGGAAAAGGTGAAAATATCCCACACATCAGGGATAAGTGAAGCAGATTATGTGTTAGTGACTGTTCCTTTAGGGGTATTGAAGAAAAATGTCATACAGTTTACGCCCGCACTTCCCACATCAAAGACTAATGCAATCCAAAGAGTGGGCATGAATTGTGTCAATAAGTTTCTCCTGACTTGGGACACCGCTTTTTGGGATGATGAACAGTACATCGTCTATACACCTGAAACAATGGATAAATTTAATTATTTTGTTAATGTAAAGAAATTTCATCCAGATGTGAATGCTCTTATGACTTTTGCTTATGCGGATTATGGTAGATCTACCGAATCTATGTCTGATGCGGAAGTTATCGATGCTATTATGGAGCATCTCGAAGAGGTGTATGGCGAAAATATTCCAGCACCAACACACATGCTAAGAACAAAATGGAATAGCAATGAAAATACGTATGGCGCTTATTCATTTACAGCTGTAGACACGGAAATGCAGCATTTTGATGATCTTGCAGAACAGGTAAATAATAGGTTGTTTTTTGCAGGTGAGCACACTCATATTGATTATTTTTCAACAGCTCACGGTGCTTATCTAAGCGGCATCAGAGAGGCTGATAAGATAATAGATTTGTAGGAATGATGGAAGATAAAATTCAAGCATTCAGGCAACCACTTGTAACAGCTACGGGTATCATTTTGGGTTTTATACTCAATTTTGCTGCTACATTTGTGAAGGCAGATAATGCACATTCTGATACTTTGGCTTACATGATTGGTATATCAGTGTTAATAGGAATTATCTGCTTAATTGTAGTTCTTGGAAGAATATTAAAAATGTCCTATCCACGCAATATTGGCGAGAAATACTATGACAGAACATTACATATTTTTCTATTTGGCGTCAGTGCATCCTTTGCAGGGGTGCTTATGGATATGTTTAGCAATTTTATGATGGACTAAGTAATTAATCTTGAATGATGAAGTAGGAATGATGAAATGAGAATGCAGTATTACAATTTCAGAATTTAGAATGGTGAATTATGATTGTAGAATGACCACTAAAGAATTAAATTTCTACAACTAAAGCCTTCCGCTCTAAACTAAAAATTTACATGTACCCACCTGATCTGTAAGAATGAATTAACTATTTATAAATCAATGTATAACGTATTGCAATAAAAAATATACCAAAATTCACCCATAAATATTTTGTTTTTATTAAAATGCGACAGTAGCTTTGTATTGATATTTTTTATTTTTTGTTAACTTAAATTTACTTTACATTGTAAAAAGCAGCAAAATTTCCTAAAGACCGAATACTAGTTAAAACTTGATGGTTATTTTTTTCGTCTGAAGACAATTATGGTAGTTTAAAACTAAATTTTTTTAATCATGAATAGAAATGTAAGTGGTAGTAAATCAATGATTTACACACACATAAACAAACACACACACGGTCGACTTAGGCCTGCATGAGCACAGTGAGAAGATGTAGTAGTCAGAGAAGGTAGGGTGGTGAAAATGTAGGGTATATGGAATTCATAGGTGGCATGGAATTGCCTAGATCGGGATAAAAGCATCATCTAAAACCTTAAAATGTGGGAAATACTATTGAATATTCATCAAATAAAAAGTAACTTTGTCAAAGCTAAACATAAACGAACATGGAATTAATGAAAAATGGAATTATTAAAAACTGGTCATCTGTATTCGGTCACAGACCGGAAGGATATGACATCGAAGTTGCAAACTTCGACAATCGGGGTGCTTTGGAAGTGTTAAAATCTGAAGTCAGTAATTTGCCAAATGATAAACCATATACCTTGGCTGCACAGCAATATGCCAATATATTGATGGACAAGCTGATATATGGAGATACATACGTAGTAGCACATCACTTGGCATCATTGCAAAGTTTGGCCCAACTATGCGAGCCATTATACAAAGAGACGGTAGTGCTCTCACGCAATATGTTAGCTGGATTGGGATACGAAACCTATTATGATGATGCCCAGTGTACGCAAAGTGTAGAACCACGGTCGATTCAAAACAAGTCTGACAGAAATGTAAGTTTGATGCCAAACCCTACTAATGGCAAACTTACTATAGAGTATGCTGGTGACATAGCGCGTATAGACATCATGAACCTACAGGGAGTGAAGATAAAACAAGTAGAAGGAAATACACATAGTTTTGACATCTCTGAGTTACAAAGTGGCGTATATTTCGTGACAATACAAACTGTAGAAAGCGGAACTAGAGTTAAAAAAGTAATTAAAATACAATAATGTATTCTATTTCAGGTGAGAAAAAGTGTTTTCTCACCTGAATTTTTATTTTAAAATTTACCAATTTTGAATTATGTACATAAAATTTTTTCTACTATTTATCTATATTTCAATATTGAATCATTCTTTATTTGGTCAGGAAAATGACTATAACTGGGTACTTGGTCATTATGGTTTTGGAACGATAGAACAAATCGAAAATGACACGGATAAAATTTTTACGCCTTTTACACTAAACTTCAACACCGAACCAATGCAAATTGAATATTATACTTATAGAAGGTTTTTATTGCATGGCACGAATTGTAATTATAGTACCAATGAAGGAGACTTATTTTGTTATACCAATGGAATGCAGATAAATGGCCCAGATGACCAGCCCATACAAGGTGGAGATACGATAAATTACAACAACTACTGGCGTGGCAGTGTTGTTCAATCAACTGGAGAAAAATTAGGATTAAATCAATTTCAAGGCAACATTATCTTGCCCATTATACAAAATGGGAAGGAATATCTATATGTATTTAATGTCAACTTTAATACAAATATAAGTGAGACTGTGGGCATATTTTACTCAATAGTAGATAGGGAATGTAATGATACAAAAGGCTGTGTCATCAGCAAAGATCATATATTAATAAATACTGAACTTAAAGATGGCTATTTACATTCATGTCGCCATGCCAATGGGAGAGATTGGTGGTTGATCGCCATCAGTGATGATAACACAACTTATTATATTTTCTTGTTGGATAGTCAAGGAGTACATTTGGTGAATACCCAAAATATTGGAAAATTAAATGTTAATTATTCAGCAGGAAATGCAACATTCTCCCACAAAGGAGATAAGTATGCAGTGAATGATGGTGTATATTGGGACAGTATTGGGGTCATCTCAATATTTGATTTTGACAGGTGCAGTGGACTATTGTCTAACCCCTTTTTTGATACCTTAGTCATACCTGAAGCATCTGTCGGCCAGGGAATAGCCTTCTCTCCGGATGATCGGTATTTGTATGTCAATAATATGAATGACTTATATCAATACGATGTGAACGATTTGACTATACCAAGGGTTCATCTGGCCACCTATGATGGTTTTCAAGACCCAACAGATTGGCCAGGCATATTTACTACTCAGTTTGGCTTTTGGGGCTATGGCCCAGATGGTAGATTGTACAATGTATCGGGTTCTGCCAGTTCTAGATATATGCACATCATGGACTATCCCAACGAAGCAGGGCAGGCGTGCTCCTTTCGGCAGCACGCTTTAAAAATTCCCAACAATCCATGGTCCATCCCCAACTTCCCGCACTATCGCCTAGGCCCACTGGATGGCTCACCATGTGACACACTGGGTCTCGACAATCATCCCGTCGCAAAGTATCGTTACGAGCCGGATAGCATAGACTATCTCAGGCTGCGTTTTACGGATCTCAGCTACTTCAGACCTGAGACATGGGAGTGGGATTTTGGTGACGGCAGCCCGCGAGTCACCACACAACATCCATACCACACCTTTCCGGGTAACGGCACTTACCATGTCTGCCTCACCGTCAGTAATGAAAATAGCAGCAATACTGTATGTAGAGATATCACCCTGGGCACCGTAAGAAGTGATGACACCCAGATAACAAGAGCAGATA
>JAWKLK010000015.1:0-22158 GCA_041392785.1 Saprospiraceae bacterium
CAACTCGGAGCAAGGTTCCATCCAAATATGATTTTGCCCTCCAGTGGGCGGCGTAATATTATTTCTTTTTTTTGTTAAATACATTATTTATATCCATAAAAATCATCACTATTAGCTGATGCCAGAAGTGAACTTCCTTTTTCTTTCATAGTAATGCAGCTCATAGGTAAATGAATTCTACCTATGACCGATAAAAAAAAACTATTTCTATTTGTACAGAATAAATTATCTTGTATATTGCATCAAATTTACTGTTAGTATATCCCTTTACTACTTATTATAGTATAGACAATGAAAAACAGACATAATTTTTATTACAAGTTCATAATGATATTGGTCGTAGCTGTCATTACATGCCATTCTTTTACTATAACAGCTCAAATCACTTATGAACCTCTCTATAATAGTACTACTTTCCTGAACCGTGCTATAAATACAAGCTTTCCAGTAGGTAGTTTGCAAGGATCTGCAGATGTGGCAAATGGTGCCGCATCCTACATTATTCCGATAGAAATTCCTGCTGGAACTAATGGGAAGAGTCCTTCGATTTCTATAAGTTATAATTCGCAAGCCAACAATACAGTACTTGGTCTAGGATGGATGATCAATGGTCTGTCATCCATCACAAGAGGTCTCCAGTCAAAGTATCTGGATGGTCAAACTGGGCCCATAGAATTGAATGCCAATGATAAATTTATCTTAGATGGTCAAAGACTGATCGAGACCCAAGGTGTCTATGGTCAAGATGGTACACATTACAGTAAAGAATTGACCGATTTCTCTAGAACCATTTCACATGGTTTGGTGGGTTCTGGTCCAGCATGGTTTGAATTACAGACTAAGGATGGAGTGATCCTTCAATATGGCAATAGTACCGATTCAAGATTTTTTAACCAAAACGGCACAGAAGTCTTGAGCTGGGCTTTAAACAAAATGATTTGGCCTGACGGAAATTATATTGAGTACGTATATATAACTGTAGACAATGAACACAGAATAAAAGAAATAAATTATACGGGCAATAGTACTACTGGTTTACAACCTTATAATAAAATTGCATTTGAATATTATCTCAGTAATTTTAATCGCGCCACCTACGAAGCTGGTAGACAGATAGGCCACTCTCATTTGATACATGAAATCGAAATAACGGCAGAAAACAATACCCCTTTCAAAAAGTATGAATTCAAATACGGTCATGATGACGTTAATGAGTTTTTAGTATCCGTGACTGAAAAAGGAAGTGATGGCTCTACACTCAATCCCACCATATTTCTCTATGGCCCAGCTGCGGATACAGATTTTGAGCCAGGTGTTTCAGGTTTTTCTGCTCCGACATCCACACGTACTTTTTCGGGAGATTATAATGGAGATGGCCTCACTGATATTGCTTTAATGAATATAGAAATAAATGGAGATGATTACTCCATGTTCCGAAATTTTACTGTGTTTAAAAATAACCCTGCTACGAACAGTTTTCAATACAAATACAATAAAATACTAAACAAGTTTGGATCTGTAAATACTCCAAGTTCACAATACAACTATTTTACTGGTGATTTTACAGGAGATGGATCTGATGATATCGTTTATGCTTTTGCCGTAGATGCTGATGTCTATTTCAGTTTTGATGAAGTAGCTATATATTCATTTACCAATGATTTTGCCACTGTCACCGAGAGCACTCTCCAAAACCCATATCAAGCTTATAATAGAATAGATAAAGGTGATAAATTTTTTATCACTGGAGATTACAATGGGGATGGTATGTCTGATTTCATACTGATTTTGAGTACCAACCTGTATGATTATAAGGCTTTTATCTATTATGGGGGTACCGCTTCTATACAAGAACTCACACTATCTGGCCAAGCCCTCTATCACCCTATCACAGATTGGAACGCAAAAAATATCCATGCTATAGATTTTGATGGCGATGGCAAGAGTGAGCTCATGGTCACAAAGGGCAATTATGCTGAGATATTTTCCTTCACGGGATACACATGTAAAAGTATACATGGCGCCGGATACCCTACAGAATACCACCTGATCTACACAGGGGATTTCAATGGAGATAGAAAGACCGACCTGATGACGCGTGCAGGATTGAATAATACGAATGCAGCGTGGAGTATCACCTATAGCACCGGAAAAGATTGGTATGAAACACCTTTCTCTTGGCAGTTTGGCGAGCCTGAAATAGATGAAAACTATATGGGTACTATCCTCCATATCGCTGATCTCAATGGTGATAACCGACAGGACATCTTTAAAGGGCGTACCTCCACCAATGCCTCTTACCAAATACATTATAGCAAGGGCGAAGGTTTTCATAGAGTATATGATATATGGCCATATCAGGAACACGCCCAAATAGAAACAGCAGGAGACTTCAATGGTGACGGCAGATCTGATATATTATACAGAAACGGAACATCATCCATCAATGTCAACTCCTTATATTTCAATGCATTAGGCAGGGAGCTACTATTAGAAAAAGTCAAAAATGGATTCAATCATATCACGCAGTGGGACTATAGATTGATGACTATCCTCTCTAGTACATATACTAGGACTGCGCCCACTCAGCACCCTATCAATACGGTGATTCCCGCTATGTACGTAGCAGAGAGTTTACATCAACTAGATGTATTGACTACAAGATATTCCTATAAGAATCTCAAACTACACAAAGAAGGCAGAGGCCTCCTCGGATTTGAGGAGATCAAAAAGTGGTGTCCGCAGACAGATATCACAGCATCACAAGAGTATGAGATTATGGCGCCTTACTATCTACTACTACCTACGTATTTCTACCAGAAAGATGAGAATAATACCATAATGCTTTGGAAGCACATAGCGCATAATGTCCAGCAACTGAATACTGGAAATCTCCATAGAATTCTACACCATACCATAGACAACAATCTTGAGAGTCATCCCATCAATGGAAAGTATGTCACCTATGACTATGATTATGATACCTATGGGAATGTAACCCATAAAACGACCAACCATTCGAATAAAGAGACTACAGTAGAAGATATGACTTATGGGACTCACGGCAGTTTCATCCCAAATAGAATGCTCACTCACACCGTGCAAAAGACTCGCACAGGGTCCCCTACCCATACTTCTCTCACCACCTTTACCTACAATACCCTTGGTCAGACCGTAACTTCAAAAACGTACGATGGCCTACCAAAATCAGTTTTGACAGAATACTTCTATAATGACCTAGGTAATCAGGATAGCACTCGTATCTCTGCCGCAGGACTCACTACCCGTACATCAGGATCAACCTATGATCCCAAAGGGAGATATGTCATCTCTTCCAGAAATACCCTACAACAAGCATCCTATAATAGCACTTATGATGTGCGATGGGGTAAACCCACATCGAGTACTGGTATAGATGGTCTGACTACCACCTATGAGTATGATGCATTCGGTAGGCTTACCACTACGCATCTACCACAAGGATATGATATCCAGAAAAACTATACTTGGCACACTACCAGCCCTGTGTACTATGCCATAGAGTGCATCACACCGGGCGCGCCTACTACAAAAGAGTACTACGATAGACTGAATAGACCGAGTCATAAGGAAGTGACCGGAGATAATGGCAGCACCATCACTACTGGTACCTCCTATACTAGTAAAGGTACCGTATATAGTAAGACTGCCGCCTACAAAGCAGGTGAAACACCACTAGTGACTACATATACGTATGACTATTTAGATAGGGTCACCTCTGAGACTAATGCTCTGGGTTCAACCACGTACCAACATACTACCTATCAATACCCCTACGTGATTACTGCTACTAAGGTGATACCTAGTGGCAATCAAGTCTCCTCTACCAGTTATGATCCTACGGATAGGATCATCAGCAGTACTGACTATGGCGGCACCCTCACTTATACCTATACCAGTCTCGGCCAGGTGAGCAGTGTAAGTCAGGGAGGTCAGGTACTGGTGACCTCTACTTATGATGACTATGGCAATAGGACCTCCATCACAGATATCAATACAGGCACCACTACTACTGATATAGACGCATATGGCCAACTGGTATCAGAGACCAACGCCCTAGGTCATACTACCACTATGGCGTATGATGATATGGGACGTATCATCACTCGTACCGGACCAGAAGGCACTACCACCTATGAGTACTATCCTACCGGAAGTGGCGCATCTACCAATAAACTCAAAAAAATCACCTCCTTTGAGGGCGATATAGAAGAGTATATGTATGATGCCTTGGGCAGACTGATCACCCACACGCATGAGATAGATGGGGTGACACACTCTGAGACCATGACCTATGATGCGTATGACAGACTAGAGACCACCACTTATTCTGGTGGTTTCGGGGTGCGATATATCAGGGACAGCTACGGATACATCCAGCAAGTCACCAATCTACCGCAATCCCATACCTTCTTCTACAACCCCGTGCGCAATGGATATCTCCAGCCCACCTCCTACCAGATCAGTAATTTTCACAATTCTATCGTCACCAAGGGCTATCACTACGGCATCCCTACCTCATTTCACACCAGTGACTACTATGAGATGGATTACACATGGGATTATGCCTCTGGAAATCTAATGTCCAGATCTCTGCATGCACAGGGTGAGAGCTTCACCTATGACCATCTCAATAGATTGAAGACCACCAGTCATGTGGCGTCAGCAATCACCGTAGACTACGCTGCCAATGGCAATATCCTCTCCAAGACAGATGCAGGTACAGGATATCACTATGATACCGATAGAATCCATGCCATGCGGGGCATCACTACACCCAACTACCCCAATAATATCAATCTCTCTGCTCAGAATATCAGCTATACTACCTTCCTCCAGCCGAGAGAGATTTCAGAGGGCAATCTCAGGCTCACCTATACCTACGGCTCTGATCACAATAGGATCAAGAGTGTGCTGAAAGTGGATGGCGTGGAGCGTGAGCGTATCTACTATATGGGATCCCATGAGCGCAAAATAAAAAATGGCACTACCTATGACATCTATTATGTCTCAGAGGGAGATGATCTCATAGCTATAGTAGTCCGTACCAACAATGCTGCTACTCGCTACTACTACACCTATACAGATTACTTAGGCTCCATACAAGAGATAGTATCATCCTATGATCCCTCATCAGTGACGGGAGCTATACAAAACTATGATGCATGGGGCAGGCGCCGCAACCACAACTATGAGTACACCAACCTGTGGACACCGCCAGACTGGCTGATACGCGGCTATACAGGTCATGAGATGCTGTGGGACTTCAGACTCATCAATATGAATGGGCGCATCTATGACCCGGTGTTGGGCAGAGTACTCAGTCCTGATAATGAGGTAGGCATGCCACATCATACCCAAGGGTATAATAGATATACGTATGCCCATAATAACCCACTGTCCTATACCGATCCAGATGGCAATTTCCCTATCCTAGCTGGGGCAGCCATAGGTGCGGCTATAGGCCTACTAGCCAATGGTGTGGGCAATGCTATACACCATAGAAGCTTCTTCGATGGAGCGGGCAAGGCCATAGCCTTTGGCGCGATAGGCGGCATAGTGAGTGGTGGCATAGGCAGTCTGGCACAGATGGCAGCATCCCCTGCCGAGGCTATGGTGGCACAGGCGATGCTGCATGGCATCTATGGTGGCGTAGTCTCCTTCGCACAGGATGGCAATCCTATGTCGGGCTTTGCTTCGGGGTCAGTCTCGTCTATAGTAGGATCATTTACTACACAGCTAGGTGCTGGTGCTACGGCTACGCTGATGGGTGGTGCACTATCAGGTGGCGTAGGTGCTGCGGTGGCTGGTGGAGATTTCTGGCAGGGGGTACAGCAGGGTCTCATCACTACGGGACTCAACCATCTGGCACATCCACTGATGATGGGGCCAGGTGATCCACCCAATAAAAGGCGATTTTACTTCATGGGTGATAAATTTGAGAATGCGCAGTTTCAAAAGGACATCCAGAGCGGCCTACTCAACCCTGATGTAGCTTATGATAGCTATATGGGATTTGCAGATATAGGATTGGGATTTGCGGGGTCATTCTTTCCCACGAGTTGGATTAAGTCTTTTTTGGGAACGAGGGGGGTAATGACCGAATTACAGCTTGTAACAAGGGCAACTCAGAAAGCAGAAACTGCCATTGGTGGTTCAGGAGGTGTAGCAGGAACATTAAAACATACTTATGCTAAAAAACTTTTAAGTAGATATCAAAGTAGGTTTGGAGGAAATCTTAGCTTAGGTAGTAATTATTTTAATAATGGAATTAGTAATAGAGGTTTCTTGGATGTTGTCAATCATAGTACCAAGACGATTTATGATTTTAAGTTTGGTGGTGCAGTGATGAATAATGCCCAATTTTTAAAATATTCAAGGAATTTTGAAGGATATAGCATACACATAATTAGACCTTAAAGATTTATGAATGGCAATAGATAAAGAAGTAAAAAAGAAAGTAATTGAGGATTGGCAAAATGCCTTTCCTCAATTGACTATGTATGCTCAAAACAAGTTGTACAAGATTGTTGGTTCTTGTATTATAGGTATTGAGCTGATAAAATCCCCGCACACAGAAACTTATAGCCCATATTTTGTGATTTATTCTTTATGTGGAAACAGAATGGGAAATGACATTAAAGCTTGTTTGGCTGCTCCAATCGTATTAAGAGATTTCAAAATAAAAAGGTTTTCAATGCGATATACCCTATGACAAGCACGGGATGTTTTTTGATGATGTGTTGGCTAGTATAAAGAAGCAAATTCCATTACCATTTGAAGGAAATATTTCTTTTAAAAAATTAACAGATGTATTGGATGAATATTCCAAAACACCACCACTTAGTGCTGCCCCTAACTCTTACTTACAGGCAGTGCTTCAGGAAGCGAAGCTCAAAATCGCTTTGTCAATCAGAAGTGAAGAAGCTCAAAACATATTGGAACAAATCAATAAAAAAAGTTGGGATATTAAATCATTCAATTTGTGGAATATTGATATGAACAAATGGCTACAAAGCTTGAAAGATATTATAACCAACAAGGGTGAATTTTTAGAGCAGATAGCAGCAAACAAGCGAGAAAAAAAAATATTGCAGTTAAAGAGTTCATATCTTACACCATAATAAAAAGCCACCTACACAGTAGCTTCTATGTTTACATAATACTCCAAAAATTACCTTGATTAATATAAGCTTCTAGAAGAGCAAAAATGTGTTGTTTTTCGTTCTCTTTTAGTTTTTGTATATCAAGTACACGGGTTACGATGCTTTTTTCAAGAAGCACATAGGTAAGGAAAAGTTACTCTAATAAAAAATTGTACCTTTACACCGAATGAATTCTAATATGCGTAGGCAGCATTACAAAATAAAAAGTAGTCATCAAAAGATTAATCAGCATATTGTTTTTACTGTTTTTGGTAGGCAATAGCTTAGCTAGAACGGTTGAGAATGCGCAGTTTCAAAAGGACATCCAGAGCGGCCTACTCAACCCTGATGTAGCTTATGATAGCTATATGGGATTTGCAGATATAGGATTGGGATTTGCGGGGTCATTCTTTCCTACGAGTTGGATAAAGTCTTTTTTGGGGGCGAGGGGGGTAATGAAGGCTATACAGGCGGGGGAATACACAATTACCAAGACAGTAGCCAATAATCTTGCCACTCGACCTTATATAAATTCTCCATCTACAATTACAAATATTTTGAAAGCGGGTAAAGGTGTACCTGATGCATACTTTAAAGGAGGTATGAACTATAAAGTACCAGGTTCATTTAATGGTTCACAAGGAATATTTGAATTAGGTATCAATCCTCAAACAAATACAATATATCACTTTCTTTTCAAAGCAGTTAAATAGTTTGTGTTATGAAGTTTTTTATAGATACTTATAAAGATATTAGGCAATATTTTTGGCAGCAGCAGTTAGTTTACATTCCAGAAGAACATTCTTTCTATATGGATAGTATTGTAAACAAAATAGAAGTTGAACTAATTGTAAATAAGATTAGTCTTGCAGTAAGCGATCATATAGTGGTAAGTGTTAGTGGTTTTTGTGGTTTGAGTGAATCAATGAAATCAAACTACCAAGTTCCAAAATATAAAAAGGGCGGGTTACGAGTTGAACATAACTTAAACTATGGTTTTGCTTATGGAATAAATGATGATGACTACGAATATCCTGTATATGTCAATGTTCAAAGCGGTTGGGTGTGTATAGGAAACCCAGAAAAGAAAGGAAATGCAGTTGAGTTTATCAATAATTGTGTTGCAGTTATTGACAATGATAAAGAGTTTGTTTCGCTTTGGTTAAAGCCTGAAAGTTTACCAGAGATATAAAGTAAAGCCTCGAAAAAAGCGGGGCTTTTTCATTAAATAATATTTTGAAATTTAGTTTGTTTGATAAAAGCATAAGAAGAGCAAAAACGTGTTGTTTTTCGTTCTCTTTTATTTTTTGTATGTCAAGTACACGATTCACAGTGTTTTTTTCAAGCAGTACATAGGTAAGGAAAAGATACTCTAATAAAAAATTGTACCTTTACACCGAATGATTTCTAAAATGCGCAGGCACCATCACAAAATAAAAAAGTAGTCATCAAAATATTAATCGGCATATTTATTTTACTGATTTTGGTGAGCAATAGCTTCGCTATAACGGGTGAGAATGCGCAGTTTCAAAAGGACATCCAGAGGATGGGAGTAGATCCAGAAATAGCGTATAATGCCTATATGGGGGTTATTGATATAGGATTGGGATTTGCGGGGTCACTCTTTCCAACAAGTTGGATTAAGTCTTTTTTGGGGACGAGGGGGGTAGTGAAGGCCGTTACAAGGTCAGAATCAGTTTTGGGGCATATTTTCAGGAATGCGCCAGGGCACGTTAATCCTTCAACAGTAGCTTCGCAGAATAGATATATCAAATTATTTGAGAGTGTTGCAAATAACCCTGCAAACCTTAATCAAAGCATTCTAGCACCAAATGCCATAAAAAATGGAGTTCAAGGATTTACTCAAACTTTTAAGAATGGTCAAATTTGGGTCCATACAAGAAATGGAAAAATATTTGATGCAGGCGTAAATTTAATCCCAAGGTAAATTATGAGAAAATTTGATTTTGCATTAGAAAAAGATATTAATAAGCAATATAATGATGCGGCTATTTATTATCAACAAAGCATTGATGATGGCGAGATTAATCTTGAAGCATTTTTAAACTTAGCTTTTTTATATTGGACTTTTCAAGACTATGGTTTTTTTAGTTATTTTAATATTTCTGAGGAATTGAGAAGAATTGGATATCAGAAATACTCTGAAATATTAGAAAAAGGTATCAAACAGTTCCCAAATAATTTAGAATTACATTTTTGGGAAAGATATTTCCAACATATTTTTTTTGATGATGAGTTTTCAGAAAGTGACTGTAAAATCCTCATTGAAAAATATAAGACTGATCAAAGTATTACGCCTTACTTCTTTTTATATCTTTTTGATAAAATAAAATACAAAGAAAAAAGAAATGATCTTTTAGCGATTTGCGACAAGACACCTACAGCAAAAAATCTTTATATAAAATCAATAATTGGATAAGGTGAAACTATTTTTAAAAATACTGTTTTTTGTACTCGCAATATTTCAAACAAATATTAGCGAAGCAAAAATTGTTTTATGTTATAAAGCAATTCCATCAGAATTTATAACATCAGATATTTTTCATCTGCAAAATGAAAAGATAGAAGTATTAAATGTTATTTTAAAAAATGACTTTGGCATAAGTTGCAAAAGTGAAAGTAATTTAGTAGATTGTAGAAATTTGCTACTAAGATGTGAAGTAGCAGATATAGGATTGGGATTTGCGGGGTCACTCTTTCCGACGAGTTGGATAAAGTTTGGAGGTTTTTTTGGGGCTAGGAGTCATTTAGTATATGAAGGATTAGACGCAGCAGGTAAGGTAAGATACGTTGGGATTACAGGCAGGGACGCAGCTGTTAGGTTTGGAGAACATTTAAATTCAGGTACAGCAAGGTCACTTTTAGATTACCGTGTTATTGATGGTGCAACAGGTTTATCAAAGACGGGTGCGAGAGTTTGGGAACAAACTTTAATCAATCAATACGGCTTACAAAAGAATGGAGGAATGTTGCTGAATAAAGTTAACTCAATCGCACCAAAAAACTGGTGGCAATACGGTATCAAATAATGGCAAGAGCAAACACTAAAATAGGCGATGTCTTTTCGGTTAAGATAGACGAGAGCAACAAGAAATATTTTCAGTTGGTGGCCTTTGATTTAACTCAATTGAATAGTGATGTAATCAGGGCATTTAAGAAAGGGTATCCACTTAATGCCAATCCCGATTTATCGGAAATTGTAAAAGGTGAAGTAGAATTTTATGCTCACTGCGTTACAAAGCTGGGTTTAAAAATGAGCCTTTGGGACAGCGTTGGGAATATTACTGAAATAGGAAACACAACTGATATTTTATTTAGAGATACAAATGACTACGGTACAAAAGTCGGAGAAGAACCAATCAAAGTATCTCACAAATGGTATGTTTGGCGTATCAACGATAAAGATTTTACTCGTGTTGGAAAATTAGAAGGAGAAAACAGAAAGGCATATACTGGTATTGTAATGAACCCATTGGGAATTATAGAGCTTCTAAAGGGGAATAAATATCCAGTTAATTATCCAGAATTTGAATAAAGAATGAACCTACTTTTAAACATACTATTTTTTGTACTTACTATATTTCAAACAAATATTAGCGTAGCAAAAGTAATTGTGCCTGATGCAACTATTATAAACCCTTACATTCCTAAAAAATATTGATTATGAATAAAGTGGAGATTTTATTTTCAGGACGGGCGTTAAATCGTGGAGGAGTACTACTATTTTCAAAAAAGGATGCTTTGGATTTTATTAAACAATGTAAAAATTGTGACATAACTATTTTGGGGATAGATGGTTTTTTTATATCTGAAATGGCTACGCAACCAAGTTTGGAGGATAGTATAGATTATTCCACTACATTCCCTAGTACTTGTGTTTATAAAAATGCTTTAAAATTTGTTGAGGAAAGAGATGATAATTTATATTTCGAAATAGTATGTGAGTAAATTACAAATGGCAGGCAAATAGGTTGGTATTATGCTTTCACATTACGCTTCCGGCTGGGGTGGAGGTAGTCGGGCTGGAATCACAACATATAGCATGTCGAGATACGGAAGAGTTTTAGGCAAATATTCTAATATTGGTACTGGATTACTTGGAATTTATAATATTGGGACAGGAATGGTAATGGATGGAGGATATGGATATAATGCTCAACTTGCAACTGCACAAACTGCAGGTGGTTGGTTAGGTGCTTATTATGGTGGAAAATTAGGTGCCTTGGGATTATATTTTGGACCGCTTGGATCTATAGTGGGAGGTGTAGGAGGTGCTGTAATTGGTGGATTTGCAGGTACATCAATTTGTTCCAATATATATAAATATTTCAATAAATAGAAAGTAAATAAATTATATAAATAAACAAAATGGATAAAATCAATGATAACATTTTTTTAGAAGGTTATAACATCAGTCAAATTGAAGCCTTACTAAAAAAATGGATATTAAAATATAAAGAAGACTTAGAAGGAAATATTGAATTCAAAATTTTTGAAAATAAATCAAATAAATTTATGATAAGCATAAATGGAAACATTTCAAACTTCCATTTTTATTTTCTTGTCAATTATTTATCGAACCCTAACAAAAATGTTAATCCTAACACCATAGTCGGGTATTGCATTGGAAAAAATAGTAATATTTTAAAAAATGTGACACATTTAGTATATACGTCGGCAAACGATTCAGAAGGTGATAATGTATACTGTGTCACTTCCAATAATGAAAATTTTAAAATAGATTTTGGAGGAAAAGTAATACCAATCAAAGATAATTTGTCATATTATGCAATTGACTCAAGTAGTTATGTCTTATTGAGAAAGATATATAATGTTGAAAAAGTAATTTCTCAATATAATAATAAAGGTGGTTTACTAAAACAAGCGACTATTCACAAGCGAGCAAAGATTGTATTTATAGTATTTTCCAGTGTCTTGTTATTATCGGTAATACTACTTCTAATCGGATTTGACTTATTATTTTTAAACAAGTTAATCACATTAGTAAGCGGTTTATTTAGTTTGTGGTTGTATATTGATGAGAAAATTTTGCAACAACAGTTTAATATTAGAATGAGTTTTTTACTAGGTATAATTGGTTTTATAGTTAACATACTTATATATTCTATTACCATTCAAAACAAAATGTCCTTTTTGTTTTTAATAGGGCATACAACTTTGGTATTTATTCCTTTTCAAATAGTACTTAGAAAGACTTATTTAAAATTATTCAGAAAAGAACCAATAATTGTTGGTATAGCAGGGAATTTCCCAGAATTTGTATATTCGACTATTTTAATGTTTTATTTGTTGATAGTTCCTTTGTTAATTGGTGAATATATAAAAAAATTAATTCTTTGTATATAATTTTATAGCGTACGTTAAAATAATTTAGCTAAATATTAGCAGCGCTTATTTCCAACTATTGTAGTTTATTTGGGTTCTAAAAACTATTTCAATATTAGAATCTCCTTATCTAAAATTATGTATAATTTACAATCTCAAATCAGCTTAGATAGTATTCAAAATATTATGCTATTTTTGTGCCAAGCTGATTTCAAAAAGTTGGAATCTTTTATGATTAGAAATGTTTGACCACCCAATAAAAGGAGATTTTACTTCATGGGTGATAAATTTGAGAATGCGCAGTTTCAAAAGGACATCCAGAGCGGCCTACTCAACCCTGATGTAGCTTATGATAGCTATATGGGATTTGCAGATATAGGATTGGGATTTGCGGGGTCACTCTTTCCGACGAGTTGGATTAAGTTTGGAGGTTTTTTTGGGGCTAGGGAAGCTAGTACCTTTTTTCAAGGAGCTAAATACTCCCCAAAAGTGATGCAGCAAATGAGCAAGGCAGATGATATATTCCACGCCTTCCCAAAAAGTGTTGATGGTTTTGCAACCAAATTTGGAAAAGTATCGACGAGAATAGGTGGGGATGGAAAAACGTATCAATTGTTAGAAATGTCAGGTAGCTACGGTGGAAAAACGGGAACGTTTGAGTACATCAAAGATGCTAACGGATTAATTAATCACAGATTTTTTAAAGTACCTTAATTATGCACTCAATATCTAATTATTTGAATTTTATAAAGGAAAAAGGCAGACCATTATCTGAAATTAATCCAGGTAGTGATGAAATCACATTAGCCGTTAATGATGCTTTGCAAGCAATAGAGTTATTAAAGGATAATCAAACAGCAATTTTAGGAGGGATATTCTTTCAGAAGACGAAAATGGAAAACTGGTTTATGCTATTCACCTTTGGGGGTATGATTACCATTACTTGAATTGGTATTGCGATAGAGAAGATAATGAGAGTAAAGATAACTATGCGAAAAGAAGCTATATTTTAGCAAAAGAAGGCATTGCGAATGCTCAAGCTACAGCCGAGAAACTTAAAAAGAAATGTTACATAGTTTTTGTAACTGAATAACATCAAACGCTAGGCTTACAGCTTGGCGTTTGGGTTTACATAATACTTTGAAATTTAGTTTGCTTAATGAAAGCATCAAGGAGAGCGAAAACGTGTTGTTTTTCGTTCTCTTTTAGTTTTTGTATATCAAGTACACGGTTTACAATGCTTTTTTCAAGAAGCACATAGGTAAGGAAAAGTTACTCTAATAAAAAATTGTACCTTTACACCGAATGAATTCTAATATGCGTAGGCAGCATTACAAAATAAAAAAGTAGTCATCAAAAGATTAATCAGCATATTGTTTTTACTGTTTTTGGTGGGCAATAGCTTCGCTAGAACGGTTGAGAATGCGCAGTTTCATAAGGACATCCAGAGCGGCCTACTCAACCCTGAAGTAGCTTATGATAGCTATATGGGATTTGCAGATGTAGGATTGGGATTTGCGGGGTCACTCTTTCCGACGAGTTGGATAAAGTTTGGAGGTTTTTTTGGGGCTGGAAGAGGAAGTTCATTTGCTGAAAGAATATTTTTAAGTGAAAAATTTGGAATAACTTCGAGGAAATTTGGAAATTCTGCTGCTCATGCAAAGGGGACTTTGAATGAAGGTGGAGGATGGCTGAAAGCTGGGTGGTCTACAGGTCAAAATGCTGCAGGAGAGTGGGGTTACAAATTCAGAATTGGTATTGGCTCTAATGCTATAAATCCCAACGTTGCTAATTTTCATGTATATTTACCAAAAAGTTTTGTGACCAACAGTTTCGCAAATCCATCTATACAAGTGAAACGTTCATTATTTAACCTAGGATCAAAGCTTTAATGTAATATGAAATGGTATTTTGAAATTAAAGAACAAGTTAACTTGATAAATGAAGTTCTGATTAGCCTAAAACAACCATTATTGTTGGAAAATCAATATTTTATTATAGATGAAATGACTGCTGAATACTATCTTAGACTAAAATACAGTGCTCCTAGTCGCATAAATTTTATAATTACAATCTCTCCACATGGAACATCAATAGATGTGGATAGAGCAATGGAAGCTTTTAATGTAGGAATAGAATTTATAAATAACAATAAAGCTGATTACAGAGCATTATTTTTAATTCTATTTACTAGTAGGATTAAAATAGAGTATTGTGGATCTAATTATACTAAGATATATTTTTATGATGAAAGTGGGCATTGTGTTAAAACACTAAAATATGTTACTGGCTTATATTTAAAAATAGGATGTAAAACCAAAGAGTATCCGCCTATTTATAGTAAGTGAAATATTGTTAAAGACCAAATCAGATTTTCCTTTCAAGAAGAACAATAGAAGCGAAAAAACCTTGCTACCGTGAGATTGTAACTCATGCAACTAAAAGACACTCTAATAAAAAATTGTACCTTTACACCGAATGATTTCTAATATGCGCAGGCACCATCACAAAATAAAAAAGTAGTCATCAGTAGATTAATCAGCATATTGTTTTTACTGTTATTGGTGAGCAATAGCTTCGCTAGATCGGTTGAGAATGCACAGTTCAAAAAGGACATCCAGAGGACGGGAGGAGATCCAGGAAAAGCCATTAAGGCTCAATCTATTGGGCTATTAATAAATGAAACAAATTTATTTCAAAATAGAATAAAATGACTTTCATAATCAATTAGGATTATTATTCTACATTGAATGGAAAGAACTGATTATATTCGCACATCACTCAATGATATAACCATGCGATCACCAAAAGTCTTATACCATACTTTATTTACTGAGTTTGATATTTCATTGTTCAAAACGGGAAAACATTTCCATTTGTATCATAAATTTGGTTCCCATTCTATGGAGCTCGATGGTGTCAATGGATGTTATTTTGCGGTCTACGCCCCGAATGCTGAAAAATTATATGTGGTTGGTGATTTTAATGGCTGGATTCATGACGATTATCTTCTATACTCAAGATGGGATGGATCGGGAATATGGGAAGGTTTTATCCCAGAAGTAGTCAAGGCATGGTTTATAAATATAAAATATTTCCTTATGACTTCGGTAGGATAAGGCTTAAAACCGATCCATTTGCAAGATTTTGTGAGCGCCCTCCACTCACAGGATCTAGAGTTTGGGATACAAATTATCAATGGAATGATGACAAATGGTTGGCTGAAAGACCAATTCGAAACAGCATGGATAAGCCCCATGCTGTGTATGAGATGCACTTTGGCTCATGGCGAAGACATGCCACTGAAAGTAGATCCCTCACATATAGGGAAATGGCAGAACCATTGGTAGCTTACCTTACAGAAATGGAATACACTCATGTGGAATTTTTGCCTTTAACCGAATTTCCATACGAACCCTCATGGGGATATCAAGTATCGGGATACTTTGCAGCGTCTAGTAGATACGGCACACCTGAAGACCTGATGTACTTGATAGACACATTGCACCAAAGCAATATTGGAGTGATTATGGATTGGGTACCAGCACATTTTCCTGCTGATGATCATTCATTAGCCACTTTTGACGGATCTTGTGTCTATGAACATCCAGATAAACGGAAAGGATATCATCCAGATTGGAACACATTGATATTTAATTTCGGAAGACCCGAAGTGAGAAGCTTTTTGATAAGTAGTGCATTTTACTGGTTTGAATTATTTCACATTGACGGTGTCAGAGTTGATGCGGTTTCTTCTTTGGTACATTTGGACTATTCTCGAAAAGAAGGTGAATGGGAACCAAATCAATATGGTGGGCGAGAAAATCTGGAGGCCATCTCATTCCTTCAGGAATTTAATATAGCTGTCTATGCGTCTTTTCCAGGAGTGCAGACGATAGCAGAGGAATCGACTTCTTATCCTATGGTTTCAAGACCTGTTTATCAAGGAGGGCTAGGATTCGGCATGAAGTGGATGATGGGATGGATGCATGATACCATAGATTACTTTAAAAGAGAGCCAATCTATAGAAAATTTCACCAAAACGATATTACTTTTAGTATCATGTATGCATTCTCAGAAAATTTTATGTTGGCATTATCTCATGATGAAGTGGTACACGGTAAGTCATCTATGATAGGTAAAATGTCAGGAGATGAATGGCAAAAATTTGCAAACCTCCGTGCCCTGTACGCTTATATGTATGCGCATCCAGGAACAAAATTACTTTTCATGGGTAATGACTTGGGGCCTTATAACGAATGGAATTTTACTTGGCAATTAGATTGGAATCTCCTCCAATTTCCTTCTCATAAAGGACTGAATAAGACTGTAAAAACTCTGAACCACTTGTACAGAACTGAAAAGGCGCTTCATCACTTCAATTTTAATAATCAAGGTTTTGAATGGATAGATGCAGGTGACAGATTGAATAGCATCCTTATATTCAAAAGAAAATCTGACATTAGAAATGATGAAATTATGGTAATTATAAATCTCAATATAACGCCTCATCAAAATTATAAAATTGGAGTTAATGAAAAACAAGTTTGGACTCTATTGTTCAACTCTGATGACAATCAGTTTTGGGGCAGTGGATATGCAGTGGTCAATGAACTGAAATCCATCAAAAAACCATGGAATGGTAGGAATCATTGTGTGGAGCTACACATTCCTCCACTTTCAGTTTTGATGTACAAACTTAAGTCGTCAGTGAAGGACAAACCAATAAAAATTTCTTCACCTACTGAAATACAGAATAAGAAAACAAAATCAAATATTTCAAGTACCACAAAATCTAAGAAAATATCATAATATGTATAATACAGTACTTGAAGCAGTACAATATTTAGGAATAAGATTTCTTGAGATTCCATCTTTGGCTTTGGTTTTGGGTACGGGATTTAATCCCATTTTACAGTATGTACAGGTGACTTCCGAAGTGGAATTTAAAGATATACCAAATTATCCAGCTTTAGATAAACAAGGACGATTCATTCTTGGAAGCATTCAAGGCTATCCTATACTGATACTAGTTGGCCGCATGCATTATTATGAAGGATATACCATGAAAGATGTGGCATTTCCAATTAGAATGATGCAGTTGATGGGCATCAAACACATCATTTTTACAAATGCTTCAGGATCTGTCAATCCACATTTTAATTCAGGAGAAGCCATCATGATACAAGACCACATCAATCTTATGCCAGAACATCCATTACGAGGGGCAAATGATGTAAGATTTGGAGTAAGGTTTCCTGACATGATAGAAACCTATGATCGCAATGTCATAGAAGAATGGATGATGATTGCAAGGAGACTACACATCAACTTGAAGACTGGAACATATCTTGCAATGCAAGGACCTTCCCTTGAAACACCAGCAGAATATAAAATGGCATTTATACTAGGCGCAGATTTAGTTGGAATGTCCACTGTACCTGAAGTAATCGTAGCAAGACATGGTGGAATGAAAGTTACGGCATGTTCTATCGTTTCAAATATTTGTTATCCAATAAATCGCCTTGAAAAAACTGATCTTAGCAGGATTATTAGTACTGTAGAAGAAACTGTTGACAAAGTGGCAATATTATTACTTGAGTATTGTAAGCATAAAATATCATCTCCAATGCCTGGATAAAATATGCAACATAAAGAAAAACGAAATAGAAGTTTATAAGATTATCGTTATATCAATGTGAATATTTCCCTTAGCACCAATAACAAATGGTTAAAATGGTCGTTACTTTACGATAAGACAAATAAAATTTTTAATCATTAAGCCAATTCTATATATTTTCTTTTTTTTATTGACCTGCCTTAGTGGAAATGTGCAGTCTCAGTCACCAAAGTATTTGAAATTAAGCCATTATTCTAATATTATAGAAAATGAAAGCCATTTGGTATTTTTAACTGATTCATCTCACATCCAAGTCTATTTAGATTCGATACTTAATGACAATTTTAATTCTAGATATCTAGGATCAAAAATTGATACATTCTATTGTAAGGACACATGTTATGCAGTGATCTTTAATGGACAGAAAATACAACACGTAGATCTAGAAATGGGGAATGACGTTAAAAAAGTACTTACAAAGCTGAATATTTCACAAAAAAGATTTCAAGATGGGGTTTTGGATAAGGAGCAACGATTGGAAATATTTGATAAAATAGGCAGATATTTTGGCAATATTGGATATCCTTATTTCATGATTAAATTAGATACTGTCAAAATACAATCAGATACATTGCTTGGAAAAGTTCACATGGAACCAGACATCAGGGTAAAAATTGATTCTATTACACTCGTAGGCAATGTCAAAATATCCAAACGATTTATACAAAAATACATCAATATCTCTCCAAATGACTGGTACAATCACAGTTCGATAGAAGACATCTCTGCAAGATTGCAAAACCTGCCTTATCTTACTATGGAAAAGCCTCCTGCGGTATGGTTTAGGGACAATAAAGCATCCATTTCTTTACTATTAAATAAAAAACCTGCTAGCCGTTTTGATTTTTTACTCGGTGTTATACCGCAGAGCAACACCAATGAAAGTAAATTTGTATTTACTATCGATTTCTTCGGAGAGCTGTACAATGCGTTGAATTATGGTGAATACTCATTCCTTCAGATAAGGCGATTCAAACCTGGCCAATTTGATCTGGCATTAAAATCTGATATTCCTTTTTTGGGCAGATTGCCATTTGGAAGTTTTCTAGAATTTAAAATAATAAATGCTGTGACAGAGAATTTTGATGTATCCTTGGAGGTAGGAGGTCAGATGCTCATGAATAAAGGCAATATCGTCAGAATTCTCTATAATCAGTTTTCATCAAATCTCACGGATATTGATACCACATCCTTACTTGCTACCAAACGCCTCCCTGCCAGATTGGATTTAGTGCAAACATCAGGAGGAGGTCAGTTTATATTCAGAAGATTGGACTACATTTATAACCCAACCAAAGGTTTCTTTTTTGATGTAAAAGCTTTTATCGGCCAAAAAAGTATTAAGCAAAATGCACGTATCTTGGAGATTGAAGGGTTTGAAAATGCTTACGATACTTTGAAGACAAATTCCTTGTTTTCAACGATGTCATTGCAAGGTGCATATTTTGTTCGGCTTAATTCTTGGTCATCATTAAAATTTGCATTGTCTTCGCAAATAAATTATAGTGACTTGCAAATCAACCTCAATGAATATTATAGAATTGGTGGTAACAAAACGTTAAGAGGATTTGATGAACAATCCATTGTCACTGAAAGGTATGTTTATAGCACAATGGAATTCCATATTAATTTCGATAAAAATTCATATCTCACTCTGCCATTTATAGATTTAGGTGTAGCCAAGGTAATAGATGAAGCTGGCATAACCTATACGGATCAACTATTAGGTATAGGTTTGGGTATAAATTTTGGAACTAAAGCAGGGTTATTCAATGTTTCCTTTGCAGCTGGAACAAGAAAATATCTCCCTATTGACTTCGGAAAAATGAAAGTACACTTTGGATATACAAGTTTGTTTTAGCTTTTCATCATCCTTCTATTACCCTACTCAAACAATGCGGCTAGACGGATGGTGATACCATGTTTCAAATCCAAATTTCGACCTCTACCCACAGAATAATCTATTGAAAATAATTCCAAAGGTCCTATTTTAAAATTTTCAAGCCCTACGAAACCCTCCAAATAGCCTCCTTCATCTGGTGTATACAAACCCGAACTTCCTAAAACAAAGGTAAGTTTTGTATTGCGAATCAAAGGAAGCTTATCCGCTATAAATCCATTAAAATGATGTCTAAAATTATATTGTATGCTCCATTCATCGGAAGAAAATGTATAGTAAGGTAGTAAGTTGAATGAAGATAAATCAGGATTGATTGGCATTGATACTTCATTGCCGATCTGGTGAATATAGTCTGCAAAGTAGCTCGGACCATTACCCAAAAAAGTAGTAGCTTCAATATTATAACTGAAATAACCCAACAATAGTGCATTGACGTAAGTGTCTCTTACTTTTGATTGCCATTTAACGAAAGTATTTGAAAAATCATCCAATGCATGTCCATATGTAATTGATAGACTTAGATTGGGGTAATTGGATTTATCTCTCACTTTGAGATTTGGTAAAGAAGCATACGTTTGCCCAGGACTCCACACAAAGGAAATATTAGGCATAAAATACTTATTAGATGACAATGCAGAAAGGTTATCAACTCCGCTTGGAATATTTTCTTCATAGCTTCTTTGTTTATACCTCCAGCTATATTGGCTATGTATTTCGAGTGGTTTTCGGTGCAGAAAATCTATTTTTAGATTAAGATACAAACCATTTAAAATTTCGCTTTTGTAACTGAATGACACAAAATCTTTTTCGTAAACTCTTATTAAATTAGATTTGTCCCAAAGTGAATTCCATGTATTTCCTCTTTCGGAAATAGGTTGCCTAGGATCAAACTGTACATTCATTCTACCTATTGAAAATGACCAATAAGTCTGATTATAATTATCACTTCTATATTCGACATTGAGACTGGATTTTAGTCGTTTGTCAGCAAGGCCGTATTGAACTGTATTGAAAATTCCTAGCTGACGCAACATGGAATCACTCTTTGTCCAGTAAGTATTTATATTGATTTTAGTACCCTCAACTGCATTAAATCTGACAATGGAAAACGGATTTTTAAAACCAAATTGAATGTTTTTAAAGCTGTTATTCCAATTATATCCAAAAAAAATATCTCGTATTTTAAACTTATTACCAATCCGATCAATAGAATCCATATATGATTTTGACATCCAAATTCTATTAAGAGAATCTTTTCTAATATAATCGAATTCCTCTTCCTTAGTCAAGGGAATTGGTCTGATTTTGTCCCAGATTGTTGGAGGTTGTAAGGCATCCGGCTTCACTACGAATGTCTCTTTAGTATTCACCGTGTCAGAAATATCTACATCAAATTCATAGTTTGAAAAAATGTGATTAAAAACTCCAGAAACTTTAAAATTAAACATATTGGCTCTGAAAGCCATTTCCTGTGAAAACAATGCATACCCACCTTTTATGGGCAAGAATAATTGATTAATGTGAATACTATCTACAAATGCAAGCGTGATGGCATTTTTTGCTAATGATAACTGTACACTTGTCAAAGCATAGGTTTCATCCATAATGAAAATTTCGCCTTGAAATAATGGATCAAATTTTGATTTTGGTTTCACATTAATTTTGTGAATCCGCTGTCCATTTTCTATAGTATCAGTACCAAACAATTTATATTTGTAATGATCTAAGGCATCATCAGATATAGGAGACACCAGTGAGCGCCCAAATTGGATATAGTTTTTATAAAAATCAAAGGTTCCTCCATCAAATTGATTGGCCATATACACAATATCAGTACCCACCGTGGTAGCAGATGTCATTACTTCCTTTTTGCGATCTGGATATGAATAATAATATTCCGATGTGGATTCTGACAAGTATAAAATACCTTTTCCAAGCGAATCTACCAATCCCTGTAAATTTCCTAATTCTTCGCCCATAAATTTTTCAGGCATATCTTCCATTTTAATGACTGTCTTAGCGTAAA
>JAWKLK010000016.1:0-2939 GCA_041392785.1 Saprospiraceae bacterium
CAGCATTCGGGGCGTAGACCGCAAAATAACATCCATTGACACCATCGAGCTCCATAGAATGGGAACCAAATTTATGATACAAATGGAAATGTTTTCCCGTTTTGAACAATGAAATATCAAACTCAGTAAATAAAGTATGGTATAAGACTTTTGGTGATCGCATGGTTATATCATTGAGTGATGTGCGAATATAATCAGTTCTTTCCATTCAATGTAGAATAATAATCCTAATTGATTATGAAAGTCATTTTATTCTATTTTGAAATAAATTTGTTTCATTTATTAATAGCCCAATAGATTGAGCCTTAATGGCTTTTCCTGGATCTCCTCCCGTCCTCTGGATGTCCTTTTTGAACTGTGCATTCTCAACCGATCTAGCGAAGCTATTGCTCACCAATAACAGTAAAAACAATATGCTGATTAATCTACTGATGACTACTTTTTTATTTTGTGATGGTGCCTGCGCATATTAGAAATCATTCGGTGTAAAGGTACAATTTTTTATTAGAGTGTCTTTTAGTTGCATGAGTTACAATCTCACGGTAGCAAGGTTTTTTCGCTTCTATTGTTCTTCTTGAAAGGAAAATCTGATTTGGTCTTTAACAATATTTCACTTACTATAAATAGGCGGATACTCTTTGGTTTTACATCCTATTTTTAAATATAAGCCAGTAACATATTTTAGTGTTTTAACACAATGCCCACTTTCATCATAAAAATATATCTTAGTATAATTAGATCCACAATACTCTATTTTAATCCTACTAGTAAATAGAATTAAAAATAATGCTCTGTAATCAGCTTTATTGTTATTTATAAATTCTATTCCTACATTAAAAGCTTCCATTGCTCTATCCACATCTATTGATGTTCCATGTGGAGAGATTGTAATTATAAAATTTATGCGACTAGGAGCACTGTATTTTAGTCTAAGATAGTATTCAGCAGTCATTTCATCTATAATAAAATATTGATTTTCCAACAATAATGGTTGTTTTAGGCTAATCAGAACTTCATTTATCAAGTTAACTTGTTCTTTAATTTCAAAATACCATTTCATATTACATTAAAGCTTTGATCCTAGGTTAAATAATGAACGTTTCACTTGTATAGATGGATTTGCGAAACTGTTGGTCACAAAACTTTTTGGTAAATATACATGAAAATTAGCAACGTTGGGATTTATAGCATTAGAGCCAATACCAATTCTGAATTTGTAACCCCACTCTCCTGCAGCATTTTGACCTGTAGACCACCCAGCTTTCAGCCATCCTCCACCTTCATTCAAAGTCCCCTTTGCATGAGCAGCAGAATTTCCAAATTTCCTCGAAGTTATTCCAAATTTTTCACTTAAAAATATTCTTTCAGCAAATGAACTTCCTCTTCCAGCCCCAAAAAAACCTCCAAACTTTATCCAACTCGTCGGAAAGAGTGACCCCGCAAATCCCAATCCTACATCTGCAAATCCCATATAGCTATCATAAGCTACTTCAGGGTTGAGTAGGCCGCTCTGGATGTCCTTATGAAACTGCGCATTCTCAACCGTTCTAGCGAAGCTATTGCCCACCAAAAACAGTAAAAACAATATGCTGATTAATCTTTTGATGACTACTTTTTTATTTTGTAATGCTGCCTACGCATATTAGAATTCATTCGGTGTAAAGGTACAATTTTTTATTAGAGTAACTTTTCCTTACCTATGTGCTTCTTGAAAAAAGCATCGTAACCCGTGTACTTGATATACAAAAACTAAAAGAGAACGAAAAACAACACATTTTTGCTCTTCTAGAAGCTTATATTAATCAAGGTAATTTTTGGAGTATTATGTAAACATAGAAGCTACTGTGTAGGTGGCTTTTTATTATGGTGTAAGATATGAACTCTTTAACTGCAATATTTTTTTTTCTCGCTTGTTTGCTGCTATCTGCTCTAAAAATTCACCCTTGTTGGTTATAATATCTTTCAAGCTTTGTAGCCATTTGTTCATATCAATATTCCACAAATTGAATGATTTAATATCCCAACTTTTTTTATTGATTTGTTCCAATATGTTTTGAGCTTCTTCACTTCTGATTGACAAAGCGATTTTGAGCTTCGCTTCCTGAAGCACTGCCTGTAAGTAAGAGTTAGGGGCAGCACTAAGTGGTGGTGTTTTGGAATATTCATCCAATACATCTGTTAATTTTTTAAAAGAAATATTTCCTTCAAATGGTAATGGAATTTGCTTCTTTATACTAGCCAACACATCATCAAAAAACATCCCGTGCTTGTCATAGGGTATATCGCATTGAAAACCTTTTTTATTTTTGAAATCTCTTAATACGATTGGAGCAGCCAAACAAGCTTTAATGTCATTTCCCATTCTGTTTCCACATAAAGAATAAATCACAAAATATGGGCTATAAGTTTCTGTGTGCGGGGATTTTATCAGCTCAATACCTATAATACAAGAACCAACAATCTTGTACAACTTGTTTTGAGCATACATAGTCAATTGAGGAAAGGCATTTTGCCAATCCTCAATTACTTTCTTTTTTACTTCTTTATCTATTGCCATTCATAAATCTTTAAGGTCTAATTATGTGTATGCTATATCCTTCAAAATTCCTTGAATATTTTAAAAATTGGGCATTATTCATCACTGCACCACCAAACTTAAAATCATAAATCGTCTTGGTACTATGATTGACAACATCCAAGAAACCTCTATTACTAATTCCATTATTAAAATAATTACTACCTAAGCTAAGATTTCCTCCAAACCTACTTTGATATCTACTTAAAAGTTTTTTAGCATAAGTATGTTTTAATGTTCCTGCTACACCTCCTGAACCACCAATGGCAGTTTCTGCTTTCTGAGTTGCCCTTGTTACAAGCTGTAATTCGGTCATTACCCCCCTCGTTCCCAAAAAAGACTTAATCCAACTCGTGGGAAAGAA
>JAWKLK010000017.1:0-2105 GCA_041392785.1 Saprospiraceae bacterium
AGCCAAAGGTAGCAAATCCCACGTGACCTCCATATTTAGGCATCAATAAAAATACATTTTCAGAATTTTTTGCAATTTCTATTGGATAAGAAGTTGCGGAGAGGAAAGTATCATCTTGTGCATTGATGACAAGTGTAGGGATCTTAGCATTAGTGAGCGTCGCCAAGCTGCTACACTTTGCATAATAATCATCAGCTCCAGCAAAACCATGTATTGGCCCTGTGAAGTACTCATCAAAATCTACTAAAGACTTTACCTTTTTTAGGTTGTTAATACCAATTTCGGGGAATAATTCTGCCTTTTTTATCATTTTTTGCGATAGAGATTTTAAAAAATTCCTTTGGTATAAAAAATTTTTCGGTTGCATGATTTGTTGACTTCCTCCCTTAAGGTCACAAGGAACAGACACACCAATCACAGCCTTTATTTTGTGTGAAACAGAGAATTTTTCATCAGTAGTGTACTTTAATACTACATTTCCACCCAAGCTAAATCCAACCAGAACCACATTCTCATATGGAGATAGATTTTCTTGTACATATTGGTGAACATCTAGTGTGAAACCACTATGATATAAAGTCATAGTATCATTGAGCTGCCCACTACACGAGCGAAAATTGATACATGCTACATCCCAATTATGTTCTGACAGCATCTGTGAAGTACCCAAAATATACTGAGAAAAGGATGAACCTTCAAGGCCATGCAAAAGTATTGCTAGGTTTTTACTACCTTTTTTAATAGCATCTACATCAAAGAAATCCCCATCGTATGTTTTAATTCTTCGCCTTTGATAGGGCTTGCCAATTTTTCTAAATAAATATGGATAAAATGTATTGACATGTGGATTCCTTAATAATAATGATGGATGATAATCTGCATGTATGATTGGCATAGTTTATTGTACGGATTGTAATAAACCTTCAGCGATCTCTATGACTTTATCTGGATAATCCGAAATAATACCATCTACACCAAAACCTAGCATTTCCACGATGTCATCTTCATCATTTACAGTCCAAGGAATGATTTTCAAATCCAACACTCTACATTCTGTTACCAATTTTTTATTCACCTTTGTGTATCTAGGACTGTAAACACTTGGTTTAAAATGAAGTAGCGACAAATTTTTCTGCAGATCTTCACTATTATCAATCAATAATGCATAAGATAAGTTTGGTTCCTTATAGTAACAGATATTCAGTATTTCAGTGTCAAAAGATTGTATAATAGCATTGTCTAGTAAATTTTGATTCTTAAGAATAGAGAAAACGCTATCTATGAGTATAGAATCTTTGGGGAAAAAAGTTCCTATTTCATTCCTATCATATTTGAGTTCGATATTGAACATCACTAATGGCAGTTTTTGTGCCATACAATATTTACGTACAGTGTCAACTACATCATCCAATTTTGGCTTGTAGCACGCTATTTTTGATTGGAGCGGATATTTTGGATTGGTCCTCATCCCTACATCATATGAAGCAATTTCATCAAAAGTCATTTGATACAAGTTGTGCTTTTTCTCATCACTTTTTTTGATAGGATGCCCTAGTGGATCCGTAGAGAAATAAGAATTGTAGTATGGCTCGTGAGAAATGATGACATCACCAAATTTATTCATAACCACATCTAATTCCAATGTTGTGACTCCCAATTTTACTGCCTCAATAAATGCAGGAATGGTGTTTTCCGGCATCAGACCACGACAACCTCGGTGTCCTTGTACATCGGGGATTTTTGTGATTTCCACTTGATGAGTCCTGCACCCACTTATGTAGGTAAGTAGAAGTAGACACCAAATAACTACCTTCATATCCTCGAACTACTAAAACAAAACACCTACTGTTAACACAAATTGGTTATTGTCCAGTATCCATCTGGGTTCAAGAAAATATCCCATTTTCTCTGTTTGGTACTTTAAGAATAAGCCAAGATTCAATGAGTTGTTTGTTGTGGAAGTTCTGGTAAAATTTATACCTGCGAATGGATCAAGTACAAAACCTCCATCATTGATATTCAAAAGTTTATAGTGCAGATCACCATCCAATGACCAAGAAGCATCATCAGAAAAGTAATAGGTAGCATTGGCGTGAATATTAAAA
>JAWKLK010000002.1:0-362018 GCA_041392785.1 Saprospiraceae bacterium
GGTGCAGCAGAGATAACCAAAATAAAGACAATAACACTTAGACTAACCCATTTTAAGATATTCTTACTTTTCATTACTTCTTTTTTTTGTTAAATAATATTAGTAACATGGTTTCAGCATCACATAAACAATCGGACCAGTCACCGCAACGTATAGCCAAATAGGAAACACATATTTAGCCATCTTCCTATGTGATGCAATTTGGTACGTAAACCCTTTCACAAAAGTAAATAAAATAAACGGAAACGAAACACCAGCCAATAAGATATGGGTCAATAAAATAAAAAAGTAGATATACCTGATCATCCCATCCTTACAGTAACGCACTTCTTCTTCAGTAAAATGGTATAAAACGTAACTCACCAAAAACAGAAATGATAAAACCATGGCACCATAAATGAACTTTTGATGCATCAAAATTTTCCCCTGCCTAACAAAATACAAAGCTAAAATTAAACAAACTGTTACACCTGTATTCAGCCATGCATGGACTTGTGGCAAAAAGGAAAAATCAAAATCTGTTTCAATTTTTATTCTCCTCATCATGAGTACAGTTGACAAAACTACAATGGAAAGAATCCAAGCTACAAAATTTAAGGTTTTTGCTAGTTTTATATTTGGCGTGATATTCCTATAATTATGCATGAGATTTAAATTTATAAATGAATTTACTTCACTAATTTAATCAATGTTTTTATGTTCAATGAAATATATGAATTGAAAACTGTCTTTTTTGACAACCTTTACTTTGTACAATAGATTATTTCATTTTAATATCAGCATCTTTCTTTCTAGGAAGTATCAATGCAATGTGTGCAACAAGGGATTTTACACTTTCACTATCAGATGGATACAAGTTTCTTACTCTTAAACTCGTGTCTAAAAGCACATAATTATCTTCAGGAAATACTGATATCTTTGTATAAATAGGATTATTTTCTGCTAATAGGCGTAGAACACTATCTTTCTCCACTAATTGAAATAAATCTACTTTATCAAATTGATTTGCGAGTTTTGTATTGAGAGATCTGTCGGTTGCACTACCTGCAATAACGGTGATTTTTCCTTTCAAAACGGAATTGGAATCGGCTATGACAAATAAAGAATCTTTTGGAATCAATTGCTTAAATGCCGCCTTTTGATATTGCAAACCACTATTTAGATAATACCATGAACCTAAAGGAACAATTATGGTAAGTATGGCGAGTACAAAAACAGGCAAAATGTTCTTAACATTCATGCCAAAAATATTTTTCAATAATGGTGATTATTATTATCAATGAGCAGGCTTATCTACCATTTCGGTCTTCACGACATTAATAGTAGCCGCTCTATCATTTAACCAGTTTCTACCCTCTACTAAGAAGGCAATAACTGCCCAAACTAACAATATAGTTGGAAATAAAACACTCCTCACCAAGCCTGGAACTTCATATTTCATATGCATAAATTCATATATAATGAGGTATGCTTTTACTAAACTCAATGCAATCATGACAAAACCCGTAATATAAAAAGGGAAATGCACGCCTTCCATAAGAATACCTTTACCCAACAATGCAAAAAGTACCTCAAATATCGTAATAGCAGCAAGGATTAAAATCGTCTTTGTCGCTATTTTCTTAGAAGCATCATATGATAAACCCATAAGGAAAGAAATTTATAAATTTAAAGAATGATTTATTAAATTAGAGCAGATAGAAACATAAAAACACAAAAACCCATACCAAGTCCACAAAGTGCCAGTAAAGTCCTATCTTTTCTACCATTTCATAACCATTGCGACGCCTGACATACAACCCTGAATAAGCATTTATCGCGATAATGGCTAAGAATATCACACCGGTCAAAACGTGAAACCCATGGAATCCCGTAATGAAGAAGAACAATGCACCAAATGCCTTCGGACCAAAAGACTGCTGTTTTACCATTCCTTCATCCGGTCCTTCTGTAACTTTATATTTAAGTGGTGCCCAATCATCACCATGCTTATGTATCAAATAAGATTGGCCAGCATGAAAAGTATCATTTTCTTTTACAAAATGTCCATCACCTTCTAAGTAAACCCCAGATTCAGTATGAGTACCAAAAGGATTTGTACGAATAGACATATGTTCTGCACCCATCAATGTGGTCCATTCCCAAGCTTGACATCCCAAGAATGCAAGACCGCCTATGATAGTGAGCGCCATCCATTTTACAACACCCATTCTATTCTCACGATGTCCTTCTTGCACTGCGCGCACCATCGTGAATGAACTTGCCAATAAAATAAAGGTCATAAGGGTAACAAACAATAAAGGTGCATTGTGAATACCTCCCGGAAATGATCTGAATACAAAATCAGGTACTGGCCAAGTAGGTACGCTAAATCTTAATGTACCATAAGCAATAAGAAAGCCTGAAAATGTGAAAGCATCTGATAAAAGAAAATACCACATCATCAACTTGCCGTATGAAGCCTTGAATGGTGAACCAGCACCATTCCACGTGGCTTTTTCTGAAATATGATGATCTTGTGCTAATGCTTCTGAAGCCATTATTATATAGATTTTATTTGCTAAATAATAAAAAAATAAATAAATATATCCATAAAACATCCACGAAATGCCAGTAGTTTACCACTAAATCAAATCTATGAATGCGTCTATCTGTCACATTAAATTTTAAAGAAAAGGCGTGAATCAATGCTACAATTAATGCCGCCAATCCACCCAAAACGTGCAATAAATGTATCCCTGAAAGTAAGTAAAAAAATGATCCTGACACATTACCTTTTAAATCTACACCTATTTTATATAACTCTAACCAGCCATTGTATTGAAGAACGATGAATGCAATTCCAAATAAAAATGCAATGACCAAACCCAATTTATACGGCTTTTCTTTCCCAGCCTTAAAAGCTTTGAAGGAATAATGTAATACTAAACTCGAAAGAATAATTATTATAGTACTAAAATAAAAAACTTTTGGTACAGTAAATTCCAGCCAATTCCCAGCAGACTGCTTCACAATATAGGCACTGGTAAATGCGGCAAACATCATAAGAATACTGCCCATAGATGCCCACAAGGCAAATTTGTGTGGGTGTATTTTATTACGTCTATACAATACTTGATCCATTATCCTAAAAGCAGTATAGTTAATAATAAAAGTGGTAAATAGACAAATGAGTAAAACATCAACATTAAAGCAGATTTTCTATCAAATTTTCTATGAAATTCAAAAGCTAAAAAGATGTAAATTACACTCAAAACTATACAAAAAATTGCAGAATATATATGAACCAATCCATACAAAAATAGCAATCCTATGACAGGTATTGTCAGAACCGAATAAAACATTGATGACAATCCTAAATTCCGATCAATTTGGTCATTTACCACTGGAAGAAGCTTGAATCCTGCCCTTTGATAATCATCAAAACTGACATAGCCAATAGACCAAAAATGTGGGAATTGCCATAAAAACTGTAATACAAATAATCCCATTCCAAACGCACTAATGGTACCTTCGTGGGCTGTAAAACCTATTAAAACTGGCAAAGCTCCTGGTATAGCTCCGATGGCCACTGCCATAGTAGAATACCTCTTCATGGGTGTGTATACAAACGCATACAAAACCAATGAAACCATGCCTAGTATAGCAGTGATAGGATTAAATGTTGCCAATATTAAAATACCCGCCAAACAAGACAAACCAGCAAAAAGCACGGCCTCAGCTGTCCGCATCCTTCCAGCCGCCAACGGCCTATTGGACGTACGTAACATTAAGCTGTCAAAATCCTTTTCAAACACTTGGTTTAAAGCATTTGCTGCCGAAGTAACAAAAAATCCACCAAGAATTATCAATATAAATGAACGTAAATTGGCACTACTCCCAGCAGCAATCAAATATCCTAATGCCGAAGATAGTACCACCACTGACGTGAGTCTTATTTTAATCAATAATCCATAGTCCAATAGGACACTTGAGATGGCATATCTCGCAGCGGCTAAGGTGGTATTTTGATTATTTGACTGTTTCACTTACCAAATTTTGGTGTATCCTAATTATTAATGATCTCCTATTTCTCCGTCTTTCAAAGGTACATGTTGTTGTACAAACTCTCTGTCATCTTTATTATAGTCATACGCCCATCTATGAACAGTAGGAATATTACCAGGCCAGTTTCCGTGAATTGGCTCAATTGGTGTGGTCCATTCCAAGGTATTTGCTTGCCATGGATTTTTGGTTTTCATTTTCTTACCATACCAAATACTATAAAAGAAGTTTATAACAAACACCAACTGTACGAAAAAAGCTATAATCGCAAAAATAGTTATGAATTTATTCATTTCAGCAAAATGCTTGAAGGCGTCAAATGTATCAAATGTGTAATAGCGACGAGGTACGCCTGCCATACCTATATAATGCATTGGCCAAAAAATGGCATAAGCTGAAATTAATGTACCCCAAAAATGAATCTTACCCAAAGTCTCATTCATAAATCGTCCGTACATCTTAGGATACCAATGATATACACCCGCAAACATACCAAAAAATGCCGCTACTCCCATCACTATGTGGAAGTGTGCCACAACGAAGTATGTATCATGCATTTGGATATCTATAGCCGAGTTACCCAAGAAAATACCAGTCAATCCACCTGAAATAAACATTGATACAAAACCGATCGCAAATAACATTGGTGTATTCAACCTTAAGTTACCACCATAAAGGGTGGTGATCCAGTTGAATACTTTTATAGCTGATGGAACTGCAATAATTAGTGTAAAGAATACAAAAAAGTTTGATAAGAATGGATTAACTCCAGCCATGAACATGTGGTGAGCCCACACTAAAAATGACAAAAAGCCAATCGCTATAATTGAATAAACCATAGCTCTATAACCAAATATAGGTTTTCTTGCATGGACAGACATGACTTCTGATACGATACCCATAGCAGGTAGTATGATGATATATACTTCAGGGTGACCCAAAAACCAGAAAAGGTGCTGATATAATATTGGGCTACCACCTACCCTATCCAATGCTTGTCCAGCTATGAAGATATCACTCAAAAAGAAACTTGTCCCAAGACTTCTATCAAAAACCAACATAAAAAATCCTGATGCCAAAACTGGAAATGATAATAATCCTAAAATGGCGGTTACGAAAAATGCCCAAATAGTTAGTGGCATTCTCCACATACTCATACCTTTGGTACGTAGATTCAATATCGTTGTAATATAATTTATACCGCCTAGTAAAACGGACACAACAAACATAACAAGACTGACAAGCCAAAGTGTCATACCTGTACCACTACCGCTAGATGCCTGTGGTAAGGCACTAAGTGGTGGATATGCCACCCATCCACCAGAAAATGGTCCTGTACTGATAAACAAACTATAAAACATGATAATTCCCGCCAAAAAGAAAAACCAGTATGAAAGCATGTTTAAGAAGGGAGAAGCCATATCCCTTGCGCCTATTTGTAATGGAATAAGTAAATTACTAAATGTACCGCTTAGTCCTGCTGTAAGTACAAAAAATACAATAATTGTACCATGCATAGTCACCAGTGCATAATAAAATTCAGGTGAAAGCTTACCTACACCAGTAGCAGCGTCAACTACTATCCATTTACCTAAAAAAGGCTTCAACCAAGTAAGTGATTCCTCAGGAAATCCCAATTGAAGTCTGAAAATTACTGACATTGCTGCACCAATAATAGCCCAGATCATACCAGTTATTAAAAATTGTCGCGCAATCACTTTGTGATCCATTGAAAATACATAGTGGAATAAGAAGCTACTTTGATACTTATCGCCAACATGATGTTCATGGAAATGATCATTGAATCCCTGTTCTTTGATCAATATATCTTCTTCTTGTGTTGCAAGATGTGCCATCTTAAAATATATTTATATTATTTAGACAAAATTCTTAATTCAGTTCTACGATTCTTCTCGCGACCTTCATCAGTATCATTACTATCAATAGGTTGACTCTGTCCATACCCTTTTGAAGATAACCGTGAAGCGCTGATACCCTTCGCAATAAGATAATCCATCGCTTTCTTTGATCTCTCTTGAGAAAGAGTAAGGTTAGAAGCTGGATCTCCAACACTATCAGTATGACCTGCCAATTCAACCTTTAAACTAGGCCGTTCATTTAATATTTTTACCAAATTATCAAGTTCATATTTTGATAAATTATCATTCAATGATGATGATCCTGTATTATAAAATAAATGCTTTAACAATATTGTTCTTGAAACTGTGCCAGTATTGTCATTTATCACACCATCTATCTCGGTTTTCAATTCAATTGCTCTATTTGATATCTCTGATTCAAATAACTTTTTGCCTTTCCAAGGATCATTCTTAGTATTCCTAATATTTGTATAATAGAAAGACTTTTGTGTTTTAATCCAAGCATCAAATTCATCTTGAGATACAACATCTACTATCCTCCGCATAGAATAATGTCCTTTTCCGCAAAGCTCAGCACAAGCCAATTCATATTGGAATGCTTCCCATCTTGGAGGACTAGTTGATCTTTTGGATCAGACAGTTCCATGTATTCAGGATACTTTCTCAACTCTTCTTTGAATTCAGATGTAGTCTTTACAGGTCTGAAAGTGAAGCTAGTAGGAATTCCCGGAACAGCATCCATTTTCACTCTGAAATGCGGTAAGTAAAAATTATGCAACACATCTTTTGCGGTAATACGCACTACTACTGTAGAATCCTTTGGCAAAACAATTTTATCACTACCTCCAAGTATGATATCATCAAGAGCAGCTTCGTCATTCCAATCGAGCCCCAAATCATTCACACCAGGAACAATATTTCTAAAATCTTTATTTCCTAATTTGCCATCTGGTCCAGGATATCTGATGTCCCATGCAAACTGGTAACCAGTGGCTTCAATATTTACAACTTTTTGCTCTGGGTCTATATCCTTAAAGATTCTATTCCAAGCTACTAAGCCATTTGCAACCAATATAGTCATGACCACAGCTGGTACTGCTGTCCAAATAAGCTCCAATTTAGTATCATGAGCCAAAAACATGGCTGTACTACCCTTTACTTTTCTATACTTATATGAATACCAAAATAAAAGTATATGTGTAATGACAAATACAATGCCTGTGAATACAAATGTGATAAAAAATACCCAATCCAACTCATACCCGTGCTCTGACGCAGATGTTAGCGGCCCAAAGCCAAACATCACATTCTTGTAATGCCACATAGACCAGCCACAAAGTACCAAAAATGCAACCATAAAAGCTACGAGAGCTTTACCTTGAGTTGTATTATTCTCAATCTCTGCGACTTCTTCCCCTTTTATTCTCTCAGAGAGTTCATTGATCCTTCCGATTTGTATGACTACCACAGTCATGAGAACAATTATAGCCAATGCTATTAAGTAGATCATCTTTTATTATTTTATAAATGGTATTATCCTAAAAATTATATTACATGATGATGAAGACTTTCTTCTAAATATGGGTCATTTTTCGGAGTCAAAGCTGCTCTTGAAATCATCCAAAGTGTAAAATAGAAAAATAAGCCTAAAAATCCAATAAATGTTCCTAATTCAAGCAAACCTGGTATAGTGAAGCCTGAAACAAAATTCGACGCATGCTCAACACCATGTGCTGCCACAGCATGGGCTGCATCATGGGCTGGTTCTGTAACAGCATCAGAATGTGCTTCTGCACCATGAGCATGCATAGCCTCATTACGTGTGATAAGTGCTCCAGGTTTGATCATTAAGAAATAATCCAACCAATGGCTAAACAAAGTTATTGCCGCAACTATACCCAATGAACCAAGTTTTCTTTTTGTATCGTTTCTCATCAAAATAAAAAACGGCACTAAGAAATTAATAACTAGATTCAAGAAAAATAGCACCGGGTAATTATTATATCTTTCTTTGAAATAAATAGTCTCTTCGCCGATATTGGCATACCAAATCAACATAAACTGTGAAAACCAAAGATATGTCCAAAATATGCTGATTGCAAACAAGTACTTTCCTAAATCATGAAAGTGATTTTCATTTACATCTTTGAAATATCCACCTGATTTAAGGAAAATAAGCATCAGTATAGTAAGTGCAATCATTGCTACAAATGCACTTGCAGAAGAATACCATGCGAATAATGTACTGTACCAATGTGCATCAATACTCATAATCCATTGCCATATCAAAGCACTACTTGAAAATCCAATCAATGGCAATAAAATTGCTGCATAAAATCTCATAGACTTGTGGTGAGCAAAAGTTGCCCCACCATTTCTATCTTCCTCTAATGATAATGTTCTAAGTTTTTGAGTTAAGAATATCCATATACCACCAAAAATCAACGTCCCAAAAAAGTACCAATTTTTATTTAAAAACGAAGACTTTCCTTTCAATATTGAGTCTTCAGCCACAGCTGCTTCATCACCCCAGTGATATAAGTGATGCCAATGAAAGTAAACACCCAATCCAATTAACAACATCAAAACGATACCAACTATCAAAAATAAAGAATATGCCTCCCATATACGCTTGAATGTGGAAACCCACCCTGCATATGCTAAGATACTTGCTGTCAAAAAGAAAGCTGCCATAACTGCAATCATAGTGAAGAAGACAGAATTGTGTAATAAATTTGTCCAAAACCTTGTATGATAAGCATCGTCATTTATCCATGTAAAAATCATTGATATTAAACCCACAGCCATAGCAATGTATAAATACATTCGGGTTTTGGATGAAAATATATATTGATTCATAAGATTCTCTTTTATTCTTTAGATTAATGATGTGCTTTCTCTACTGTGTGAACAACAATGGTGTCTTTCATTGCATCGACTTTTGCTACTTCTACCACACTTTTTTGTATAGAAGCTGCTGGAATGTCAAAGGTAGTAAAGGTATTCTCCTTTTCATTATACACTTTTTTTACAGAAGCAGCCTGCATTGATCTAATATAATGAATCACCTGCCATCTTTCTTCATAAGACAATTTATCAGCATAACTACCCATAAGATTTCGACCATTAACAATAGCATGGTAAAATAATCCATTACCACTATTTACAAACTGCTCTTGAAGCAAGTTTGCTGGCTGTACCGGATATTTACCTCCATCATCTCTTACCAGATAACCAGCTCCATCTCCTTTATCACCATGACAAATGGCACACTGAATATTATACAATTCCTTGCCCTTGTTGATGCCAGCTTCAGTGATTGGGAAAGGATTTCCCTTTATTTCTGCAATTGCTGCTGTTCTCCCTTCTTCAGTGTTTGGATAATAATAATTTACATGCCCATTTGGGGTATAGGCAATTCCCCTACTATTTTGTCCAGTAAAATCAACATCACCTATATATCCTCTTGCTATGGTACCCTTTACAGGTACCCTAGGTTGTGACATAGCATATAATTCTTGGGGTGTTCCCCATCTGTTAGGCGCATAATAGGAATACACATTTGCTTCATATGCGATACTATGAGCCATATCAGGCATATATTCACTGCCTGTCTTTTCTCCTGATGCTGACTGACAAGCACTTAAACCAAGTGTTATTGCAAAAAAAGTCAGAATGTATAATTTCTCAATATTCATATGGATTGGAATTATAACGTTTTTGAATGAACTTCAGATGCACCTGTGGAACTAAAGAAAGCCTCAGCAGCTGAAGAGGACACATTGTGAGTATCAAATGCTAAACAAAACTTATCATCTGTGATTCTATCGTGTAAATATGTGTTTTTAACACCAGGACCTAAACCATTGATGATATAGAAAGTCACCGTCATTCCAATTGCAGAAAATAACACCGTTAATTCAAAAGTAATTGGAATAAAAGCTGGCACTGACCAATAAGGTTTACCACCAAAAATATTTGGCCAATCTTTGACGAATACCCAAGTCATGCCTAAAAATGCTGTGAGGGTACCTAGCATACCATATATAAAACCTGCTTGATGCAACCTAGATTCTTCCAACTTTAAAACTGGATCTAGTCCATGCACAGGAAATGGTGTAAAAACATCATAAATTTCTAAATGATCTTTTTGCGCCTTTTTAATAGCTGACATCAATTCTTCCTCGTCATCGTACAAGCCAAAAATGATGTTTTTATTATTATTCTGTATCATAAATGCGAAAAATTCAACTTTTAATTAATGGTGATCTTCTTCATTGTTATCATGCTCATGGTGATGACGTTGTGTTGCATTTTCTCCAACATATTGGTTACCACCAGACTTAAGAATATGCTTAATCTCTGCAACAGCCACCACAGGTGCTACCCGTACAAATATAAGGTAACAAGTGAAAAACAATCCAAAGGTACCAACATAAATTCCTATTTCTACCCAAGTTGGTGAATACAAACTCCAACTTGAAGGTAAATAATCTCTAGCTAATGTTGTGGCAATGATTACAAATCTTTCAAACCACATGCCTATATTTACTACAATAGATAAGAAAAATGTTAGCGTAACATTTCTTCTCCAAGATTTTTTCCAAAAAAACTGTGGGGCAACAACATTACAGAACATCATTCCAAAATATGACCACCAATATGGTCCCAATGCTCTATTGAAAAAAGCAAATTGCTCATACACATAGCCTGAATACCAAGATATAAATAGCTCCGTAAGATAGGCTACACCTACTATGGTACCTGTCAAAAGTATCACTTTATTCATTGATTCGATATGCTCGATAGTGATGTAATCTTCAAGGTGCAACAGTTTTCTTGTGATAATCATCAGTGTCAATACCATTGCAAATCCTGAAAATATCGCTCCAGCCACAAAATACGGAGGAAAAATAGTAGTATGCCATCCTGGTATCACCGAAGTGGCGAAGTCAAAGGATACAATGGTGTGTACGGATAATACCAAAGGCGTAGAAAGACCTGCTAAAACTAATGAAAGTGATTCCCATCTTTGCCAATGTTTTGCAGAACCAGTCCAGCCAAACGATAGTGTATTATATATTTTTTTACGGAAACCTTTAGCTCTATCCCTTACTGTTGCAAAATCTGGTACTAGACCTGTGTACCAAAACAACAATGATACTGTCAAATATGTACTGATCGCAAAAACGTCCCAAAGTAACGGAGAATTAAAGTTTGGCCATAAAGGACCTCTTGTGTTTGGATATGGCAATATGAATGGTGCTAACCAGATCCTTCCCATGTGGATCAAAGGGAATAAACCGGCACACATCACAGCAAAAATCGTCATAGCTTCCGCGGCTCTGTTGACCCCAGTGCGCCATTTTTGACGGAAAAGTAATAGAATCGCTGAAATCAATGTCCCGGCGTGACCAATACCGATCCACCAAACAAAATTGGTGATATCCCATGACCAGTTGATTGTACGATTCAGATTCCATGAACCTATACCAACCCAAATGGTCCATATAATACTAAATATACCAAACGTCAATACCGCAACTGAAAGTACAAAACCTATTACCCATTCCTTAGTGGGTGTTTTCTCAGTTGGTGATATTAAATCCTCAGTGATCTGATGATAGGTTTTATTACCTGTAATCAGAGGTTTTCTAATCGGACTTACAACAGCACTCATTGATTATATTTTGAATGTTATTTCTATTTTTATAAATTTAAGCATCTAATGCTTCATCTCTATTATTGACCCTCATCGTATAATTTACTGAAGATCTTACATTTATCTCTTCAAGAGCTATATAGGTCAAAGGTGACTCTAGTTTTTCACTCAATAAACCTTCCTTATTATTAAAGTCTCCAAAAGTGATTGCGCCAGTAGGACAAGATGTCTGACACGCGGTCTTTACATCTCCGTCACGTAATGATCTGCCTTCAATCTTAGCTGTCAATTTGCCCTCTTGAATTCTCTGCACGCAGAACGAACATTTTTCAATGACACCTCGAGCACGAACGGTTACATCCGGATTCAATACCATCCTGGTAAGGTTGTCCGCCATAAATGGTGTGCTTTCATCCTTTAATTTTGGTTGATTAATAGGCCAAATATCTGCTTTAGTATAATCTAACCAATTGAATCTTCTTACTTTATAAGGGCAATTGTTTGCACAATATCTTGTCCCGATACATCTATTATAAGCCATTTGATTTAGCCCTTCTGATGAATGGTTTGTAGCATTCACTGGACAAACATTCTCACATGGTGCATTATCACAATGCTGGCACATCATAGGCTGATAAACAGTATTCGGATTATTGACATCACCATAATAGTATCTATCTATCCTCAACCATGTCATCTCATGATGTCTCGAAACTTCTTTTCTTCCTACAACTGGTACATTGTTTTCTGACATACATGCTACAGTACATGCACCACAACCTATACAAGCATTGAGATCAATATGCAACCCCCAATGATGTCCTAGGGCATATTTATCATCAAATCCTCCATAAATTTGTTGGGCATTCAAATGTTGTGCATGCTCTCTTTTATGTACTAAACTTTCTACATTTTCAGCTATGGCATTTACATTGGAAGTAAAGACAACTGATCTATCCGTCAATGCTCCTTGGAAACCCGTAGCTCCTGTAAAATAATCAAAGTAAACAAGAGCAGCTTCATCTGCATTAATTACCTCTCCAGTCTTGGTATCTACACCTTTGACACCAATTGTGTGGTGGTATTGTACACAAGCGAACTCTTCAACTCTACCAATTTTTCCAGATACTGTAACTTTTGTATTAAATAATTGCGGCCCATTAGGTCCTGTGGTAATACAATCATTTACATTCTGACCAACATTTGAACCAGTATTTCCGGCATCCGTCCTTCCATATCCTAATGCCAATGCCACTGTGCCCGGCATCTGTCCAAATTGCTGAATTACTGGTACCTTCATGACTTTATCACCTACTGTGACTTCAACCATGTCTCCATCCACCAGGTCATTAAGGCCAACCATATTTCTGTAGCCATCAAAACTTACAGGTATTGCGAGATAATTATCCCAAGAAGTACGGGCAACTGGATCCGGCATCTCCATCAACCATGGATTGCCTGCATACTGCCCATTACCAAGGTGCACCGTTTCAAAAAATGAAATCTCCATTTCTGAATTGGATGGTTTTGTGATTTCTCCGCTTAATGCGGCAGAACTGAAAGAAGGAGCGCTTCCTGCACTGGAATTAGTATACACTCCATCATGCAAAATATTGTCCCAGTATCCTTGGAATGTAGAAAATCTACTTTGTCCTGAAAACATTGATTTCCAAGATTCTTTTAGATATTCATAATACGGTTGTTCGCCTTTTAAATCAACACTAGTACTAGCTGCCCAAGTCAAAAGTGATACTTCTGCTTGACGCGTATTGAATAATGGAGAAATAGTAGGTTGGATCAAAGAATAATTACCTTTTTTTACTTCTACATCACCCCAAGACTCAAGAAAGTGGTTTGTTGGCACAACTACATCACAAAGTGCTGTCGTCTCATCCATTACTCCAGCAAAGGATACTTTATTTTTAATTTTAGGCAATGCTGCTTCCAACTCTTTCCCATAAACAGTGTCATAAACCGGATTCGCACCCAAAACCAATAGTAAATCCACGCTTCCAGCTTTTACTTCCTCAATAAAAGTTTTGAGCTCTGAATCATTGCCTTGACGCTGATAAGAAGGCATAGACATGTCGATTGTCTGACCATAATTACCCAAGGCATTGTTTATTGCGTTGACCATCAATTGTTCTGCAACATTGTTTGATGCAGACACAACGATTGAATTTCCTGAATATGATTTTAGTTCTGAAGCTATTTTGGTTAGCGCATTTTTCGCTTTTTCATTAAGACCATTACTAGCTGGACCACCGCCAACAATTGCATTATAAAGATGAGCAATAGCTACACCTTGTTCAGATGGTCTTACTAAAATTCTGTTATCAGCATTTGACCCAGTAAGCGACATATGTGATTCTACTTGAACCAATCTAGACATATTAGGATTTTTGACATCCTTAATACTTCTTCCTTTAGCATAATCAGCAGCATATTCAATAGGTGAAATCCAAGTACCTAAAAAATCTGCATTAAAACTGACAATCAATTTTGCCTTATCAAATTTATAAGAAGGTACTACTCTTTGCCCAAAATTCATCATGTTTGCATCCAACAAAGCAGAAGAAGACACTGGGTCATAAGTGACAACTTTTGTATTAGGAAATTTTGCTACAAACTCCGCTATGGCTTTCTTACTAGTTGGGCTCATATTGGTATGTGTCACAAGCCTTATGGCGTTAGATGTCAAGGTGGGTATCATCATTTTGTCGATGGCGTCCCAAGATGTTTCTTTCCAAAATGTGCCATCCTTTACTTGTGGACCTTTGATCCTATTTGTGTCATATAAACTCAGAACAGATGCTTGAACTCTTGCTGAAGTACCACCTTTTGTAACTGTAGAAAGGGCATTTCCTTCAACTTTAATAGGCCTCCCTTCACGTGTCTTCACTAATATGGAGCAATAATCACCTCCATTTAAGAAAGAAGAAGCATAATAGTTTGCTATTCCCGGAACTATTTCATCCGGCTTTATAACATAGGGTATGGCTTTTTTAACCGGAATATCACATCCAGCAGCTATTGTTGCAGCACCAAGTCCAAATCCTAAAAATTTGAGAAAGTCTCTTCGGTTTCCTGACAAACTTTCTGTGGCATCTGCAACGGTTGAAGGATTATCAACAAATTCGCTTTCCACGGTAGACAAAAATTCTTTATCCTGTGTCAGGTCTTTTTGTCCGATCCAAATATTATCTGTCTTATGTTTCATGTATAATATGACTTAAATATTCTATATTTTATTAATTAGGAAGTTGTCTTGATTTCTAATAATGACATTTCTGACATTCAAGACCTCCAATATCACTTACTGTCACCTTAGAGCGCTTTCCGGCAGCAATCTCATCATGCAGCTGTTTATAGTTTGCATAATAAGCATTATCTTTAAATTTCACCTCTGTTTCTCTATGGCAGTTGATACACCAACCCATAGAAAGTGGTGACATCTGTTCAACAACATCCATTTTTTCAATAGCTCCATGACAAGTTTGACATTCTAATTTTCCAACTGTGACGTGCTGTGCGTGATTGAAATATACGTGATCAGGAAGATTATGAATTCTTACCCATTCTATTGGTCCATAAATGGATGTTTTATTATCATTTGTGAGAGATTTTTTAATATTTTGCCATTGTAGTTCCACTTCACGTTCGCCCGAACCATCCAAACTAGCCAACTCTTTAGCTTCCTTGTATTTATCTCCAATCCATTTTGTATATATAGATTTCAACTCACTTTCCGATTTATTTTGAACATCTTCTATATAAGTATTTGTAGAAGGATCATATCCAACAGATGCATAAATTTTAGTGATTTCTGCTGTACCATAAGTGGATCCCACTTTGATGGCTGCGTGGCAATTCATACAAGTATTTGCTGAAGGTATAACAGATTGTTTAGATCTTCTTGCTCCATCGTGGCAGTATTTACAATCTATTTTATTTACTCCCGCATGGGTAGCATGCGAAAACTTGATAGGTTGTTCAGGTTTATATCCTTCTTGTCTTCCCAAATTTACAGCTTTGTTCACCGTATAATAACTACCAATGATAATCAAAGCAAAAGTTAGGAAAGTCATAACTCCTTTGGAAGTAAAAATTTCCTTTAAAGTTCTAGCCCTTTCAGGAGCACCTTCACGCGTTGTGACCACTTCATTGAGAATTCCAATAATACGTGCCATAAGCAACGCTAATACGCCTAAAATAGCAGCTACAATTAAGTATAAAGGAAGTTGACTTTTGGGTTTTTCTGGTGCTGCATTGAGTGCAACATCCGCCTTTTTTGGTCCAGCCTTTCCTGTATGAACATCATCAATATACAATAATATAGAGGCAATCTCATCATCTGTAAGTGCCGGAAATGATGTCATAATTACAGGTTTGTACTTATTCCATAATTCCACTGCTCTTGGGGTTCCTGCTTGGATAGATGCCTGTGAGTTTCTAATCCATGCATAAAGCTCCTCTTGACTAGTCCACTGCGCCTGAGCTCCGCCAAGTGCAGGTCCAGTTGCTGCACTTCGCATGTCCTTAGCGTGACATGCGGCACAATTGTTTGTAAATAATTTCTTACCAATGTCAGAAGACACCTCTGCTTGGACTGAGAATGAAATCATTGCAATACAAAAAATTACTATTGCCCTGAATTTCAGATACTTATTAATACTCATTGTTGTATCTTTATGATTTCTGATTACCTTCACTTAATTGTAATAAAATTGTCAAATTTACAATTTGTCACAAAAGTAAAATTCTAATCTGTGAATAGCAATTTTTATTTTGTGATTATTTGTTATTTAGAATAATTCTAAATATGTTAACAAACATTTAAAATTACTTTTTAACAATTAAAAATCTGTTAAAACCCAAAATACGCTTTTTATAATATGCTCTGTCATGCTTTTCAAGAATACTTGATGGATAAGTGGGCAAAACACATTTTCAAATTTCTAATGAATATCAAAATAATAAAGCATTATTTATTTAAACTTTATAAAAAGCGGATATACCTGTAAGCCGGATTCTGTACTATACTACTATAGCCTCTATCATTTATCTACGCTGCCTACCCCTCTTGTCAAGTCAAGATGACACCAGCATCGAGCAAATGCTTGCTGTAAAAGCGACAAGATATACATGGCATTTCAACACACAAGGTTTATCCCAAATACATATTACTATATATAAGTGTGAGCCCTTACCTCACATTTTCACCCTTACCAATAATGGCGGTACTTTTCTGTGACACTTTCTGTCCCTTCTCATTTGAAGGTCCCACTCGTTAAGTGGTATGCTGCTCTACGTTGTCCGGACTTTCCTCTTCTACTTTCAGAAGCGATAGAGCGGTATATCCGAGGGTAAAGGTACTGTATTGGTAGAATTATAATTAGAAAAAACACTTTTTTTTATTTTCCCTTCATTTTGAACAATTAAAAATAGAAATACATGTTACCTTGTTAAAACCACACTTTAATGCCAGCATATCAAAACAAATTTTTATTAGTGAGGGCTGCTTTTTGGGTGCATGCATAAAATAATATATCTTTGGAAAATTTTTCAAAAGTATTAAGATTCATGTATGAGTACATTTCAAGACAAAAATGATTTTTTCAGTACAAATGTTTTAGGGCATCCTGCTGGACTTTTTACACTATTTTTTACAGAAATGTGGGAAAGATTTTCCTATTATGGTATGCGAGCACTTTTGGTACTATTTCTAACAACTGCTTTAATTGACGGAGGTTGGGGATGGCCCCGCGAACACGCTTTGGCACTATATGGTACTTATACATCTATGGTATATCTGACTCCAATCATAGGTGGAATGATGGCTGATAAATACTTGGGTAATCGGTATGCGATCATTTTAGGAGCTATCTTGATGACATTGGGCCATGCTTCAATGGCTATGGAAACGCAGTTTTTCATGTATTTAGGACTCTTGTTTCTGATTTTAGGAAATGGTTTCTTTAAGCCCAATATGACATCAATGGTAGCAAAATTATACAAGGATCACCCTGAGAAAAAAGATGGCGCTTATACCATATTCTACATGGGTGTAAATGCTGGGTCATTTCTTGGGATTTTACTTTGTGGATATGTAGGTGAAAAAGTTGGTTATTCTTGGGGATTTGGATTAGCTGGTATTTTTATGTTTTTCGGAATGTTACAGTTTTATTTTTCGAATAAGATTTTTGGCACTGTAGGATTGCCTCCATCTATCGCAAAAACAAACCAGGTCAATGCTTCTTCAGAAGACATCACTTTTTATGAAAACGGAGGTAAATTAAATCCTTTTACCACTTTTGAATTAATATTGATTGCTTTGATATCTATTTTAGCAGTCACATGGGTAATAAATGACCCCATTTCTAGGGTATACGGAGTCAATATTTTCGGAAATTCAACAAATGCAGGTTGGGTAATTTTGGTATGTGTGATTATTTTCATCTTTATATTGGTCAAAAGGATTATTAATTATGCACCGCATACTCGTGACCGACTTTGGGCAGTTTTCATTATAGCATTTTTCTATATGCTTTTTTGGGCCTCATTTGAACAAGCAGGTGGAAGTATGACCATATTTGCCAAAGATTATATGAACAGAACTTTGGAAGGTCAAGGAGCTACATTTTTTAAAATTTTCAACACTGCTTTGACAGTTATTCCACTGACTATTATCACATATGTTCTATTTAAGCTCTTTCAACAGACATTTAAAAAATATTCAACCGCAAATTTTTCATTAGGTATCAGTTTTGTAATTATATGGGGGATAGTGCTTTGGATGATTGGAAAAGAATTCAACAACACCAAAACGGAGGTAGCTGCAACTTGGTTTTCAATTTTAAATTCTTTCTTTATAATTGCATTGGGGCCGGTTTTTTCAAGAATTTGGGAGAGTAAATATAATCCGAGTGCAGCTATAAAATATGGCATTGGCTTTATATTTTTAGGACTTGGTTTTTTATTACTTTCATTGGGTTCTTCAGACATTCCATTGGGAGCAAAAACGGCAACAGTTAGTGTTCTATGGTTGGTGGGAGCATATTTTTTCCATACTTTGGGAGAATTATGTATCTCTCCTGTTGGTCTTTCTTATGTAAGTAAATTGGTTCCTGAAAGAATGATAGCAATCACATTCGGAGTGTGGTATCTCTCTATAGCAATTGGTAATAAAATAGCAGGTACTATGGGGAGTAAGATAGACCATATTTCTGAAAGCAATGGATTGTCATACTTCTTCATGATTTTTACCATCGCTCCAATAATTGCAGGTGCTTTGGTAGTTTTGCTTGGACCATCCATCAAAAAATTGATGAGAGGAGTACATTAGCATTTAAGGTATTCTATTTCAAGATCTATCATAAGGTAATGCTCAAATTTGGCTTTATACATGCCTAATTATATGAATTCCAATTTCTTTGTGTAATTTTGCAGTCAGACCCAAACTAAGCATGTATTATGTCTAAGATCGAATTATTAATGCCCAAAATGGGTGAAAGTATCATCGAAGCCACTATTTTGAAATGGTTAAAAAAACCGGGAGATACCATCACTGCTGACGAAACTGTCCTTGAAGTGGCTACGGATAAAGTGGATTCAGAAATCCCTTCCCCTACTGACGGTACTTTAGCAGAAATATTATTTGAAGAAGGTGCAATTGTCCCGATCGGTAGTGTCATTGCTTATATCCAGATTCAAAATGGGGCTGAAGTTCAGGCCAGCCCAACTGTAAAAGAGTTCAAAGCTGACATCATAGAGTCTGAGATTTCTGTAGCTTTCACACCAGATGATATAAAACCACATGTTTCTTTAATAAATAGTGGCGACAAGTTTTATTCACCATTGGTGAAATCCATCGCTCAAGAGGAAGGAATATCTTTGGAACAATTAGATACAATTATTGGTACTGGATCTGGAGGAAGAGTTACAAAAAAGGATATTCTTGAGTATGTGCAAAACAGAAAACAAGGTTCCACTCCCGCTATTTCATCAGATAATAAAACTCCTACCAAACCAGACCAAAAGGAACAGGTAAATGTGACACAAAGTAGAACATTTTCTTCAGGAAATGTTGAGATCATTGAGATGGATCGGATGAGAAGACTTATTGCTGACCATATGGTCATGTCGAAACAAACATCACCGCATGTCACATCTTTTGTTGAATCTGATGTTACTAATATAGTCAAGTGGAGAGAAAAAAATAAATCCATTTTTAAAGAAAAATATGGTGAAAATCTCACCTTTACTCCAATTTTCTTGGAAGCTATTGTAAAGGCCATAAAAGACTTTCCTCTAGTAAATGTGTCCGTAGACGGTCAGAAAATAATAATTAAAAAGGATATAAATGTAGGTATGGCGACTGCCTTACCTACGGGCAATTTGATCGTCCCAGTCGTTAAAAATGCTGATATGTTAAACCTTGCTGGACTGGCCAAAAGTGTCAATAACCTAGCAAATAAAGCAAGAAGCAATAAGCTTAAACCCGAAGACATTCAGGATGGAACCTTTACATTGACAAATGTAGGTACATTCGGCAATATCATGGGTACACCTATCATCAATCAACCTCAAGTGGCCATATTAGCTACTGGCGTGATAGTAAAAAAGCCAGCAGTTATCGAAACAGAAATGGGTGATGTCATAGCTATTCGCCATATGATGTTTCTATCCATGTCTTATGATCACAGAGTAGTTGATGGTGCATTAGGTGGCGCCTTTATCAAACGCGTTTCAGACTATTTAGAAAATTTTGATATTCACAGAACACTGTAACAAATGATTAAAAAGCAAATTTGTCTTGTTTTATTCATCTTGACCTTATTTCAATATGGCATCAGCCAAAAGGCAAATAAAAAACAAGGTGATGCTTACATGGAACATCACATGTATTGCGAAGCTTTAGCTTCCTATAATCAATACAAAAAAATACAAAAAGATCCTGAAACACTTTTGAAGAGGGGAATAGCATATTATCACTGCAATAAGCCTGATGAGGCATTAAATGATTTATTGGCAGTAGATAAAATGAATTTTGATGATAATAGAATTTATAAGTATGCAGCGCAATCTTACTTGGCACTTATGAATTATGAAGACGCAGCAAAGTTGTTTAAAATTTATTTGAATACATTAAATAAAAATGATGATGAATGGCTCAAAACTGTGGATAACATTAAAAAGTGTGGTTTTGCAAAGAACTTTATCTTAGGGACACAACGAGGATATATAGAAAATGTAGGTTCAAAAATAAATACGGAGTATGATGAATATGCGCCAATATATAGCCCAACTCAACAAGGCAGATTATATTTTTCATCAAATAGAGATGGAAGTGAAGGCGGAAAAAGAAATGAAAAAGGCCTTGTTGATGAGATGTATGGCAAAGTTTCGTCAGACATGTATTATGTGGATTTGAAAGATGGTAATTGGACATCAGTACTGCCACTCGAATTATTTTTAAGCACACCAAAACACGAAATAATTCAAGATTTTAGCACAGATGGAACAATACTTTATTATATAAAACAACAAGAACAATCCAATGCTGTGCTATATTCTGATACTTTCACAATAAATAGGGATGTAAGCCAATTGCCTACAGTAGCTGATTTTACTGTAAACGTCCAATTGGGTGATAAAGACATTACTGTTTTTAATGATAGTTTGATTTTGTTTGCTTCATCGCATTTACCTGGTTATGGCGGCTACGATTTGTTTTACAGTAAAAAAAGTCAAGACGTTTGGCAGGCACCCATTAATTTTGGACCAAAAATCAATACTAGACATGACGAAGTAAGCCCATATCTTGCAAAAAATGGATCTACGTTATTTTTTACATCAAATAGAAATGAGTCTATGGGAGGATTTGATATTTTCATAGCAAAACATATCAGCGGACAAGAATGGACAGTTGAAAATTTAGGTACGCCAATTAACTCGCCTTTAGATGAATCAGACATTGAAATTTCCCCAGATGGCATGTCAGCAATATTTGCATCTAACCGGACACAGTCTGTAGGTGGTCAGGATCTTTTTATTTCTTATTTTAAAGATCAAATTATTGAACAATTGTTATTTGTGGAAGTGCCGGCATTTTGTACTACCCCTGATAGTACGTTAATCTCTAATGGCATTGAAACTAAGGACCTTCAATTTTCAGAAAGAGATTATGTCAGTAAATCACTATACTTCAGAGAAAATGAAGACATCATCAACCCAACCAACCATACAAATCTCAACGCATTGGCAGAGATACTCGCCATTTACCCAAAAGTTGGTGCGCTACTTATAAGTCATGGAGTTCCTGAAACCAGACCAGAATCAGATATTTATTTCTCAGCAAAGCGAGCTGAAAAAGTTGCTGATTTTCTTACTTCAAAGGGAATCAACTCCAGTAGGATTATTTTACAAGGATGTGGAAGTAATTATCCAATTGCCCAATTAGAAATAAATGGAATTAGGTCGTCCTTGGCTGAAAAGAATAATAGAAGAATAGACGTATATCTCATAGATAACGAACAGTTTAATTTGCATACTTCACAAGATTTACCAATAGTTGCTGAACATGTCAGAGATTCACTTTGGGATATTTTTTCTGAAGATAATAAAGGGTTGACATTCAGGGTTCAACTCGCCAAAGTAGGCCAAATGCTCAAAAGCGAATTAATATCAAAATACAAAGATATCATTATAGAAAAATATGCAAATTCAGAAACCTATACTTATACCAGTGGGAATTTTGTAACCTGGAATGAAGCCTTGATACGCAGAAATGAATTGCTAAGGGAGAAGGTGTTTGATGCAGAAATTATACCATATTTCAAGGGTGTCAGAATTGAAAAAGAAGATATGCCGAAATTAGTTGAAGTGTATCCAGAATTACAAAAATATATAGCTAAATAAATATGTTGACACCGGAAAATATCAAATTAAAGACAAAGTACGGTTTATCTGATATAGCTCATGACGAGTTGCTACATTTTCAATCTGGAATACCACCTTTTTTACGGGGCCCTTATGGTACTATGTACTTAACATCACCATGGACAATACGACAATATGCTGGATTTTCTACTGCTGAAGAAAGTAATGCTTTTTATAGAAAAAATCTTGCCGCTGGTCAGAAAGGATTATCCATAGCATTTGATTTAGCGACACACAGAGGATATGATTCCGATCATCCAAGAGTCAAAGGGGATGTGGGTATGGCTGGTGTTGCGATAGACAGTATTGAGGATATGAAACGGCTTTTTGAAGGCATCCCACTTGATAAAATGTCGGTATCCATGACTATGAATGGTGCGGTTATCCCAATCATGGCATTTTATATTGCCGCTGCAGAGGAGCAAGGAATCCATCCATCCTTACTGACTGGTACAATCCAAAATGATATTTTGAAGGAATTTATGGTGCGTAACACTTATATTTATCCACCAAAAGCTTCCATGAGAATCACATCCGATATTTTCGCCTATACTGCGCAAAATATGCCAAAATTCAATAGCATTTCTATCTCTGGATATCACATACATGAAGCTGGTGCTCCTGCCGATCTTGAATTGGCATATACTCTAGCAGATGGCATAGAATATATAAGAGCGGGATTAAAGTCTGGAATAGATTTGGATACATTTGTATCAAGGTTTTCATTTTTTTGGGGTATTGGGATGCAGTTTTTCATGGAGATAGCAAAAATGCGTGCTGGGCGAGTGCTTTGGAGTAAAATAGTTTCAGATTTTAAACCCAAACATCAAAAATCTCAAGCTCTCAGGACGCATTCTCAGACATCAGGCTATAGCCTTACTATGCAGGACCCTTTCAATAATATTACTCGTACGTGTATCGAAGCCCTAGCTGCCATTTGTGGCGGAACACAATCATTGCATACCAATTCATTGGATGAGGCAATCGCATTACCCACGGAGTTTTCAGCAAAAATAGCGAGAGATACACAAAAATATCTACAACAAAATGTCCAGATTACATCTTCCATTGATCCATTTGGAGGGTCTTATTATATTGAAGCTTTGACATCAGAATTGATAGACAAGGCGTGGCAACACATACAAGAAATTGAGGCTCACGGTGGCATGACAGCTGCAATAGAAATGGGGTTACCCAAAATGCGTATTGAAGAAGCTTCAGCAGCCAAGCAAGCGAGAATTGACTCAGGCTTAGAAAAAATTATTGGCGTCAACTTTTTCCCACATGAAAGCACAACTGAAATTGATATCTTAAAAGTGGATAATGCGACTGTTAGAGATGCCCAAATTGCGTCAATCAATTACATTAAGTCGACAAGGAACCAAATCGAAGTAAATACATTATTGGAGGAGCTAACGAGTGCAAGTACAAATAATACCGGAAATTTATTAGAAATCGCCATAAGAGCAGCAAAAGCTAGAGCCACTTTAGGAGAGATATCTTCAGCTATGGAAAAATCCTTTGGACGATTCAATGCATCACATAAAATTATTTCTGGTGTATATGCTTCAGAAATGCAAAAAAATGAGATGTTTATGGAAGCAAAGAAACTTTCGGATAAATTTGCAGAATTGGATGGCAGGAGACCCCGATTAATGATTGCAAAATTAGGACAAGATGGACATGATAGAGGGGCAAAAGTTATAGCAACTAGTTTTGCTGATTTGGGTTTTGACGTTGACATTGGCCCTCTATTCCAAACACCACAAGAAGCAGCACAACAAGCTGTTGAAAATGATGTGCACATCCTTGGAATTTCATCTCTGGCTGCAGGGCATAATACATTAGTGCCAGAAACTATAAATGCCCTTAAGGCCTTGGGAAGAGAAGACATCATCGTTATAGTAGGTGGTGTAGTACCAGAACAAGATTACCCATATCTATTCGAAAAAGGTGTTGCTGCTGTATTTGGTCCAGGTACTAATATTCCTGAAGCCGCATCTTTTTTACTAAAAATGATGATTAAATCCATTGAATCCTTATAGGTCACCAAGTTGCGGCCTGATAACAATTTCTTCCACCACAGCTGTGATACCTAATTGGGTGGTAGCCCAAATCATATCTGCTATGTCCTTTGCATTCATCAATCTTTCTTCAGGCAAATCCACTCCAGCCCACGAAGCAGACCATGTTGCTCCTGGTAAAACAGCAGTGACCTTGACTCCAAAATCTTTAAGTTCCTCCCTAATTACTTTGCTGAATCCTAATAATGCAAATTTCGAAATACTATAAGACCCGCCATTAGGATATGCTGTTGTGCTTGCTATGCTACACATATTTATAATGTGACCAGATTTTCTTTCTTTCATAGAAGGTGCCAAGATTCTTGTCAAATGGTATGCACTGTATACATTTGTCTCCAATTGGTGTTCTAGTCTTCCATCCTCTTCATCCAAAATGGATCCAGGTAAAAAAACACCCGTATTATTTACCAAGATATCAATGCATCCAAATCTATCCAAAATTTGATGTCCAAAGTTGTTTACTTGCTCTTTTGATTTCATATCAACAACCAAAGAAAAAGGCATTAACCCTCCAGATAGCACTATTTGCTCACACACATTTGTCAAATCTTCCTGCCCTCTGGCACATAGAGCCAACTGATGTCCCTCCTTTCCAAATTTAAGTGCGATGGCTTTTCCAATACCTTTTGATGCACCTGTAATAACTGTAACCATTCCTATTGAACTTTTTAATTAGAATTATATACTTGGTGTAACAAATAAAATGCCGTACTTTTACTGCTAAATTCACCAATCCCTGATTCATTGACAAATCTAAATATTTTTCATCATTTTGGGAATTATATTTTGTGGTTGAAACAAGTTTTTAAAAGTCCTGAAAACCACAGAATGTATTATAATGAGACTGTCAGGATAGCCATGGATATTGGGATAGGCTCACTACCAATTGTTTTTCTTATCTCAGTTTTCATTGGGGCTGTTACGGCGGTACAGTTTAGTTATCAATTAGGCGGCCAATTGATACCGAAATATTATATAGGTTACATCGTCAGAGATATGACCATAATAGAATTAGCACCTACGATTACTTGCTTAGTTTTGGCAGGAAAAGTGGGTAGCCATATGGCAGCCGAATTGGGTGGTATGAGGCAAAAAGAACACATTGATGCTATGGAAATAATGGGTGTAAATACCTCTTCATATCTTGTTCTACCTAAGATTGTAGCAGCTTTGACCATGATACCAGTTTTGGTGACCGTTGCTGCGTTTGTATCTATTTTAGGTGGCTATCTTGCTAGTGTTCCCACCGGTGTTTTATCAGGTGCAGAATTTATTAGAGGATTGCGGTCTTTTTTCACACCATATAATGTTTTTATCATGTATGTAAAATCTTTTGTTTTTGCTTACATCCTTACAAATGTTTCCGCATATCAAGGATATTTTGTAAAAGGTGGAAGTATAGAATTAGGAGCTGCTAGTACCAGAGCAGTGGTATATTCTAATATTTTGATTTTATTGGCAGATTATGTCATAGCGCTAGTATTGACTGCGTAAATTACTAAGTGAAAATGCATCATGATTAAAGTTGAACATATTCAGAAATCTTTCGGAAAACAAGCAGTGCTCAATGATATCAGTATGGTGTTTGAGCCTGGAAAAACCAATCTCGTTATAGGCAGAAGTGGTTCGGGGAAAACAGTACTTTTGAAAATATTGGTGGGTTTATTACATCCTGAAAAAGGAAAAGTATTATATGACAATCTTGATTTAGTAACTGCCAATAAAGCTGCATTGAAAAATTTACGAATGCAAGTAGGGATGTTATTTCAGGGAAACGCATTATTTGACTCATTGACTATTGAACAAAACATCAAGTTTCCTATGGATATGTTTACTAAAATGACTGCTAAGGAGAAAAAAGAAAGAGTGGATTATTGCCTAGAACGGGTAAGTTTGTCGGGGATAAACAATAAATTTCCTGGTGAGATTTCAGGTGGAATGCAAAAAAGGGTCGGCATCGCAAGGGCAATCGTCCTCAATCCTAAATATTTATTTTGTGATGAGCCCAATTCAGGTTTGGATCCGCAAACTTCTATTACTATCGATGAATTGATCTATGATGTGACAAAGGACTATAACATCACTACTGTGGTCAATACCCATGACATGAATTCAGTTATGGAAATTGGAGAAAAAATATTTCTACTAGAGAAAGGCGTCTTAGCATGGGAAGGCAGTAATGATAAAGTGCTATCTGATGAAAATGAACAATTGCACGATTTTATATTTGCATCACCATTTCTGCAAAAACTTATTGATAACCAAAAATCCTAAACGATATACATTTTTAAGTGTTATAGGTTTTGGTTAATTTATTAAAAGAATTAAAATATTATGTCAAATAAAATTTTGTTGGTAGAAGATGATCAAAACTTCGGAGATGTATTGAGATCATATTTAGAAATGCACGATTATGATGTCCATCTGGCTACAGATGGGGAAGAAGGTTTAGCCGCTTTCAAGAAAGAAGATTTTGATCTAGTCATAAGTGATGTCATGATGCCCAAGAAGGACGGATTTTCGCTTGGCAAGGACATCAAAGCCCTAAAACCTGAAACTCCCATGATTTTCTTGACTGCCAAAACATTAAAGGAAGATGTATTAGAAGGATTCAAATTGGGAGCCGATGATTATATCACCAAACCTTTTAACTCAGAGGAGTTACTATTGAGAGTGAAGGCAGTCTTACGCAGAATTTCGAAACCCGAAGTGCCCTTAGAAAATCAACGTGAATTTATCATTGGTGATTATCACTTTGACTATGCACTTCGAATATTGACTTATAAGCCAGATGGTACTTCCAATAAACTATCTCCAAAGGAAGCGCAGCTATTACGTTTATTTTGTTTTAGGATGAATGATGTCCTACAAAGATCAGAAGCCTTAACAAAAATCTGGCAAGATGATAATTATTTTACCGCAAGAAGCATGGATGTATTCATCACAAAGATCAGAAAATATCTTAGCAAGGATAAAAATATCGAAATCGAAAACATCCATGGAAACGGTTTCAGGATGTATTTGAAACAATGATTGATTTTGATATTCAATAATAAAAAAGCCGCCTTGAGTTTGAGTCAAGGCGGCTTTTTTTAATATTGATCTATCTTTTTAAGATTATTATTTGTTCAAAGCTTCTAGCTTCGCTTTGTAAGTGGAAGATTTTTCTAAATCACCTGTTCTAGCATAAATCTCTTTTAATGCAATCATGGTGTTCATATCTGTTCCATTCAATTTCTCAGCATCAAGGAAATAAGGAAGTGCTTTGTTAAATAGGCCATCCATTTCTGCTTTTATATCATTGAATTTTTTTGTACCAGCTGAAGAGAAGTCATTTGCAACTTCATTCAATTTTGATGTAAGACTAGCAGCTTTATTGTAATATAATGCACCTTGACTATATTTTGCATCGAAATTATTTGGATCTTTTTGTAATGCCTGACCAAAATAAGTCATTGCTAAATCAAAATATTCATCTGCTTTAGCGGTATTTCCCGCTGTTCTCTCTTGTTGATTCAATTGGTCGTACACGTTACCAAGTGTATTAATGACACTTAAGTTATCAGGCTCAGCTGCAATAGCGGCTTTCAATTTATCAGTAAGCACATCCAATTTGCCTTTGGATAAATAATGGTTTATTTCAGCAAAAAGTAAAGAATTGTCTTCTGGGTTTGCTTTTTTACCTTGATCTAAAATCGTCATTGCCTTATCAGGATTGCTTTCGATATAGTGCTGGAATAATCCTTCGAATATCAAAGGGAAAGTACTTCCTGCTTCGAGGCTCGATTCAAAGAATGGAACTGCCGCTTCTTTATCTCCTGCTAAATAAGCACTTGCACCTGTATAGAATGTTTGGTCTTTATAGATAGCTGCATCGTCCAATCTTGATTTCAATTTATTTTCTTTGAGTAAATTGTGTATATCGATGGTTTTTGTAAAATTCTTAAATGCTCCCTTATAATCTTCACCTTGGAATAAGATGATACCCATATTATTTAGATTTGATTCAGTTTCTACCAAATTAGTCAATGCGTCTTTAGATTGAGATTTTTTGACGGCGATAGAATAAGCTTTCTTGAACGCATCATACGCCATAACAGGAGCGTCAATAGACCCAAACATAAAATTGGCGTCCAATTGTTTTTTCGCCATCTCATTTCTTGAAATTTCATTCAATATCAAACCTTTGGTTAACCAAGCATCAGCATCTGCCATGGCATCTTCAGCTTTGAATACTTGTTCAAGATCTGCCAAAGCTGTTGTTAACACCGCTTTATTTTCCATAGGATTGGCATAGTAAGGTGCTAGGGATTTGTTTATACTTTTTAATGTTTTCTTATACTCTTGTGCATTTGAAATGCTGCTGACAACAAAACCTAAAAAGAAGACTAACATTATTTGTTTCATTTCTAAAAATATTTATTTTAAAGGACAAAATTATAAAAAAAAATGTAATTGAACTTATGCAAAACTAATATTTACTAAATCTGATTTAAGACGATGCACTTTCCTAAAATTTCGTCAAGAAAAACATAAAATTTTAATAAACAGCAATTCAAATGTTTCTAGACCACTTTTATCTTCATTCATCATTAAAATGTATTTCCAATTATCTGACACTTCTAGAAAATCAAGACAAAGTTGTATGATATTGATAGTATTTTTAAAAAATAAAATAGTATTATTCGCTTGACTTCCATTTAATTGGAAGCCAAGCGAATACGTAAACTATGTAATTTGCATTATTTTATGGTATACCGCACACCAAGATACACATTTCTTCCCATCATTGGTCCCCAGACCAATGATGCGTCGAAATCAGCATTGCGTGGATCATGTGCTGCGATTATTGCATCATGGACCCGATAGTCAAATATATTTTCTCCGCCAAAATACCATTCTAAACTGTTCGAAAATGACTTCGTCCATTGTAGATTACTCAAGAAATAGTCTGGTGACTGGGTAAGATATGGGTGGTCATCATGTACTTTTAATGGAATCCTTACACTACTCAGCCAGTTGATAGTATAATCAAATAACCAACCTTTACCAAAATCTATAGCAAAATTCATGAAGGCTTTATGTGGCGAAATCAACGGCTGCTGCATCAATTCGTCATTAAAAGTGGTCTTCACATCATTGTATCTATATGCTAGCTTGATATCCAAAGACTTCAAAGGATTTCCTTCTATCAAAATCTGCGAACTATTAGAATACGCTTTGCCAGCCAGATTATAAAAATGGACTTCGTTTTGATTTTGATCTAAATCCATTACTATTTTATTTTCGAAATTGACCCTATTATAATCTAAAGAAATACTAAATAATTTTTCATTTATAGACCATTCTTTGTAAACACTAGCTCCAAAGTTCCAAGCCACCTCAGGGTTCAGTCCATAAGGTGTTTCAGTGTTTTTTCGTTGGATGATGATGTCTCTATTGGAAGCAAAAATACCTACATTTTCAGCAAAGATGGATTGTGTTCGCTGCCCTCTTCCTGCTCCCATCCTGAATACAAGGCTTTCTTTTGGTGCAAAACGCAAATTTATTCTTGGAGTCAGAAAAAATCCAAAATTATTGTGATAATCACCACGTAAACCTAAAACCATAGTGATTTTTTCTTGATATTTGTAAGTATAGTCACTGAATACTCCTGGTACTATTTCTGTACGTAAAAAATTTCTGCCAATAGCAGTTTCATCAAAATTGTCCATTTGTGTTGAGAATCCTGTACGAATTCCATGATTATTATTAGATATAATAGTTTGATAGATTGCATTAAAATATAGAGATCGTTGTATTCCATTGTATTTTCTTACACCATATTGACTTTTGATGTCATGGAAAATTCCTGAAAATTGTAGGCCAAGCGATCTATAGGGTTTTTCAATATTGACATAGCCTTTTTTAAGCCATAACTCAGCCCTTTTAACTTGGTTATTGGCACCCCACACAAAATTTCTGTTTGATGTCAAAGGATCAAAACCATTTTGACCCCCAACCTGATCGCTAAAAGATAGTTTTACACCAGCTTGAGCCTCATGACCACTACTAACATTAGAAAAATCCCACCTATTCAAGAATGAAACTTGATTTCCTTTTGGCATATCCATAAACCCATCTGCATTCAAATCCCTATTTTGGTTTCTTGTGGATAAGTGTAAAAACGTAGCGGTACCTAAATGGTCACCAACTTCTGCACGGCCAAAATGATTGAATTCAAGTCTTCCCGCTTGATTACCATAGGCATTGAAATGCATTTTCTCTGCATTGTTTGATTTTTTCAATTCTACATTGATTTGACCAGTGATACTTTCAAAACCATTGATTACTGAACCTGCCCCCATATTCAATTGCATTCCTTCTACCCATGGACCTGGTGTACTATGTAAACTCTGAATAGCTGATAATCCTCTAGCGTCGGGCATGTTTTCGCGCGTGATCTGAATATATGGACCAGCAAGTCCCAACATCTCTATCCTCCTAGTACCTGTGACAGCGTCTGTCATGCTTCCATCGATGGATGGCGTGGTATCAAAACTTTCAGCTAGTGAACAACAAGCTGCTTTCATTAATTCTTTGCTTGAAATTTGTTGTATTTTGATAGGATTTATAAAGGAAAATTCAGTACTCCTTCTTTTATGCGCAATGGTGACTTCATCCAAAACCGTTTCATTGTGCATAATCACTTTGATATTACCAGACTTAGTAATATCTAGAGTATCATTTCTATAACCTATGTAGGATATGATAAGTCCCTTGTATTTTCTTTTAAAGGGAATTTCAAATTGTCCACTTTCATCAGTAATGGTTCCAATATTAGGATGACTCTGCCAGAATAAACTAGCACCTATCAAAGCTTGCTGTTTACCATCCGCAAAGGATTCCATTACTTTTCCAGAGATCACATTATCTTTATGGGTTGAAAATTGACCTGTCTCAACATCATCAGATTCATCATGCATATGATCAGAATGGTCATCACCTTCCATGAGGAAATGATCGGAACTATTCGAATTTTCATCAATGGATTTGTCTCTATATTTGCAACAACTATGAAGAGCATTATATGCTTTATCTGAAGCCTTTTTACCTTCAGCATCGTGTCCTGCTTGTAAAATTGCCTTAACCAAAGCACGTTTTTCAAATGTGGAAGCATCAATGTTGACAGTTAGGGTTTGGTTTTCAACAGAATAAAATGAAGACTCGACACCTTCTACATTCATTGCAGATTTTTCTATGCGCTCTTTACACATATTACAAGCTCCTGATACGGAGATAGAAATTATGTTTTGACCTTTTATGGTCAAGGTTAGTGCTGCTTGTACTATTAGCACTAAAATATATTTTTTGCAATACATATTAATCTATTATAAAATTAAATAATTGCGCTGATTTAAATCAAGCACTTTTATAGGATAATAACAGATTTATACTTGTGGCGGTATCTTCAGTTTATGATTATAATCAAAAGAATGGAGGTTGGAAGTGCCAGAAATTTTCTGTTTAAAAAAGGAATGAACAACTAAATTTGGAAATGCAGTTCTCTCAGTGGGAATCAATTTCATACAACACAAGCAATGACATCCATCTTTGCAGCACCCTTTCTTTTCATCACTTTTCTGATCACCTTTTTCGTCTTTATGTTTACAGCATGATTTTGCGGAACATTTTTTTATTGTTTCAACATTTTCTATTTTTTTCAAAGGCAATGCCAATGGACATTTCGCCAATGATTGTCCAAAAATAAAAACTGTCAGAATGAAAACAATCACTTTCATTGTATTCTGAAACAAATAAAATATAGTATGGTTGTGAATAACATTACTGCAATATAATTACTTCCAAATTGCTATAAATTTATTTTTTTTACCATTCTCAATAAAAGTATATGTGCCATGCAATAGTGATTCGGCACTCAATCCAAATTCGGTATCTGAAATTTTTTCTTTATTAATCGAAATAGCATTATTTTGAATCGCTTTTCTGGCTTCAGTTTTCGATGAAAGTATGTTACTTTCTACTAGAATATCGACAATATTTTTTGATGGGTTCAATTGATTTTTTTGCAATATTACAGTAGGAATCTCCTGACATATCATTTCTATTTGTGGAAGAGTAATGCTATTAATATTTCCACTAGATTTTCCAAACAATAATTCTGTGACTAGCTGAACATTTTTACAATCCTCATCACTATGGATTCTTGTAGTGAGTTCCTCCGCTAAAATTCTCTTAAGAGTACGTGGATCTTCACTATATTGCGTTTCTAGTTGTTCTATTTCCTCACGAGATTTTAGTGAAAAATATCGGAAGAATTTTTTAATATCAGCATCATCCGCATCTATCCAAAATTGATAAAACTTATAAGGTGAAGTAAGGTTAGGATCTAACCAAATATTGCCTTGTTCAGATTTTCCGAATTTTGTGCCATCAGCTTTGGTAAGTAGTGGTGTGGTGAGGGCATAAGCTTTTCCGTCTATATTTCTTCTTATGAATTCTGTTCCAGAGGTGATGTTTCCCCATTGGTCTGAACCACCCATCTGAAGGTTACAAGCATAGGTATCATACAATATTTGAAAATCATAAGACTGTAATAATTGGTAACTGAACTCAGTAAATGACAATCCTGTTTCAAGGCGATTCTTCACTGAATCCTTGGCCATCATATAGCTTACCGTCAAAGTTTTTCCTACATCACGCAAGAAATCTAAGACATTCATGTTTTTATAAAAATCAAGGTTATTCACCAAAATACATGCATTCTCACCAGAAAAATCCAAGAATTTGTGCATTTGTGTTACTTGGAAAGCCAAATTATTGTCCAATTCATCATAGGATTTTAATTCTCTTTCCTTTTCTTTAAAAGATGGGTCACCGATTCTACCTGTTGCACCTCCCATCAAAACAATAGGCCTATTTCCAGTCAATTGAAAATGTTTTAAAATCATGATTTGGACTAAATTTCCTATAGTCATGCTCGGTGCAGTCGGGTCAAATCCAATATATCCGGTAGCAGGCCCTGAAGCCAACATTTCTTCTACTCCTGGGGTCATATCATGAAGCATTCCTCTCCATCTCAACTCTTCAATAAACCTATTCATTATGTGGTATATGATTTAAAGCGCAAAAATACTAAAAATGAAACATCAATTTTCGGATAAAGTGTCAATTCTAGTAAATGATCCTTAAATTAAGATTTCATTTCAATTACAACAGCTTTTATCCTAGAATTTTGAAAGACTAAAATGGTTTCTAGAGACATTTCATTTTATTTTGTTTTTAATCGAAATCTATTATATTTGCGTTTACATTAGTTTTACAATTAATAATTACTGAATTATGAAATGGAATAAATTTATTTGTAAAGCCTTTCTCTCAATTGTTTGTTTAAGTAATTTGAATGCACAATGCTCTCTCAATATTAATTATGATATGGCAGGTAATCGCGTATATAGAGGAAACGAATGTGACCCGCAATGTAGTCTGATGGTGACAAACACAAATGATGACGGAATTGGTTCTTTGAGGCATGCTATTGAATGCGCTGCTGATGGAGATACTATCACTTTTGATCCTAGTTTATCAACACAACAAATATTACTCACTACTGGGACTATATCTATAAATAAAAGTCTACTAATTGAACAAATATCTACAGATTTAATAGAATTTTGCACTTCAAATATTGGCCCAATTTTGCATTTTGCATCTGGCACATCTACATTGGTGAATGCGATACTTTGTAGTTCACTCGAGCAGGATAAGCATGGCAGAGCCCTAATTAACAGTGCAATTTTAACTCTTAATAATGTTGTAATCAAAGATAACAGTTCAACTGTGGGTCTAGGTTCTAGCATGTTTAATTCCGGCACTTTAACTATAGTAGGCGATACAAAAATAATTATACAAAATTAAAACATGAAACATCCGCTTATGTATTTGACACTCTTAATTTTATTTTCATTACTGAATTGTACACATAGCAGTATTACTTCCGATGATGATGTAATCGACCCTAATCCTGTTGCAGACACTACCATATATAGATCTTGCTGCGGACTTGATACTATGGTGTTTTTTTTGGGTACTGAATGGGTAGCAGTCCCAAATGTATTTACTCCTAATGGAGATGGTATCAATGATTTGTTCTATCCCATCAGATCAAATGACAGTATTAGCATCAGTTTATTAACTATCTTTGACACCATTGTGGATCCTTTCAATAATAGAAAGTTTATCACAGATAGAGCCTTTTTTGATTATGGTAACCTAAGCCAATCCGCATGGAATGGCACTAAAAGAGATACCACAAGAGAGTATCATAGAATAACCCATAAAGGAAAATTCTATTATAGGTTTAATGCCCTTTATAAAGGTATTTATATTGGTTGTCATGGTTCGTCATGTTCGATACCTTGTGATGAAGAGTCTCAAATTTTTAAATCAAAGGAAAATTGTTTTTATCAAAGCCAATTCAATAACTCCGGAGTACCTGACAATTCTATTCCTAGCGGCGAATCGGATGGGAAATGTTTTGAGTAAGATTTTGAAAAAGGATAGTTTTCAACCTTGATTGAAGATGTTTTGTGAGAATTCTAGTCCTTGCAGTGTTTAATTTTCTTTTTTATTTCAAATGCCCTATGGAATACCGATGATTTGATGGCATTGATGTTTGGATCATGGGGATTTCAACCATAGTGGATTTTCGGCTTAGCCTTCATTATTAAGAATTAGCAAAATCAGCATGAAATAATACCCTATATCATGCTGATTTTGAACCATTTGACTTATATATCTTGATTTTCAATGACAGGCGGGACACCACTACCCTCTGTATCGCTACCTTTTCCTGCTAATCTTAAAGCCACTGCCTGATTATAATCTGTGATGAGACCATTTAAACCATCAATGATGGTAAGGTAAGGTGACTTATCTGCTGCAACTCTCGAAAAAGAAACTGTGTCAAGGATGAGTTCGTTATAAGCATTTCTCATAACTGTTCTTTTTTCTTCTATTTGGCTAGGCTGTACAGATGTCTGTGCACGATCAATGTACCGAGTGTTGAATGTCGTGTTTACTTCATTCAATAATGCCACCCAAGATGCGATGCCTGTCGCAGTGATAGCAGTGGTAAGACTTGCAGACGTATTCCAATCATGTAGTAAAGCATCCACCACAGCAGTCTCTTGTTGATAACTGAGTTTGTCAATGCGTCCGCCATGAGATAAATAATTAGTCAGTAGCAGCTGAGCTGCTTTGACCAAGGCTTCTTCTTCTTTATACGTGAGACTTTCTAGATGCAATTTTATTCCCATGAGTGCTTTGTCTCTTCGTTGGTCAAGAATTTGTAATTCGGGTGTCAATTCGTGGGCGGTTGCAGACATAAATACTTCATCGAGTGCATCTGTGCTGGCTGATAATGCTTGGAGACGTGTATTGAGTAAGAGAGCATTCGTATCGTACTTGTTGTACATAGCGATCACGTTTTTCATGAATTGGAGAAATTCTCCGTTGCGGTAACTGCCTAGATTGGCGGTGATAATGGTGTTCATTTCAAATATTTAAAATTGTTAGGTAATCTATAATTGATATTTAAAACTTATCCATGACAGCATTTGTGATATACTTCTCTTCTTTTAAATATTTTTTAACATATAGGTATCATTCTGATATAAATCTATGATAGTGTGATAGTTATAGTGGATTTATTTCTATTATAATATACAAAAAATAGTTATCTCCTGTAAGGAGCATGATGTTCCAATACTGGGAAAATACGCTCCCAATTGGGAGATGTTTTCCTACTAATATGATATGATACCCCTATAAGGAGATATCTATCTGATGCGCATTATATATCTATATATAACTCCTATTCCCTCTGAAAACCCTCGAAAGACTTGCTCCAGCGGGGAGTAACCAATTCGATGGTTGGAAAACTATCCTCCACACTGGAGGAATACATTCTAGTACTGGAAAAGTATCCTCCACACTGGAGGAAACAATTCTAATGCATGGAAATGACCCTCCAATCTGGAGGAACAAATCCCACGCTTTGAGAACCTTGCTCCAACTCGGAGCAAGGTTCCATCCAAATATGATTTTGCCCTCCAGTGGGCGGCGTAATATTATTCTGATAAAATTGATATTTACTCCCAATAGTATTAAAGTCAATCTTTTTCTTTTTAGAAATATCTTATGCATTATTCCAATTACTAGCATACGCCACCATGCTTACAAGCTGATGAATCCATTCTTTATCCCCGAAGAAAAATTTTTTAAAAAAAGTGCTAAAAATTTCTACAATTGATGACAATTGCTATATTTGCTTAGATTTAAACACCTATGTAGCCCTGACATAGATGTCATTTATTGGACAATAAAAACGAGCTGTATTATGCAAAACAATATACTATTGTACCTATTCGTCAATGTAATGATAGTAACTTCCACAAGTGTCCTGGCACAAAAACGGTGCTATACTTATGATGCTGCTGGATGCAGGGTAATGCGAGATCAGAGTTGTGATGAGACTTGTAGTATCATAGTCACCAATACCAATGATAATGGACCAGGCTCGCTCCGCAAAGCCATTGACTGCGCTGAGAGCGGTGACACCATCTTATTTGCAGCCAATGTCATAGGACAAACCATCCAACTCACATCGGGACCTATCAAAATCAATAAAGACATCTATATATTACAACAAAGCACTACTTCTGTATCCATAGATGGGAGCGCTCCTGTACTTCAAATCAATAGTGGAGCCACAGAGATAGCCCATATCACCCTTTTAGCAGGATGTGTACCAAATCTTTTTGGCACTGGACTGCTCAATTATGGCACCGTCTATCTCAAAAACATCACTATTATAGAAGATAGCAATGCCAATTGTGGGGAAGCCTCAGTCTACAATCAAGGCATCATGCTCATAGAAGGCACCACAAGTATTTTAAAACAATAACACAAAACTTCATGAAAATGCAATTAAAAACTTTAAAACTAGCTCTACTGCTTATCAGCGGCATTCTATCAAGTCAATCATGCACAGCACAGCAAGACAATGTATATGAGGGCTGCTGCGGTACAGCACCTAAAACCTATCAAGTAGACAACTACTCTGTGTATATACCCAATGTCATCACACCCAATGGAGATAGTATCAATGATGCGTTTTATCCCATCTGCAATATCATGGAACAGGGTAAATTTGCCGTGGCCAACTACTTTATCTTTGATAGCGACAGTACTATCATCTTTGCACAGAAAGGCCTAGATGTTACCAATCCTGAAAGTTGGGGTTTCTCTGGTACAGCATATGAAAAGCCATTTAGATTTGCCTTTCCGTATGCCTATACAGGAAAGTTTTGGTATTCGTTCATCTTAGCCTTCAATAACGGCGATGGTACGGAGCAATTGATAGAAGTGTCAGGAGAAGGCTGTGTGGTGCGCTGTGATGATGATGCTGTGATCTTCAGAGACAAAGAAGGATGCTACTTTCCAGTACAAGGGAGAGGTGGCAGGTATGACCCTGCCAGCCCCAATCAAGAAACCCATTGTTTTGAATAAGAAAAATGATATGCAGATATGAAACGGAATAGAATATATGGATACATGGTGGGTTGTTATTTCTTGATGGTACATGTTGCCTATGGTCAAGTAAGTTATATCTCCATGCATACAGATGCCACGATAGATGCGCTCACGATAGACTTCAGCAAGCCTACTGGGAGTGTTGCGGGAGAATCCTCCCTCATGAATGGGTCTGCCGGATACACTATCCCTCTGACACTGCCTACAGGGGCGCATGGGGTAGCACCAGATCTAGCGATACAATATAATAGCGGCACAGGCTCCTCTATCGTGGGTATGGGCTGGGGCATCAGCGGAATCTCAGCGATATCGCGCATAGGACAGAGCATGTACTATGATAATCAAGTCACCGAAATGGGCTATTCATCCGCTGATAGGTATAGCATGGATGGCAATAGATTGTTAGTATTGAGTGGTAACTATGGCTCTCCTGGCTCTGTGTACGGATTTGAAGCAGAGAACTTCAGTAGAGTCACCGCCTACGGGGGCAGCGGTGGTGATCCTGTGTATTTCGTGCACGAATCAAAAGATGGTACCAAATATGAATATGGTAATAGTAATAACAGTTTCGTCATGGGTAATGCGCCATATAGAAAAGACTGGTACCTTTCCAAGATCATCTATCCCGACGGCACTTATATCCTATATGAATACAATCAAATATACAACGGAGGTGTAGCTGAAATGGTGTTAGACCATATCTACTACACAGGCAATGCGCTTTCAGGCTCATCACCTTTTTCTTCTGTAGCATTCTATTATGATGAAAGGACAGATGCGAATACCGTCTATCACAAAGGACAGGCATTTGGTAGGTCGCACCTGCTAACTCAAATAGACATCACCACCGAGTGGGCGGATGTGCGCAGCTATACCTTTGAGTATAGTTTTAGGAATGGCAATAGTTATTTGACTAAAGTCACGGAAAAAGATTATCAAGGAGTAGCCCTCAATGCGACACAATTCAAGTATGGAGACGAACCGACTACGCCCAAAGTGCAGCCCACACCGATGGCACTCGCTGTGACTGAAGATGTATTCCCATCAAATCTGAATAATGATGGAGTGACGGATATGCTCTTAGCGCATAAGGCCTCTGGATCTTACCATCAGTACTTCCATGGCACCTCTGATGCTGCATTCAGCGTCACACTACCTACAAATAGTAGGGTGGTAGGCGTAGCGGATAATAATGGAGATCAGATAGAGGACGTGTTTGTCTTGCGGACAGAGGATCGAGAAGAGATAATAGACGAGGACCCTCCTTACAGCAATTACTATCAAATTCATACATTTTATGTCTATCACAATGGCGGACTCAATGGAGCCTTAGATTACAGTCAGATCTATGAACTACCCATGATATCAGATACGATATATCAGAGTAATTATCACCTGAACAGTGTCTATGGTGGAGATTACAATGGTGATGGTCTGACAGACTACCTCTTCATAAATAGAACAAATGTGTATATCACATATGGGCAGAGATCAGTGGCACAGCCACTCACTCCATGGTCTTTAGTCAGCGGTACTACCACGGGATTTGTCAATGTATCATCGTGGGGCACGGTAGCCAGACGGTTACTTATAGTAGATTATAATGGTGACGGACGATCGGATCTATTGCTGGTAGAGAATAATAAAACTGGTATATTTACCTTTGATAGCCCTACCCATGTCAAAGAAATATATTACAATAGCTTTGGCCTATTTCACCATGACAACTTGATATATCCTGCAGATTTTAATGGAGATGGGAGGACAGATTTTTTAAGGCAGGCAGGAGGGCAGAGTTTTCCTGCTTGGTATCGTTTGATCAGTAAAGGTAGTGGAGGCTTTGAAGAAATGTTCCACTCCATGGTACGTGTACCAAGCATAGACCAAGTGGACTATGGTGTTTACTATGGAGATGTGGTGAGTACAGCTGATTACAATGGTGACGGGCGCAGTGATATCTTACTGATAGGGATGGAGTCTGGAGTAGGTTATTATACAGACCTGTACCTCAGCAAGGGTAATACCATGGCTGCGACCATCCATGAGATCAATTCATCTTATACATTTACGCCCTGCTATACAGGTCCTGACTATCCCGGCATCGATGGCAAAGGGCGAACCCTCTTCCGACTGTACACATCGGTGGACCCATTGGAGATGGCATTCAATCCCAAGTCAAAAGAGCATCTGCTAGTAAAAATCAAAACAGGGGAGTTGCACACCACCATATTTGATTATAAACTGATGAGCGAGAAGATAGATCAAAATGACGACTTCTATGAGCGCGGCTCCCTATCAGATGCCACACAGACCGTATCCAATGTCACTGTGCCATCTTGGCTCGTAAAAGACTTTAAAACCAATAATGGCAATGGAACACCTAGCAACTACAGCGACATCAATATGAAGGTACAAAGCTGCAAATATGCCCATGCGAAACTATTCCGCAAAGGCAAGGGCATCATAGGTTTCGGTAGATCCGTATTGGAAGATAAGTGGAGTTATCTAAGATCTATCAACTACCTCAGCCCTGACCCTACCTATGGCTTTATGTATCCCGATAGCGTAGTGACTCAGTTCGTCACCGGAACCAATTTTGTAGTAGGAAAAACCACCCAACAAGTGATCCCCATAGGTACCAACAGATACCTCGCAAGGGCACTGACCAATACCACGCTCAATGTACAAGACAATCGCAAATACAAGGAGGAATACCTCGACTATGATGCCTATGCCAATCCTACCCACACCGTACAATCCACCTATACAGGGGATAGTGATGCCCTCATAGAGAGTATGACACTCATCACTACGTATGGAGCATACGGTGCTACCTTCCCAGATAAACCGCTGACGATACAGAGTACCCTAGTGAGAGAAGGGACACCAGACTATACTGATATGGCAGAGATACAGTACAATAGTCTCGGACAGGTGACCAATAAAAAAGACTTCGCCGGGAAGGCAAAAGAGATCAATACCGCATATGAATATCATCCACATGGAGGCATCAAGAAGACCACTGTCACTGCAGTAGGCGTCCCTACCAAAATAGACCATACAGAGTACGACACCTATGGCCGATTTGTGACAGAAAAACGCAATACCGAAAATGATGTAGTGCTCACAGCTACCTATGATATACGGTGTGGAAAGCCTCAGACTACCACAGATGCCTCTGGTGTCACCACCACTTATACCTATGACAGCTGGGGTAGGCAAGCTACTATGACCACTCCGGCAGGTATCCTATACACGTATATCTATAGCTTTGTGCCTGGACCGGGGATCAAGAGCGAGACGGTCATTTCAAATAATAGACCTACACTGCGCACCTATTATGACAGGCTCAATAGACGCGTAGCCTCTATAGACGAGGGATTCGAGGGTCAGACCATAGCGCAGTCAGATGTGTATGACCATAGAGGCAATATCTATAAGACCGTAGCACCCTCCAAGGCGGGAGAGCCCACGCTGAGCACTACCCATACCTTTGACGTAGCCCATACTGAGCAAAGGATTAAGAGCTCTACTACCAATGTGGCTGCATTTGGCACTACCACCTACGCCTATGCCTATGACCAAGGTATGGAGACCACTACCATCACCGCTCCCGATGGTAAAGTCACATCCACCAAGGCGGATGCCTCCGGTAAGGTAGTGCAAACCACAGATAGCCACGGTACCACCTTAGACTACACCTACTACTCCCATGGTGGGCTGAAGGACGTAAAAAGGGGTGATACCACCTTAGTCAGTATCACGTATGATAGCTACCACCGCAAAGAGTCACAGACAGATATCAGTGCAGGTACCACCACATATGCTTATGATGCGTATGGGAGACTCACCTCAGAGACCAATGCGCGCGGCCAGACCACCACCATGACGTATGATGTGTATGACCGCCTCCAGACGGTGACACGCCCTGAAGGTACTACTACCTATGAATACTGGCCAGCCGGAAGCGGCTATACAGGAAAATCCTTCAAACTCCAGCGCGTCACAGGCCATGCCGGAGACCTCCATGAGATGCATTATGACATCTATGGACGTGTGATCTCAGAGCAGGTGACCATAGACGGCACACAGTACATTACGAGTACAGAGTATGATGGATTGGATAGACTCTATAGGCGCACCCTACCGTCAGGACTGGTACTCCAGTACCACTATGATGTGTACTCCAATCTCAAGCGCATCTCTGGTGGCGGTACAGACTACGTCACTGTCAATGAGGTCAACGGTCGCGGTCAGATCACCAAATATACCCTAGGAGACGGTAAGCAGAGTGTACACACCTACTACCACGGCATACCTACGAGATATGGGACTACAGATGGCAGCTACCATATCAATATGGAGTGGGACTATCATAATGGCAACCTTCGCAAGCGATGGGATGACACTGGCAATAAAGACACGATGGTCTATGATGATCTAGACAGACTACTGCGCTGGCACACCACCCACGCCATAGGCGGTATGCATAGCGATACGATGGTGTATGCTAGTAATGGCAACATCCTCAAGAAATCCGACGTAGGCACCTATACCTATGATCCTACGCGCATACATGCCGTAGTAGAGATCACCAATGCGTATGGCGTGATCAAAGACGCACCACAGCACATCACCTACACCAGTTTTTTACAGCCAGACACCATCACAGAGGGATCATACCGACTCATCTATACGTATGGCTATGACGGTCAGCGTATCAAGAGCAGACTGTATGATGGTGGTGTGCTGAAAGAGACCAAGTACTATATGGGCGAGTATGAGCGCGTCATCACTCAAGAGGCGGATGCCTATGTACAGTATGTAGGGATACAAGATAGACTCGTCACCATAATAGTAAGTGTGGGCAATACCCATACACCACACTACGTCTATACCGATCATCTGGGCTCCATAGTACAAGTGCACAACAGTGCGGGAAATGTGGAAGCGATGCAGAATTTTGACCCATGGGGCCGACGCAGGAATGGAAGCACATGGAATCTGATAGACGAAAATCTGCCTAGTGGGCTGCCCTATTGGCTGTACCGAGGCTATACGGGACATGAGCATCTGCAAGCCTTCCATCTCATCCATATGAATAGCAGGCTGTACGACCCCGAAGTGGGGCGTATGCTCGCACCTGATAATGTGATCAGTGACGGCGGCTACAGCCAAAACTACAACCGATACAGCTATGCGTATAATAATCCGCTGAAATACACCGACCCTAGCGGCAATGAGCCTCTCAGCGCATTGACCATAGCCTATGCCATAGGGTCAGCATTGTTTATCAATAGTGCAGACAATGTCATGTCAGGCCGACCCTTGTTAGATGGAGCACTAGAGACCATAGTCTTCGGTGTGGTTTCGGCAGGCATAAGTTTTGGCATAGGAGAGGCAGCGGGATTGATCAAAAATGTGTATCTTCGTGCAGGATTTTTTTATGGTTAGCCCATGGTACTGTGATGTGCCATGTCCGAATTGAGAGGAGGGAAGTTTATCCATGGTTTTGCAGCTGGTAGTATCTCATCTGTGACTGGCTCCTTGACAGGTGGCATAAAATTGGGAAGGGATAACTGGGCAGGCCCACTGGTGCAAGTAGTTGCTGGTGGGATAGCAGGCGGTATCAGTGCAAGTATAGCAGGAGGGCGATTTGCGCAGGGCTTCGCACTGGGGGTGATAGTCAATATCATGAACCATCAGTTACATGCGGCTGGTGTAGAGCAAGTAGAGCCTGGCGAAGAAGAGCCTCCGAAATGTGGAGATAAAGTTACTTACAAAGGTAAGTATGGAGAAGTGAGTATATTTGAGTATACAGGAGATGGCCCATATGGGGGATGGACACGCATCTTTTATATAGGTCCATATAATGCTATTCAAGTGACGGATAGTCCGATAGACTGGATCATAGGCGCTTGGAAGACACCATTACAAGCGGCAGATGATCTGGCAGTGTTGGGATTTGCGAAGTTTGCTGGAGGAAAAAGTTTTAAAACAGTATCTGAATCTTACTTGAAAAAAAATGGTATTCCAGATATTCATGAATTTAAGCAAATCTATCTAGGAGAAACAGCCAAGCTCCAGTATTTTGATGTAGCGAAGCACACATTAACCCATGAATTGTTAATTATTAGGAAATCAACTCAAGAAATAATTGAGTACACTGGAAAATTTATAAAATGAGAAATCAGTCAACAGCTTATACATATTTATGCCTTAGTGGTCAAAATATAAATGAAAGAGATATCTTTAATAAGATTAAAATAAAACCTACTTCAATTACAATTGGCAACACAGGTGTAATATTTTGGAAATATAGAATTGATGCTTTAGATGCATTAGAGGGAATAGAAAATGCATTAATTGCATTAGTTGAAGTTTTTAAAAATAAAACAATAGAGATTAGAGACTTAATGGTAACCCAAAATATATATGTAAAAGTATTTGTAGTTACACACGTGAAAGCTAAAGAAAGCGGAGGGCTCTATCTTAGTAACTCATTCATTAAGTTTCTTGAATCAATAAATGCTGAATTGGAGTTTGACTTTTATATATGAATCATCAATTGGAAACAGGAGTAATCGAAAATTTAACTGACCCTCGCTGGACTGGGTGGACAAAGATGCAATATTCTGTTACATCACAAAATGGAGTAAAAGTGGTTGTCCACTATGTAGTAAAATGGAAAAATGGTGTAATATCAGCAATTGATGATTTTAAATTTATAGGAGGAAAATAATTATGAAAGTAGTTTGTAAATATAATGACCCATCAAATTTGCCAAGTACTATTCCTGATAATTTTGATTATGGTCTTGAATTAAGTAAAGAGTATTTAGTAATGGGAGTTTTGACCTTTAAAAAATCTAATGACCTGTATTTTTTAGTTGATGAAAACGGTCGTCCAAGTTGGTTTCCTCATCAAATTTTTGAAGCAGTAAATAATGAACTTCCAGTCAATTGGTTTGTGAAAATTAATATTGGAGATGACTATGTAGATTACCAAAACTTAATTGGTTTTGATGAGCTTTGTAACAAGGAAGATTTTTTTAATCAATTATTAGAACGTGACGAAGAAGCAATGCGGATTTACTTCAGGCGAAAGATAGAGTTAGAAAAAGAGTTAGCTTAAACAAAAAACGCCATGCATTAGCTTGACGTTTTCATTTACATTATACTTTGAAATTTAGTTTGCTTAATAAGTGCATCAAGGAGAGCGAAGACGTGTTGCTTTCTTTTTGATGGAGCAGTAGAGACCATAGTCTTCGGTGTGGGTTTCGGCAGGAATAAGTTTTGGCATAGGAGAGGCAGCGGGATTGATCAAAAATGTGTATCTTCGTGCAGGATTTCAGGCGTTAGCCCATGGTACCGTAGGAGGTGCCATGTCCGAATTGAGAGGCGGTAAGTTTATCCATGGTTTTGCGGGAGGGGCAGCGAGTTCTATAGCTGGTAGCCTGACGGATGGTGTGAAGCTGGGTAAGGATAACTGGGCAGGCCCAGCCGTAAGGGTTGTAGCAGGCGGGATAGCAGGCGGTATCAGTGCAAGTATAGCAGGAGGGCGATTTGCACAGGGCTTCGCACAGGGGGTGATAGTCAATATCATGAACCATCTGGTGCATGCGGCTGGGGCGGACATGCAGGGTAGTCAAGGCGATCCACCGACCAAAGATGAATTAATACATGGTGCTAAGATGGCATACGAATGTGGTGAGCTGACAGAAGCGGAGTTTAACACTACGATGACCTATCTTACCACTGGATCATTAGGCGTGGTCGGAGATGTATTATGGGACTTTAAGTGGGAAATTGGACTCACATTCGGTGGTGGGTTGGTGATAAAAGTCCTGAAATATGGGTTGTTGGCGAGAGGTGGAGCAGCGGTTGTGAATACGAGTACAAAGCTGTTAACTCAATTTTCCTCAAGTACAATAGATGATGCTGTGGGGCTTGTAATGAAAGACCCCAATAAAATTGACCATTTATTCGCAATTAAACATAATCTTGGTGGATTAGTTACAAAATTAGGTGGGCAAGAAAATACTGTTCGTGCGGTATTAAATGCAGCTAATGGCAAACTTCCTTCAAGTGGTGTTTTTAATAATATTCCAGTAAATGTTGGGGGACAAAATATACTAATTAGGGGTAGCGTAGTTAATGGTGTTCCAAGGTTAGGTACAATGTTCATTCCTTAAAAGATTAAATTATGAATTGGAAAGATCAATTATTAGAAATAGAAAAAGACTTTGGTTTTCATAGGAACTTAGACTGGAAGCCAGTAATTAATTTAGTGAAGAACCTTTTGGCTGAATTTCCTGATGATGTTGAACTAAATGTAAGAGCTATATATCTTTTGCATAATATTTTATTAGAAGAAGAATATCCTGATATCGAAGAAAATGAAATGATTGAGTTACTACAAAAATGGTTTATTCAATCAAAGGAAAAGTTTTCGGAGAGTGCGGAGTATTTATTTTTTGTTGGAAAAATACTTCATATAGCTGAATGGTATTTTGGTTTGCAGGACAATGAATTAGCTATAGAGTTCCAGAAGAAAGCAATGGAAAAGGAACCAAGAAATTTATTATATGAGTGGGCATATCGTTTATCTTGTCCTGGTGATCAAGTTGCTGATTATTTAGCCCATCAATTAGTAGCTAACGAAAAATCAATAATTGTATGGCTTAAATCAAAGGGGTTTCCTGGAGATTATATATTGGAACACTTAATGATGAGCAATGAAAGATATGTTAACAGAAAAGCCACCTATTAGGTGACTTTTGTCTTACATAACAAGTCTTCGCTCTCCTTGATGCACTTATTATGCAAGCTAAATTTCAAAGTGTTGTTTTCTTTTTGATGGATCACTAGAGACCATAGCCTTTAGTGTGGCCACGGCAGGCATAAGTTTTGGCATAGTGTGTATAACAAATTGCACTAAGCAGCGGCATTAACAAATTTTTCTAGAATGCCCCACGCATTGCTCTTGTATAAACACCTCAGGTTGGCTATAGCGTTAGCACCTTTTATACTCCATTTTTGACCAGAGAGTTTCATTCGTGTTTGTAATACACTCCTATGTGCTGCCTCTATTGGGCCTGATCCTATTAATAATCCTCTGTCCCTGTACGTTTTATAGAACATCCTTTCTTCATGTTCCTCATAATAATGAAGGGTTTTCTTTTATTTCTCTTGCATCTTCGCTTTTACACGGAGCCTTTTATATTTCTATCACCTGATGTGCCTTATCTTCCATCAAGTTTATTGTATGTCAATCGAATTTTGCATCTCTTGTTCTTTTAAAAACAACTTTATTAAGATTACTAATTTCTCTTTATGTATGAAAAAGTCAAGGAATTTGCGTCGCCCCTGGATAATTATCTTCAGCCACTTCCATCCATTTCGCCCCGTCTCTATTATTACTTTTTCTTATAATCGCATAAATGCCTTTCTAATTTTGGTAAAAACACTTCTCCGCCCATGTGACTTACATACACCGAATTTTTAATTTCTGACCTTGTATTACTTACTTCCAATATGTTATTGTCTGTAAATATCCTAGCAAGTTTTGTCTCTTTCCATTTTTCTACGTCTCTGCGTCCGAAGCATACTCCCGTAAATTCATCACATACACTGCTTCATCTTTTTACACCGTCAAGCTTCGGTAACTCTATATTTCGCTCTATGGCAGGGTCGAGTTGTGATCCGTAATACTCACTTACTCTTTGTATCTGCTTTACTTATGTTAAGCCTACAAGCTTTTCATAAACTTATTCACTCTTATCGTCAAAAACTTTACTTTGTCCCAATAAACAAGAAATGAACTTATAAACTTATCGCCATTTATGGCAAACTTCTTAGTACCAAAGCACAAAACGTGATCCTTCCCTAATCTCCAATTTCCCAAAATACGTGTTTACTTTTTTTTTGAGTTCCGACTCTTTGGTATTTTACCCTGTGATTGTACAAGTAACGTTCTAGCATTTCTACTCATTTCTATGAGCCTTAACTCATACTCAATGAGGCATTTAATTCCAGATTCTTGATCTAAAAATGTACTAACACTCCCGGTTCTAACATTTCTCAGGATAAGTTCTAAATTTGATCTTTAGTGTCCACCTTTCGTTTTTAATGATTAATAATACTCGGGTGACTTACAAATTTAATGCTCTTTTTGTTTTTGTGCAATTCATTATACACTTTGGCATGTGTGTATAACAAATTTTTGTGGCATTAACAAATTTTCTAGAATGCCCCACGCATTGCTCTTGTATAAACACCTCGGGTTAGTGGCGTTAGCACCTTTTATACTCCATTTTTGACCAGAGAGTTTCATTCGTGTTTATAGCCCCACTACCTATGTGCTGCTTCTATTGGGCCTGATCTAATAATAATCCGCCTGTCCCTGTACGTTTTATAGAACATCCTTTCTTCATGTTCGCCATAATAATGAGGTTTTCTTTTATTTCTCTTGCATCTTCGCTTTTACACCTGAGCCTTTTTATATTTTCTATCACCTGATGTACCTTATCTTCCATCAAAAATTTACATTTGTATGTCAATCCAATTTTTGCATCTCTTGTTCTTTTAAAAACAACTTTATTAAGATTACTAATTTCTCTTTAGCACCAGAAAAAAGTCAAGAATTTGCGTCGCCCCTGGATAATTATCTTCAGCCCACTTCCATATCCATTTCGCCCGTCTCCTATTATTACCTTTTCTTATAATCGCATAAATGCCTTTCTAATTTTGGTAAAAACACTTCTACTCCGCCCATGTGACTTACATACACCGAATTTTTAATTTCTGACCTTGTATTACTTACTTCCAATATTGTGTCTGTAAATATCCTAGCAAGTTTTGTCTCTTTCCATTTTTCGTCTGCGCGTCGAAAGCATACTCCCATCGGTCATCACATACACTGCTTCATCTTTTTTTACACCGTCAAGCTTCGGTATACAACGCTCTATATTTCGCTCTATGGCAGGGTCGAGTTGTGATCCGTAATACTCCTTACTCTTTATCTGCATACCACTTATGTTAAGCCTACAAGCTTTTCAAGCAATTCTGCTCATATCGTCAAAAACTTTACTTTGTCCCAATAAACAAAGTAAGACTTGTAAACTTATCGCGTTATGGCAAACTACTTGTAAAGCACAAAACGTGATCCTTCTAATCTCCAATTTCCCAAAATACGTGTTTACTTTTTTTTGAGTTCCGACTCTTTGGTATTTTACCCTGTGATTGTACAAACAACGTTCTAGCGAAACTCCTACTCATTTCTATGAGCGTAACTCATACTCAATGGGGCATTTAATTCCGAATTCTTGATCAAAATGTACTAACCTCCAGTTCTAACATTTCTCCAAGGATGGATTCTAAAATTTGATCTTTAGTGTCCACCTTTTCGTTTTTTAATGATTAATAATACTCAGGTGACGCAAATTTAATGCTCTTTTTGTTTTTGTGCAATTTGTTATACACACCTTTGGCATAGGGGAGGCAGCGGGATTGATCAAAAATGTGTATCTTCGTGCTGGATTTCAGGCGTTAGCCCATGGTACCGTAGGAGGTGCCATGTCCGAATTGAGAGGAGGGAAGTTTATCCACGGTTTTGCGGGAGGGGCAGTGAGTTCTATAGCCGGCAGCCTGACGGAAGGTGTGAAGCTGGGTAAGGATAACTGGGCAGGCCCAGCCGTAAGGGTTGTAGCAGGCGGGATAGCAGGCGGGATCAGTGCAAGTATAGCAGGAGGGCGATTTGCGCAGGGCTTCGCACAGGGGATGATAGTCAATATCATGAACCATCTGGTGCATGCGGCGGGAGTAGAGCAAGTAGAGCCTGGCGAAGAAGAGAATATCGAAATGTGGAGATAAAGTCACATACAAGGTAAGTATGGAGAAGTGAGTATATTTGAGTACACAGGAGATGGCCCATATGGGGGATGGACACGCATCTTTTATATAGGTCCATATAATGCTATCCAAGTGACGGATAGTCCGATAGACTGGATCATAGGCGCTTGGAAAACACCATTACAGGCGGTAGATAATGTAGCGGTGTTGGGGTTTGCGAAGACGTTTGGATGTAAGAACTCTTTCAAATTAGTTTCAGAATCCTATCTTTCAAAACAAGGAATAAAAAACATTCATAAATTCAAACAAGAATTTTTAGGAAAGAATGCCGAATTAAAACTCTATGATGTGGTGAAACATAGTGTAACCAATGAATTGCTAATTATCAGGAAAAGTACACAGCAAATAATAAATTTACTGGTAAATATGTAAAATAATATGAAATATATATCAAGATCAATTATTGAACTAGGTTTTCTCTTCGAATGAGAGGGATTAATTTAAATATTATTTCCAGTTTATTAAAATTAGAAGCTTCAGAGATGTTATATGAAAGGTGATCAGACTTCAAGTATGGCCGCTGCTAGGTTCAGTGTATGGAATTATACTTTTGCAGATTGTAATGCTTATGAAGAACAGGATGAAAATTTATCAAAATTAATTACATTTTTAAATTCAAAAAGTAATGAATTAAAGGAAATAAGGAATGTTGTTGATTACTTTTTAGTTGAGGTAATTATTTATAAACAAAAAAGAGATTCAGTTGGCTTAAGATTAAATCCAACTGAAATGATGACATTTAGTAGTTTAGGGTTTGATTTATCCATCACCATATATGATTATAAATCTAAGTAATTTAACATTGGCACAAAATAATTTGATAATTTTAAATTTAAATAATCTATCAAAGTACGGTGTATAAATAATAGTGGTGAGGCATTACGACCTTATGAATATAAATCTTTGGAAAAGAATATTTATATTCAATTATTAGAAGAAGGAACAAAAGTTTATAGGCCTGTTCCAGCAATAGAAATTGAGAACAATATCTATGAAGTGCAAGGTTTTGAAATATATGATCCCGAAGATGAAGTTTGGGAATTTAGTCCCGGTACATATGTTTTAGTAGAAGAGCAAAGTCTTGATGGTGAGAATGTATTAGTAGCAATAAAAGAACAATGCCCTGAATGATGGGTTATGGCAGCTGGTAGTATCTCATCTGTGACTGGCTCCTTGACAGGAGGCATAAAATTGGGAAGGGATAACTGGGCAGGCCCTGCCGTAAGGGTTGTAGCAGGTGGGATAGCAGGCGGTATCAGTGCTAGTATAGCAGGAGGGCGATTTGCGCAGGGCTTCGCACAGGGGGTGATAGTCAATATCATGAACCATCAGTTACATGCGGCTGGAGTAGAGCAAGTAGAGCCTGGCGAAGAAGAGCCTCCGAAATGTGGAGATAAAGTCACTTACAAAGGTAAGTATGGAGAAGTAAGTATATTTGAGTACACAGGAGATGGCCCATATGGGGGATGGACAAGCATCTTTTATATAGGTCCATATAATGCTATCCAAGTGACGGATAGTCCGATAGACTGGATCATAGGCGCTTGGAAGACACCATTACAGGCGGTAGATGATGTAGCAGTGCTGGGGTTTGCGAAGATTGTGGGTGGAAATTCCGTACCTAAAGTTCTTCAAGTAGGAGGGCAGGCATTAAAAACGAACACTTTAAAAACCTTGAATATTACAAAAGAACAAGGACGAAATGCAATTCATGCATTGAAATTTGAGCATGGTCTTGGAAATTCTTTTCATGGTAAAATATTAAGTAACGGCGACTATATACACCCATCGACAGGCGAATATATTGATAATTTGTTTAACTATATACATTGAATTTAATGAGCGAAAAAAATAATATTATAGTATCGTGTTCATTTTCAATTTTTTCAGAAACTCATGATCTAAAATTTTTAACTCAGGAAATAGGGATAAAACCTGATAAGGAATACACTATTGGAGATGTAGAGAAAGAAGAAAATAGATTTGAGAGAATCAGATTCAGAAACGGATGGATATTGGAATCGATTTATAAAGATGATATCGAAGTTGATGTTAATAATATAATTATAAATATTCAAAACCGATTGTTTAACCATTTAAATACTATTAGATTTTTAAAAAAGGAATTTGATTTAGAAATTGTTTTAACATTGCATATAGTAACCAATGATGTTGGGTTTGGATATGATATTTGTTATACTGAAATTTTCGATTTGATTAGCTTGGTAGACCGATTTACATGCTTTGTTAATTTTATGAAATAAGAAATTTGCATTAAAATTGTAGTAGATGAAAGAGACAAAACAGGAAACACCCATTTGGGAGAATATAACATAAATAAGGGATATTTAGACACATCTAAGGCAAAACCTAATAGAAAAGCGAATAATCACAAACTTATTGAAAACGGAGTTGGGAATAAAATAACATCCATAGGCATGAAAATGTTAAGTAAATCATTTATAGTCTTTGATCTTATGGCAAATCTAATAAATAAGGAAGCATTTGAGAATTTTATTTATCCCAATGGTAATCCTAATGCAACATATTAAACTTTTAGAATGAATCAATTTGCGCACTTTTATAATTGTATTGAATTTCAACACAGACAATTTCCAATGCGAAGAACTAGGTTGCTTTCGCATATCTTGACAAGATCAGAATATAAAGATGTTGAAGATTTTTTAAAGAAACCCTTAAACCACAACAGATTTTATAGTGATTCAAATACGTATGAATTGCACTCGGATCAAGTCCAAAAATTGTATAAGGACGTTTTATTTTTGGAGATCCCAGTAAAGGATTATTATCACTACAATGTCATGACAGGAGGGTATTCTGTAAATATTAATAATAAAAAAATTAAATATGATAGAAGAGAAATTTTCCTTGCAATCTATAGTAAAGAAAAAATTAGCCACAAGATGTGTGTTATCTATTTGGTAAGCAAGGACGATTTTGATGAAGTTCTTAAGATGTGGCCTGATTTTGGCTTAGGAAAAAATATACCTAGAAAAATACAAAATACCTTGAGAAAAAATAATATAGATTTAGTTTTCTCACCGACGGACTTTGTGTATTATTATGAAGAGGTAAACATTTTTGACTATTTACAACAATTAAAATCGAATAATCAGAAATAGTAAAATACTGAAGATACACAAGTACTTATTAATTTTTCCAAAAATGTGTATCTTCGTGCTGGATTTCAGGCGTTAGCCCATGGTACCGTAGGATGTGCCATGTCCGAATTGAGAGGCGGCAAGTTTATCCACGGTTTTGCATCTAGTATCATCACAGGGGGTGATAGTCAATATCATGTACCATTATACCTTTTATTTCATTCCATATTTTCCTTTCCTGAAAGTATTAACGCTTGAAAATTATTTAGCGAGACTTTGGAATTCTGTTGCTTTGAGTTGGTTGCCAGCGTTTTGGTAGGCAGTTGATGCATTTTGTGCATATGCAGGTAGGGGGTTTAAATTATAAGCTTTGGAAAAATGGTCAGCCGCTATAGCATGGTTACCTGACAAGCCATGACTGACGCCTAATAAAAACCAGGTTTCTGCATCTTTTTCATTCAACTGGATGGATTGTTGGAGTAAATTCTGAGATTTAGCGATATTATTTTCTTTTTGGCCTGCATTTCGCCCCATTTCTCGTAAGGCAATGGCTTTATTGACATCCACCATACTTTTTAGATCATTGACTTGATCATAATATTGTATTGCTTCTTCAAATCTATTCTGCCTTAATCGTATATTTCCTAATGTGAGGTATGCTGTGGGAACTGGTTTGATAGACAATATTTGATTGCAATATGCTTCTGCCTCATCCATGAGATGATCTTTATGGCTTGCATTTTCAGGTAGATCTGCAGATTGCAGCACTGTCTCAGCAGCTCCGTTATTGAGTCTCACACTTTTAGGGTATGTTGTCACATCTGTGGTGAATAAAGTGAGATTGTCTTTCCATGCTTTATTTCGAAGATAAGTTTTAGTGGCAAAACCTATGCACAAAATAGACGTCAATATCAATATATGTCTGTTTTTTAATACAGGTTGGCTTTTAAGAATATTTCTGTAAAATGAATAAGTAAGTGCGGCTGACCACCAAAACGATGCTAAGAAAGCCAGGCGTTCGCCGAACATTGTCCCAATAGTCAGTGGAATCTGACTGAATATTGTCAGCGAAAAAAGATATCCCCAAATAAAAAGAGCAATAAAATCCCTACTTCTGGATTTAATAATGGCATATCCGATTAGTAGCATATGTACTATCAAGCTTACCCACACTAATACGTCACTGAATCTTGCCAAAGGTATTACAGTGTAACTATAATCTGAAGACAATGGAACCGGAAAAAAGAGCAGCTTGAGATATTTTAAAAGAATAATTAGGGAAGTAGCAAAATGCTGACCTAAATTTTCTGAAGCCACAATAGGATTATCCATTATGGAAATTTCAGGTGTCGGTTGACTGCCAAACATGGCAAAACGAATGATAAATAGTAGTATAACTGGAATAGTTAAAAAAATTCCTTGTTTTACTGCCTCCTTCCACTCTAATTGATACACCCAGTATGCCACCATGCCGAATATAGGAAACATTGTTACTCCAGTTTCCTTTGACATCAATGCAAAAAAATACGATACTATGGTACTAAGTAACCACCAGAAATTTTTATTATTAATATAAGTATGCCAAGTCAAGAATGAAAGTAGTAAAAAAAACAAAGACATGATTTCGTCTCTTGATTTGATATTTGCAACAACTTCTACATGTAGGATGCACGCAGCAAAAATAGCAGCTATGGAGAATGGTATAATCCATGATAATTTTGGAAACCAACTTTGATAATAGCGAAATACACTAAGCACACAGTCAAGGTATACCAAATCACATTACCTATATGGTGGATCATTGGATTGCCAGGTGATATTTGCCATTCGTGGCAAATTGCATCAAAAAGGTATAGGTCTGTATAGTTGGCCGCCAAAAGTTATTTTCTCTATAACTACCTGAAATGATGTCCCATAATCCGTTAAACCAAAATCACATTTATTATTTAATCCTGGCAATGGATCATCTAAAACAAATCCATGTCCGAAGGTATTAGCATAAAGTAGTATAGTGAATGCTTAAGCCTACAATTTTAAGGTCAAAATGGTATCTCTTTTCGATTTTATTTTCTACCTTGATATTTGCTTTTTCTCTTGTGGACATGAATTGATTTTCATGCAAAAATACATTAAAAAAATTGGAAATTATAATCCAAATCTGTAGGATAATACAACATACACGATGAGTATTGCATTATATTTAAGAATTCTAAAATGAAAGTAATCTAAATCATTTATTGAGGTATTTCTTCTACCAAAACTTCATTTCCCGCCTTATCAAAGTATGTACAAGTCATTTTATCCATTTTGATTTCCCATTTTTCGATTCCAGTCTCTGCACACATTGCGATAAATGTCATATAGTCAGTTTTTCCTTGCTGATGGGCTTTCAACTGAGATATGAAAACATCGGAATCAACAACATCTGCTATCCGCCTAGAAGGATATTTGGCAGGTACCGTAGCTACATAATCGTTGTCATCAAAGTAATTTATATGTCCATCATGTACAAAAGCTTCGTAATGTGTCACGCCTAAACCTTTTATTTCTTTAATATAAGAAGGAAAATCTGCTCCTGATTTTACCTTTGAATGTGCGGTTTTTAATTGCTCTACTGTAAACATATTATTTATTTATTATATAAATAGAATTCTAAAATATTTCTAACTCCAATTATTAATGAGTATCATTTTTAATTGGGTGACAAAGATATGAAATTGCAAGTTTTCTCAAATTGAAATTTCTAATTTATCTTTGATGCTTCTAATACCTCTCACTTCAATATGAATCGGATATTAGTATTTACTGAAGTTTATTTTGGATTATATGAAAACTTTGTTGTTTCTTTTGTATGGTTTTTCGGCCTTGTATGTAGGTTATATGGCCTTTATGCACCTTTTTGTGTTCTTTGCCAATCAAAATTTGGGGCATTCAGAATCATTTAGGATCCCATTAATATATTTGATACTTTTCTTGATTCTGGGCGCATGTACTTTAATCCCAAATTACGCATTAGGGATTTTTAGTGGATACTCTAAAGGATAATCCCAGAGACCTGCAAACCAATTTCTACGTTTTTTTACAAGCGAAATTCGTAATTTTAGTACTCCATTTATTTTTTCAAAATACGCTCCTATTGCGAAAGTTCTGTATCTTAAAGTAGAGAGTGTTTTTTGTGTTTTCTCTTGTAGTACTAGATGCCTAAATAGTGACATTAGATTGTAAGCTATCATCACAAATTGTAAGGCTGCTTCTGTTGCAAAGAAGTCTTTTAAGTTAAAACTTTCTGCTCCAAAATCGTTTTTTAACTCCTTGATTCTGTTCTCTGCATCCCACTATTTCTATAATTTCTCCATACATCGGTAGCTGAATATTTTTCATTGGTGAAATAGGCCGAATACCTGAATTTCTATGTGCTTCGTCTTCTGGGAATAGACTTAATTGCTTACCTGTGGCTTGTGGTCTTTCACTTATTTTGCCTTAATGACGATCCTTCGTTCTTCTTCCCATGTATTTGTGATAATTTTTGTCACATATTTGGATGCCTTCATCTATTGTCAGCCATAAATCATTTGTGTTAATAATGCGTTGAATTGGGTGTGTGAATTTGGCTGCCACTATATATTTCATATCTTTTGACTCAAGATAAGACATGACCTCATTACTGCAAAAACCACTGTCAAGTCGGGTTAAACCTACTGTTTTGTCACCAAATTTAGCTAAAGTATCCTTCAAAAATGCTACGAAATTATTGGCCGAATTTGTATTTCCGCTACGTAACCAAAAATTAGCTACCAAGCGCGCATCGTTTACAAATGCACACGATCAAGGGATGATGAGAGTTGCGCCCTCGCTTTTGGGATTGTACCCCTTGGAAGCACCTTGTTGCTGACCATATCTGGTCATGATCGTGGAGTCTATATCTAAGGTGAAATAATTTAGATTTAGGTTTTTGAAGAACCAGCTTATAAAATGTTGGTTTACACGTTGATTGGTGCCTTGATTAAACTTATGAAAATATCGTTTGTAAGCATCATTTCCAGGGACATTATTCCATCCAAATATCTTACAAAGGGCGGTATCGGATCTTGTAATCTCTGTGTGTAAAAACCTATTTGCACCGCACCAAATACTCGTTAGAAATGACTCTATGATGACAGGTATAGAGTGACCTCGATTAGAGTTCTGGGCAGGCAAATCATCACAGGACATAATGAGCTCTCTAAAACCAATTTGTCCAACATTTGCTTCATAAAAACCATTCCGCCCCAAGGCGTAACTTCTTTATTTGTAAAGGAATATGTCAACTTTTCCATGGGTATATGTCTATCGCTAAGCATTAGGATTTTATGACGCTAAGATAACACTTTTTTCTAATGCGTTTTTTGGGTTAATAGGATATAAAATGATCACTGGCACTAAAATGCCATTTTGGACTAAAGTTTTGTACTATTTTCCGATATCACTCATAGTTATTTATGGTCTTTGGGCAGTGCTTATAGTGTTTTCAGCAGGAGGGAAATGGAATTGACATCACTTTTTTTCAATAGAGTTTTGAAGAAATTTTCGTATTATAAATTTGACCATAATCTATTACATATACTACACCAAGCAGACCTTGTATATCCAACTGAACATCATAATGCAAGCTAGACTATAGTTACGCCACATCAAACCACAATGGCGACGCATCTCCTGTTTCACCATGATAATTTATGGTTATTTCTGTATCTGGTAGGATGTCCTTAATCGCCATGATTTCTATTGTTTTTTCTCCGAAATCTAAAAGGAAATCGGCATTGGCATGGACAGAGTGATTGTACAAGCTTCCATAACCTAGAGCAATAGCAGCTAGATCCATATTTTCACCCCAAGAGAAATAATAGTCATGTAGCAATGTTTTGTGTATGATAGGCACTTCTATTTTTGGAATAATGATGACAGGACAAATTTCAATAATAAATCCCTTGATTATAGGCACTTTGGAAAAGACGCCTCTTCCCATGCCTGCTATTTCTTTGATGTATAAAGTGTCAGACATATTAGCGTTTAGAAATGTAAACACCTATTAATATCATTCCCATTCCTAGAAAATGTAAGATTGAAATCGTTTCACCATCTAAAAAGCCCCAGAACAAAGCAACTATCGGCATCAAATAGGTTACGGTACTGCCAAACACTGCGCTTGTCCTTTGTACTAACATATAAAATAATATACTGGAAATAAAGGTACCAAAAATTGATAGAACGGAGACTGCGCCAAGAGAATAAAGTGACTCTGGGTGGGTCTTAAACCTATGTATTACATCGGTAGTGAATAGAAAAATTAATAATGGCACACCTGTGAGGAAGAAGGATACAGCTGATATAATTATAGGTCTAGTATTCTTACAATACGCTTGAACCATGTTCACACTAGCTGCATAACATATCGTAGCAATGACAGGCAGAATAGCATACCATGGATTTCCGCCTAATATTTTGGAATCGCCTAGTAGTATAAGCAATGCTGCTCCCAAAAAACCTATTACCACACCCCAAAGTTGAAGCTTACTGAAATGTAATCTGAAAATAAAGACTCCAATCAAAAAAGTCCAAATAGGTGTGAGGCTATTCAATAATCCTGCAATAGAACTACTAATTTCTGTCTGTGCAAAAAAGAATAAAAAAGCTGGGATTCCACTACCAGTAGCACCAATTGCTAAGAAAATCTTCCATTTTGACCAATCAATTTCATGTCTGTACTTCACTATAAACGGGGAGAATGCTATAGCTGCAATACCTAAGCGCATACATGCCAATTGTACTGGTGTGAACGCAATCAATGATTTTTTTATGAGAATAAAAGAACATCCCCATACAAATGTCAAAAAGCCAAGTAGAAACCATGATAACCGGTCTATCTGTAAATCACTTTGTTGCTGCTTCATGCACTTTTCGGATTTCTAAAAATTCCGCGCAAAGAAACGGAATAAATTCCTAAACTTACCAGATATAATTATTTGGTCAGGACAAAAAGTCGACCATCTATATGAAGTTTTGAATAATTCCATTGATTGGTGATCCATTCAAAGGTGTCTCTCTGATATATAAAAGTATGGGTTATATCTCTTCTATAATACCAACGTTTAAACTGTTCTTCATTTCCATCATAAATGTGTGTCATTCCTATAATTTCACCTTTGTCTTGTAGGCAGCTATGTAGTGATTCAAATGACTCAAAAGGATGGTGAAAATGCTCTATGACTTCACAAGCTACAATGAAGTCATATTTCTCTTGGAGTAGTTGTGGGTGATTATAAAAAAACGGATCATACTGCTCGACAGAATATCCTTTTTTTCTTAAAATTTGTGAGATGGTGGAATATTGTCCTGAACCGAAGTCCAAACATCTGTGCTCAATGGTAATTAGATTTGTTATATATTCTATTATGGGTTTTATAAACTGTAGATAACCATCATCATCCACAGTAGAATGATGCTTAAGGTATCTTGAGTATTCAGTTTTCACGTCCGGCAATGCATCAGAAGGTATAAATAGTCCCTTACAATTGTAACATAACGAATACTTTCCATCAGCATAAGATCTTGTCTCATAACCATGACATAATGGACATAAGATATGCATTCTAAATATCTTGAGAGCGGTGGACTTTATTTTCGCAGTTTTCTTTATTGCATTTGCCATAAAGATTGAGGGAATGATGTGTTATTTTTGATTCAAGTAATTCACCCATCATATCCTTTATTTGCTGAATTCTTGGGTCGCAAAATTCTGACACTTTATTGCAATCTAGGCAGATAAGGTGATCGTGCTGCTTATACCCATAAGATTTTTCATACAGTGCGATGTTTTTACCAAATTGATGCCTTGTAATCAAGTCACAACTGACCAATAACTCCAAAGTGTTGTAAACGGTGGCACGGCTGACACGGTAGTTTTTTGTCTTCATATGGATGTACAGTGCTTCAGCATCGAAATGATCAGTTCTTCTGTACACTTCTTCCAAAATTGCAAATCTTTCTGGTGTTCGTCTCAGCGCAAACCGTTCAAGGTGCGTGGAAAAAATCTGTTTTACCTCGTTGACTAAAAACTCAGTTTGTTCTGCAGATACATACATGGTTGCTATTTAAATGTCTTATCCGATCTAGTAACACTTGAAATACCATCGAGGTTTTCGAGAGCATTCATAACCAAATTCAAATGATCCCGATTCAAAACGTGAATACTGATCTTTCCTTCGAATAATCCTTCACGTCCTTCTATTGAGAAGGATCGAATATTTACACCCAATCTATTAGATAATTCATTGGTAAGAGTTTGAATGACGCCTGGACCTGAATCTATCCCTCTCACTATTAATTCTACGATGAAGTTGGATGATATTTTATCAGCCCAATCGGCTTTCATCACCCTATAGCCATAATTAGCAAGTAGATTTATGGCATTTGGACAGGATGATCTATGGATTTTCAGACCTGAACTAGTAGTCAAATAGGCAAAAATGTCATCACCCATCACTGGATTGCAGCATGACGCAAGCGAGTATTGGTAGATATCAGCTGGCTCTCCATTCACAAGGATGTTGGATTGGTTTCCTTTGGCAGGGCGCTGAACTTTTTTCAATTCTTCTCTCAGAATTTCAGCGCCAACCGCATCTTCTTCTTCTTCCTTCTTGAACACCAATTTTCCATTTTCGATAGAAAAATTCTTGATGTCTGAAACTTTGACGTCTTCTTGGCTGATGGCATAGAATAAATCTATTCTGGATTTGAACCCGAATTGTTTAGTAATAATTTCGACATTATCTTCAAAATCAACTTTCAGGTTTTTAAGTTTACGCTCCAGCGCTTCTTTGCCAAATTCTCCAATTTTTCTGCGCTCTTCCTTCATAGCAGATCGGATTTTAGCCCGAGCTTTTCCGGTGACCACCATCTTTAACCAATCTTCTGAAGGTTTTTGGTTTTTATTGGTGATAACTTGTATTTGGTCTCCATTGCTGAGCTTATAACCCATGGGGACCAACTTATTATTGACCTTTATTGCTGTGGCATGATATCCTACATCTGTATGAATCTCAAAGGCAAAATCCAGAGCTGTTGCACCTTTTGGTATGATACGCATTTCACCTTTTGGTGTGTACACATATACTTCTTCATTAAATAAGTTGGTCTTAAAGTCATTGACAAATTCCATAGCATTGGTATGCTTTGCATCCATCAATTCTCGAATGTTATCTAGCCAATTGTCGTAGACATTTTCAGTCTTTTTGATCCCCTTATACTTCCAATGGGCAGCAAATCCTTTTTCAGCGATTTCATCCATGCGTTCGGTCCTTATTTGGACCTCTACGTACCTTCCTTGTGGACCTATGACAGTAGTATGGAGTGATTCGTATCCGTTACCTTTGGGCGTGGTGATCCAATCTTTCAGTCGTTCAGGAATGGGTTTGTACACATCTGTGATGATGGAATAAATCTGCCAGCAATAACTTTTCTCTTTATCTATGGGAATATCCACAATAATCCTTACGGCAAAAATATCATAAATCTCTTCAAATGTAATTTTTGATGCCTTCATTTTATTGTAAATGGAAGAAATAGCTTTGACTCTTCCCAATACTCTGAATGGAATCGCTAAATGTGTCAATTCATCTTGTAATGGCTTGATGAACTGTTCTATATATTGTGTACGTTCTTGATTTGAATATTGTAGTTTCTGAGAAATATCATGATAAATTTCTGGATCTGTTATCTTCAGGCAAATATCTTGAAATTCAGTTTTAATATTATATAAACCCAATCTATGCGCTAAAGGAGTGTAAATGTAATCAGTTTCAGCTGCAATTTTCAGCTGTTTATGCTTCGGTTGTGCGTCAATAGTTCGGAGGTTGTGCAAGCGGTCTGCCATTTTGATGAGGACAACACGTACATCTACCACTAAGGTACTTAAAACTTTTTTGAAATTCTCTGCTTGGGGACTATCTACACTTTCCTGAAGATTGGAACCATCCAACTTTGTTAAACCATCTACAATGATAGATACTTTCTGACCAAACATAGTATGAATCTCATCCAAAGTAACTGGTGTGTCCTCTACTACATCATGGAGTAAAGCGCAGATGATAGCGGTCGGGCCAAGACCAATCTCCTGGGCACAGATTCGTGCCACTTCAATAGGGTGAAATATATAAGGTTCACCAGATTTTCTACGTTGATATTTGTGCGCATCTACTGCAAGGTTATAAGCTTTTTCCAGATTTTCACTGTCCTCATCCTTAAGCTGAGGTTTCATACTGGATAAAACTTCATCAAATTTTTCCCTTACTGTAAGAAGTTCATCAGAATTAATGGCTACACCGACTGGCATAATAAGTTCACATTTGAGCAAATAACAAAGTTAATGTTAATTTGATAAATAACCAATGACATTAACCAAATGTTAATAAAAATAATTGGTAAGCGTAGCAAAATAGAAAACACCTGAATTAAATAATGTTCAGGTAAGGAAATGTAATTTTTACATTTTCTAAAATAAGATTATGCTAATTGGAGCAACTCTTGGCATCTACTTCTGCTACTTGCAACATAAAGTTATGTAGTTCTACATTTCTAACAAACGGTTTCAAATGTTCGCTTCCCGGACCGAACATGCATAATTCTGTATAGTCTGCTGAATGATCCACACCACCGAAAGCAATTGAAAAATGCTTGGAAAAGATCTCTCCATAAGTTTTAAAAGGAAGTTTGTACGGATTATATGTTCCTACTTCATCAAGATGTTCATATTTGCTCAGAATTAATTTAGCATCTTCTGCATCTAATACAAATCCTTGTTTTTCTTTCACGAATTCTGTCAAAACCGCTACAGATGTAGATTTGGAAATACCATTCAAGATGGTTTCATTTGATGCTTTCACATCGAAGATTTTATCAAAATTGGTATCTGCATTACTTCCATAATATAGACCTGGATTGGCATTTCCATGATCTGATGTTATAATGACTAGAGTATTGCCATCTGCCTCTGCAAAATCAATTGCAACTCTTACAGCATCTTCAAACTGTACCTGATCATATATTAGTGCAGGAGCATCATTAGCATGCGCTGCCCAATCCACCTTTCCACTTTCTACTTGAAGACAAAATCCTTCCTTATTATTTCGCATCAGTTCTATGGCTTTTGAAGTCATATCAGCAAGTGTAGGAATTTCTTCATGTCCATTACTATCAGTCTTTCTATCCACTAGATATGGCAAAGCATTATTATCAAAAACACCTAAGACAGGTTTATCCGATTTAATGCTATTCATGGCAGTTTTATTCCTAACAATATTATAACCTGATCGACTATATTCAGTATACATATCTTTTTTGTCATCTCTACTATCAAAATATCTCGATCCACCACCCATCATGACATCAAACTTTAAGGCCAAGTATTGATCTGCTATTTCTGCTTGATCGCCCCTTGATTTATTGATGATACAGAATCCAGCTGGTGTGGCATGAGTGATGGGCACGGTAGTGACACAACCCACTTTCTTACCAGCAGATTTGAATTTTTGCAATATTGGCGTATATTCTTCTCCATTGGCGCCAAAATTTAACTTTCCATTTGGCACCCGGTGACCTCCACCCCATGACGAACTGGCAGCAGAACTATCGGTCACCATAGATGATGCAGATGCCATATCCATGATAGCACGTTTTGCCTTTCCTTCTTTATAAAGATTGATCCAATGTGATCCTTTACCTGATCTACTAAGGTATAAATCTCCCATAGTCAATGTTCCTTGGCTCATGCCGTCACTCACCATGAAAATGATGTTTTTTGCCTTCTTTTTTACTGAAAGCAAACTTTCTGAAGGTATCAATGATGAACCACTTCCCGTAAAAGGTAAAAGTAAGGCTGACCCTGTCAAACCTAAACCTGAATTGCGAAAAAAATCTCGTCGCTTCATTTTAAATCTTTCTTGAAATACAAATGTAGTATTTTGGATTAAATTGTTATATTTTTTATCTGTATTACGTTGAATTTAATAGATATTTAATATCTTAATCTTGATCAAAGACAATTAAGAATCATAAAAACTGAACGGTTTTGATCCACTAACCTTGTACCATTCGTTACACAGGTTACATTATAAAATCCTTTATTAGCTTATCTTTGTATCAAATTTCAATAATTGAAATACATGTTATGACAGTGTTAGATGTACGAACTTATTCGGAGTTTATGGGAGGCCATGTAGTAGGCAGTAAAAATATCCCGCTGGTGGATCTTATCAAGAGAATGGAAGAGATCAAAGAGTTTGAAGCACCTATAATTTGTTGTTGTAGCAATGGAAATAGATCCCAACAAGCGGCTGAAATGCTCAGACAAAATGGATTGGATGCTAGCAATGGCGGTTCTTGGCTACAAGTGAATAACATGACAGCAAATCTTGAATGATGGCAAAAAGTATCAATATAAGGCAGATATCTCTAAAACGTTGGGTCTACATGATGTTAGGACTTGTATTTATCATTTCAGCGATCTTAGATGGCAGTTATGTCTGGATTTTCATGGGACTTTATCTTATTTCTATGGGGCTTTTTGGATTTGGATGTGCATCAGATACTGGCTGCCCAACTAAATAAAATTTAAAATTCAATACAATGACTATTTCACACGATTACGAAGTAGATATAAAATGGGAAAAAGACAGAATTGGAAGAGCTAGTTCTGATGCTTTGGAAGACATAATCCAAGTAGCTACACCACCAGAATTCAAAGGTGGTGTTGAAGGTATTTGGTCACCGGAACATCTCCTTGTAGCAGCGGCAAATAGCTGTCTAATGACCACATTTTTAGCCATCGCTGAGAATTCGAAACTGGAGTTTACTGCTTTTGATTCTAAGGCGAAAGGAAAATTGGATATGAAAGATGGAAAGTATATGATCACTGAAATACACTTTGATACCTATCTGACTATTCCTAATTTGGAACAAAAAGAAAAAGCCGAAAGACTACTTCATAAATCTGAGAATATTTGCTTGATATCGAATAGTTTAAATGCAATAAGGACACTTTCGATACACATTATTCATGGTTAGACGTCAAAGATTTTGTATATTTTCTGATCAATATTCTACCAAATAAAAGAGCAGGAACTGAAGTCGTCAGTTCCTGCTTTTTTATTTAAAATTTCACAGCTACCTATGAAATATTATGTATTATTCAACTACAACAGCTTTGGTTATTTTTTCTTGTCCACTTGTCAAAGTTACATAGACAATGCCACTAGAATAAATATTCCTAAGGGAATAGGTATTTTGGCCTGATTCTATTCTGGATATTGGCAAAGTTTCTATTATTTTTCCACTTGCATCAAAAACGGATAGTGTAGATGTTCCCATAGTTTTCTCAGAATTCACTGATACTTGTAATGCGCCACTTTCTGTTTGGTAGCCAATGAGACTAAATGTTGCTCGGGTCACCTCATTGGAAGAAGAAATTTTGCTTACCGGTACCATATTACCATTATGGAAAATGTATTTATCATTTTCAGGTCTAGCCCAAATGATACCAGCCACCTTAAGATTTCCAACATTACTTTGTATATTTGGGAGATTAGCACTAAAATTAAAAGTTTTGCCAGCTTGGATCGGACCACTGCCTAATAAGTTACCGAAATCTTCTGTAAAAAAACTTTTTGTCAGAACATTTTCATGCAATACAAGTCCTGACTTTCCGGTTTGGTTGTGCATAATATCTTCAACCAAATATAAGCCTAAATAATAGGTCCCATTGGGAATATCTTGAAGTATCTCAACAGTAGCATCTACCTTCAGGGTATTTTGGTCATCCAATTGCGCTGTAATCCCTACACCAGCAAAGGCTAAATTTAGGTCATTGTATTCAACAACTGCTTTTAGATCATCCAAGGCAGTAGTCATATTTGATGAATTGACCCCAATACTTTGGGAGCCTTCAAAGAATACGGGTTGGCTGACTCCACCGAAATTCTCCGTGAAATTTTTTGAAGTGGGTGTTTGTAATCCACCACTATGATGTACAGCCAGAAAAATAACGTTGCGATTTTCGAATGCAGAAAGTATAGATTCTTTAAAATCCCATCCCCATCCTCCACAAAATGGGCACCAATCAGCTGTACGTTCATGAATTAATGTCCATTGATTTTTGTTCACCACTTGACTAAAAGTAGAAGAATAAATTGAAGTAAAAAGCAATAAAGCGAAAATAAATCTCATAAAATTAAATTTTATAATGTTTTAAAATGTTCCATCTGAATTCTTATATAAAACGGCGAGTACTACTTGTGTCACTGCCGCTAGGTTTTCTTTGTCTACGGCATCAATATTGTCATCATGGGTATGGTGGTACGTGCCAAACATACCTGAAGGATACGTCTGTATGATGTCGATCGTGGGTATTTTGGCAATAGTATTCACATAATAATGGTCATCAGTGATACCGCCAATTTCGCTATTTTGAAACAAATTGGCTTTGCCCATTTTCTGAGCAATATCCCACACTTTATCTTGGATATTTTTAGCATACATAGCTGAGATACCTTCTTTAAAATATGTGGCATCCTTTGCACCAATGAGATCTAATAAAATTCCAAATTTTGGTGTTGGTCCATTGGGTCTATAGTTTTTTGCCCAATGTTGAGAACCGAGGCACCATGAATCTTCATCAGTACTACCTTGATCTTCGGCATCAAAAAATACAAAATCCACGCCCAAATCAATAGGCTGCATAGTAATTTGTCGAGCAATTTCAAGCAAGGCGGCCACACCGCTAGCTCCATCTATTGCCCCCATTATGGGCAATTCTTTCTTGCTTTGATCTTTATCCTTTTCAGCTATTAATCTCGAATCCCAATGTGCAAAAAGTATGACTCTTTCTTTATGATTTGGATTGATTGAAGCTATGATATTATAAGATGGGATGTCTTTTTTAGTTAGAAAAGTGGCTTTGAATTCTTGTATTTCTACTGATGCGCCAAAGCTTTTCATGGTGTTGGCTATCCAGTCTTTTGCCATAGCATGTCCATTTGTTCCTGGCACCCTTACACCAAATTCTAATTGTTTTTTAATAAAATAGTACGCAGTATCTGCATCTACTCTAGGAATTTTAGCAGCAGGTTTAATGGTCTTCACCTCTTCAACGCTCTTTTTAGTAGCATCGGATTTACATGAAGATAAAAAGGCAGAAACACCAATCAGTATGATCCAGATGTATAAAGATGTACGCATAGCTATGTTATGAATTGGTAATTTAATTATTTATTGTCCACTCTGTACCGTCCTTTCCATCTTTGACGGCAATACCTAAACTAGTAAGTCCATCTCTGATCATATCTGATGTACCCCAATCTTTATTTTCCCTAGCTTTTCTACGCAGTTCCAAAACGATATCCATTAAACCTTCTATTGGGCCTGCATCTTGAATGCTATCATCCTTGAGTCCAAATACCTGAAAGAACAAGTCATCAAAAAATTGCATTAAATCGTGCAGTGCCTTCTTCGAAATGGTTTGACTTTTTGCTTCCTTGACACTATTGATCAATGTGACTAATTCGAATAATCTACTGAGAGCTTTGGGTGTATTAATATCGTCATTCATATCTTCCCAAGCTTGGGCTACCAGCGTTTCTACTACTTTATCTTCGGTACCTTCCTTTTCTACAGGTTGGATTTTTGATAGTGACTTAATGGCTTCTAAGATTCGTTTGAAAGATTTTTCTGCGGCTGATAAAGCATCATCAGTGAGGTCATTTGGCGATCGATAGTGTGATTGCAGCATAAAAAACCTTACAGCCATTGGCGAATAGCCTTTGGAAACGTGTACACTATCACCTTCAAAGAGTTCACGTGGGGAGATTGTATTCCCATCACTTTTTGACATCTTTTTACCATTCATAAGCAACATATTAGTATGCAACCAATAATTGGCGGGTTGATGTCCACAGGCACCTACATTTTGTGCTATTTCATTTTCATGATGGGGAAACTTCAAATCATTACCGCCACCATGTATATCAAAACTAGCACCCAAATATTTGGTACTCATGGCACTACACTCAAGATGCCATCCTGGAAATCCTACTGACCAAGGAGAGTCCCATCGCATAAGATGCTCTTCTGATGCTTTCATCCAAATGGCGAAATCTGATGGATGGTTTTTTTCGTCTTGATTTTTCAAATTGTCACGAGATTCAGCAAGAAGTTCATCAATAACCCTACCTGATAATTTCCCGTATTGCTTTGTGTTTTGAGCAAATTTGACAGTATCAAAATAGACAGAACCATTGCGTTCATACGCCCAACCATTGTCTAAAATCTGTTGAACCATTTCTATTTGTTCAGGAATATGACCTGTGGCTCTTGGTTCTATAGATGGAGATAATATATTGAATACACGCATCATATCATGAAAACCATTGGAGTATTTTTGTGCTACTTCCATAGGTTCTAATTGGTCTATACGCGCACCTTTTGACATTCTATCCTCACCATCATCTAGCATGTGACCTACGTCAGTGATATTGCGCACATATCTGACTTTATATCCTAAATATAGTAGATACCGATATATCACATCAAAACTCATAAAAGTCCTGCAATTGCCTAAATGCACATCACTATACACTGTAGGGCCGCACACATACATGCCTATTCTTCCTTCATGCAAAGGTTTAAATTCCTCTTTTTGTCTGGTCAAACTATTATAAAGGACCAATTTTGAATTAACATTAGACATAATATATTTCTAATATGAATAACTAAATGAATAACTATATAGGGATTATAAAGTATGTAACTCTAAAAATGCAAAATTATTATATTTGTTTTAACAAGCCTGTTAATAGATTGTAAAGCATAGGAATGTCAGATGTAGAATTGGAAATGATGAAATATGAAAGTGGAAATATGAATGATGAAATCCCCATAAGCGGTCTGCATACAAAGCTAGCGTAAGAAATCTTCTATTTTGATAATTGAAAGGATGAATCCAACGATTCTTCTTGAATTGTACCTTTTAGTGTGTAGGAAATAATTTAGTAACCAATTTGTCCAATTTTAAAGCATTCTTTGACCCTATGGTGATGGTTGCTTCAACTCTGATTATACAATTGCCTCAAGCCGGCAAGGCTTTCACTTTTTTTCATCAGCAAAAAAAAGTAAACAAAAAATGCCGCCGCTGTTTTGTCTTCTTAACGCTTAATAGTCATCTTCTCGACGGAAACAAAAAAAACTCGCCTTTTACAGCCGCTCTTTACAGATATTTACATGTTATTTTGGATTTGTGCTTTGATAAAAAGTCCTATTGGCTCAAACAGTTTTTTGTTTATACCGTCTCCAGTGACTTTTAAACTAAAGACAAAAAGGCGGATGACAGCGATCCTCCGATAAAAGTACTTCCCCTTAACTTTAAAATATCCCTTTAGTGCGGTAAATTGACATAAAAAATTTATTATAATGTTGATATTCAGTTATTTATAAAAACACTAAATTTACTAGGGACAAGTCAGGAAATATAAATGATGAAATCCCCATAAGAGGTCTGCATACAAAGCTGAATGAGTAAAGAGGGTAAGATTTTTACCTGATTTTCGAAGTTAAGCAATTCCGCAAATCAAACAAATTCAACAACTTAGCAAATTTTAAACAAATGAAATTCCCTTATACAAATAATACATCACATCAATTTCTCCTATCGCAACAATGTAAGTGTGGTTTGATATTCCCAAGTAGTACCATCCACCAATAATAATTTGATGATGACTACATATGTTCCCTCTGCACAATGATCACCATTGAAAGTACCATTCCATCCGTATATTGGATCCCCAGATGGGACATTCTCAATTGAAAACACATTTTCAGCCCAAGCATCAAAAATATACATACCTAATATGCGTTCTATTCCTCTAGTCTGTGGTATATAAAATACTTCATTTCCAGAAATGGATGTAGGTCGGAATATGTTGGGAATAGCATCGGTAATCTGATTGCTCACTTTTATGTGGACTAAGGCTTCTTCTCCGCAATGTGCATTATAAGCATATTCTATTTTGTAAATGGTATTCTTGAGTGGGGCTACCCATAGTTCAGGACAACCAGTACAAATCAATGAATCATTTTCAAACCACTTCAATTGGACAGTTCCAGTCGGATCAATAGTGTAGGAGGGCTTTAATAAAACAGAGTCACCAAAATTTATTGTATATTCTGTATCAATATCTAGATTGAAGTTGAAAATATTTTGAAGATCAACTGTTTTCATTACGATACAGCCATTGACATCTTCCACTTCTATGGTATAAATTCCCGGTGCTAGATTGTTGAAATTCGTGGTATTTGTAACATGTGAATTGAAAGTGATGATGTAGGGTGGAGTACCGTTTAAGCTGTCAATATGAATACGACCATCAAAAATATTGGAACAGAATGGCTCAAACTCAGTTGTACTTATTTGATTGAACGTTTGTGGAACAGACTCCACAGAAATATCATTCGTGGAATTGCAACCATTGATGGTGTTTATAGTATTTAAACTATAGTTGCCTGCACCATTAACCATAAGATTTGGACTATCACTTCCTGATATGATTTCTCCATTTTGAGTAGTCCAATTGAATATTAAAGGTATACCATTAGAATCAGTTGAAGCCTTTAGCGTCACCATACCATTTTTACAAACTACAGACCCAATTTGATCAACAAGTATATTAGGTCTAAGTGTATCTGCTGGTACAAATATATCAATTGTATCTCTACATTTTTGTAAATTAGACACAACCAATTGATATTCACCTGGAGTTTGCGTTACTATATCTCGGGTAGAATATTGTGTGCCAGAAGGAGTTGTCCATTGGTAGATAGCTTGAAGATCTGTTGAAGAGGCAGAAAGTGTAATAGAAGGTGTAAAGCACGTTATAGTATCTGTTTGGTACGTAAATGCAGGTGGAACAGAATCTACAAAAACCCTAAATTCATGAATGTTGCTTATACATCCGTTTGCTCCTGTTACTTGCACTGTATAAGTTCCTAATTGATTACTGGACATCAAACTATCCAATATATATGTATCATCCGGTAGTCTCCAACGATATCTTAATATATGGTCAGAAGTTTGCACCACAAAATTGATTGCGGAAGTATCACAAGGCAACAGTATTGTATCTGGTATGGTAATGGATGGTTTTTTCACATTTATAAAAACATCAACACTATCTTTTACAGAGCAACCATTTATCCCTGTAATCGTCACATAGTGTATTCCGGGTTCGAAAACGATTGGGTCTTTTGCATTTGACAATCCTGATGGACCATTCCAAAAGTAAGTGGCTACTGGTGTAGAGGGAATTATCCCTATTTTTACTTTACCATTTTCGCAAGTCAGCGTATCTGAATATTTTTGATAGATAGGTAAATCCTTGGATTGAATGACATTAAAATTCTGAGTGGTAGAGCAAAAATTTTCTCCAACGATTTGTAACGCATATTGCCCTGGTAGTGCCACTGAAATAATAGAATCACCCTTGAAATTTTCTAAATCCGGTCCATTCCAGATATATTCAATAGCGCGAACATCGTCTTTGATACCAATATTTACCATATCATGATTGCAGTCAATTGTATCTGAGTAAATTTGCAAAACATTAGGTACAACAAGATCTTCTACCACTTCAACAGTGTCTTTTGTGATACATCCATCATCATTGGTCAATGTAAATTCATACAGGCCACCGATTTTTGTATTGAATTTTGTGATCCCATTAGGAATAGACAAAGGATTTTTACCATTGTTCCACTCTATTGATTCCCAAGGAGAAACAGATGTTAATTCAATATTTGATATCGTGTCCTTGCAATTTATAATAGAAGCTGTATATGCAGCTTCTGGATAGATTCTTTGATCCATGACTGCAACACTCATAGTCGAAGTACAACCATTTTTTCCGATGCCTAATGCAGTATATAATCCACTGCTATTAACCACTAATGAATCTGCTCCTGAAACGTTTGTCCAATGAAGTTGAACAGAATTGTCATTTGATGTTACTTTTAGAACTACACCATTGTTTGTGCACGTAATCGCTTCTGGTGCTACCACCTGTATTTGTGGTTTTATAGTATCTTCTATAATCTGAAAAGTATAATAACCTTTACATTGATTAGGTGCCGTGCCTATAAGTTGGTATGTTCCGCCTTCAGATATTGGCAAGCTGGGTCCAGTATGGGTGCCTCCTTGCACATCTGTCCAGGCGAATGTGGAATTAGGAATGCTTGAATTGGCATCAATTACAATCTGTGGCTGGCTACAAGTTAGGGTATCTAAAACAACTGAAATAACTGGAACTTCATCATTTTGAATTACTTCAAAGGTACCAGTTGTGGTACAAAATAATATATTTGTTATGCTATAATCATAAACTCCAGCTATCTTGACAAAAGGATTCAAAATACTAGATTCAAATGATTCTGGTCCATTGATCCGAATTTCCAAAAGATCATCATTGTTAAACACTATTTGAACACTATCCTTAACACAATCTAAAATAGGCAAATCAATGTCTGCATTTGGATAAATACGCATATCTGCAACACTGTATTCGTCTTCTTCTATACAACCACTTATTGGGTTTGTAATAGTTACGACATACCTGCCGGGTTCAAAAAATTTTGGGGTTGAAGTATTAGCATCTTGAACATTTGGACCATCCCATCGATACGTGTATGTGCCTTTACTCAGGAGCAAATGTCCATCTGCAATGGTATCATTACACCACAATGTATCAAGTTTAAAGATGGCTTGCGGGATATCTACCGAATTTGAGACAAGATATTGTTGTGTACCTGAACAACCATTTTCACTCACGAATGATATAGTGTAAATTCCCTTATTTTTTACAAAAGGATCAATTTCATCACTTGAAAAACCAAAAGGTCCTGACCAGTTTGTTTCAAGTAAGGACACTGTAGAAGTAGTGATAATTTTAATACTATCTACCAGACATGTAAGTGAATCAGATCTAATACTTAAAACAGGGACAATGGTATCTTTTTCAACAAAAAATGATGTATTGCTGGTACACCCATTTTTAGATGATGTGATTGTCACAAAATAGGTTCCTTGATTTGTGATGGTGGGGGTTGGGTGTGATGAGTTGAGTCCATTTCCTATCCACTGATATTTTTCTATCGGATGATTAGAATTTAGAGTAGGTGTCACTGATTCTTTTGCGCAATTTATTTTATCCACAATAATATCAATTGTGGGCTTTTCTCTTTCTTCAATCACAGTATGGGCGATAGCGGCTTCACAACCATTTATTGTATCAGTGATGGTCAGCATTTTTACACCACCAGATGTTACAAAAGGTTCTTGTACATTTTCATTTTGTGGCTTCACGCCTGACCATAGAAAATTGTATGCAGCCCCAACCGGCAGTAATACCTTCAATTTTATACTATCTTCAAAGCAAAATAATGTATCTGAAAGTATGGTCGCTGTAGGAATTATACGGTTTTCAGGAACTAAAACACTATCTACTTGAACACAACCGTTATCTGCTGTGGCACTTAATGTATACCTACCTGGAATTGATACAGAAATAGTGGCACTGTTATCAGAAATAGGTTGATTATTTGGATCTGTCCACTTGTAGTCTACCAAAGTCCTCGATGAACCTACTTCCAAAGATATTACCGACTTTTTACATGTGATGGTATCAGTTTTAAAATTTAGTTGCGGAATGGTCTGATCAGGAAAAATCTCCTTACAAACCGTATCTCTACACACTTTACTTCCAATGTTACTTTCTAAAACCCCACAATAAATTCCTGGATCTCTTACATCAATAAAATCTGGGATTGCAGGATCGGAAATAAAAACGCTATTTGGGCTATACCATGAAATTTGAATGTTATTTAATGGGTCTCCAGTATTGGTAATCCATAATGCGTTTGTATTTGCAAAACAACCAACTGTATCCCTGTCAGACTGTAACTCACCCACTAATTTTGCAACTCTGAGATCAAGTATCACCACACTATCACAATGCCCATTTGGAATTCTGATTTCATATTCACCTTCTAACGAGTACTGATTTCCGGCAAAAGTCAGTGTTTCACCATTACAAATGACTTCAGTAACTTTGGTGGGTTCTGAATTTTCATCTATGGTCACGGTCATACAAGAAGATGAAACAGCCGCACAATACCCTTTAGACTCAAAGAAACTTTGCAGAGAATTTGCATCGTAAGGTTGGCCTTCTACAGGAAGGTCCGCTTTATTTGAATCGGTAAATTGCAACCCGCAAATGGTGTACGTTCCTGCTGGTAAACTTTGAAAATTAGTAGTGGTGGAATAACTATATATCTTGCCATCGCTGAAAACAACATTTTCATAGTTGTATGAAGTAAAATTTGGCTGGTATTTGGGATGAACTTTGTCTAAAATGATATTGAGTGAAGATGAACCTTCACACGCTGAGAAATCATCATTCATGATATCACCGGGATCAAGTGTACATTCACCACATTTTATTCCAGATCCATTACAAAAATTCAAATTAAACTTTGTCACCTTACCTTGACCGAAATCTTGAAAATCTATGCATCTCAACGTCCATGTTCCATTCACTGGCCCAGTGTTAAAATCTTCGAGACATCCATTATATGGATAGTATGTACCTGAATAAGTGGTAAAACCAAGCCAATCCTGATCGTTGTCCCAAATATCATAAAATCCAGGATCTGGGCTAACACTGACAGCGCATTGTTCAAAACCAACATTCCATTTTACAAAATCCGAGTTATATGCTGTAATATTTCCACCAGTGAGTTGGACTGTCTGACCTGAAGGCGATAAGAGTTCAAACCATAGTTCCTTAACAAAAGGGTGTGAAAATTCTATTTCTACAAATTGCAGACATTGAATAGGGTGCCCTAAATCATTGACGGAAGCGCCTGAAATATTGAGTAAAATATTTGTCGTATCTGCCTGATTGTTTTCAAAGTCGTTAAGAATTACTTGTTCTTTAATTCCGCACTGGGCATAGATAGTTGAATCGATACCAAAGAACAAAAGAAAAGTAAATATGAATAAAAATGATCTCATTTAAATCAAACTCTTTAAATATCATTACAAAATTTAGCATAAAATCAATCTATGTTAATTCATGTACAAATTATAACTCCGGGAAACCTGAAATGCGTTGCAAAGTTAGAATTTATTATGAGATACTTCTAACAATTTTGAAATTATTAACTTAGAATTTAATTTAAATAAATACTTTCATTAATGTATTATATTCTGATTATCAATTAATATTAATTATAAAACTTTGCCAAAGGACTGTTTAATTTGTTGTAAATTTCTAAAAAGATATAATTATTTGTAATTCTTTTATCTTCTATAGCTTTTCTAGCCCATTGAGAGGCTGATGCTCTATCATTCATTTCTAAGTACGAAACAATTTTGTTATTGTAAAATTCATGAATGTATAAATCTCCAAAATTAAGTAACTTTTCATTTTGTGATAAAATGGCCTTATAATCATTTTTTGAACCAAAATACTGAATCAAATTAAAAACATCATAAGGTGTGACGCCATCTTTACTCATCAGTAGGTCTATTGTACTGCCATCCAATGGTTCGGTTGGAACGGTGGTTACATTTCTATATGTAATTTGATCCACCAATGTAATATCTGCTAATAATGCTTCATTACTATAATGATTGGATATGTACATTTTGAAAATAAAAATAGATATTAGAAAAGCACTTATTGAAGCGGCTATTGCAGCATATCTTCGTGAATTTGTAATAACTCTTTTATTGTCAGATTTGAAATAGAGTTCAGATAACTCATTCAAATTTGCAACAAATGATTTTTCTTGTGATTTACTGGATTGTAAAGTATTGACATCTCGTGCTATACTCCTGAATACATCAAATGACTTTCTTTCTTCTGGAGAAAGTCTATTTATTTCAATCTTCATACTTACTGGGTCCAATCTCAGTATCTCATCAAATTTTGATGACTTTATAAAATCAATTTCCATATTTTAAATCTTTAAATCTAGGGTCTTTTTGAACTATTTCTATTAATCTCGATTTACATTCGGATGCTTTTTTACGTATGTAACCATAACTCATATTCAAAATTGTGGCTACATCCATCCATCCTAAGTATTTACCTTCATTATCTGTTTGCCAAGAAGTCTCAATGATTTCTTTACAAGTTTTGTCCATCATTGATAATGCACTTTTTACAACTTTTAATCTGTCTTCATTTTCAAAAAATACATCTACATCTTCATTTACAAGTTTCAAAGTACTTTCGACATGGTCAAACTTGGTGGTATTTTTGTGGTATTTTGAAGACAGCACATTTAACCAACGTCTTTTACACGCTACAATTAAAAAGCTAGAAAAATTACACTTAATTGTTAAACCTGATTGAGCTTGACTAAAAATTGAAAATAAAACATCCTGAAAAACATCCTTAGCTTCATCTACAGTGCCATTATTATTTTGTACCATCCTTATTATCATCTCAGAATATTCACTGTAGATGGTTTCTATTACCTTTTTGTCACCATTTCTTAAACCAGATAAATAATATTCGCTATTTTCCATTTGATGATGTACTGCCTCAGGATGTTCGTTCTTAGATATCATTCTCTTGGTTTTTGCGTAACGGTAATTAATAGTCAACAACTGCTATTCATTTGTTACCCAAAGTTATGGTTTTTTTTAAAAAAAAATAATTGAAACCTACTGAATATCAATAAATAATAGATTTTACTTTGCATTTCATAAAGTAGAAAACATTTAAACATGAAATAAATATTGTTTTTTCCAAACAATTATTCTAAAATATCGTTTGAGAACATGGCTTATGAAAGTATTTTGAATTTAACTTTGATATATTTTTTTATGCCATTTATAATATTCTGTATTTCAATAGTATGAGTCAATCAAATATATCCGATGTACGTGCTGTAGACAACATGGCGACATCTTATCAGTCCTTGAAGAGTGAAATTGGAAAAGTTATTATTGGCCAAGATGACGTTGTAAAAGCCGTATTAATTTCTCTTTTCAGTAATGGTCATAGTCTTTTGGTAGGTGTACCTGGTTTGGCTAAGACACTACTTGTATCTACGATCTCTGATGTGCTAGACCTATCATTCAAGCGTATACAATTCACGCCCGATCTGATGCCTTCAGACATCACTGGGTCTGAGATTCTTGATGAAAACAGACATTTTAAGTTTAACAAAGGGCCTCTTTTTACAAATATATTGCTGGCCGATGAGATAAACCGTACACCTCCAAAAACACAAGCAGCCTTGCTTGAGGCCATGCAAGAACGTTCAGTGACTGTAGCTGGTATGAATCATATCTTGCCAAAACCATTTTTTGTCTTGGCGACCCAAAACCCGATAGAGCAAGAAGGAACTTATCCACTTCCAGAAGCACAATTGGATAGATTTATGTTTAATATTCCTCTGGATTACCCAGCATATGATGAAGAGGTATTAGTAGTAAAAAATACAACTTCTGATTATAAATACACTTTAAGACATATTCTGAACGCTGAAGATATTTTGATGTATCAATCTACGGTCCGAAAAATTCCAATCGCGGATAATGTTTTAGAATATGCCGTTAATATCGCTTCTAAAACTAGACCAAATACCAAAAATGCGACTTCTGAAGTCAATAATTACATAGCTTGGGGAGCAGGGCCAAGAGCGTCACAATATTTGGTATTGGGTGCCAAATGTCATGCTGCTATTCATGGAAAATATTCTCCAGATAAGGAAGATGTACAAGCAATAGCCGAGTATGTGTTGAGACATAGAATCGTCAGAAACTATAAAGCTGAGGCTGAAGGTATTTCTGAAGTTGACATCATCAAAAACTTATTCTAAATATTGTAACAAATCTCTGCGTAGATCGTTATAAAAAAGTAAATTTAACATCAATGAGAATAGTCACTTTTGTGTTTTTAACACTCTTTTTAGTCTCTTGTGATCCAAAAGATATGCAGAAAGTCTTGGATACAGTTTCTTCTGCACAACTTACAAATGCTGATATCAGCGCGGGTCTAAAGCAAGCATTGGATAAAGGTGTAGAGCAAAGCGTTCGTACATTGTCAGCCGAGAATGGCTATTATGCGTCTATATATAAAATTTTACTGCCAAGTGAGGCTCAAACCGTGGTGAACAAGCTTAAGGTTATCCCTGGTTTCGAAAATTTGGAAGTTGAAGCAATTAAAAAGATAAATAAGGCAGCAGAAGATGCTGCAACTAAAGCATCTCCTATTTTCATTAATGCCATCAAACAAATGACTATAAATGATGTAATGGGAATATTGATGGGTGAAAAAAATGCTGCTACGCAATATCTTCATAATTCGACATATAATGCACTATATTCTGAATTTAAACCAGTAATGATCAATTCATTAAATAAATTTGGTGCATTGGACTATTATGGTCAAGCTGTGAATAAATATAATTCAATTCCTTTCGTGAATAAAGTCAATCCCGATCTGGCAGATTATGTCACTCAAAAAGCACTTGTTGGGCTTTTCGCTTTGATAGAAAAGAAAGAATTGGGAATTCGTACGGACATTTCACAGCGTTCCACTGACTTACTAAAAAAGGTTTTTGCAAAGCAAGATTAGTTTACCTGCACTGATTTTACAATAGGTGACTATTGTTTGTTTGATCTTAGGTATGGTTGAATAAAATGGATGGCCTTATTCAATCTCTCTTCTCCCATTCCATCAATGATGTAGTAAGGAGCATCATGAAATTCCAAATATCGCTTGTATATTTCAAATAAATGATCTCTATCAAAGGGGTTTTCTCTTAGAGGATCGAATTCCCACTCTAGATCAGGTGTGCATAATAGAAAGCAATCAACTTGCGAAGCAAGCCAGGTGGCTTCCCACCAAGATTCATATTTGTTATATTTTACTTTGCCCCAAATAATGGAAGTCAAAAGATCAGTATCACAACATACCTGAATACATTGATGTGTTGTATTCATTTGACATTTCCATTGTTCTTTTGAGATAATATCAATGGTGCCATAATCATATTCGCCATTACTTTGATTTAAAATTTGTCTGGATAATTCTGGTACCAGACAGAAATCAAATTCATTTGAAATAGCTTGCGCTAAAGTGGTTTTTCCTGATGATTCAGGTCCAGTAATAACTACTACCATGAAGCGTGAAATAAGTGATATTTAATCGTTTTCACCTATTTTTTATCTTCTTTTTCTTTTTTCTCCTTTACTAAGTCTCCTTGTTTAAGATTTTTAGAAACTTCATTATATGGACCAGAAATCACTTTGTCATTTACAGTCACTCCTTCAAGAATTTCTATGTATTCATCATCCTGAATGCCTGTTTTTACTATTACTTGTTTTGCTGTATCAGCACTCATAATGAAAACGACCTCATCGTAATCTTTGATCTCATTGTCATCAAGTGAAGTCTCAGACTTGTCAACATCTTTTTTCTCTTTTGTTCTAATTGTTACACTCTGAATGGGCACTGCTACTGTATTTTCTACTTTCTTTGTAAAAATTTCTACTGATGCAGACATACCTGGTCGTAATGGATATTTTAAATCTTTTGAAATGATATCTTTATAGGATTCTTCCATTACCCGAATTTTTACAGTGAAGTTGGTAACTTTATCTGTATTCAATGATGAGGTTGAAAGACCAACATTAGAAGCTGAATTAGCCACCTGAGATACTTTTCCTTTGAATTTTTTACCGATGTACGCATCTACTTCAATGTCCACATCATCTCCAACTTTTACTTTAGGAATATCATTTTCGCTGACATCTACCTGAACTTCCATCGCATTCAAATTTGATATCCGCATCATCTCTGTACCCGTCATCTGAATTGTACCTACAACTCTTTCTCCTTTTTCCACAGATAATTTTGAAACTATTCCACTTGTAGGTGCTTTGATTGTAGTGCGATTTAAACTAGTTTTCAGTTCTTTAAGGCTTGCTTCAGCTGCTTTTATGCTATACTCTGCCGATTCAGAATTTTGAGATGCTGATTTGACAGATGATTCAGCCGACTTCAAATTTGCTTCCAGTTGACGGACATTTGCATAACTCAAATCATAATCAGCTTGAGAAATTACGCCGTCTTTTCTCAAAGATTCGTTGCGTTTGTGAATGATTCTAGCGTTTTCTAATTGGGCAATGATTTGTTCTTTTTGAGCTTTATTAGATTCAATCTGTGATCTACTCATGGCCAATTGAGCTTTTGAATTATTTAGGCTCGCTTCGCCACGTTCTACAGCTGAGATATATGCATCTGGATTGATTTTTGCTAGCACCTGTCCCATAACCACTGAGTCACCTTCATGAACATATAATTCCACAATTTCACCGGATACGTCAGAACTAATCTTTACTTCGGTTTCAGGGAATATTTTACCACTTGCAGTAACTGTTTCTGTTATGGTTTTTTTACTTACTGTATGTAAAGTGACTGATTTCGATTTATCTCTTGAATTGGACTTGTATATGGCTAATGCTGCCAAAGCTACTAATCCACTCAACATTAAAATAACCCATAGAGGGATTTTTCTTTTTTTATTTGCCATTATTTGAAAATTAAAAGTTGGTTTATAGTGTTAAGGGTTTACCTAAATAAAATTCTATCACTTTCACTTTGAATATGTAATCATACTTTGCTATCAAATCATTTATTTGCGCCGATTCGAATTGAGAATTAATGTTTGACAGTTCAAATGTATTGCTATTGCCGGCTTCATACTTTCTATTGGTATTATCCAATAGTCTCTTCTGAACATCGAGTACTTTTTGTGTTGATGCATACTTCGCTTTTGCTGCCCTAGCATCATTCATCGCAGTGTTAACTTGGGTTTTTAATGTGTTTTCTTCCAGCTCCAGATTTAATTTTGCGTTGTCAATATTGATTTTAGCCTTCTGCGCATTGGTTCGTGCATTAAGATTTGAATAAATTGGAATTTGACAATTTACACCTACTCCATAGGAAAGGTTATCTGTCAGCTGATGGAAGTACTTTTTTTGGTTTAGAATAGGAATTTGCTGTGGGAATCCTACGTTTACTGAGGTGCCGTTAATGTATATATCTTGATCTGAAATTACTTCATTGAAACCAACAACTTCAATACCTTGATTGGAGTAATTAGTTTGTAATGAACCACCTCCACTTATACTTGGATAGTAACTTGCCTTAGACATCCTATGATTTAACTCGGCACTATTTATCTGTAATTGTGCAGCATGAATACGGGACTGGCTTTGTAACGCCAATTGATACACTTCATTATCAGTCAAAATATCAGGATCTGTACTCAGAGCAATATTTTCAGGAATGATAATATCGAAATCTTCATCCAATCTCAATAATTGTTTTAATGCCAATTTACTTGAAGAAAGCAAATTATTTGATGTTACAATGCTTTGATCATTTTGTAATAGTTGTGCTTCCACTTCCAATATATCATTATTGGGTCTATTGCCCACAGCAATCATACTTTTGACCAATTGAAACTGCCTTTCAGTTTGTGATTTTTGCTCTTGAGCGTTCTTGAGATTTTCTTGAGCGAAAACAATATTGAGGAATGCAGATGCTACTTGCAATGCAATATCTTGCTTGATTTGTGTTAATTCTTTATCCGTAATCTCACCATTCAACTTTGCCAATTTTATAGAATTATTGATTCTATTGGCATTAAATAGCAGGACACCTGAAGAAATGGAAATCCCATTGTTGAAGAATGTTTCAGTGATGAAAGTGTTTGTGGTGGGGTCAATGGTTCTACCAAAATTCCACCCAAGATTGACACCAGACGATAAAGTAGGGTATCTTTGATGCATTGCATTTCGAACGTCCAAATCCACAGATTCTTTACTATTCTCTTTTAACATAACCTGCAGATTATTTTCAACAGCGTGATGTATACACCTTTCCAAAGTCCAACCATCTTGGGCTTGAATCATATGGCTTACGCCAAAACAAAATAAAATGAACAAATATTTCATAATAAGAAACAAATATGATGCAATATTAATGCATGATAGCGTGGCATTAAAAATTTTTATATAAAAAACTAAAATTTAACGATAAAAGGATGTCTAACGATTTGGGAATTACCGAAGGCGGGGGATTTTAACACCAAACTTTCTTGCAAAGCTGAAAGTTCAAATTTACGAAAACTTTCATACGAAGCACTGAACCCCCGCTTGCACCAAACCGATGTTCAAGCGACGCCTCCGGTGAAAGCTATCTCGTTCATTGGTGCTTGGCTCGGTTAATAGCATTTTTATTGTTTTACTTATTTATTCACACAAAAATAAGTAAAAATCATGAAAGGCAATGTAATTTCAGCCAACAAATTGACGACCAATGCAGAGAATTGGGTTAGTAAGCTTGTACATGTATTGACCATCAAAAGAGTTTGGTGCAGGTACGATCAGAGCTATTGCAATGTGATGGCATTACTCTTTAAGTATTATCATCACAAGGATGTAGAAACACTTAGACCTGAACTGGTCAATCTCTTGACCAGGGTGGACAATATGTTGAACCCGTTTGGCATTTGTGCTGGCTCCGCCTTGACTTTTGTTTAGGGCTTTTGTATATACGGCTTAATGTTTAGGTGCCGTTCTTATTTTTTCCATTCAATGTGTCCGTTTATATTGTTTTTTTCAAATACTTCTAATATCTCTGCACAGAATTTTTGAAGTGTTTTATCTTCTTGAACTTTTGCTAATTCATAAAGTCGAATAAACATTTTCTTTCCTGTTTCTGTCTGCTTAAAATTCTTTTTTAGGAAGTTGTGTTGGGCACACAAAGTTTGTCCATTTTCAATAGTTGCTTCACCACCAAAATCTTTTGCTTTTATGTGGTCAATATGCAATTCAACTCCGTCTTGTTTGCCTCTGCCACAAATCACACATTTGTAATTATCTCTTTCTAAAATTTCTTTTTTCTGTGCTGGTGTAAAATCTTCTAACTCTCTATTGTGAACATATTCAGGGTCATAACGATAGATTCCTTTCGCTACTTTTATCAGAAATCCTTTTTGCGATAATGAACGAATACCCCTATCTGGGTCTCTAAATACTTCTCCTGTTCTTTTACGGAATTCTTCTACAACCCAATCTACTACTTCTGGGTGTGGAATATCTCTTAAAGGATTATTTATAAAAAACTCCTTGATTAAATCAAGTTGCGATATTTACTTTTCAAGATAGCGTATGTAACTAAATTGCTACTTGAAAGCAATAATTGCAAAGCAAAAAGCATTTCTCTTTTCATCAAATTCTCATTTGTAGGTTGATGTAAATGCGTTTCTTGAATAATGAAATTCCACTCTTTATTTATGTCTATCATATCAATTAAATCTAATTTGTAAATTAAGTTTCAAATATTTTTTCCCATTTTCTTCATATAAATTCCCAAAATTATAACGGCTTGTACTTGCCTGTTCTATTCTTGTATTTCGTAATAAATACTCTTGAAATTCATTTCTATTATAAATATAATAACAAACAATTTCACCATTTTCTTTTACAATAATGATACCACCAGTAGCATCATAATTTCCTTTCCAAATAGCAGAAGGAGTCATCCCTAATGCCATATCGGTCAAGAAATTTTTGATTTTATATTGATAAAATGGATGTCCCAAACTCAAATCATACTGTAAAGGATTTTTGTTTACAACCTGTTGCAAAGTATTGAAGATAGTCGCTGTACCACTATTTGAATATTTTATCAAAAGTAATTCAGCAAGAATTTTTGGTAAATCACTATCAATTAATTGAAGATTAAGTTTTAAACTCTTTGATGCTAAGTTAACGAATTGAATTGTTGCCCCACTTTCTATGATACATTTTATTTTATTGGCAATTTTGGGTGCTGTTTCTATTTTGTTGATTTCATCAATGTCAATGTTTAGGTTAATTATTTCGTAAATGAAATTAGTCGTATTACCGGGATTAAATAACGTAGAGTTTTTTCCTAGCATTGATTTTATACTAAATCCTAATTTTGGCTTTAACCCTGTGTTTAAATCATGAACAACAATACTAATATCAGATTTTTCATTTTTACTTGCTGTAAGGTTTTTCACATCAATACTTTGAAGAAATTCTTCAATTGTTGGAAATGAAAAACTACTGCCTTCAGATTTTTTAAGAAACCTAAGTAGTTCATTTGATTTTATTACAAATTCACTTAATGGAATTGAAAGAATTTCATCTTTACTATTACCGTCAATAATTTTGATAGTACTGTCTATTACATACTCTCTTTTATTATTACTTTCCTCTCTTAATATTTTTATTATTGGATAATAAACTTCTGGGATTACATTTAAATTTGCATCCGCAGCATTTAATTTACCATCTGCTAACAATTTAAGAAATACATATATTTCACTCCATTCGCCTTTATTTCCTGTTAGCATATTAAGTCAATTATTTTATGTGCAGTTGCTTGAATTGCAGGAATAGCAACAGAATTTCCGAATTGTTTGTAAGCATGAACATCCGCTACACAGATTTTGAAATTGTCGGGAAACCCCTGTAATCTTGCCCACTCTCTTGGTGTCATTTTTCTTATGTATTCTCTATTTACTTCTCCTTTTATTTTTGTGGTTGGTGTAAAATTTACTATACGGTCATCATACACTAAATTTCTTTCTTTTCCCATTCCGCCAACTACAATTGCATTTGCAATGCCTTCATTTGATATTATTTCATAACCAAAACCATTGCCTTTACTTTCGTGTCTTGCTCTATGCCTTTTAAGCGTTTCTAAATATACATTGGATAGATAGTATTTTGTTTCTACTATGTTTTCTTCCCTTATATCTTTAAAGAATATTTTTTTATCAAATGGTTTAGGATATTCAAATTCATTTATGTTTAAATCTTTTCTGAAACCTATAATAAAAATCCGTTCTCTATTTTGTGGAACACCAAAATTTTTCGCATTCATTATTTCAGGATTTGGAACATAATAATTTAGGTCATTTCTCAATACAGCAAGAATAGTTGATAAGGTCTTACCTTTATCGTGTCCTTTTAGTCCTTTTACATTTTCTAAAAAAAAAGCTTTCGGTTGTTTCTCTTTTATTATTCGAGCAACATCAAAAAAAAGTGTTCCTCTTGTATCATTAAATCCACCTTTTCTACCTGCAATTGAAAACGCCTGACAAGGAAAGCCTGCACATAATATATCGTGATTAGGGATAGATTTTTCATCAATTTTTGTAATATCTCCGTGTGGCATTTCACCAAAGTTTACTTTATAGGTTTTTTGAGCATTTTCATCAATTTCAGATGTAAAAACACACTTGCCTCCTAAATTCTGCATTGCAATTCTAAAACCACCAATACCAGCAAACAAATCTATAAATGTAAATTTATTATTTTTTTCTGGGATAAAAACTGGGTTGTCAAAAAATAATTCCACCTGATAGTTAGTAATACTATTAATATTATTTTGTGTAATTTTATTCATTTCTAATTCAAGTTTTGAGCCACTAATAAAGTAGTGCCACTTCCAACAAACGGGTCAAAAACTAAATCGTTTTGATAGCTAAAAAGTTTTATACATCTATAAGGCAATTCTTTTGGAAATGGTGCAGGGTGTCCAATTCGTTTTTTACTTTCTCCGTTAAAAACCCAAACGCCTTGTGTCCAGTCCTTAAATTCATCTCCTGTTACATCTGAAACTTTACTTCCATTTGTTTTTTTCCATTCATCTTTATATAGAACTACAATTAACTCAACTGGGGCAATTACAACTGGGGCAGAAGCCGATTTCCAAGAACCCCAAGCTGTTCGTCTTGAAATATTACCCTCATTCCAAATAATAGTTGTCTTGTATTTCCAACCCACTTTTTGAGCAATTTTAGTCAAGTCAGCTCCAACTGCTCTATGTCCACCTTTGTTTTTGTCCAATGGAATATTTAAGCAAAACCTTGCTTGTGTTTTGCTCCAATTATAGCAATTCTGCATCCATTGTTCCGAAAATTCAAGATATTGTTCATAGCTCAATTCATCATTGTTTGAGTTGTAATCAATGCCTACATTATAAGGTGGTGAAGTAACAATTAAGTCAATAAATTGCTTGTCAAAAAGATATTTGTTTAAAATGTCACCGTGAAAAAGCAAAGTGTTTTTATGTCTAAAAAACTCTTTCCTTGCATTATAATTAGGCTTTTCTACCATATTCAATACGTCTTCTGCTATTTCGTACATTAAATTTTTAATTTGACTGTAAAGGTACTAATATTATTCTGCTTTGTCATTACAGACTGTGTCGGTAGAATTCTGACTAACGTCAAATTTTGTTGATGATAATCAATTATTTATATTTTTTAAAATTTTTCGTTAGCACTAGAAATTATTTTCGGTCGAAAAATGGGGAATGGCACCCAACGGCAGTCTGTCTAAAAACTAACATTTCATTTCAAAGGTATGCAAAAATGACTCATTTAGATGTATTTTAAGCGACTTTTATTTTTGTGTAGCCGAAAATGGCCTGAAAAAGTGAGTATCGTAAATTTGAGCTTATTGATCGATACAAATCGATTATAATGAAGTATGTCGAAACGAGCCCCTCCAAGAACTTTTTGAACTCGTTTTTTCCGATGATATTTATCAGTCTGCGTAAATTAAATACAGTGAACAGTTTTTCTAAAAGCATCCCTTTTATAATTTATTGACTTATTTCAACAATCTTAGTTGGCGCATGATTGGCATTTCTGTTGTCTACCAACTGCGTGACACTTATGGCTAGATTCTTAAACATATTCCCCATAATAGAATTTTGATCCATTGCTACGGGGCTTCCTGCATCTCCAGATTCTCTTACATTTTGTACAATAGGCAATTGGCCTAAAAGAGGGACATCGGCACTAGATGCTAGCTTTTGACCTCCGCCTTGACCAAATAGATAGTATTTATTTTGTGGAAGTTCTTCTGGAGTAAACCAACTCATATTTTCTACAACACCTAAAATTGGGACATTGACATTGTCCAATAAAAACATGTTCATAGCTTTTACGGCATCAATCACTGCAACATCCTGCGGAGTAGTGACCATGACCACACCTGTGAGTGGTACAGTTTGAACCAAAGTGAGTTGGACATCTCCAGTACCCGGCGGCAAATCCACAACAATATAGTCCAACTCTGGCCACAAACATTCGCTTACAAATTGTTTGATCAATCCTGCTAATCTTGGACCGCGTAGTACAACAGCTTGTTCTGGTTCGACGATGAGTCCGATAGAAATGATATGAAGTCCATGCGCCTGAATTGGAATAATTTTATGCTTGCCATAGAGTAATTCCACCTTAGGTCGTTGTCCATGTATTCCTAGCATGGTTGGAATAGATGGTCCATATAAATCGGCGTCGATTATTCCTACTTTATATCCTAGTTTTGATAGTGCCACCGCAAGATTGACAGAAACTGTAGATTTACCTACTCCACCTTTGCCGGAGGCCACAGCAATCACATTTTTTACTTGAGGTAAAGCAGAATTGGATGTACCATCATCGTGTTTTGATTTGAAATGAATATTGACATCTGCATTTGGGTAGAATGCTACAATGGCAGACATACAGGCTTCATGTAAAGAAGATTTCAACTGTCCATCATTGCCTGGTAGAATTAATGTAAAAAAGATGGATTCACCCTGAATTTTAAAGTCTTCTATCATTTTGGAAGTGATAATATCTATTCCATTTGTTGGATTTTTTACATTTCGTAAGGCATTAACTATGATATTATTATCCATGATTTGGTACTATTTTGAATAGAATGAATTGAAATATATGTAGGATCATATTCTTATTTTAGGGGAATTATCCGTCTAAAATGTCTTGTTTAAAACTCCAAATCAATTTAATTGTTTAGGTAGGAAGGTGCAATAACTATAAATAATGTAATTTTGCGCCCATTTTGAATTTGAATAAATATTCAATAACGGCATGAATGTATACCGCGATTTGTCATCCTTACCTACATTTAAAGATGCAGTCATTACGATTGGCTCTTTTGACGGGGTGCATAAGGGACATCAGAAAATTTTAGAAAGGGTAATAAATCTTGCCAACGAGTATTCAGGTGATTCTGTAGTAATCACATTTCACCCACATCCAAGGCAGATAACTGAAACACATTCGCAGCAGTTGCAACTATTGACCACGCTCGAAGAAAAGCTTTTTTTGCTTGAAAAAGCTGGCATTCGAAATGCTGTCGTTATTCCATTCACATTTGAATTTTCTAGGATGGTGCCTAGAGAATATGTAGAAAATTTTCTGATCAAAAGATTTAATCCCAGGTATATTGTCATAGGTTATGATCATAGATTTGGCCTGAACCGGGGCGGAGATTTTTCATTATTATCAGAATATGCTGCGCTAGGAAAGTTTAAATTGGTAGAAATACCGAAATATGAGATTGATGATATTGCCATAAGCTCCACTAAAATACGCAATGCGATTCTTTTAGGAAATATCGATGAAGCCAATTATTTTTTAGTGAATCCCTATCTCCTTAGTGGCAGGGTAGTGCATGGTGACAAGCTAGGGTCCAAATTGGGATATCCTACTGCCAACTTGCAAATATCTGAAAAGGACAAACTTATACCAAGAGAAGGTGTATATACAGTAAATGCTGTGGTGGATGGATTGACACTTGAGGGGATGATGTATATTGGGAAGCGACCTACGATAGCACAACAAGAATTTATTAATATAGAAGTCAATCTTTTTGATTTTAATGATAATATTTATAATAAAAATATTAGGATTGAGATTTTGGGTTTTCAGAGAGGTGATATAAAATTTGAAAACTTGGAAGAACTAAAAGTGCAATTGGCTGAAGATGAGAGAAATGCACTGTCCGCATTGAATAACATTAAAAACAAAGTCACAGAACAAACTAAGGCTACCATTGCTATTTTGAATTTCAATGGGAGAGAATTATTGGAGTCCTACCTTCCCATGATGTCTTATAGTTCTTCTAAATATAATATTGAATACCTACTGATAGACAATAATAGTACGGATCAATCTGTATCATATATAAGCAAGTGGCACCCTGAAATAAAAACCATGGAGTTGTCTCAAAACTATGGATTTGCAGAAGGATACAACAAAGGATTGGCACATGTGAAAAGTCCCTATGTTGTTATCATCAATTCTGATGTTTTGGTTACAGAAGATTGGCTAGATGAAATCATAGATATCATGGACAGTGACGCATCAATAGGAATTGTACAGCCCGCAATTTTATCATTGGAAGATAAAAAGTTTTATGAATATGCAGGTGCGGCAGGAGGTTTTATGGATATTTTAGGGTATCCTTTTTGTCGGGGTAGGATATTCAGTACAATTGAAAGGGTTCAAGATGATTATAAGGATCCTTGCGATATATTTTGGGCTAGTGGTGCAGCCATGGTTTGCAGAACTCATCTTTTTAAGGAATTAGGTGGTTTTGATGGTTCATATTTTGCTCATCAAGAAGAGATAGACTTTTGTTGGCGTATGCAGCGAGCTGGATATAAAATCAAATGCATTCCATCTTCAAAAGTTTACCATCTTGGAGGAGGCACACTCGAGTATAATGATCCGCACAAAGATTATTTGAATTTTAGGAATAATCTTGTCACCATTGTAAAAAATGAATCCTTCTTTAGAAGTATTTGGGTGATTCCCATTAGGCTTGTTTTGGATGGATTAGCTGGATTAAAATTTTTATTGGCCGGCCAACCACTTTCTACTTTATCTGTCATAAAGGCCCACCTTACCTTTTATGTCAATCTTCCATTCATAATAGAAAGAGCGAATAAAGAACAGGTATGGATAAAAAAGATGAAACGGTCTTCCATAGGTATTAAAGGCAAATATCTTGGTTCTATAGTTTGGAAATATTATGTCGAAGGCAAGAAAACATTCAAAGAAATAACCATCAGACATTGATCGTATGAAGATAGATGTATTATACGAGGATGAATATATCATTTGTGTAGACAAGCCAGCAGGAGTTCTTACAATACCTGACAGATTTGATCCCAATATTCCATCTATAGTAAAACTTCTTAAGTCGAAATATGAGACAATTATTCCTGTTCATAGAATTGATAAATTTACTTCTGGCGTAAACTTATTGGCAAAAGACCCCGAAAGTCATAAAACACTGTCCAATGCATTTCAAAATGATGAAGTACAAAAGTTCTATGCAGCTATCGTAGATGGTGTTCCTAACCCTGATTCAGGTCGTATAGAAGTACCAATCAGCGAATCTTCTGTCACGAGAGGAAAAATGCTGGTACACCCAAGAGGGAAAATGGCAATTACTGCCTATAAAATAGCACAAGAATTCGGAAGATATAGCCATTTGTACTTACAGATTTTTACAGGAAGGATGCATCAAATAAGAGTGCATTTACAATATCTAGGTAATCCACTGATTGTAGATCCATTATATGGAAACCGAAGTGCATTTTTTTTATCTGAAGTCAAGCAGAAAAGATACAAAACCGGCAAATATGAAGAGGAAAAACCATTGTTGACACGACAGCCATTGCATGCGCAGAAAATGGTATTTCCACATCCAGTGACGCTAGAACAATTATCCTTAGAAGCGCCTTTACCCAAAGACATGCGTGCAGTGTTACAGCAATTAGACAAGTGGACATCATAATAATCCAAAAAAGCTATGGAGTTTATAAGTGTATTTGATGTTTTTAAAATTGGTGTTGGACCTTCATCTTCACATACTTTAGGTCCTTGGAAAGCAGCGAATGACTTTGCAGATGAATGCATAAAACGATGTGACCAAAATGATTTCAGTATAAGTGTGGCTTTGTATGGTTCGTTATCATTAACGGGAAAAGGTCATGCAACAGACAAAGCTGTGATGTTAGGTTTATGTGGTTACTCTCCTGATACCATTGATACATCAGTTATGGATGGCATCTTGCATTCTATTACAGATAGAAAAATTTTATCTCTAAAAAATGGAAAGACAATTTCTTTGATCCTGAATTAAACATCCTTTTTGAACATGATTTTCTTCCAGCGCATGCAAATGGAATGATATTCAAATGCATTGCGAATGAGACAGTATACTTTAGTCAGGATTATTATTCTACTGGCGGAGGTTTTATTCTTAAAGGAACAGTACATGAACATGCTGACCACCAAGTATTTTTGCATCCATTTAGTATCAATTCATCAAAAGAACTGATACATTTTTGCAATGAAAATCAGGTTTCGATCAGTGAACTGGTCATGGTAAATGAAAAATCATATCTCGACGAAGAGCATATCAAAGATCGAATTTTAGAGATTTGGAGAGTCATGTTGGATAGTATTTACTCTGGGTGTCATACATCAGGCGTATTGCCAGGTGGATTGGCTGTGAAAAGGAGGGCATATGGTACCATGCAATCACTTCAATGCAAATTACCTGGCTATAGCAATGCAGATGAATGGATAAATACTATTAGGAAATGTAACCCCAATTTTCAAGTTATATTGAAATGGATAAGTTGTTTTGCCATTGGAGTAAATGAGGTCAATGCATCTTTGGGTAGGGTAGTAACTGCTCCTACCAATGGTAGTGCAGGAGTGATACCGGCAGTTTTAATGTATTATATTTGTTTTGTCAATACTTCTGCTGGGGAGAAGGAAATTATACAGTTTTTGTGTACAGCAAGTGAAATAGGTAGTATATTTAAAAAAGGTTCCACAATCTCCGCTGCTATGGGCGGTTGCCAAGCGGAGATAGGAGTTTCTTCAGCTATGGCGGCGGCTGGACTGACAGAAATGCTAGGAGGAACACCTTATCAATGCACACTTGCAGCTGAAATAGCTATGGAACACCATCTAGGTATGACGTGTGATCCGGTAGGAGGCTTAGTGCAAATACCTTGTATTGAACGCAATAGTATGGGAGCTATAAAAGCTATTAATGCAGCGACACTCGCTATGGATCGCTCTTATGGGGATGCTAAAGTAGAACTAGATGATGTCATAAAAACCATGTGGGAAACAGCAGTAGATATGAATAGAAAGTACAAGGAAACATCTGAAGGAGGACTGGCCACATCAGTACGACTCATAGACTGTTGATGCATTGTATTGCATATTCCAAAGTTATTTATCAGGGGACATATTGGTGGTATGGAATTAATAGTTATTTTGCAGGAAATTTTAAAGCTTCCCAAAGCACCAAACTTGCAATATGTCCGAAATCACTCTGAATAATAAAAAAGTAATCAATGCGTGGGCAATTTTTGATTGGGCTAATTCTGCCTATTCATTAGTCATATCTACCGCAATATTCCCTGTTTACTTTGTGAAAAACACACCTGAAATTATCGAATTGGGTGGACTGAAATTCTCGAATAGTTCTTTGTATTCTTTCGCAGTTTCGATTTCTTATATCATTATTGCGTTTCTTTCTCCTCTGTTGTCAGGTATGGCAGATTATAGTGGGAGAAGGAAGTTTTTTCTTAGAATTTTTACGTTGTTTGGAGCTCTGGCGTGTATCACACTCTATTTTTTCAAAGGTGTACCACAGTTTTGGTTAGGTACTTCAGCATTTATCTTAGCAACGATAGGATTTTCAGGAAGCTTAGTGTTTTATGATTCTTATTTGCCATTGATAGTGACTGAAGACCGCTATAACAAAGTGAGTGCCAAAGGCTATACGTATGGTTATATAGGTAGTGTTTTACTATTAATAGCAATCTTGGTTATGGTCCAAAAGCCTGAATGGTTTGGGTTTGCTGATGCAGGGATAGCTTCAAGAATCGGTTTTGTTATGGTGGGTGTTTGGTGGTTGGTATTTTCACAATATACATTCAAACATCTGCCTAAGGATGCGCTCAATGTTTTCAGTTTAAAAATGATAAAGCATGGTTACCATGAAATAGCCTCAGCATTCCGAAATGTCAAAGCCAATCCAAATATTAAAAAATTCTTGCTCGCTTTTTTATTTTATTCTGCAGGGGTTCAAACCGTGATATATCTAGCCACAGTTTTTGCTGAGAAAGAATTGCATTTTGATACCGCTGAATTAATACTTATCGTTCTGATACTTCAATTGGTAGCTGTAGGTGGCGCTTATTTGTTTTCATATATTGCCAATATTAAAGGTAATAGATTTTCTCTTATGCTTATGGTGGTCATTTGGATTTTTATTTGCTTTGGCGCTTATGCTACACACACCAAAGCACCATTTTATTTTTTGGCAGTCATGGTAGGCATGGTGATGGGTGGCATTCAGTCGTTAAGTCGAGCTTCCTACAGTATGCTCCTTCCCCAAAAAGACAAAGACACCACGTCATTCTTTAGTTTTTATGATGTCACTTATAAGGCTGCTATCGTAGGTGGAACCTTCTTATTTGGTCTTGTTGATTCGATCACTAAAAATATGCGCTATTCGGTTTTGGCTTTAGGATTGTGTTTTGTCATTGGATTATACTTTTTGTCAAAGACCACCATCCAAAAAACCGAAAATGGAAACTGACACTAGTATTTATTGGAAACATATATAGGCTTATATTACCTTTATAATCATTAGAAATTACTGCAAGGAAATTCTTCTACATATCTATTTCTGTACTGATTTAGAGAATAATTCCGAGCCTTCATAGCAATTTTGCATCGCTACAAAGTCTAATGCTGAATCTAGGATTATTTTAGATCACTTCAAATTCGACATGGCTGCGATTACCCATTTCGTCAATTACTGTAAGTATATGCTTTCCTTTTTCTATATTAGCATGTATTTCATGGGTGTTTTTTTGGCGGGTCTCACCCATGAAAATATCGTCCAAATACCAAAATATTGAGCTGTTTTCTCTTGGATGATAGGCCTTGAATATCAATGTATTTGGCTTATGTTCTCGTTCGATAGGTAAAAATATTTTGATTTCGTGCGTAGGATATAGGATTTGGATAGAATACGAATTCTCTTTGCATTCTGGAGATGCATCAGGTAATATTTGATAGGATTTATCTACTTTTCGATAGTAATATTCCATGTGAGGAGGTAAGATGAAAAATGTATCTCTTTTGGCAAGTATAGCTGTGCACCCTGGTGTAATCAGGAAATCATTTTTATCTAGCATGACATCCTCATGATAGTTGCAAGTAGTAAGTTTGTGAACGGCACTTTCCATTTTGGCACTTGATGTATGATTACACAAAGTGCCAGATAGTTTTCCAGAGTTTTTGCAAATCCGTATAGAATATCTTGGATAAATAGGTGCATATTGAAACCATTTTGATGATTGTAATTGTCGAAATAACTTAAACATAATTGGCGCAGCTTTAGTGATACCAGTCAGATTAGGCCTTCCTTCCCCAGATGCGTTGCCTACCCAAACAGCCACCATGAATTTTGCATTGTATCCAATGGCCCAAGCATCTTTATGGCCGAAACTCGTTCCTGTTTTCCAAGCAATTTTTTCATCAGAAGTGTATAAATCCCAAAACTTTTCTTCCCTTGGTCTTGATAAATTTGACATAGCTTCATTGACATATTGCATGGTAGCTGAACTTATTTTCAGATCAACTTCAGAACTTTTTTCATTTTTTAGACTTTGGATATTTCCAAATGGATTGGGGTATTGCAAGCTGCTTTGAGCTAGCCCTTTATACATTTTGGATAAGTCCCATAGTGTTGTTTCTCCACCTCCCAAGATAAAACTCAGTCCATAATGGTCTATTCCCTTATTGAGATAATTCAAATGAAGTGGAGTTAAAAACTGATAGAATTCTTGCATTCCTATCGTATTTAAAATCCGGACAGCGGGGACATTGAGCGATTGTGTCACCATATCAGAGATAGGTACTGCACCCCTAAACTTCTTATCAAAATTCATGGGTTGGAAATCACCGATATAGGTTGGGATATCAGCAATCATTTCGTGAGGTAAAAAATAACCTTGCTCCAAAGCATAGGCGTACAACATCGGCTTAAGCAAACTTCCATATGATCTGGGTGATTGTGCAATGTCTACATAAGCAAATCTACCGTTTGGATCTGGAATATTGCCCAAATACGCTAATAATGTGTTCTTCTCTACATCCACAATGATAGCACTCACATTATCAATACCATTTTGACGGAGATGGATGGCTTCTTGAAGTAAAGTAGATTGTAAACTATGTTGGATTTCTGATTGGATGGTGGATTGAAATAGATACCTTCCTGGATGCTCCTTTGAGACGAATTGTAAAAAATGATGTCCTGTCTTGGGTATGTCATACATTGCATCTGGCAGTTCTTCAGATAGACTGTTTTGCATTTCCGAATCAGAGATTTGACCTTTTTTGAATAGTTTTGTGATGAGAAAGTCCCGTTTTAATTTGAGCGATGTTCTGTTTTTTGCCAGGTGGATATTGGATGGATTATTGGGTAAAATAGCCAATAATGCATATTCTGCCAGAGATAATTTATCTAGACTTCTTCCATAATATCTAAGTGCAGCTGTTTCAGCACCGATAGTATTGCCACCAAACGGCGCCATGTTAGCCCATTCTCTAAGAATAGCAGGTTTGGATGTTATTATACTATACTTTACGGCAGCTGCAATTTCGAAAATTTTGTTTTTGTAATTCCTTTGCACATTCCTGTTTTTCATACGCATCACCTGCATTGGTATGGTAGATGCGCCTCTTACAACGGATTTTTCTTTTGTGTTTTTTATGATTGCCTTTATAAGAGAAATCGGATTGACCCCAAGATGATAGTAAAAATATTCATCTTCATAATATCGAATACATAGTTCAAGCTTTTCGGGTATTGGATTTTCATTCGGGAGATGCCACTGATGTTCAGTGGATACATTAGCTGCCAAAAGATGTCCTTCTTCAGAGTATAATGCCCTACTGTAAGCCGGAGTATAATCAGGGATAGGAATCAGTAAAATTAGTAGGAGTATGAGAAAGAAAGCCATTCCTACCTTTTTGATTATGGAGCGCAAAGCGTGTGATATTTTATAATCGTAAAGATATAATAATGAATAATTTGAATATTTGTTTAATGAAAAAAGAGCTGCCTAAATCTTAGACAGCTCTTCATTTCTTTTACCTTGGGACGGCTAATTTATCTTAGCCTGCTTAGGTAATTAATATCAATGCAACACCATAAAGCGTTTGGTCACGTCGCCATCTTTTGTTTGGATATTGAGATAATATACACCATCTGTCATACCACTTACGTCAATTTTTTCAGAAATATTTCCTAAAAACTGGTATGAAGACACTCTTTTTCCCAAACTATTGTTTATGGTCATTTGTCCTTCACTAGGATTTACCAAAGTCACATTGATTTGTAGGTATGTTGACGTTGGATTCGGACTTAAAGTAAATTGTTGAACTATTTTTGTTTCATCCACTGCTACAATATTACCTACAACATAAGGACCAAATGTTTGTGTACATCCTTTATTATCAGTAACTTGTAGTGTATATGAACCTTCACCGACATTGAGTAATCCATCACCAGTGGATCCATTTGACCACAAGAAAGTATAGTTGCCATTACCTCCTGAAATATTCACACTTACTGATCCTGTTTGTTTACCATCTGTATCAGATACAATTACTACATCGGAGTCTGTAATAGGTGCGGGTGCTGTGATTTCAAAAGATTCTGTGATTTGATATCCGACCGCATCAGTTACCACTACATTATACATACCTGGTGCAAGATTAGAAATTGAAGTTTCCTGAGACGTAAATCCATTCGGACCAGTCCAAGCGATAGAATAGTTTGGATTGCCTCCAGTGATATTAATTGAGATCGCACCATCATTACTATCATGGCATGTCGAAGCTGTCACGCTTGGTGTCAATGCCAATGTTGCTGTATATGTGAAGCTAGAACAAGTAGTATTTGTACCACATTCATTAGTCACCGAGAGGCAGATATTGTATGTACCTGGCACGCTAAATGCATAAGAAACCTGTGCTTCTGTGCTGGTCTCACCATTTCCGAAATCCCATGCATATGTATTACCTGAATCAGATGATGTAGCTTCACCATTGAAGATAGCGCCATTTTGGTTAAAGGTAAATGCACCGTTAGGGTTATTAATAAATTGGCTTACTGAAGTGGTTGATGTTGCAGAACAGTTTGTGTTGTTATTGATAACTGTCATGGTATAATTTCCAGGTTCAGAGACAATAGGATTCAAAGTATTTTGTCCTGAAACTATATTTCCATCTGACGTAGCCCAAGAAATAGAGTATTGACTTGGATCGCCATTGACAGTACCTGATAATGTGATTTCAGTTGTAGTACAAGTCAGTTGACTTGGTGCGGTTATGGACACTTCAGGAAGATCAGTTGAAGCGATGACAGTGGATTGCGCAGTATTCTGACAACCATTGGTTCCAATTACTGTGGCAGTGTAAGTACCAGCAGATGTAACAGTGGCGCAATCGGCATTGATTTGTTGACCATTGATGGACCATGTTGGTGTAAGACCTGCATCTGTATTAGCACATATTTCGATGGAATTTACAGAACAAGTTAATTGACCATTGCTCACAGAAATTGACGGTTGAGCTGTATTGCTATTTACAGTTGTACTGACAGTAGATTGACAGCCTGTTTGTGTATCTGTTACCAATAATGTATATGTACCTGCGGCAGAAACCACAGCATCTATCGCATTCTGACCTGAAACTATGGTTCCGTTTGTTGTACTCCATGCGTAACTGATATTTGATCCTGTTGCGGATCCAACACCACTTACGGTGACTTGGTTTGTGCTACATGTCAACTCTCCTGATGATACTGCTGCGGCTGCGGGAGCACTTTCTATATTAAGTATGATTTCAGCGGATGTGGATTCACATCCATTTTCATCAAATGCCAAATAAGTGTAAGTACCTGGAGAAAGATTTGAGAATGTTCCGGAAGATTGAGGTCCAAATCCTATATCGTAAGAGAAACCTCCTGCACCACCAGAGCCAGACACAGTAATTGTACCAAAGGATTGGCCACATGGTATAGTAGGGGCTGATGCTGTAGCCGTAACTTCACTAGGCTGACCTAAATCAACTTCTCCCTCATAAGAACAGTTACCTGAATCGGTCACTGTTACAAAATATAAACGGGACTCAAGGTTTGTAATGGTGTTACTAGTCTCACCGTTGTCCCATTCATAACTATAACCGCCATTCCCAAATAATCCTTCGACTGTGATAGATCCATCACTGCCACCGAAACAAGTTGGTTCATCCACTTCAGTTGCATTATAAAATAATGGCACTAAAATGCCGTCCACAACAAAATCATCAGTTTGTAAAGTGTAACCGTGTGCATCTGTAATTTGGCAGTTATACACACCTGGGCTAAGATTTGTAATATCTTGAGATGATTGTCCAGAATTCCAAGAATACGTTTTATTTCCAAATCCTGCAGTTACGGTTTGATTTACAGAACCATCTCCTCCACATGTCGCATTGGTGACATCAGCGGTAGCATCCATATCAAATGAACCATAAATCCATGTATCAAGTGTCGCAGCTGATGGCTGACCATCTCGGTACACTTTTTTGTTTTTGGATGAAATCATGTAGATGGTTGGATAAAAAGCAATTTGGTATTCACCTCCAACTCCAGGACCATTGGAACTAGTAAGATTGATAATTGGGTAATTTGTGCCTGAAACCCAGTTTCCTTGAGATGTTCCATTACAACCACTCTGACCATATAAACAGTTTTCGTTGGTATTGAGATCACTTTCAATGAAAAATACCATCACATCACCTGTTCCATTTGGTCCATGTGCATTATAGTAGTTATTTAGGATATGAGAGCTGTGATAGCTCCAACAAGGGCCGCACCAAGTTGCTGAAAAGTCGATGATGACATCTACACCATTATCGAGGTACGAATATAAATTGTGAGTCTCACCATTGAGATCCACGAGCGTCCAATCAGGCGCATCAGAACCGTTCGGTAGCTGTCCGTATGACAAGTATCCAAAGGTAAATAGAAAACTTAGGGTGAATAAAAATCTTCTCATGTAACATAAAGTGTTTTGTGAATAATAAAATAAACACTTAAAATTACTGCAATTAAGTAAAATGAGGAAATTTTATTTAGTAAAAATGAAAAAATTATTTTGTGACTTGTAATACAACTATGACATATGCTTAAATGTGATAAATTTATTTAATATTTAAACATTTAAATACAAGTAAAATATAATTATAAATATGTAAAATTGCTCGTGATTATCTATTGAATTTATTGAGTCCTTGCATCATCTTATCCATGCCTTTTCCTTTGCTCATCATCTGCATCATTTGGCGCATTTGGTCAAACTGCTTGATAAACATGTTGACTTCATGGATGTTTTTTCCGCTACCAGCAGCTATTCGTTTCTTGCGAGACATATTTAAGAGTTCAGGTTGTGCTCGTTCTTTGGGAGTCATGGATTGGATTATTGCTTCTACTTTCGCAAAAGCATTATTATCTATATCTACATCTTTGGTCAACTTACTCATACCAGGGATCATGTTCATCAAAGATTTAAGATCTCCCATTTTCTTGATCTGTTGCATCTGTCCTAAGAAGTCATTAAAGTCAAATTTGTTTTTTCTGATTTTCTTCTCAAGTCTTTCTGCTTCCTTTTCATCAAACTGCTCTTGTGCTTTTTCTACAAAGGATACTATGTCACCCATGCCTAGAATCCTTTGAGCCATCCTTTCAGGATAGAACACGTCTAATGTATCTAATTTCTCACCTGATGAGATAAATTTGATTGGTTTTCCTACGGAATATTTTATAGATAATGCGGCACCACCACGTGTATCCCCATCTAATTTTGTCAGAACTACGCCATCAAAATTTAATCTTTCATTGAAGACGGTAGCTGTATTGACAGCATCCTGCCCTGTCATAGAATCCACTACGAAAAGTGTTTCTGATGGGGAAATAGCATTTTTAATGTTTTCGATTTCTTGCATCATCTCTTCGTCTACTGAGAGACGACCCGCAGTATCTATTATCACTACATCATGGCTATTAGCCCGAGCGTATTGAACAGCATTATTAGCGATGTCAACAGGATTTTTATTTTCGGGTTCTTTATAGATTTTAACACCAATCTGATCCGCCAAAACAGACAATTGATCTACAGCAGCTGGTCGATACACATCGCATGCTACTAATAGTGGTCGCTTGGCTTTTTTATCCTTTAAATAAAGTGCGAGTTTACCTGAGAAAGTGGTTTTACCTGACCCCTGTAAACCTGAAATAAGTATTATTCCTGGATTACCTTTGATATTGATACCCACAGACTGACCTCCCATCAACTCTGTCATCTCGTCCATGACGATTTTGACCATGAGTTCGCCTGGTTTTACTGCGGAAAGGACATTTTCTGTACCTAGTGCTTTGTCTTTGACCTTATCAGTAAATTCTTTGGCAATCTTATAGTTTACGTCAGCAGCCACTAAGGCTCTTCTGATCTCTTTTATAGAGTTAGCAACATTGAGTTCTGTTAATTTGCCTTCACCCTTCAGGTTTTTTAAGGCAAAATCCAGTTTTTCTGTTAAATTTTCAAACATGGGAAATAAAAATTTGGGCCAAAATTAATACATTTCAATGTAATGACCGCAATTAGTTTTTTTAAATTCATAGGTTGAGATCCTATTTTCTTGATTTGGATATCTTTTTTCTATGATAAAATTTGATATCGTTATCCACTACTTCATGACCGTTTTCACTTAATATTTGATTGATCAGTTTCTCTTTGCAATTGTGTATCAATGCTAAATTTTTAATACTGAGACCTTTTAAATAATTTTTAATTATCTCATCTTTATGACTTATTAAATCCTTTGGGTATAAACGGATTTTTGGTAGTTTGTTTCTGCTTTTTTTTGATATAAAATTTTGAAAATTCATCAGTGTTGTAGTAAGCTTTTCTAACTCGAAATAGTGCAATTTCATTGATTGACTTGGTTGCTCATATTTGTCCGGAAAGACTTGTGTTATTTGAATATATTGATTTTGTGTGGAATCTTCCATTAATTCAATGAGATAGTCGCATTTTTCTGCTTCTATAAATTCAGTTTTGAGTATTTCTTCCATTTTGTTTCAATGTTTAATACACAAAGCTAAAAAAAATATGTTGACCCACAAAATTGGATATTGGTGCCATGCATTATTTTGCATGGCACCTCCACAATTATAATTTTGTCACAAATATTTTCTTCCACATAGATGATTTATTTCCATGAGCATGTAGTAAATACATCGTGTTTGTAGTGTTTTCAGGCAATTCTATTGTAGCAAGCGTATTGTTTATTCTTTGAATTATTACATTATCTAATTTGGTTCCATCCAAGCTGTAGACATCTAAAGAAAGATTTTCTTCCATTTCGATATTGCACTTTCCATTGGATGTTGGATTGGGATAAACATTGACTTTTGCAGCTTGTACATTATCATTAGTTCCGACAGGGCGTTGGACAAAATTAAAGACTAAATTTATCTTCGTTTGACCGAAATCATTGATGATAGCTTCAGATTCTAATAGATCATCAGCTAAAGATAGAAATTCAGATACTCTTCCATCTTTTGTAGGAACAATGGTCATGGTAAACAATGTATCATCTTCATTCAGTGTCACCTGTTGTGAGTTGAACACCCATATAAAACGTAAAGATCTGAGCTCTTCATTAAACTGGATGTCAGAGAGTGCGACTTTTCGTGTATCGACTAAGATTGCATCTTGCAACCTTAATGCACCTTGTATCGCATAGATATTCTCAAATGTAGGAGAAAATATGGAAATTTCTGAAGGTGTATTTTTGGTCAAACGGTCATTATAGCAACTCAATTCAAACGCAGGTAAAACCGAACCATCTATAAATTCAACAGTCACTGGGCCATAGGTTTTCCATACATTTTCTTGAAAATATCTTAGTGGAAAACTCACAGATCTGTTTTTATATGTATCAAAAGGGAAAGAAGTTGTAGCAACCCACTGGCTAGTGACAGGATGGAGAAATTCAAAATCTACAACCTGCCCTAAACAATGATTTAGATTTCCAGCATCAAACATTTTTGCAGAGATATTATAATGAATTCCTTCATTTTCCACAGATATAGTTTGATAAACATGGATTTCTTCATCGCAATTACTAGATACTTTGGTCACCATGACATTACAATAAGTACTGTCGTTGATATCATAAACAATAAGTAATTCTGTCTTGGGGGCAACAGGGTACAATGTCTTTTTGGTTTGATAAGGCGGTGTTTGAGTAAATGAATAGATATGTGTCGAATCACTTGATTGAACCAGATCAATAGCATGAATGATAGCTGAATCCTGAACCAAAACGGTAACATCATGACAAATTAATTTCAGTGTTTCGTCAATTACTATAATTTGAAAATATTCGGTCAATTCGCCAGTCAACCAGTTTAAGGCTGTCCATTTTCGAATTAATTTAGAACAACCAATTTTAGTGTCTGAGTAATTAAAGGTTATGTAACTAAATCTTGATGTTGGATATCCTGTGTTGACAATATTTTCGCAATCATTGACAGTAGTATCAGGTGGCCAAACTAGAGTGCAGTCCAAAAAAGTGTCAATGCTTATTTTTCTAATCATATCTATGCATCCATCTGTATGGGTATACAAAAATTGATTGTCAAAATTTTCATTTATCGAAATAAATGATGTCAAGTTTCCATCTCTATGCGGAACAGCTTGTATCGTAACTATTTTTTTAATGTTTATATTTGGTTCGAAGAAATTTGAATTAATTACATTTATTGTGCTGGGAGTAACAAAATGATTAATATTGGAAGATTGTGTACCTGAAATATTATTTATACTTAAATCTCTGTAATTAAGTGAAAATAGAGCTGCATTCAAATTTCTATTACTGGATACTTCTACTGAAAATTCTATAGGTTTTCCTGCTACTACATTCACATCTGGAATTAATACTTGGCCAAACGCGAGACTGTCATTATCACACGTATTGCAGTATTTTGAAGTTGTTGACGCAACGGCACCATACTGATATCCTTTAAAAATAACTTCTGTTTTTCCTGTAGGTAGTAAGGAAAACCATTTTTCATTCACTGGTGATGTCTGTGTATCTTCATCAGATAAGAAGAACCAACCATTCAAATTAAGTGGTTTCACTTCAATCAAGTCTCGTTGGAGGTACACTAAATCAAGGGTTGAAATATAGTTGCTTCCTGATACATCACCTGCAATAATGGCCGCAGTACTAAATGAATCGATTCCTAAAATGATATTTGATAGGGCAAATATGTCTTTTACTGTCATATCTGTAAGGGATGTGTCTGGGGATGACACTCTGATGAAATAAGTGAGATGAGGTTCTAGATTTTCAAATGTCCCAATGGCTGTATATTTTTCTTCAATCAGGATTGTATCGTTTTGTACAACTTGATAGAGATTTACACGAGGGTCTGCAATGAACTGGTTATTACAACCATCCAAAACAGTGTAATCTATTGAACTGGTCTGCGAAAATGCATTTTGTACTAGTAAAACAAGGAATAAAAATGCCGTAAAATGTAATTTCATTTTTTTAATTTTTAATGGATTAAGTAATGGATTCCTAAACTTAAGGAATGTGTGTGTGAGATATATCGTGAAGATGCATCCCCCTTTTGTGAATAATATAGATATTGATAGCCTGAATGCATTGCCCATTTTCCGGATAATGGAATAGCATATAAGGTAGAAAATCCAAAGAAATGATTATTATTACTGTGTGCGAAAACATCTCCGAAGTCACGAGATACTCCGTCATATAAATATTGGCCAAAGGCTTGAGTGAACACTGTTTTACCTGCATTAGCCCCTAAGATAAGGTTGTGATTATTGATTTTAAAAATTTTGCTTAAAGCAATACTGATTCCTGTTGTGGACAGGGATTGATATCTGACACTTTCTCTTTGATACGTACTCACTTGATTTTTAACACCTGTTACTTTTGAAGAGATCCCTTGATTTGTATTGTAAATTTCAATCACTTGGTCTATTATTTCAGTATTGTCGGTAGTAATAAATGTATAATTTTGAATTTGGGTTAGACGTGTGTAGTCAAGTCCGAAACCTAAATAGAATCTATGTCCTAAATGTAGATTATAATTACCAGAAATTCGCCAAGTATCTAGACCCTCTATTTTATTTTGTAATGTCTTCACATTATCATCGGTCATATCTTCTACTAAGTGTGATGAGGTAGAATAGATGCCCAATGATGCCGACATCTGCAACCAATGTGTTGGGGTGTGGTCATATTGATTTTTTACATCAATGCCATCAAATTCAATTTTTGGAGAATTCAAAGGAATCAATTCTAATGTTGTTGGCAAAAATTCTAATGATGAATGGAAAGGGATATGGACATTTTCTGATTGTTTTTCATTGTTGATGTTATATGCTTGAATGTCATCAGTCAGAAAAGTTGCTTTTAGTTCATCCGAAAATAATGGTGTACTTTGCGATTCAATTGTATTGACCAAATCCGCATTGATTTCAGGAAAATGATTTTTTAGATCAGTTTTAGGGTACATCAAAGTTTGACCTGAAGGTGCTTGGTGAGTATTTTCATTATGAGCCTGTGCATTGAAGATTTTAAAGGTACTATTGACCGGATTTTGATCAATTATGGTACTATTTCTGAGCTCATGAAATGGATTTTTATTTTCAATTTGTTGATCATAAGTCACCATATTATTTGTATGTTTAATTGCGATTTTTGATGTATCGACATTGGTTTCATTAGGAATTTTATGTAAAATGCTAAAGATCATTAAACCAAAAAAAGCTATTCCGATCACGGCACCAAAGGAGTACCAAATGAACATGCGTCTTTTCTTTTTATCACGAACCTCTAACTTTTGCTCAAGTTTGGACCATTCTAATTCTATATCCAAGTCAGACTTGAATGTATGAATAGGGTGATTATTTTTATTTTTTGATTCCATAACGTTATTGAATATTATAGAGTAAGTAACTATCTACGCTTTTGAGCCACAATTTCAACAGGTTTTTACTTTTGCTAAGCTGTGACCTGGATGTTGCTTCTTTTATCTCTAGCATTTCTGCTATTTCTTTATGATTATAACCTTCTATTTCATATAAACAGAAGACTTGCTTGTATCCATCGGGAAGTTTTTCTATAAGTTTTAGAATGTGTTCAATATCTTCCATGTCTGTTATAGCATATTCGTCGAAGCTCTCTGTGACTTCATTAATTGGAATAACTTCGAAAATCGTCTGTTTTGACAATTTTTTTAAGGCAGTATTGATAACTATCCTTCTACACCAAGAGATGAAGAGACCTTTACCTTCATCGAATGTATGTAGCTTGTCGAAAATTTTTATAAAACTATCTTGAAGCGTATCAAGTGGATCTTCATTGACAGGTGTATATTGTCTTGCAACAGTAAGCAATGCCGAAGCATAAGTTTGGAAAAGCATTTTTTGAGCTTTTCTATCACCTTTAAGGCATTTTGAAATTACTGTTGAAGATGGGTTTTCCACAAGGTGCTTATTGACAGATTATTGTATTTTCTTTTCGAAAGTGGCGCTAATATCTACTCCACTGATATTACCATTGATTTTTATCTTTGCATTGGTATTATCCATATCGATATAATTCAAAAAGCCTTTCAACTCATTGCATTGAGCATTGTCACAATATGTCACATCAGGAAAAGTACTAAAAAATTCGAAAACTGGTAATGCTTCACTAGTAATTTCATTAGGTATGACAATGCTAAAAGTATTCAAATCTGTAATGGTAAGCCAAGCTCTATTTTTATCTTTAATAATGTAAAAATCACCTTGATTAAAATGTTTTTCTTGTCCAGCAATAACCATAGAACCAGAATATGTATCTACACAGAAAGGGTCAGTTTTAATATTGAAGATAGAATCATCAATAGGTTTGGAAAGATTGATAGAAAATTGTTTCTTGTTGGATTTATAATAATCTGCCTTTAATAAATTTTGGCATTTTGGGATTCGGAACTCCTCTACACTTTTGGTTTGGTATACTACCGCCGATCGGTGTTCTTCTATAAATTTTACATTTACTCTATCCATATCCGTGATTGGTGAAGAACAATTTTTAATGTTTGAATTTATTTTTGTAATATCTTGATTTTGAATGATGTAGTCAGGTAGATCGAGTATGGAGTTTTCAGTTAATGATCGAACTTCTGATATCAAAATGTTATTGCAACCTCCTAAAATTTGGATATTTATTTGTGAGGGGCTTTTGGTATAAAAATATAAATAACCATCTTGATCAGCAATATATCTCTTCGATTGATTATTATCTAGAATGATTTGTGCTTTCATTAAGGTTACACCAGATCCATCAACATCCACCATCCTTGTTTTGACTTTGGAAATATCATTAAATTTTCCACATATAAACGGTGTAAGATTGGGCAATGAAAATGTATTGACATTTTGAGTATTCATTGCCACTTCTTTCCATTTATTTTTTGAAATTTCTAATATTCCAAATCTTTTATTATTGTCACGAACTTGAATTGTTAAAGGTTGTACAGAAATAAGCGGTGCGCCTTGTGCGTCATAGGCTTCAATTTGATATATGCTGCCATCATCCAAAATTCCTTTTTGCAAATTGAGGGAAATGAAAGGAAAATCTTGTTTTATGAAGTCCTTTTGGATTTTGATTATTATATCTCCATTTGGTAGATTACCGTCTTCTCTTTTAAAGGAATTTTCTACTACATCTATGGATAATTGGTCATCAATTTGTAGTTTTTGAGCAGCCTGAGGGTCAATGATGAAGTTTTTTGCGTTTTTTGTCAATACAATTGCATGATTTGAGATGTGATTTTCGAGCTTTAACACATGCTCTACATAGGTATCATATCCATCCGCTTCCACTTTTATGATTTGACCACTGCTATTGGTTTTAATATTATCCATTAAAAAAATACCATTTGTGGAGGAAGTAGAAGTGATATCTCCGATTGAAATTTTTGCATTTGGGATCACATTGCCGTTTTCATCGGTAATATATCCTACAAAATGGCTATCAAAATAATATTCTGTTTCATCTTCTGTTTGGTCTATTAAGATGTATTGATCACTATCTTCTCGACTACAATTTGTGAAAAAGATGATTAAAATTAAATAGGTATATTTGTGAATAGATTGCATGAATGATTTAATAAATTTTGTACAAACTAAGATTTATTTTATTCTAATATTCAAAAACAGAGGGAAACGTTGCCTTGAAGTAGAATTTTTAGGAAAAATATTGATATTAAATATCAACGATGCAAATATAATTACATAAATGATTTTCTAATATTGATGATAGGCACTGAATGTTTGCAATTTTACACTTCAGTATATCAAGGCAATCACAGCGAATACAACTGTAATTTGTTTCATACTATTTTTAACAGTATTTCATTGCTTCGCGTTTTGTCAAACCAGAGAGCTGCGGATTGGCTTCGATAAACTGTCTTACAAATACTGGATTGGTTTTACTGTACTGTCTCAATGCCCAACCTTGCGCCTTTCGCACAAAAAATTCTTTACTTTGATCATGTGCTAAAATAGAAGCTATGAGTATATCTTCATCAGTATTTGTATGATATTTCAATTGAAAAATAATGGCAGTTCTGTTGAGCCAAAAATTATCAGATGCAATCCATTTTTCTAGAAATAAGGATTTCTCTTTACTCTCTTGCTTAAATATATGCCCCACAATGTTGGGTGCTATGCTATCTACTGAATCCCACCAAGATTTTCGTGTGATAAGCGACTCTATCCAGTCCAAATGATCCACATTAAATTGCTTCAAAACTTTTTGCATCAGCTCAAGTGCACAATATTGTAATTCTCTCTCATCACTCTCCCATAATAAATCTATTGTCTTGATGAAATCATAGTTCAATAGTAAGGGCTTGGGTGGAGATAAGGAACGCATGATTTCTTTTCTTAATGGAGTAGAAATACCAAAAAAAGTAAAATTGTCTTTCATATAAGCTTGCATTTGCTTAGCTCTATGAGGATCAGAAGCCTTCACAAATTTGTCAATAAGGGCAGATGAGTACTCTTGATAGGTAACCATGAATTAATTAAATATTGATTGTCACTGCAAAATTAAAAAATAATTACTAATATTTATTTGAATAATTTAATTGTATGTAATATGTAAAATATTAAAAATCAACATTATAAAAGATTGTACCCATATAAATACGTTTGTAAACGAAACAAAACGTTTAATATACGACTCTTGATAACGGTACATCACACCTTTGCATCGTCAACGATCTTCGGATCAATTATTTGTTTAACCCGTCCGAAAGGACACAAATTTTTCTAAAATGAATTTAAATATTAAAAACGCAGTACAGCTTGTAGGTGTGGTAGGAAATGACATCAAAATCACAAGCTTTGAAAATGGTAACAAAAAAGCGTCATGCATTTTGGCTACGAATGAAGTATACACCAATGCAAAGGGGGAAAAAGTAAAACACACCGATTGGCACAAACTAATCGCATGGGGAAAAGTGGCTGAAGACATTGCAGGATATGTGACCAAGGGCAATGAAATCGCTGTCTATGGTAAAATATCATATAGATCATATATGGATCAGGAAGGAAAAAGTAAATATATCTCTGAGATCATCATAAATGATTTTTTGAAAATCCAGAAGAAACAATCTGTACCGGTTGAAACAAGACCATTTTAATAATTCAATTACTTTCTTAAAAATTTAAAAATATACATAAATGTCTAATCCAATTAAAAACTCAGTGCAACTCATTGGAAATATAGGTAAAGAACCTGAATTTAGCACATTTGATAATGGAAATAAAAGATTGTCATTTTCATTGGCAACCAATGACTATTATACAAATTCAAAAGGTGAAAAAGTAAAACAAACAGAATGGCACAATATAATAGCATGGGGAAAAGTGGCTGATTATATGCAAAAAACTGTATCCAAAGGGCAAGAAATTGCGATTCAAGGTAAGCTTACTTCACGAAGCTATAATGATAAATCAGGCGCCAGCAGACAAATAACTGAAATCATCGTACAAGATTATTACCCTATAAGCAGGCAAAATCAAGGAGTGTAAGTAGGGAAGCCTGTGTACGAATCATTTGGGAAAAGTAGGATAAAAGAGAATTCAAAAATAAAGCCTACCTGATTCTGTCATTAAGTGCAACATTGGTTCAATTTTTTACGTTTTTATTGTTGATGTAAATGTCATAGATGATTCATAGAATTGGCTCGTGTTGCACTTTGTTTTTTAGCTTATATTTTGTTCAGATGGTGGGCAATTTACCAGTTAATATTGATACTATGCCAGACTGCGATATCATCATTGAAACAAAAGCATTTGATGTTGATCCTTTTGGGAATATGTATCTTGTCAATATGAATAATGAAGTATTCAGATATACAAATAATTTTGTATTGTCATCCACACTTGCCGATAGAAAATTAGGATCAATTACCAGCATAGATGCTACAAATCCTTTAAGGATCTTGGTCTTTGTAGATGATTTCAATAAAATTGTATGGGTCGACAATAATTTATCGATTATCAAATCACTGGATCTAGAAAATACATTTGGTGATGTGTCTGCTGTTGGAACTTCCAATGATGGTGGATTATGGTTATTCTCACCCGTTAAAAATGTCATTTACAAGACTGATAATCAGGGTAATTCTATGTTTTATTCCAATAATCTCATGGATTTTGGGATCATTGCACCAAAAATTTATCAGATCAAAGAAAGAGATAATTACGTGTTAGTTTCCACACAAAATTATGGTTTATTGGTTTTTGATAATTTTGGTCAATTTATTTGGAAGGAGGATAGCTTGCAGCAAAGTTCCTATTTCGACGGTAAATTAATTTATGTAAAGGATGGACATTTGTATCAGAGTAATCTGGATTTTATAGAAAGTACGTTGCTTACTCAGATATCTGATGTCCTTATCCCTATTGAATCAGAGCTTAGAGTAAATGACAGTGGAATTTATCTCAGACATCAGGATTGTATCGAGCTTATCGAGAATTAAGCTAGGATAATTATTGAACGGACACGACAATATTTTCAAAATCATCGACCGCACTCCATTTACCTTGCATTTATACTTTTATTTTGGTGGATTTTTTAGATTTGAAAATAATTGAAAAATAGTTAAACAAATATTTTGTAATATTTTACTTTCAATTAGATTTGTGAAATATATCATTGTTTAATTAAAAACCAGTTATTATGCAAGAATTTATTACAGTTTTCAAGAGATGGAATGATTTTTCGGGAAGATCACGAAGGAAAGAATATTGGATGTTTGTTTTGATAACTACCATTATTTCTTTTGGTCTAATGGTATTAGGAGAGGTTTCAAGTATATTTGGAATCCTATATTTTCTTTTTGCTTTAGCAACCATTATACCAAATATAGCTGTTGGTGTTAGAAGAATGCATGATGTAGGTAAAAGTGGGTGGTTTTTATTAATTCCCATTTATAATCTTATATTAGCATTGACTGAAGGCGAACGCGGGCCAAATAAATGGGGACCAGACCCTAAAGGTGGAGGTTATGACGAATTAAAAGATTTGGGAAAGCAGGATCTTGTCTAACTCTTACTGAACACTACAGTTTTTACATTTTCCATTTATGACCATTTGCGAATCACTTGATTCAAAACCTATGGGCATTTTTACTTTTGGCACATAAACATGTTCTAAGCAAAAAGTGTGCTGACAGTTCTGGCAGTGGAAGTGTACGTGTGTATCGTGATGAGCATGTTGGTCACATAAGCTGTCGCACAATGCAAATTTTTGTTGTAATGTGCCATCAATAGCTTTGTGTATCAAACCTTTGTCTTCAAAATTTTTTAATGTTCTATACAGGGTAATTCTGTCAAAAGTAGATAGGGCAGATTCTAGATCTTGATGAGAGAGAGCACGTCCAGATGTGATAAAAATCTGAAGGACATCGCGCCGAAACGGTGTGATTTTGAGTTGATGATGTTTTAATAAAGTGTCTGTATCTTGTGTCATTGCAATGTACTTCCATTCGGCCAATCTTGCTCTGTCTGAACGAAAGATAACCTTCCGTTTGTATCTTCTGCCATAATTATCATGCCTTCAGATGTAACGCCCCGCATGGTGCGCGGAGCAAGATTTGCTAATACAACAACTTTCTTACCTATTAGTTCTTTTGCATCAAATTGTTGTGCAATACCTGATACCACAGTCCTTTTTTCAATACCTATATTTACAGATAGTTTCAGCAACTTATCAGACTTTTCGATCTTTTCTGCTGACTCTATTATACCAGAACGAAGATCCATTTTACTGAAGTCTTCATATTGGATTGTTTCTTTTAAAGGTTTCAAATTGCCTTCCACATCAACCGGTTTTGAGTTGGATTCAAGTGTTGCACTGAGTTTTTGTATTTGTTGTTGAATTACATCATCTTCTATCCTTGAAAACAGGTGTTGAGGATCATTCAACTTGTGGTTCACTTTGATTGGTAATTTTCCCTCTGCAAGCTTATTCAATAAATTGAGCAACAATTTTTCTTCTTTAACAAAACTGACATTGAGCAAGGATGCAATTTTATCCGCTGTAAATGGCATAAATGGTTTGCTTAATACCCCAAGGACATAAACGTATTGCGCAGTTAGATTCATGACTGCTTTTACCTGTTCTGGTGATTCTTTAATGTTTTTCCAAGGGGCATTGAACTGTAAGATTTGATTTCCTTGAGTAGAAATATCCATAAGCACTCTCAATGCTGATCTAAAATCAAAATTTCTTATATGCTGGCACGCTTCATCTACCTGATCAAACAGTCGCAGCATTTCATTTTCATGGTAGGATGCTTCCATTTCACCATCTACACCAATAATTTCAATGTCTTCATCAAATTTAGGAACTTTGCCATTGTAGAATTTGTGCATCAGAACAATTACTCTATTGACAAAATTTGCCAAATTATTGACCAAGTCTGCGTTGACTGCATCTTGAAATCCCTTCCAAGTGAATTCACTATCTTTTTGTTCAGGCATGTTTTTTATAAGTGTATATCTCAACTCATCTTGCTTATTGGGTAAGTCATCGAGATATTCATGTACCCATACAGCCCAATTTCTAGATGTTGAAATCTTATTGCCCTCTAAATTCATAAATTGATTGGCAGGTACATTTACAGGTAAGATATAATTGCCATGTGCTTTAAGTATCGCGGGAAATATAAGGCAATGGAATACTATATTATCCTTTCCAATGAAGTGGATCAAACTGCTTTCATTGCTTTGCCAGTATTTTTTCCAATCCTTACCAGTGCTCTTTGCCCATTGTTTGGTAGCAGAGATATATCCAATGGGAGCATCCATCCAAACATACAGTTTTTTGCCTTCATGCCCAGGTATATCATGCGGTACATCCACTCCCCAATCCAAATCCCTCGTCATCGCTCTTGGTTGCAATCCGCCTTCAAGCCAAGACTTGCATTGTCCAAGAACATGGTTTTTCCAATCATCTGGATCGTGTAATTGTTCTCCATCTAATTTTCCTGTTGCTATCCAATTTGCCAACCATTTTTCATAAGCATCTAATGGAAGATACCAATGTGTGGTGTTTTTTAAAACAGGCTTTTCTCCTGAAAGGGTGGACTTTGGATCAATAAGATCGGTGGGATTAAGAGATGATCCACATTTTTCACATTGATCTCCATAGGCGCTAGGATTTTGACATTTTGGACAAGTGCCAATTATATACCTGTCTGCCAAAAATTGTTTTGCGGTTATATCGTAATATTGTTCAGTTGTTTTTTCAACGAATTCATTCTTCTTGTATAAAGTTTTAAAAAACTCCTGTGAAGTCTCGTGGTGCAATGGATCAGATGTCCTATGATAAATATCAAAGGATATACCCATTTTCTCAAAAGTATCTTTGAAGAGCGCATGATATTTGTCTACAATTTCTCTTGGAGATACTTTTTCTTTCAATGCTTTGATGGTGATGGCAGCTCCATGCTCATCAGATCCACAAATAAATAGGATGTCTTTACCCATCATCCTTTGGAATCGCACATAAATATCAGCAGAAAGATAGGCTCCTGCCAAATGGCCAATATGCAAAGGACCATTGGCATACGGTAATGCCGAAGTGACTAGATAACGTTTAAAATGGCGCATGACATCAATATTTTCGACAAACTGCAAAGATATAATTTTAATTGGATACTGATTTAATATGTAATGGATAGAAATAGTAGCACAAATAATTAAAAATATTAGGAAGTAAAATCATTGAATGATTCAATAAAAAATCAAACATTGAGGAACTTTTGGATGAATAAAAATTGTTATTCTACTATATAAATTTTTTGAAGATGGAAGATAATTTTGTTACTATTCGTAACTATCATGATTACATTACAGCACAATTGATCGTAAAAGCTTTACATGATGCTGGCATTACCACGTTTCCAATCAATGAAAACTCAGCAATTCCAGTGACGGAAACTTATCATATTATGGTTCCTAAACATGAAGTAGACAATGCTTTGGATGTAATAGAAAGAAATGAAGATTTTTAATGAAAATAGATCTGAATCATTTCATTTTTATGTAAATTGTATAAACTGGCCGCTTTATCTAAATTGACAGCCAAAACAAGATAGTCAGCAGAATTAAAGAAAGCTACAGGATCCCCTATTGGAACATCACCGTAATGTTTGAAGATTTGTGTGATTGGTTCATGCTGCTTATAATATAATTCAAAATTTCTTCCATTTCTATAAAATTCAAACTCTGACTTTTTTAAGTTGATAATGACATTTTCGAAATTGTCAATGTGGATGATTGATGCGCGAATTTGATGTTGTCCCAAAACTGGTTTTAATAGCATTTTCTGATGAAACGACGTCAATTCAGGACCTATTTCTGTTAAAGGCAATCCATGACTTATATAGGCTATTGCGTGAGTCAATAGAGCATTAGAAGAAATTGCATTTCCGTTAGGGGCATTTACTTTATATATTTTTATACTGGTCATATCTTCAAAAACCAAGGAAAAAACACCATTATTTGGGCCAATGAAAATATTTCCATCCTTCGCAAAACAAATAATTTCACTTTCTCTTTTATAGTGAGTGTATACACCTACTACATGTATAGAGTCTGATGGAAAGGTGTGTAATACATTTTTTAGATAAAAAGCTGCCTGCACGATATCAAACTTATCAATATTGTGGCTGATATCAATGATTTGAACACCTTTGACATGATTCAGTATCGCTGATTTTAGCTCCGCTACATAGTAGTCCTTAAGCCCAAAATCAGTGGTCAATGAAACCAATGTCATGGATTATATGTTAATGATGTAAAGAAAAATGCCAATTTATTTTTAATATTTAAAATAGATTTTAATATTTGTTGCAAAGTAAAGCAAATTAAACAATATATTAAAATTAATTTATATATATTAATTCACATTAAAAAAAATCATTTGAGCGAGATTATCATTACTATTGATTCAGTTGATCCCATCGACTTATTTGGGGAGCAAAACAGCAAATTGAATATTCTAAAAAAGGCATTTCCGAAAGTCCAAATGACTTCTAGAGGACACCAAATAAAACTCATAGGTGATAAGGATCTATTGGATCAAGTGCGTAATAAAGTAGAAATAATGATTAAAATGATACAAGACAAGCATGATCTTACAAATCAAATGGTAGAAGACTTACTCATCAATGATCATGTACATGAGGCGAAACTTTCAGTAGCGGATTCTGGCGGTCTGATAGTATACGGTAAAAATGGTGTGCCAATCAAAGCAAAGACTCGTAATCAAAAGAAACTTGTAGAATTCAGTGAAGAAAACGACATTTTATTCGCCATTGGTCCTGCTGGAACTGGCAAAACTTATACTGCGGTGGCTTTGGCGATTAGGGCACTTAAAAATAAACTTGTAAAGAAAATCATTCTTACTAGACCAGCCGTGGAAGCAGGCGAACACTTGGGTTTTCTGCCAGGTGATATGAAAGACAAAGTCGATCCATATTTGAGGCCTTTGTATGACGCTCTAGATGATATGCTTCCGATGGAAAAACTCAATTTTTTTATAACAAATAGAGTCATCGAAGTGGCGCCACTTGCATTTATGCGCGGACGAACCTTAGATCATGCTTTTATCATACTTGATGAAGCCCAAAACTGTACAACAACACAGCTGAAGATGTTTTTGACAAGGATAGGACCCAGTGCAAAGGCAATTATTACGGGTGATCTATCTCAAATAGACTTGCCTGGACATCAAAAATCTGGGTTGAGAAGAGCACTTGAGATTTTGAAACCAATTGATGGTATCGGCCAGCTTTTCCTAAACTCTGAAGATGTGGTACGGCATAGACTTGTAAAGGAAATAATCAAATCCTATGACAAAGCTGAAGAGTTTGATGAGCAAGAACGTCTCAGAGTTCGAGAACAAAAAGAACAAGAGAGGATTGCTACTTTTGTTGAATCATCTTCCAATAGCTGATCTATGACAAGTAGAATTGTGTATAAAGGAGATCTTAGGACGGAAATGACACACTTAGCTTCTGGCCAAACCATCATGACAGATGCTCCAATAGATAATCAAGGTAGGGGAGAAGCTTTTTCTCCAACGGATTTAGCTGCTACATCCTTAGGAGCATGTATGATCACAATAATGGGAATAGCTGCCAAAACACAAAATTTGGATATCGATGGAACCATTTTGGAAATCACCAAACACATGGCGTCAAATCCTAGAAAAATAAGTGAAATAGAGATAAATATCCAAATGCCGAATAATAAATATTCAAAAAAAGACCGATTGATATTAGAAAAGGCGGGGCGAACATGTCCTGTAGCTTTGAGTTTACATCCAGATGTGATACAAAATATCACATTTATCTGGAAATGAAGATGATAATTTGTAACCAAATATTTTTTATATCATGTCAATTGAATCTTTATTAATTACCTTAGCAATAGGGGCTTTAGCCGGCTGGTTAGCAGGGCAAATTAGACAGGGTTATGGATTTGGATTATTAGGTAATATTATAATAGGTATTGCCGGTTCATTTGTAGGAGGATTTCTGTTTAATGCAATGAATATTAGCCTTGGATCTGGGATAGTATCCACGTTGATTAGCGCTATTGTTGGCGCACTTGTTTTGCTTTTCGTCATTGGATTGATAAAGCGGGCATAGGCATAATCAAGAGGATATAATCCACTTGAAAACAAAAAGGGTATGATGTCAAGACTTCATACCCTTTCTAATAACTTTTTAATATGTTGGTCTTATAAATATTTCTGCACTTGCTCCTCTAAATCGTATCGTGGATTGATGGCCACTATCTTACCATCTCGGCCTATAAGAAATGTCTGCGGGATACTTCTTACTCCCCATTGCTGAGCTGGGGCACATTCCCACTTTTTTAGGTCAGAGACGTGTCCATCCCAATCTAACTTATCTTGTGCTATTGCTGAAATCCACCTTTCTTTTTGCATTGCAATTTGTTCATTCAGTGCTTTTGGGTCAGAGAATCTCTGTGCGGTTCTGCTATCCATTCCATCTAGGGAAACACTGAAAACTTCAAATCCTTTACTTTTATATTTATGATAGATTTCAACTACATGTGGATTTGCTTTACGGCATGGTCCACACCAAGAAGCCCAAAAGTCAACCAAGACTACTTTTCCTTTATAATCAGATAGCTTTCTGACCTTACCTTTTGGATCTGGCAAAGCTATTTCAGGTGCTACTTCACCTACTCGAATAGCAGCCGAAGCCATTTGTTGATTCGCAGCTTGCTCTATTTGCGCTATAACATTAGTATATTGTTTTGACAATTCAAGATCAGGATATGATGCTGTCAATCTTTTAGACACATCTTTGTGTAAATTGACAAATTCTGGTCTGAAGGTAAATAGCCTAGCAGCTAATTGAAAACCAATCAAAGGATCTGATTCAGTAGAAGTATATTTAGTTAAAGTAGGTACATCTATTTTTTTATTGATGTAGTCTTTCACTTTGGTCAAGTATTCTACGGTAAGGTCTGATCCTTGTACATCGAATTCGAAGTTGTTCAGATTAGCTAGTGTTCCTGTGTAATTAACTTTTTTTTCCTTACCGTTTGAGATCAAGTCAAGCATTTGTTCTCCTATTCGAATACGGTATATGCCAGTTTTTAATCCATCTGGAAGTGAAAATTTGAATTCACCTTTGTCGTTTGCTTTTTCTGTCAGCAATATATTGCTTTGATTGGTAAGTGAAACTTGATCTAAAAAAACAGACATATTTTCAGCATTATTTACTGTTCCACTGATTTCTGTACCTTTTTTCAGAGAGCTACAAGCAGACAACATGCTTACAGCCATTACAAAGCCTAATAAAACTTGAATAAATTTAGACATAAATATATTTGTAATATGTAAAATAATAGCAAAATTATATAAAATTCTGAGTCAAACACATACCTGATTACCTAATGTTTGGTATTTTGTTTGTTTTGTGATTTTTTTAACAAAAATGTAGGAGTTATGTGATTTTGGTATCATAAAATTTTGAGAAATTTCTTTCTTCAAATTATAAAATTTTTGAAATACTTGATAGCTTGACAAGACTTACAGATTCAAACTTATATACATATATATATATTGCATATAAAAAAATGTAATATTTTTATTCGAAAAAGTTGGATACTTCCTCTCAAGGTTATAATTTTACACTGTTTTTAATTCCGTACGTATCCTTTTTCTGACATCTTTGATAGATTTTGGAAAATTTTTCTTGACAATTATGTCATTTCACGTACATCTTGTCTTGTAAAGAGTTTTCTAAAGTACATTAATTCATTTTGTATTTATATTAATTTATTGTTAATGAAAGATGTAAGATACGTTTACAATCCACATACACTTCAATACGAACCTCATACATTGAGTTATAAGGACAAACTTAAAAGAAGTATTGTTTTTATTTCCACAGTTACACTGACTTCTTTTTTATTATTTGTTATTGCTTACTAATATTTTCCAACACCAAAGGAACGTTTGATGCAGAATGAAAAGGAACAGTTGGAATTCTATTTATCCAATTTGAATGAAGAATTTAAGGATTTGAGCATGAAAGTAGAATCTTTACATGAGAAAGATAATGAGATTAATAGGATGATATTAGGTGTGAAACCTATTGATGATGGTCTTTGGAATGGTGGTATCGGTGGACATGACAAATATGCGTTTCTTGAAAATTTCAATGAAACAGGTAAAATGTTGAAAGCAAATTTGAGCAAAGCCGAAGTATTGAAAAGAAAAATCGAATTGCAAAAACATTCATTAGATAGTTTATATAAGGTGGCTGCTACTAAAGAGCGAAAAATAGCTTGTATTCCATCCATTAAACCAGTTAAGGAGACCGCTCTTAAAAAGGATGTTAGGTTTTTGTCTGGATTTGGAATGCGTATTCATCCAATTCACAAGCTGAAAAGATTTCATAAAGGCATAGATTTTACTGCTCCGCAGGGAACAGATATACAGTCCACTGGTGATGGTAAGATCGTAGGAATCAATAAGGCTGGCAGCGGATATGGGAAAAATGTTACCATCGACCACGGTTATGGATATAAAACATTGTATGCTCATATGCATACCATAAGTGTCAAAGAAGGACAAATAGTTAAGAAAGGTCAGAAGATCGGTTCTGTAGGTAATACAGGAAGTTCTACTGGAGCACATTTGCACTACGAAGTAATTCTTAATGGTGTGTCAATAAATCCTATTGATTATTGTTTAGATGGTTTATCTCCTAAGGAATATCAAGAATTGGTCAAGAGAGCTTCCACAGATAATCAGTCTTTAGACTAATAAAGAATAAAACAAACGAAAATCTTTTAAAGGGGTAAAGTAGATACTTTACCCTTTTTTTGTTGCTGTCAGAGCGTAGACCATGGGAATTTTGTCTCCAAAGCGTGACAATACATATTTGTTTCTCTCAATATTTTCCATATTGCTAAAACAATTATACGGTGAATATGGAAATTCTTGGAAGGATTTTAGGTCCATATTGGAAGCGAGTATGGCAGTAATCACTTCGCACAAAGCATGATTCCAGTTTATGGATTGGTTTTTTATAGGAGCATCCGTTTGAGCATAGGTTCCTTCTGTCTCTTCTATAATAGGGCTCACATTAAAATATGAATACATGATATCATTGAAATCATTGTCATACATCCAGATATATGGGTGGAACTCGACCAAAATGATCTTACCTCCAGTTTTCAGTTGTGATGCAATCATTTTTGCCCATTTATTAATATCTGGTAGCCAACCAATCACTCCATAAGAAGTATATACCAAGTCAAAAGGTTCCAAGTCTAGTTTAGGTACGTTATAGACATCAATACAATGAAATTCTACATCCAAACCCAATTGCAGATTCAATTCTTTCGCCTTGGAAATAGCTTTTTCAGAAAAATCTATACCTACTACTTTTGCTCCCATTCTAGCAAGCGATAGAGAATCTTGTCCAAAATGACATTGCAGATGCAAGATCCTTTTACCTGTAATATCTCCAAGCAACTCTAATTCTATTGATTGTAATGACGTTTGACCGTTAATGAAAGCTTCATTACTATAGAATTCAGAAGTCACATGATAGTCCACTTTATCATCCCATAGCTGTTTATTGACATTCAAGTAGGCATCATTCTGTATTTTGTTAGGATTCATTTGTGCGTTATTTTTTGAAATACATGGTTTTTAAGTGATATTTTGCCAAGTAAAGTGTGAATATGTCAAACCTCTAAGCATTCCAGACTACTGGTATTTAGTGACAAAGGTATACTAAAAAACTGTAAAGTAGCATTTGACAAGAAATAAAGCTAAAATTATTCATTGGAGGCAAATATTGTAAACATCAGATAACCATATGATTATATGTTGTGTATAAAAATATATGAAAATTTATTGTATTATTTTTTTTTAGATATATAATAGTATCTATATTTGCACCAGAATAGTTTGAGAATCTATTCAGAACCTACCTTTTTTATTTCCAACCTGTTAGTATAATAGACTTTTTATTAATTGCATGTGCATATATAATTATTGTATATGTAATTTAAGAATGTAATGTTTTAACATTTATTCAAATGTTGTTATGTATGTGGATTTATTCCATATATACTAGCCTATATATAAATCCAATCTGAGTTTTAGAGAATAGAAACAAAGAAATAGTATTTGCCCAAAGCAAGTGCTCTCTTAGTCATTATTTCATAATAAGTTACTGGGGCTTAATTGTATATATATGCAACTAATTCTCATGACAGTAAAAATTTATTAATTTCTTAAACTCAAAATTTGGATCTCATGAATGAAACAAGTTTAACACGTTTCTTAAGTTTATCAAAAACTTTTTTGTTTTTGGTAACACTCACATTAGGGATTTCCATGCAGCTACAAGCCCAGCCATCTTGTGCATGTAAGGGATCTCTTCAAGTTTCTTTAGACGATTCTTGCGAAGCAGAAATAACAGCTTCACAAGTCTTAGCCGACGGTTCTACATGTGGTGGCACTGCATCAACAACAGTCACTATTATGAAGTCAATTAATGGTGACATAATTGCAAGTGGTGCTGGAGCTGCTCTATTGACAGATGGACTTTTGTATCATGGCAAGTCTCTTTATGTTAAAGTGACGTCTGCACCTACTACTACAGGAGGACTAACTAACTCTTGTTGGTCTACCATCAATATCGAAGACAAGCTCAAACCATCATTTGAGGATTGCCCTAAAGATTTGATATTGACATGCCCTGTGATGGAATATTATAAACCCGTAGCTGTAGATAATTGCGGCCCTGCAGAGGTGTTTATGGTAAATGAAGAAATTTTGGTAAATAATTGTAATTTGCCTGGTATATTCTTAGGCCCAGATACACTTAAAAGAGTTGTCAGAACATTTAAAGCAAGAGATAAGGCGGGAAATGTATCTGATGATGTATGTGAGGTGACAATATGGGTTGTTTCACTTGAAAGAGATGAAATCGAAATACCAAAAGATATCGCTTTATCTTGTGACGGAGATTATGCAAGAATTCCAGCAGGATTGCCTTTTGCAGGACATCCATCCCCAATAAGAATAAGTGGTAAACAAGGAACGGGCGTACCTAGTATTGCAATTCCAAACTACACTGGTTGGAAAGGTTCAAAATACCATGCTGGCACGTATGAGATTTTGTCAGACGAATTAGTCTTGACAGGTGGTACATCTCCAGCACAACCGAATGCTAAAACATTAGGATCTAAATTGTGTATGACAATGCCTTCTAATGGATTCTTATCATTTGATTATGAAGCCTATATGGTCAATTCAAATGGTGGAACAGCAGGTGGAGGAGCAAGTTTTAATAATGATAATCCATCTTATTCTTTGAATGGAGTGGTTGTGGATTTGGCTTCGGGAGATTATTCTTCACCTGTCTCTGATGAGGTAGAAGTTTGTGTAGCGGAAGGGGATGTATTCTGTTTTGAGGTATATACCATGAATAGGGCTAATTATACAGTATTAAGCTTGACAAATGTAAAAGTACCTCAATCCTTATATCCAAATCCTGACGCATTCTGTAATTTATTTGTGTCATATTCAGATGTTAGATTTCCAGAGATTAAATGCGTGACAAAGATAATGCGTTCTTGGCAAATCGTTGAATGGTCTTGTGACTCATCAGTAGAAACATATAACCAATTGATAGAAATCTCTGATAATGAAGGTCCGGTTATGACTTGTCCTTCTAAGTTAGTGTTTTCAACAAATGGACATACATGTGGTGCGGTGGTTTCCTTACCGACTGTACCTATGACAGATAATTGTAGTTCTAATTTGCATGCAACAGTAGCATATACTGATGGTTTTGTAAATGCAAATGGCGGTCTTGTTACTTTACCAGTGGGTTGTCAGACTGTGACTTACACAGCATATGACAATTGTCATAATAGCAGTACATGTACAGTACAAATAGTAGTGGAAGATAATACAGCTCCTGTGGCAGTATGTGATCAAAATACGGTTGTATCATTGACACAAGATGCTACTGCGTGGGTAAATGCGACTTCATTTGATAATGGAAGTTATGATGAGTGCGAACTAGCAAAAATGTTAGTAAGACGTATGGATCCAGCTCCATGTTTACCATGTAAAACACCACAGTTCCCTGGATTTACATTCTTAGGAGATTATGGTACTACTCCACATTACTATTATGTATCAAAACATAAGGCAAGTTATGCCGTTGCAGCAAAAACTGCGGCAGCAATGGGTGGACACTTGGTGGTGCTTAACACAGCAGCTGAAGACCAATGGGTGTATGAGAAAGTTACTTCTTGGCAGTTAAACGAAGATTATATCATCGGATTAAGAGATGAAAAGAGGAAAAAAGAATTTGCCTGGATCAACGGTGAAACCAGTACATACAGAAATTGGACTTCTGGAAGCCCACAAGATTTGGTTATTCCGAACGACTATCCTTATGTAAAAGTTTTGAATTCTGATGGTACATGGTATGACTTCGGTAGTGTGGAATGTGATCAAGAAGAATATCTATATGTGGTAGAAATCACAGATCCATGTGGATTCAGCGAATATGCACAGTTTTGTTGTGCTGATGTGAATACTACAAGAGTAGTAGTATTCAGAGTAATTGACAAAGCAGGAAATTGGAATGATTGTATGGTGAACGCTGCTGTTCAAGATAAATTACCTCCAACCATTGCATGTCCTGCTAATGTTACTATAACATGTAATGATAATTTTGACCTTACAAAATTAGCTTCATGGTTTGGATGGCCAACGGCATTTGACAATTGTGAAATTCCGCGAATTGTGACTGACTCATCACACACACTTAATGCATGTAGAATAGGTACTATCACACGTAACTTTACAGCGACAGATCTCGGTGGAAGAAGTGCCAAATGTACACAATGGATTACTGTGACAGGAGACCATCATGTATTCGAAATGACTGAAGACAGATGGCCTGCTGATGTTACAACTACTGGTTGTGAAGATCCTAATGATCCAGCATTTGACCCGGATGTTACTGGAAGACCTGACATGGAAGCAGACAATATTTGCAGCCTTGTAGGCGCTGATTACGAGGACCAAATATTTACATTCAATAATGGAACTGGTGAAGCTTGTTTCAAAATATTAAGACATTGGACAGTAATTGATTGGTGTCAAGAATATACATCAGCAGGTGGTACTCATTACAGAACTTGGGAACATACACAAGTAATCAAAGTTGCTGATCCTGTAAAACCTGTTATGACTAGCAGTTGTGAACCAAAAGCGGTTTGTACTTATGATGCTGCATGTGCAGATGGATATATTGAACTTATTGCTACTGCTACAGATGAATGTACCAATACACTTAGGTACAATTACAGGGTCGATCTTTATAGTGACGGCTCTTTCGATATAGGTCTCTCAAATTCTGGTTTAAGTAATACTGCAAATGCAAGCGGAACATATCCGGTTGGAACTCACATAATAGAATGGTCTTTTGAAGATAGATGTGGAAATGTCACTAAGTGCCATCAAGAATTTTCTATCGTGAATTGTAAAACACCTTCCCCTTATTGTATCAGTGGTTTGGCAACTAGTTTGATGCCAGTTGATAGTGATAATGATGGTGTTTCTGATAGTGGAATGATAGAAATTTGGGCTTCAGATTTTGATAATGGTAGTGCACATCCATGTGGTTATAAAGTGTTGCTTTCATTTGAACCTGTTGTATTAGATGCACAAGGCAAGCCAGTGGTAGTAGCAAGTAAAACATTTACTTGCGATAATCTTGGAAAAGAGCCGGTAGATGTTTATGCAGCCGTTGTTACACCTATGGGTAATGTGGTACAAGATTTCTGTACAACATTTATTGACATACAAGACAATAATAATGCATGTCCTGACAGTGGAAGAAAAGTTCAGATTGCTGGTACAATACAGACACCTGAAAATCTTCCTGCAAATGAAGTTTATATTGAATTGTTGGGTAGTGAATTGTCTACTATTTCAGATGCGAATGGTGCTTATGCATTCTCTGATGTAGAAATGCACAAAGATTATGTAGTAAAACCTGCCAATAATAATAATCCATTGAATGGTGTATCTACATTAGACCTTGTGTTTATGCAAAGGCACATCCTTGAGATAGAGAAGATTACAAGTCCTTACAAGATTATCGCAGCTGACGTAAATAAGGATGGTAATATTTCAGTTCAAGATATTTCTGAATTACGTAAGCTAATCTTAGGAGTTCACGATAGTTTCCAAAACAATCAATCATGGTTATTTGTGGATAACAATTATATATTCCAAGATCCTGCAAATGCTAATAAAGAAGCCTATCAGACGGTATATAATATCAACAATCTTAGTGATAATATGATATTAGATTTCAAAGCTATTAAAGTAGGTGATGTTAATGGTAATGTAGATCCAGGAGTTGGTTCTGCCAATGTAGAGTCTAGAGCTCTAAATCAATTGGCTTTGACAATTGATAATGCTTCTTTCAAAGCAGGAGAAACATTCCAAGTACCTGTTTATGCAAAAGATGCAATGCAAATCAACGGATTCCAGTTTACTATGAATTTCAATAATGATGCTTATGCTCTTAGTTCAGTCGAAGGTATGTTACCTGGAATGAATAATAGTAACTTTGGATTTTCACACTTGTCTGATGGTATATTGACTGTCAGTTATAGCCAAGAAAACTCAGTGGCGTTGGCTGAAGGTGCTCCAATGATGGTATTGACATTCACAGCTAAGGTAGATGGGACTATAAACCACTCAATCTGGTTGGATTCATCAGTGACACCTACAGAGGCATATAATGGTGATTTCAGTATCATGGATATAACCATGAGAGTGAATAACACAAATAACGATGTAGTATTGTATCAGAATGTACCTAACCCATTCAAATCAATCACTACAGTAGGTTTCGAACTTCCATCTTCAATGGAAGCTACGCTTACATTCTCTGATGTAGCTGGTAGAACTTTGAAAGTCATCACAAGAGACTTTAACAAGGGATACAATGCAGTAGAGATTAATAAAAACGAGTTGGATTCTAAAGGTGTAATCATCTACACATTAGAAGCGGGTGATTTCACCGCTACTCGTAAAATGGTTGTCATAGAATAATATTCTATAAAGAGTTTACTGTTTTTGGGATGGGACCCCGCTTCGAAACGTCGAAGGGGGTCTTTTTCTTTTTTTGTAAATCTTATTAAGAATTTCTGAAAATTATCAATTACTTTTTTAGGTTATTTTCAACAAAGATAAATATGATATCTAAAAAATTACAATAAAAGGGAGCACTAATACACCCATCAAAACAAAGTTAAAATAGGTAACCGATCTGACCCAGTGATAACCTATAACTTATTACCACTAATAACCTTCTCTGATGGTATGGCATACGATGAAAAGATACGACCACCGTGCTGGATGGATACTCTGACACAAAGTGAGATAAGCCCACCTACATCCCATAAAACTCTTGTTCTTTTTTGATCGAATCCAAAATACTTTCCACAGTTTCTTTTATCTCTGGTGGCATTTTTAATATTTCCTGATCTTTGTCATCTACTAAATGTAAGGTTGCATAATAAAGTGGATTATATTTTTCAATCATCTCCTCGTGAGAAATAAAATACTTATATACCCAATGATATTGTTGATGGATTAACAAACTTTTAAGCAAGAGACTTGATAGTGCCTTTTTATCGGATAACAATTTGTCCGAAAGAAATTCAAATCTATCAAAGTCTCCGATGTATAAATAGGTGAGTACGGCAAATTCTAAATTTTCATCTATAAAACCATCTATTAATGCTTTTGGCTGACCATTGATAAGGCGTATTAATTCAGATTTTCTGTTGTGTGTATAGAGCAATGCTGCCAAATTGTTTAGCGCGTCTACATGTCCTTTTTCGATGGCAAGTAGATAATATTTTTTTGCTTCTTCCACATTTCCTTGGTCTTCATACAAATTAGCCAAATTATATAATGCGGTTATATTTCCTTTTTCTATGGCGAGGAGATAGTATTTTTCTGCTTCCTCAGCTTTTCCTTGGTTATCATACAAAATTGCTAGATTGTATAATGCTTCTTTAACTCCTTTTTCTATGGCGAGGAGATAGTATTTTTCTGCTTCCTCAGCTTTTCCTTGGTTTTGGTACAAAATTGCTAGATTGTATAATGCTTCTTTAACTCCTTTTTCGATGGCGAGGAGATAGTATTTTTCTGCTTCCTCAGCTTTTCCTTGGTTTTGGTACAAAATTGCCAAATTGTTTAATGCTTTTATATTTCCTTTTTCTATGGCGAGGAGATAGTATTTTTCTGCTTCCTCAGCTTTTCCTTGGTCATCATACAAAAGTGCCAGATTGTGTAATGCGTCTTTAACTCGCTTTTCGATAGCGAGGAGATAGTATTTTTCGGCTTCTTCGGCCTTTCCTTGGTTTTGATACAAAAGTGCCAGATTGTATAATGCTTTTATATCTCCTTTTTCTATGGAGAGGAGATAGTATTTTTCTGCTTCTTTAAGTTCAATTAGATTCATATATGCAAGCCCTAATCCAAAATATTTCCTGCCATCCTCTATATTTGCATTCTTTAATAGGGTAATGGCTTTTTTGTATTCCTTATTTTCAAAAGCTTCTAAAATTTTATCTTCTTCTTTATTAAGATCAGCTCCTATTTCAGACTCTTTTATAAGCCCTTTGCTACCGAGTTGGGATTTTAAGGCTTGCTTATATTCTGATTTTATGTTTTCACTACCCAGCAAGGCATGAGACATTGATTCTATGTAATCTTTATTGGCTTCCCCTCGAGTGACCAAAGAAGTGAGCTCCAGGCACAAATCGTTGAGGGCAGTTTTTTCGTACCACTTCTCCAGAAAGTCAGTCAGTGCTTTGGCTTTGGCTCTATTGTTGAGTCCACCTTGTGTCATGTTAAACCAAAGATTAAAAAACCGCTCTTCAAGTCGATACAGGTTGTTTTTATTTTTGGTTTTTATTTTTTCTACATATCTGATATCCGTGAGTTGATTGAGTAAGGCAGAAATCACCTTGCCTTCCATATTGCATTTTGGTACTAATTCTTCCACATTGGCTGCATCCCATATAAATGCCAGCTCGGACAGCACTTTTTTCTGAGCATCAGACAGTAATCCCAATCTTTCCTGATAGATAGGTGTCGCTTTATCTACGATCTGTTGCAGATATTGGTATCCGTTTTGTTCAGGTCTGTTGATCATCATATCTACAAACAGGAGCATGGTACGTGGCATACCGTCGGTAAGCATTCTTATACTTTGGATTTTGCCTGGATGATTTTTAATGATATTTTTTATTTCAGGTATTTGTTTTACCTCACTCCAGTGTATTAAAAGTTCTTCAACTTCTTTTAGAGATAAGGCTTCTAGTTTTTTTATGGTAAAAAATTGGTAAAAAGGTTTGTCGTATTTCCAAAAATGCTCAGACATAAAGGTACTGCCGCCTATGATTCTGATGTCATGATAATTGATGAGCAACTCCCTGAAAAGAGCAGCATCCAAATTACCTGATCGAGAATCCAATATCCTGTCTATATTATCCAGGAGCAAGACGAGTCTTTTATTTTTAGATCTGAGAGCTTTTATGATTTGTGCATGCAGATCTTTGGTATAAGAGTTCATGTCGTCTTTGTATGTCCTAAAATCTAGCACTTGGAACTGATATCCTGATGTACTTAATTCACGGACTACATAATCCCAGAGATCATAAAGCCTGTATATGAATGATTGCTCTTCGCCTAGATTTACAACTTCATATTGAGCGTGTAGGGTGTCATCGAGGTTGATTTCCGCTTGAATTCTTCTGAGCAAAGTAGATTTGCCGCTGCCTCTTCGACCTACAAAAACATAGTGTTGAAAGGAAGATGAAGCATCCGTAGTACGAATATCATCCATGACTCTTTCAAACTCATTTTTCCTTACTATAAAGTGCTCAACAATGCTCTCAAAACTTTGATTGGCATTTTGATATTGAACGAGATCTACATTTTTCATCAGATTATTTTACTTGTTTTAATGGTCAGATGGAATCTTTGATAAAAAATAATCATTTAGGTTTGTACAAAATAAACCCAGATTATTTTTTATGTCGATTTCATTTTTTCATTATTGGGTGACGTGATTTCCACCAATCTCTAAGAAGTGGTGAATTGAAATAATAGTGCCCATTCAATACATAGATATATCCATCAGCGATTAATATATCGTCGATATTTGCCTTCCATTCTATTTCAATATTAAGCGCTACAGCAATATCATATACTTCATGAAGAGATAATGAATCATTATCTGCACATCTTGCTAAAACCTTATTTAAGAATGGAAACTTATCCGGGAAATACTTAGATAATCTTTCATCCCAATCCTGAAAATGTTCGTTTTTTTTTAGTAGATTATTGTAAGCATAATCAACATCCTCCGGAGATAAAGTAGGTCTTTGATCTTTTCTCAAGATATCATCACACTCTTCAATAATCAACTGAATGTAAAATGGTATATAATTTCCAATCTTATTTAAGAGATACTCTTTGACGGGTTCATCAAGTTGCATGGAAGCTCCTTCAATTAAAAAATTTAGAAAAGCAATAGCGTATTCTTTTTCTAAGGGTGGCAAAAACACTTTATGTACCTGATTTATTTTATGGCTTCGACCAGTGATCTTTTTCACAATATGTGCAAGACCAACAGATCCAAGTAATACGAGAACAAATGTGTTTTTGAATTTTTCATCATGGCAAAGTGATCTTACATCATTGAGTAACTGGATTGCTTCATCTTCTCCATGTTTTTCAAATAAGCGTAATACCACATCTGGAAACTCATCTAAAAATAATACCACCTTTTCATTGTGGACCATTAACTCATTCAATAGTTCGAAGAAAGTTACTTTATAATCAACTTCAGCCTTCCCTATATCAACTTTATCTTTTCCTATTGTCTTAAGTGTCCAGCTGTTCCACCAAGTTGTAACCCATTTTTTACCTTTTCCATAATTTGATAAAGAATCGTGAATCATACGAACCATTCTTTTGTAGAAGTCTTGCAGGGAAGCATCTGATTCTATATCTTCGTATTTACCGATAAAACCTTCTAAAGGATTTTCTGCCATATAGGAGACAATAGAAGATTTTCCAACTCTTCTTGGGGCAAGAAACAAGACACTATTACTTTGAGAAAGCTCATGCCAGATTTTGTCTTCAATATCTTCTCTTCTGAAGTACTTTTTACCTTGAGCTACTGGTCCTGTTACTGTATTTGGTCTTTTCCAATTCATGTGACAATGATTTTATTGGCAAAGATACATAACAATATTATTATTGTCAAATTATTTTAACAATAATTTTATTGTTAAAGCTAATATTTTTTACATGTACTGTACTACTGTGTTGATATACAGCATATTATCCTGAAAACTAATGTCTGAAATAGCTATTTACAAAAATGCCAGATGGCTTTAATATGAGAAACTGTGGATAATTTTGTGTAAAAACAGAAAATAAATCATCAAGCCTGATTCAAATTATCTTAAAAAAGATAATTCAATTTTCATTATGAATTGTATGCCAGTTATGAATTATACACATGTAAATCTGCTTTATTCTTTGAAATATTTAGATAGTAAGTATCTTTGAGTATTCAAATATTTTATCATGCAACAATACCTAACCTTATTAGATCATATTCTTAAAAACGGCACTGATAAAAATGATAGGACTGGAACAGGTACGAGAAGCGTTTTTGGGTATCAGATGCGTTTCGACCTCAATGAAGGTTTTCCAATTTTGACTACAAAAAAATTACACCTTAAATCTATAATTTATGAGTTACTATGGTTTTTGAAAGGAGATACCAATATAAAATATCTTAATGAAAACGGTGTGCGCATTTGGGATGAATGGGCAGATGATCAAGGAAATCTTGGTCCAGTCTATGGAAAGCAGTGGAGGAGTTGGGAAGGTGCAGATGGTAACGTCATTGATCAGATTTCAATGATAATAGATACTCTAAAATCTAATCCTGATTCAAGAAGAATGATCGTCAATGCTTGGAATGTAAGTGATCTTAGTAAGATGGCATTGACACCATGTCATGCACTGTTTCAATTTTATGTGGCTGATGGAAAGCTTTCTTGTCAGTTGTATCAGCGATCAGCAGACACATTCCTTGGTGTTCCTTTTAATATTGCATCCTATGCACTACTTACTATGATGATAGCTAATGTCACTGGTTTACAATATGGAGAGTTTATTCATACTTTCGGTGATGTACATTTGTATTCAAATCACCTTGAGCAAGCATCACTCCAACTTAAAAGGGAACCAAGAAAACTTCCTAAGATGCTCATTAATCCACATATTACTTCAATATTTGACTTTACATATGATGATTTTTCATTGATAGAATACGATCCTCATCCGCACATAAAGGCGGAAGTTTCTGTGTAGTTAGTTCCTAATCAACTTGATGGGCGCCTTCAAATATAGGCCACTTTGACACCACTTTCAATATTTTTTTTTAAAATTTTATCAATTTATCGCCTTGAAATTATATAGGCATTTGGGGTTTCAATTAAAAATTTTGCATTTTGATAGTGAAAATTAGCACTCATATTAATTTTCTAAATATATAATGCTGGAAAGACTAAAATTTATCCTAATTTTGACCTTTAATAACAGCGTATGAAAGTTGATGTTATCTTAGGTCTCCAATGGGGAGACGAAGGCAAAGGCAAAATTGTGGATTTCCTAGCTGAAAAATATGATATAGTTTGTCGATTCCAAGGCGGTCCAAATGCTGGACACACTATCAAAGTAGATGGAAAGAAGTATGTTTTGCACACCGTGCCTTCCGGGATTTTAAGAGAAGGTATTATCAATGTCATTGGAAATGGGGTCGTTTTAGATCCAATTACTCTTGTAAAAGAATTGTCTATGCTGGACAGCTCGGGTATAAAATTCAGAGACAGATTATATGTCTCGAACAAGGCACACTTGATTATTCCCACTCATAGATATTTAGATTTGGCTTCTGAAAATGCTAAAGGTGCATCAAAAATTGGATCTACCCTCAAAGGTATTGGTCCTACTTATATGGATAAAACAGGAAGGAACGGCTTAAGAGTGGGAGATATTAAAACAAAACAGTTCAGACAATCTTATAACACCTTAAAAGCTAAACATATCAATTTATTAAAGCTTTATCCTGATGTTGATTTCAACCTGGATGAACAGGAAGATGCATTTTTTCAAGCCATCGAAACCCTTTCAACCTTGAAATTTATCAATGCTGAATATTATATTAATGATGCCTTACAACAAAAGAAAAGAATACTTGCGGAAGGTGCTCAGGGAAGCATGCTAGATATAGATTTTGGGACATATCCTTTTGTTACGTCATCAAATACCATTAGCGCTGGAGTCTGTAGTGGACTTGGGATAGCACCAAATAGGATAGGTGAGGTGATCGGTGTTGCCAAAGCATATTGTACTCGCGTTGGATCAGGTCCATTTCCTACAGAATTAGACAATGAGGTAGGGGAAAAATTGAGAGCCAATGGTTCTGAATTTGGAGCTACAACTGGAAGACCTCGCAGATGTGGGTGGATAGACATACCACAATTGCTGTATACCATCATGGTTAATGGTGTTTCACAGATTGTGATTACAAAACTAGATGTGCTTGATGATTTTGATACGATTGAGGTTGGACGGAAATATAAATATGATAATCTGGAGACATCGGAGTTGCCATTTGATTTAGTTGGCACGCCTATTGATATAAAATACTTTGCATCAGAAGGCTGGAAATCCGATATTTCAGCAGTCCCTTCTTATGAGGCTTTGCCTGCTTTGTCTAGAGAATATTTAGATACTCTCGAAAAAGAATTAAATACAAAAATTACCTTGGTGAGTACAGGCCCAGAGAGGGAAAAACTTTTTATTAGAAAATCAAAATTGAACTGAAAATTTTAAAAATGCACAATATTCAGCCATTCAGAGAACACGTAGAATCTGCTTATAACTTTAGTGGCAATTCGATCATTATAGGTGTTCCAAAATATAAAGATCAAGTACTTACCGACGCATTTATCAGATTGCCTTTGAAGACTTTAAACAGGCATGGTCTAATAGCAGGCGCAACAGGTACTGGAAAGACAAAAACACTACAGATCATCATAGAACAATTATCTGCCAAAGGTGTGCCTAGTTTGGTAATGGACATCAAAGGTGACTTAAGTGGTGTAGCTGTGCCAGGCGAATCAAATAGCAAAATTGAAGAGCGCCACCAACTCATTGGGTTGCCATTTATGGCAGATCGAAGTCCTGTGGAATTTCTTTCATTATCTCAAGATAGCGGCCTTAGACTGAGAGCAACTGTATCAGAATTCGGTCCAGTTTTATTATCCAAAATTTTGGAATTAAATGAAACACAATCAAGTGTAATTTCACTGATTTTCAAATTTTGTGATGACAATCAACTTCCTTTACTGGATCTAGATGACATCAAAAAAGTACTAAACTATATAACTAATGAAGGGAAAGCTATCATTGAAGGTGAGTATGGCGCTATTTCTACTGCCTCTGTGGGAACTATTTTGCGTAAAGTCATTGAATTAGAGCAGCAAGGAGGCGATTTATTCTTTGGTGAGAGATCTTTTGATATAGCAGATTTGGTACGTCAAGATAGTACTGGAAAAGGCTTTATCTCCATACTAAGGGTCACAGACATTCAAGACAAACCAAAGTTATTCTCTACCTTTATGCTACAACTTTTGGCTGAGATTTACAGCACTTTCCCAGAAGAAGGTGACATGAGCCAACCGAAACTTGTGATTTTTATAGATGAGGCGCATTTGATTTTCAATGAAGCGTCAAAAGCATTATTGAATCAGATCGAAACTATTGTTAAACTCATCAGGTCTAAAGGTGTTGGAATTTTCTTTGTGACTCAAAATCCAACAGACATACCAGATGCCGTCTTAAGTCAGCTAGGGTTGAAAGTACAACACGCATTGCGTGCTTTCACAGCAAAAGATCGAAAAGCCATTAAATTGACAGCAGAAAACTACCCTTTGACGGAGTTTTACGAAGTAGATCAGCTACTTACTGAGCTAGGTATTGGCGAGGCGATTGTGACGGCTTTAAATGAAAAAGGGATACCAACACCTTTAGTGCATGTGTACTTGAGGGCACCACAATCTCGGATGGATGTTTTATCTCAAAATGAAATCAATAGTATACTTAGTCGTAGTCAGATAAAAGCAAAGTATGATGAAGAGATAAATCGTGATAGTGCTTATGAGATTCTTACTGGTAAAATAGAAGAGGCACAATCAGAAGAGGTTCAAAGGAAACTTCAAGACCAGCAAGAAAGCGCTAAAAAATCAGAATCAGGATCAAAGCGGAATGAAAAAAGCACTTTTGAAAAGGTTCTTAATAGTCCTACTACACGTCAAATAGGACGGACTGTAGCGCAGACATTAACTAGAGGTTTATTAGGGGTTTTAGGTCTAAAAACCACTACAAGAAAGTCTACTCGCAAAACATCTTGGTGGTAGTAGATTTAGTATGACTTTTATCAATCCAAAGAATGATATTGAATAATGAATACTTGTATTTTTGCAACAAAGCACCATACATTATTTAAAAATTTTACATTTGTCTGATCTTTTAATTTTTAAAGAAAATAAGAGTTATGAATCCTACTAATATCAAGGATCCAGAATATTTTCATAAGGTTGTAGACTGCCAATACGCTTGCCCAGCACATACACCTGTGCCAGAGTACATAAGATTGATTGCACAAGGAAAGTACACGGAAGCTTATATGATAAACTGGGAATCTAATGTTTTTCCTGGTGTTTTAGGTCGAACATGTGATAGACCTTGTGAGCCAGCATGTAGACGTGGCAGAATCGAAGAAGAACCAGTAGCTATATGTAGATTAAAACGGGTAGCAGCGGATAATAAAGATGACATTACTCCGTTTCTGCCTAAAATTCCTACAATAGGTAACGGTAAAAAAATCGCACTCATCGGTGCAGGACCAGCTGCTCTAACGGTAGCTCGTGATCTAGCACCTTTGGGATACAATCTACATATTTATGATGATCAATCTAAAGGTGGTGGAATGATGCGTAGTCAGATACCATCCTTTAGGCTGCCAGATGAAGTCTTGGATTTTGAAGTTGATCTTGTGCTTAATATGGGTGTATTGACGCATTTTAATCATTATGTTAAGAGTTTAAAGGAACTTCTAGAGAAAGATTATGATGCAATATTTGTTGGAACTGGGGCGCCAAAAGGACGTGATCTCGAATTACCAGGCCGTACAGAAGGAGCAAAAAACATACATGTCGGAATAGAATGGCTCGCCAATGTAGCCTTTGATCATATTCAAACAATAGGTCGAAAAGTCATAGTCCTTGGAGGAGGTAATACTGCTATGGATTGTTGTCGCACTGCATTGAGGATGGGAGGCAAAGATGTAAAAGTATTAGTAAGAAGTCCTTTTAAAACCATGAAAGCATCACCATGGGAAATAGAAGATGCCAGACATGAAGATATCGAAATGTTTGAAAATCATGTACCTACAAGGTTCTTTGTTGAGGACGGCACTTTGAAGGGTATGTATTTTCAGAAAGTGATAGCTACAACAGATGAGAAGGGGCAAAGGAAATTGGTACCTACTGGCGAACCGGAAGTATTTTTTGAAGCAGATGACGTCATCATTGCTATTGGTCAAGAAAATAAGTTTGAATGGATCGAACGTGATTTGGACATCGATTTTGATAAATGGGACATGCCAGTAGTAGATAAAGATACGTATGTGTCCACAAATCCTAGAGTTTTCTTTGGCGGAGATGCAGCTTTCGGACCAAAAAATGTCATCACAGCCGTAGCCCAAGGACATCAAGCAGCGATAAGCATTGATCTACATTGCAATGGACAAGACTTGCGGGATAGACCTGAACCATATACCAATCTTTACTCCACTAAAATGGGCATACACGAGTGGTCTTATGACAATGGAGTAGTCAATGACCAAAGATATATAGTGCCTCAGGCAGATAAAACTATCACATTATCAAACCTTAAAAAGGAAGTAGAACTGGGTTTTGATCCCAATGTTGCCTTTAAGGAAGCACAGCGGTGTCTGAATTGTGATATACAGACTGTCTTTAATGCGCCGAAATGTATAGAGTGTGATGCTTGTATGGATGTCTGTCCTACGAGTTGTATCAACTTCCTTATGCCAATAGAAGACAATATTGAATTAAGAAATCAACTTCATGTTGCCGCCATAAATCTTGATCAAGATATTATGGTATCAGATACATTAAAAACTGGAAGAGTAATGATCAAAGATGAGGACGTTTGTCTTCACTGTGGTCTTTGTGCTGAAAGATGCCCTACTGCGGCTTGGGATATGCAACATTTTATTTATAACACTGCTAAGGCAGGTCAGATGGTTTTTTCATGAGTAATATAAATGATTTTGTAGTACGATTTGCAAATGTCAATGGTACAGGATCTGCTAGTGCCAACTTCCTATTTGCAAAGACAATTTTTAGAATGGGGTTACCTGTTTCCGCTAAAAATATATTTCCGTCTAATATACAGGGATTGCCCACTTGGTATGAGGTCAGGGTGAGTGAGAAGGGTTATCTTGCACGAAAAGAAGGTATCGACTTACTGGTTTGCGTCAATCCTCAGAGTATGGAAGAAGATATACGAAGTGTCAAATCTGGAGGTTACTTTGTGTATGACTCCACTAAAAAATTGCACGAATCGTACTTGCGACCTGACATCAATTTTATAGGAATTCCATTGATGGAAATTGCCAATAGAGAATTTACCGACCCCCGACAAAAACAATTGTTTAAAAATGTGATGTATGTGGGTGCTTTAGCCACTTTGTTGGATTTGGATACACAGATTATCGAACAACTGTTTGCTGAGCAGTTTAAAGGAAAAGAAAAGTTGATTATTCCAAATGTAAAAGCATTGCATTTGGGCGCAGATTATATAAAGGGACATTTTAGTTTTCCTTTGGCTTTTAGAGTTGAACCACGTGATCTCAACAAAGGTAAAATAATGATTGACGGTAATAGTGCAGCTGCTTTAGGTGCCTTATACGGAGGAGTTACTGTTGTTTCCTGGTATCCGATTACTCCGTCCACATCACTAGTGAGTTCATTTGAAGATTTTGCAAGGGAATTTAGAGTTGATAAAGAGACAGGACAGAATAATTATTCCATCGTCCAAGCAGAAGATGAATTAGCTGCTATTGGTATGGCAATAGGGGCAAATTGGAATGGTGCTAGATCATTCACTGCTACCAGCGGTCCAGGTGTTTCACTTATGAGTGAATTTCTTGGGCTTGCCTACTATGCAGAAATACCTGTGGTGCTCGTAGATGTACAAAGATCAGGACCGTCCACGGGAATGCCTACACGTACACAACAATCTGATATCATTTCAGCTGCCTACGCATCGCACGGAGACACAAAACAAATATTATTAATCCCTTCAGATCCTACAGAAGCATTCGAAATGATGGCTGATGCATTTGATTATGCTGAATATCTTCAAACGCCCGTAATCATGTTGTCAGATTTGGATTTAGGTATGAATGATCACGTAACAAAGGATTTTCAATGGAATGATGGGCGCAAGTATAACCGAGGTAAAGTGCTTACTGCTGAGCAGTTGGATTCTTTGCCTACTTGGGGCAGATACAGAGATGTAGATGGTGATGGGATACCATATAGAACGCTTCCAGGCACACATCCAACAAAAGGTTCTTATTTTACAAGAGGAAGTAGTCATGACGAAAATGCTGCTTATTCTGAGAATTCTGATACCTATGTACGCATCATGGAAAGGCTTACAAGGAAGTTTGAAAATGCCAAAAAAATCCTGCCCAAACCTGAATTACATGTGGGTAATACTAAATCAAATTCCGGTATGATATATTTTGGCACCACAACCTGTGCCGCAGAAGAAGCCTTAGATATTTTAGTAAGTCAAGGGATTTATATGGATGGTTTGAGAATCAAATCATTTCCATTTCATGATGAAATCAAGAGGTTTATCGAAGAGCATGATGAAATATTTGTGATCGAACAAAATCGAGATGCCCAAATGCGGACATTGCTTATATCAGAGTTGGATATTTTACCATCAAAGCTCAAAAAGGTACTAAACTATAATGGAAAACCTATAACAGCTGATTTTATCAGTAATACTGTATTGCAATATATGTCCCAACCAATTAACTATTAATCGTCATGAGTTATATAAAACCTAAATTTGCCCATCCGCGATTGCCTAAAAATGACTTAGGGTACACCAAAAAGGAATATGAAGGTGTCATCTCAACTTTGTGTGCAGGTTGTGGGCATGATTCTATTTCCGCATCCATAGTGGATGCTTGTTTTGAATTAAATATTGAGCCACATCGCGTTGCAAAAATGTCTGGAATTGGGTGTTCATCCAAGACACCTGCCTATTTTTTGCGAAATTCACATGGATTTAATTCCGTGCATGGTAGGATGCCGAGTGTAACTACTGGGGCAAATCTCGCAAATAGATCGTTGATCTACGTGGGCGTGTCAGGAGATGGCGATACTGCGTCCATCGGTATGGGGCAGTTCGTTCATGCTGTGCGTAGAAATGTCAATATGACATACATTGTTATGAATAATGGATGTTATGGTTTAACAAAAGGCCAAGATTCAGCAACTGCTGATTTAGGTTCCGTATCGAAATCAGGAGAAGCAAATGCTTTCGAAGGTATAGATCTCTGTGCTTTAGCAATAGAGTTAGGGGCAACCTTTGTCGCACAAAGCTTTAGTGGAGATAAACAACAATTGATTCCTCTTATCAAAGCAGCGATATCCCATTCTGGCTTTAGTCTGATTAATGTTGTTTCACCTTGTGTTACTTTTAACAATAATGCTGGTTCTACAAAATCTTATGACTATGTAAGAGCTCACAATGAAGCTTTGTCTAAAGTAGATTTTGTACCTGTAAAAGAAGAAATAGTGGTAGAATATGATCATACTTTTGTCAATGTGCTAGAATTGCATGATGGTTCTCTTATCAAACTTCAGAAGATTTCTCCTGAATGGAATCCAGAGGATAAGCTTTCTATCATGACCGCTTTACACAAAGCAAAAGAGAAACAAGAAATTTTGACAGGGTTGCTATATATTGATAATGATAGCAAAGAACTAAATGCACTTCTCAATTCCACTGATGTGCCACTAAACAAACTCAAGGAAGATGTATTATGTCCTGGAAGTAAGATTTTATCTGAATTTGTGGAAAGATATCGTTAATAAAATTACATTTTTAAAGCCGCATATATAGCCATAAGTCCAGAAAGGACACTGATAATGGAATAAAGGATGCCAGTTGCAATGTTACCTTTAGAGAAGAATTGGAACATTTCATAAATAAGAGTGGAAAAAGTACTCATACCCCCACATAAACCTACAATGAAAAACAAGTGGTGATGGGTTTGTGAATGGTGCAATTGCATCCATTTAAGTATATATCCCAATATGAAACAGCTTATTATATTGATGGTGAAAGTACCTATTGGCCAAAAATTTTCGTTAATGTCAGCATAATTAAGCTTTTTAGAGATTAAAAATCTGATGACACTACCTAATCCTCCTCCAATAAAAATGTAGACATAGCTCATGTACTCCCTATCTTTTTTCTCCTGTGTGCCAATCTATATGCAATAAAGGATAATACCCACGCGAGACTTAAGATGATAATTAATAACGCAAGATTACCTACCTCTTGAAGACTGATAGCAATTAAAATGAAGATAATATTTGTCAAAAATAAAACTCCAGTAGCTTGCATATGGGACAATCCAAGATCAATAAGAATGTGATGAATATGTTTTCTATCTGGATTAAATGGAGATTTACCTTCTATTGCCCTGAGTATAAAAACCCTCAAAGTATCGAAAAGGGGTAGGATAAGTATGGCTATGGCTACTGAAGGGGCACTGGCAAAAGTATAAGGGCTGTCTTCTAAATTATTGTGCATTTCAATAAATTTTATGGCCAAAATGGCACTCACTAAACCTAGTAGTAAAGCCCCAGTGTCGCCCATAAAAATTTGAGCCGGTGTAATATTGTATTTTAAAAATGCTACCAGGGCACCGCATAAAGAGAATGCAACTATGGATAACTCAATACTTCCTACAAGATAAAACCAAATGCCTAAGATTACAGTAATTAAAACACCCAAACTTCCGGAAAGGCCATTTATGCCATCAATAAGATTGAATGCATTGATTATGACTATGATAGTAAACATTGACAAAATGATGCTAGCTACTTCAGGCAATTCATAGATACCAAAAAAACCGTATAAACTAGTTAATTTTACTTTGGCTCTGAAGACTAGAATACCTGCTGCAAAAATTTCACCTAAAAATTTGGTGGAAGGGGAAAGGGGATCAATATCATCTTTAGCACCAATTAAAAATATGATAATAAAAGCACATAAAATATATTGTAATTCGCCGAAATATTTAAATGGAGTCCACATTATAATGGAAAATAGCGTGCCTGCAAAAATGGCGATGCCACCAAGTGATGGCGTACTAATTTTATGTGACCGTCTTTCGCCAGGTTCATCCATTAAGTTTTTTTTAATTGCAACTTTTATGATAGAAGGAATTGCAAGATAAGTCAAGCAAAACGACGTAATAAATGCCAAAATTATATCATACATAGAGCACCAAAACTATTCCTTGCAAATGTACATGATTTTTAACAAAAGACCTAAAACAAAAAGCCCAACTTACTTTAAAGAAGGGCTTTTTATACATTTCGATATTTCTTAATTTCGAACTTCATGAATGTAAAAATTCATTAAATTCTAGAACAAAGATAGTATTTAATTGTATATAAATAATAATTATTTTACTTATGAGTGTATAAAATTTATTTATGAATATCAATTTTAATCAATTAAAATATTTTCTAGCCTTGGGGGCAACCAAAAGTTATACCAATGCTGCTGAGATGTGCAATGTATCTCAACCTGCTTTAAGTATGGCAATAAAAAAACTAGAAGAAGAATTCTCTATACAGCTTATTGATAGAGGAAAATCACCTGTTGGATTCACAGATAGGGGAGAAGCGATAGCCATCCAAATTCAACAAATACTTGAAGAGATTCAAGCATTGGAGTTACTTGTTTCAGATTTACAAACAGAAACCTTACAAGGCGAACTCAGGATTAGTGTCATACCCACTCTTGCACCTTATATTATACCATTGTTTTTAAAGAAGTTTGAAGAAAAGTATCCAAATATTGTACTTATTATCGAAGAAAGCACCACAGGATCTTCCATACAAAAATTAAAAGCTTCAGAGTTGGATGTGAGTATTTTGGTGACACCCATTGATGATAAGTCTTTGATCACATATCCTCTATTTTTTGAAGAGTTTTATGTTTTCTCACATTCTAAACTAGAAAAATCATATATTTTACAGGAGGAATTAGAATTGAATAAACTCTGGCTTTTGGAAGAAGGACATTGTATGCGACAGCAGATGATCAGACTATGTGAACTGAGAGATAATGAAAAATCACCTGTAAGGTATAATGCAGGAAGTATTGAATCAATAATAAATTTGACAGAAACTATTGGAGGAATGACTATCATTCCTGAAATGGCAACGTGGAGATTATCACCGGAAAGAAAATCAAGGGTGACCCCATTTGTTGATCCGAGTCCAGTAAGAGAAGTTAGTTTGGTTCATCATAAATTTACAACAAAATCAGGATTAATAATGGCTCTCAAAGACGTAGTAGATGAAGTGATACCAGGATATATGAAAATAAGAGATAATGTTCAGAGGATAGAAATAACTCCTATTGCATAAATTAAAATGCAAAACAGCTGAAAACAAAAATTTTGTTATTCAACTGTTTTACTCTTATATTTTTTTTTGGATGGTTATGCTTTGCCAACAAATCTGTTCACTGCAAAACTTGCTTTCTCAATCACATCATAATTGATCTGATAAATGTGATACTTACCTGAAACCTCTACCGAAACAACTCCAGCCATTCTTAAAATCTTCAAATGCTGCGACGTTATACTTTGTTCTAATTCTAGGTTACTGTATATCTTGTTTACATTGATAGTCTTGAAACTATCTATGTATTCTAATATTTTCAACCTAAGTGGGTGAGCTAGTGCTCTCATTAACTCCGACGAATAATTCAACTTATCATTGTCGAAAGTAACCTTTGTACCTTTCATGCGTTTCCCTATTTTATTTTTAAGACCTGACGCAAATATCTAAAGATATTTTTGTCTAACCAAACAAATATTAAAAAAAATTAATATTTAAAATAAAAAAATTGAAAAAAGGTAAAATATGGTATTATAAGTTGCTGATTATTAGATAAATAATAAAATTGGTTAAAAGTAAAAATTTAACTAGTTAAGTCCTCAACTAAGCTGGAAATCTGGCCTAATCTGTCTTTATCCAAAGAATAATAGATAAACTTGCCTTGGCGGTCTGTTGCTACCACTCCTGCTCTTCTTAGGATCGCTAAGTGTTGCGATGCTACCGACTGTTCCAATCTCAACTTGATATAAATATCAGTTACTGTCATGCTTTCTCCGTCTTCCAGTAGGTCAATGATACGCTGTCTCAATTTGTGATTGACAGCTCTCAATACAAGTACTGCTTTACGTAAGTCTGCATAATCAAGCTGGACTTCTTTACCGCCCTTTTTCAGGGTGACTGTTTCGTTCTTCTTATTTCTCATGCGAAATGGTTTGATTGTTCACGGAATTATCTACCATTAATTCAATAACCATACCAATTCAATAGGTAACAAAATTATTTTAAAAAAAATTTTCATATTGTATAAGCTTTAATATATAATTAACATTGAAAGAGCGCCTTAAATGTTAATTATATATTAAATAATTTTCTTTGTGGATAGCGTTATATTTGGTTCCTTAAAGTAAAATGGACTATAAGTGACTAGATTTTCAAAGTTTTCGCTGATAAAGTTTTTTCTTGCAAACTTTGCCATATGTTCTGCAAGTGGATGATGATGGTGAAGGATATGCCTATCATCCGCAATGGCATCATAGTATTTTTTTGCTCCTGAACCACATAAATGGATTTTCTTAATTTCATGGCCAATAGTTACAGCATTTTCTATAATCATTGAGTGAATAGGTTGTAAAAGCTCGCCTTGGCTATCCCAGACACTGTAATATACTTCCATACGCCTTGCATCAATCATTGTCAAAATGATGTCATTTTTACCCACATCTGTGTTATGAACACCATTCATCAATATTCTGTCACTTTCTATTGAAATCAAAGGAATATTTAAGGCATAGCATATAGCTTTGGCAGTTGCTACTCCTACTCTTAGTGAAGTATAAGAACCAGGGCCATGGCTTATCGCGATGCCATTTATTAATGAAAGTGGTACTCTTGCTGAATCACAAGCCTTTTGAATCAATAGTGTTATATCTTCAGTATGTGAATTTGGCTTATCTGCTATGACTGAAGATAATATAGAAGAATCATCGCATATCGCCACCGTGCAAAATGCCGCTGATGTTTCTAACAATAACAATATCACTTGAAACTTTTTTTATTGCTTTGTAAGGAGGCTTTTATACTTGTTTGAATCATTTAAGATTTCGATCGCCTTATGAATTTCAGCATCATCATTCAAGGAATGCATTGTCCTGCCTTTTTGAAAATAATATCGCATTACCAGTTCGTTTTCTATTTCATCAATGACTTGAGATTTTGCATTAAGGATAAGATCTCTTTTCTGCTGGTGTAATCTAGCTAATAATTTTTTTGATTCTTGTAGTACTTCAGGTGATGTCTTCGATGTTTCTAAGGTAGAAATGAGTTTTTTTAGTATGACTTCTTCTTCCAATTGTAAATGATCATATCCATGTTTATCCATAAATAGCATAAAATCATCAAAATCATTAAAAGTATATGCATTTGGCTGTGCAATGCTATCATTATTATTAGTGAATTGATTGGCATACTTGAAAATGAATTGGCTATCCACTAAAACTTTTACAATTTGAGATGTCTCCTTCACTTCCATTTTGACATCAGGTGTCACACCTCCACCGTCCAAGACAGTACGTCCATTGCGAGTTTTGAATTTTGAACGTAGATGGTCTGCTATATCTTTAGGTTCGCCATTTTCGTATTCGACACCTTGAATGCATCTTCCGCTAGGGATATAATATTTAGATGTTGTCAATTTCAATCTAGAATTATATCCTGTCTCACGGGTATTTTGAACTAACCCTTTTCCAAATGATCGTTGGCCTAATAACACTCCTCTATCATAATCTTGGATCACCCCTGATACAATTTCAGATGCAGATGCCGATCTTTTATTTATCAAAATTACTAAAGGCATTTCAAGATCCAAAGGTTGGTTCATCGTTTTATATGATTGGTCTCTCTCCTTAACTTTGCCTTTTGTGGTCACAACTATTTCACCTTGTGGAATGAATAGATTGCAAATATTGACGGCCTCATGTAATAAACCACCACCATTCTGACGAAGATCTAGGATCAGGCCTTTCATGTTTGGATTCTGGGTTTTTAAATCTTTTAATGCTTTGCCAATGTTTTGACCTGCTTGTGCGGTGAATACGGTCAAGGAAATATAACCAATTCCTTCAGAAACAAAGCCAGAATAAGGGACATTTGGTATACTGACTTCTCCTCTTTGTACTGACACAGATTCCGATGTAGTTTTACCATTTTTTAATACGGACATTTGGATATCTGTTCCAGGAATTCCTCTTAAAATGGCATTTATTTCCTGCATTGGCTTGCCTTTAATATTGACATTGCCTATTGAAATAATTTCATCTCCCGCTTTAAGTCCTGCCTTTAAAGAAGGTCCACCTTCATAAGGTTCTAAAATCATGCATTTTTGATCTACGATACCCAGCCTAGCTCCAATACCTTGGTATTTTTCGTCTTCATTAATCCAGTAACTTTCCACTTGAGATTCTGAATCAAAATTGGTGTAAGGGTCCAAACTTTTTGTTACAGCATCAATGGCCGTACGCATGGTAGTAGCAGGATCCAGTTTATCTACATAATCTGAGTTTAACTCTTTATAGACATTAATAAATATCTCTAGATTTTTATTTATGTCGTACAAATTTTCATTTTGCGCAGAGCTAGATGATAGTACAAAGAATAAAATATAGTGAATAAAAAATAGACGCTTAAAATTCAGCATTATAGGTGCGTTGATGTATTAAATGATATAACTTTACGATAACAGTAATTGGTACAATTGAGTTCAAAAAGCGGTAAGTACATGGCTAATCCTCAATAAAATTTAATACTGCTTTCAGAAATGCATTGGGTGCTTCGGCGTGTAGCCAATGTCCGACATTAGGGATAGTTTGAATCTCTACTTGCCTAAAACATTTGTAAATCAATGTTTCGTCCTCAACCTGAATGTATGGAGATCTGCCACCTTTCAAAAATAAAGTTGGTGTTTTTACCTCATTGTGAAAATGGACAGCATCTAAAATATGTGGATAGTGGCTGTAAAGTAAAGAAAGGTTGAACTTCCATTCAAAATTATTTTCTGGCTTCCTAGCTAAGTTTTTCAAGAAGAATTGTACAGTATCTGGATTTTTAAGTGTCTTATTAAGGTGCTCTTCTGCTTCTTTTCTACTTTCGAGTTTTGTAAGATCTAAGGAAAACAGTGCATCGAACTCATTGCTATGTCCTTCCAAATATTTTCTTGGACTAATGTCAGCTACAATTAATTTTGAGACAACTTGTGGATAGAGGTCTGTAAGTGTCATAGCTACCTTGCCGCCCATACTATGTCCTAATATGATGGCCTCATAAATCCAATTTGATTCCATAAAATGATATACATCTTCTGCCATTATAGGGTAATTGATAGCATCGGTGTGTGGGGATTTGCCATGGTCACGTAAGTCTAACATCACAGGCATAAATCCTGCATCAGCTAGGTGTTTTGCAATACTCATCCAATTGTCAAGTGAACCAAATAAGCCATGTAAGATGACAATTGGAAAACCCTGACCTGTGATTTTGTGGTGTAACATCATGTTCTAATACCCTGTATGTGAAGGAATGTCAATTCCCTTTATTTTCCGATATAATTCTGTGGCATACCCATCAGTCATACCTGACACAAAATCAAGGATAGACATCACTCTAGTATAGGAAGATGGATCTGAGAAAGTTTGAAATTGGCTTGGGACAAGCTGGAGTAACTTGGTCTGCAAGGAAGTTCTATTATCTCTTAAGGCTGCGACTATAAATTGTGATAAGAGTTCTGACATGACGGTATATCCAGCCATTTCAATTTCAATCACTGATTTGTGATTATAAATTTTTGAAATGGAGATAGCATTGATTTCCTCTAAAACAGGAACTTCTAGTGCCGCTAAGTCAAGTAATGATGCATTGAGAGTGCCTTCAAGTATTTCTCTTTCGTTCGCAACGAAAAGTTCAGCGACCTTTTCGACTAGGTATAGGATACATTTAGCTCTGAGAAATGAGATAGCCTCATTTGCATCGCCAATAGCATAATACCTTTGAGATATTTGATTAAATTCATTATTGCCTTTTAGTTCTAGAATTAATGTAAGAAAAAGCTTGGAAATAGTACTTTGCTCAATAATGCCGATTCTATGAGCATCCTCCATATCGATGATCCGATAGCAAATATCATCTGCAGCTTCTACGATATAAACGAAAGGGTGCCTGATGTTTTTTGAAAAAGGTATTCCAAACTCATCTGAGATATTTCTGAAATTTGCAACATCAGATTGAAAATATCCGTATTTTTTATTGGCCAAGTTTGTTTTATTCGTTTCAATGGATCCACAAGGATATTTTATAATTGAGACCAAAGTCAGATACATTAATCTTTGTCCGCCATCTACACGTCCAGGATAATGATGTGTAAGCATTCGAAGTGCGTTGGCGTTGCCTTCAAAATGGGTGACATCTGTCCATTCTTCCTGACTGAAATAACTTCTTAGTGTTTTTTCTCCAATTTTAATATCTTCATGCGTAATAAAATAATTGGATATTGCTTTTTCTCCAGAATGCCCGAAAGCTGGGTTTCCAACATCATGAGCCAAACATGCAGAAGCGATGACATCTTCAAGGTCATATCTATAAAATTTTCTAACAGTACTTGGTAATGTCTCTTTATACTTTTTAGCAATTTGACTTCCAACAATGTGCCCAATTGACCTTCCAACACATGAGACTTCTAGAGAATGTGTAAGACGATTATGAACAAAGACATTTCCTGGTAAAGGGAAAACTTGAGTTTTGTTTTGCAGCCTTCTGAAAGCGGATAAAAAAATGATTTTATCATAGTCTCTCCTGAAATCCGAACGTGCATCTGACATACTGTGTTTAGGGCCAAATCTTCTAAAAGAAATACATGAATTCCAGTCAAACATGCGCGTTATTTCGGTTATTTCGCCGCAAAGGTAATCAATCCTCGCATATTATTTCTTGAATTCAGTGCTATCAGATTGGCTTCTTATCATTCATAAATATTATGCTGTGTTTGAAAATCTAGTGAAATTTGTCCTTATAAATATAATGAAAAACTAGATAATGAGATATCTTGATCCAAAATATGACTTGGCTTTCAAGAAAGATGATTTCTGTGAGCGAATTGATTTACAAAGAAGTGAATATTATTTAAAAGGAATATCATTCTTAATCAGTCAGATATCATCTCTGTTACAGATAGATCAGTGGCTCAACCTTTCATAAGTAAGATTGACAGCTCCAGTAGAAAAAGTGGTGACATCTATCAATTTCCATTTGGATTCCACCATGTTTTCAGTAAATAATCGAATTCCATCTCCAATCATAATGGGAATGACGGTGATTATCATTTTATCAAGACAGTCATGATGGATACATTCAGCAATCACTTTTCCACCACCCACCAACCAAATATCTTTGGTGTCGACTTTCTTTATTTGTTCCACAATTTTAAGTAATTTATCTATGGAAGCGGCATGAGATTTTGGCGTAGTAGGGACAAAGTTGTGTTGTGACGTAACTATGTAGGTATCATATTCAGAATAGGGCCAATCAATCCCGAAACTTAACAATGCATCATATGTTAGTCGGCCCATGATGGTAGTACCAATGCCTTTTAATAAAGTTTCATAACCATAATCACCTGTAGGAGGTAGTGGAAAAGATGTGAGCCAATCGAGATTTCCATCTGCACGTGCTATGTATCCGTCTAGGCTCATAGCTATATATAATACGGTTTTTGACATTAGACTTTTAAAATTTTGAATTTTCTATTCGATAAGCGCTAAAATTAGCCCATATTTATGACCACAAAAAGAGGGTAAATCTTTTGAGAAGCTTGACTTTCATTTCTATTGTTTTTCGATTAAATAACTATATTTCAATTTTTGACTTCTTGTCTGTTTATTCAGAAATGGCAATTTAATTGCAGTCACTTTATAGGATGGTAGCTTCTCTTTCACTTTTATTGAAACTTGGTTTTCTTGTAATTCAATTAAGCCATCTTCATCTACATAAATCAGACTTTTAGGTTTAATATATTGCATTGAATCAAGGCTCGTTTTTGGCGTAATCCGTTTCGCATAGAAATCAAGCGAAAAGCTGGATGTATTGTAGCTGTAAAACATATCATTGGGTATATTATTTTCTGATACAATTTTACCTGCTTGTGAGCTTGACTGATATTTCAAAAGATTAGGATAAAAGTTTGATGCGAGAACCAAATTAAAACCAATAGCTGTAATAACAGTCGGTATAAAAATGCGTTCAACTTTTTCTTTTAAATCAAGAAATGCGAACCAATATGCAATGTAAAGCATAGCTAAGAATATTGGTAGTATTGCATTATTTGGAGGAAAAAAGAAAATAAAATTTACAACAATTACTATCCAAAACAAATGAGAAATGGAAAATTGTATTTTTGAAAAAAGGGTCTGGCCAATCTTTGGTAGGGTGTAAATGAAATTTGCTGTGATGATTGATGCAAATGGAAGAAGGACAAAAATATAATGTGGTAATTTATATTTAGAAAAGGAAAGCGCAATAAATACAAGTACAAATCCGCCAAAGCTGATAAATTCTTCACTTTTATCAACTCTAAATCTCATTTTAAAAAGAGATCTAAACTTCATAACGAGAGCTGGAATAAAGACTAAAATCCATGGTTGAAAGTCCCAAAGAATAGTATGTAAAAAGTAAAAATGACTTTTACCATTTTGCCAATAATTTTCTCCAGTTATACGCCCAAAACTTTGTGTCCAGTAAAAGAATCTTAATCCCGAAGGACCTTGTAAACCATAAACATATTTCTCTGGATGCAGGTCAAATTGTGTGTACAAGCCATAACTCATGGGGACAAGCATTATTCCAACGATAATTAATAATACTATCCATTCAGGTCTAAAAATATCTTTCCAATTCCTTTTTAAAAATATATCTGTACCAAATGCGGCTGCTGGTATGATAAGTGCAATAGGTCCTTTGGCCATCATGGCACATCCTAATCCAATCGCTGCCAAGACCAAATGTTTCCATTTAGATTTAGTCAAATATTCACTCAATTGCCAAATCGTAAACATAACTAATCCCAATAAATTTGTATCCGTCCTGATATCGTTTGTCATAAGGAATAATGCTTGACAACTAGCTAGAATCAATGCTGCAAGCACAGCTTTTTCTTTAGAATACCATAGTAATGCAAACCTATAAAGGCTATATATGCCAACTATGGCTATTATAATTGATGGAAGTTTATAAGCAAAATTTGAGATTCCTAAAATTATGAATGATAAAGATGAGAGCCAAAAGAGTAAGGGAGGTTTATCCAAGTAATCACTTCCTTGTTGGTACACATGCAGAAAACTTTTTGTAAAGCTCATTTCCATAGAAATCAAAGCATATTGGGCTGCATCGATTTCCATGACATCAATGAACATATTGATACAATAAATAAACAAAATTGAAGTAAATAAAATCGTATATTTGTATCGGTATATCATTTTATTTCTGGGGAATAATTCCAATGACTTTTATTTATGAGGATTATTGACACAAATGTAATAACTTGCATTGTATTGGTAAGTGAATGTGAATAATATCTCATAAACTTTTTAAATAACAATGTTTTAAAATGAAAAGCGTTTTAGATCAATCGCTTACGTACAATATCTTACAAAGTAGAAATCCATAGACTGATTATTGTGTTGTTTTTGGTGAATAGTTAAAACAAAATATATGAGTAATTTGACAAAAGCAGATATACTAATCATGCCAAAATATTTTGACCGATACATCGCACTTGTTGATGATGGTGTGACCGTTTTGGCGGCTTTGTTACAAAGTTTAGAAGAACTTAAAATAGTTCCCTTAGATACTTGGAGAGAATTAGGTGACCGCGTTTATGCCGAAGGTAAATGGACTGTGCGTGATATCCTCCAGCACATTGTTGATTGTGAAAGAGTTTTTTTGTACCGAATTCTGTCAATAGCACGTGGTGACAAACAGAAAATGGCACCTTTTGACGAAAATGATTTTGCCCTAAATGCCAATGCAAATCACAGGTCATTAGAAGAGATTATGGATGAATTAATGATCGTTCGCCAATCGTCTATCCTACTTTTCCAATCTTTTACGGATGATATGCTACTCCAAAATGGCAGTGCTTACAACGGCATTCAATACAGTCCATTAGCTCTTGGTTTTGTTTTGTTCGGGCATCAAAGATGGCATTTCAAGGTATTGGAAGAACGTTATTATCCAATGGTGGATGGATGAAAGAAGTAGCACCTGAGCTACTTTACCAATTTTTTCTTGATTTTTTAGAAGGATTGCCGCGCCTTAATTTTTCTTGGACTTTCTTTTCTTCGTTATCCATTATCTGAAGTAATTTTTCAGCTTTATCTTTCGACATATTCTGTGGATCCGACTGCTGCTGACCATTTTTATCATCGTTTTCCGGTTGTTTTTGATCATTTTGATTTTCGGATTGTTTTTGTTCATCTTGGTTTGCAGCATTATCAGATTTATCTTGATTTTGTTGTTGATCTTTTTGATCTTGTGATTGCTGTTTCTGATTTTGCTGCTGTTCTTGCTGCTGTTGTTGGATTTTCAATTGTCTTTTGGCTATTGCAAGATTTTCTTTTGATTGTAGATCTTTCGGATGGAGTTTTAAAGCATTTTTATAAGCTTCAATACTCTCATTGTATTTTTTTTCATTAAAATATGCATTTCCAAGATTATAATATGCATTTGCTTTTTCTTGTTCAGTGCCTTTCGATGTTGTGGCATTTTTATATTGGTCTATTGCTTCATTAGCTCGTTCCTGATGCATCAACGTGTTTCCAAGGTTGTAGTTGGATTTCAACTCATTTTTTGTTTGTTTTGCTTTGCGATATTCAATTTCTGCATCATTCCATTTACCCAAACCATACAATTTATCGCCATTTCTCAGGTCTTTGTGAGCGGATTGAGCATAGATTTGAGTCAAGCAAAAAAATGAAATGAGAATCGATAGCAACCATATTTTTCCCATTATCATATTTGTTTATTTTTATAAGAATACATCATTATAAATACTGCAATAAAAGACAATAAGGCTGGTACAAGAAAATACATATAATAACTGTTCAAATCTGAAAATGATCTTGATTGCACTATTTTTCTATCCAATTTTTCAAGAAAAGTTTTCAATTCGTCGTTAATATTTAAATCTGTCGCATCAAAATATTTTCCGTGACCTTTTTCTGAAATTTGTTTTAGCGCTTCTGTATTGAGTTTAGATGATACGGGGTTTCCTTCATCATCAAATAAATATGTTTCACGTCCATCTTCTTCAACAGGTACCATACTGCCTTCAACTGAGCCTACTCCAATAGTGGAAATAATCCATCCTTTATCAATAGCCTCCTGGATAACATTTTCTATGCCTTCTTCATGGTCTTCACCATCAGAAATGATAATCATTATTTTCTTACCATCATTGTCCGTTTTATTTGAACGCAATCCTACACGTATAGCCTCACTGATAGAAGTCCCTTGTGTTGAAATAAGATTGGTTTGGGCTGAGCGAATGAACATACGCGCTGTACCGTAATCATTGGTCAGAGGCATCTGCATGAAAGCAGATGCAGCAAAGTAGATCAAAGAAATCCTGTCTCCCTGACTTGATTGTACGATAGATTCAGCTATTTGTTTGGCTTTTTCTAGCCTAGTAGGCGCTACATCAGTCGCATTCATACTGTTAGATAGATCTATTGCAATGTACACATCTGCCGAGGTGGTATCTACTTTTTTATTGTGATATCCCCATTGTGGATTCATCAATGCCACCACAGAAAAGAATAGTCCAACACACATCATCGTAGTAATGTAAGAAATGCGTATGGATCTCGTATACTCATACAGTCTTTTGATAGTCGAAGATTTACCTAAAAAGGTTGTTTTATAGTGACTGTACTTTCTTAAATAAATAAATAAAAGTACGCATAATGCAATGGAAATCAACCACAAAGATTCATATGGATTTTCGAATCTAAACATACCTTAATCTACGTTATAGAGTGAAAAAATAGTTTGCTTCAATATCCACCAGCCCAAAAACAACAGTATCCCCAAAGCAATGAAATATTTAAAATAGTCCTTATATCTCTTGAAAACTGTTATTTCTATCTTTGTTTTTTCAAGGGTGTCGATTTCAGAATAAATTTGTTCTAATCCAGCTCTGTCTATCGCTCTGAAAAACTTACCATTTGTAAAGTTCGATATTTGTTGCAAAAGGTCTTCATCAATAGTGACCTGACGCATTCCAAAAAGATATTCACCATTGCCAGTTCTACTAATAGGTGAGAGTGCAGTCCCTCTTGATCCTATAGCGATAGTATATACTTTTATGCCGTAAGCTTTGGCAATTTCTGCCGATGTCATAGGGTCTATGTATCCGGCATTATTCTCACCATCAGTGAGCAAGATGATAATTCTGGATTTGGCTTGACTATCTTTCAATCTATTGACAGCATTAGCCAAACCCATTCCTATAGCCGTGCCATCTTCGAGCACTCCTACTGTAAGATTACTTAAGAAGTCTTGAATTAATACATGATCCGTGGTCAATGGTGCTTGGGTATAACTTTCACCTGAAAAAACTACAAGGCCTATTCTATCATATTTCCTTTTATCCACAAATTCTTTTGCTACCATCTTGGAAACCTCAAGCCTATCAGGATTAAAATCCCTCGATAGCATACTACTCGACAAGTCCATGGCCATAATGATGTCTACACCATCTGCTCTAACTTTTTCTTCAGTCAAAATACGTTGTGGTCTAGACAAAGCAAATACAAATGATATCAATCCAAAGTAAAAAATTAGATCAACGTAAGGGAAAAACATGGTTTTCCATGTTGAAAGAGTGAGATTGGAATAATCGACAGAATATTTAAGAGCCTGCATTTTCAGACCATATTTCCGTTTTTTCCAATACCAAAGCATTGGGATAATCATTAGTCCCAAAAGCCACCAAGGCTGTGCTAATTGGAATTGACCTATCGAAATCATGGTTCAAGAATATCTTTTTGTGATGGAACAATGCGTGCATTGGTATCTTTTACCCACTGATAAGCTGATTGCATAAACATATGATGCACATTGGATTCAGGTGCGGCTTTTGCAAATTTTACCATATCTGCCATGTTCAAAATATCTGACAGTGTAGATTTGATATTTGTATCAAAAACTGATGGATCCAATGCATCTAGGATGTCAATAGTTGTCATTTCCTGTGCTTTTACACCAAAATTGCCTTCAATATATTTTCTGATGATGTCCGTCAATTCTGTTTGATAAGCTTTTACTTGCCCATTTTGCCAAAGTCGTTTTTGTTCCAATTCCTGTAAAGACTGCAAAGCCTGTTCATAAGGAGGAGTGGCAATAGTTTCAATAAGAATCTCCTGTTGGTTAGTTGATATTTTTCTCCTCTTTCTTATGAAATACCAAATCAATAAACCTAATGTTATAGCCGCCAATATGCCTAAAATATAAGGTAGATAATCGGAAAAATTGGGTTTTGTTTTTATTATATCTTTTATAGGATTAATTTGTATAGTATCTGCTGCATTTTCTATGGTTTTAGGAAGGTGCACACGTATGATTTGTGATGGGCTGGTTGTGATTTGTATGGTATCAGTTATTATTTTTGGTGGTTGGATATGGAAGGTGCCTTCATTGTAAATTGCAAATGAAATAGTGTTTTGAGCTACTCCATTTGAGATTTCATTGGAAGGTATAGTAAACTTTGAATCATCATCAGTAGACTGCCATTGACCGTAGTCAAGAATAGCCACATCAGCAATTTTTTCAAACCTGGTAGTGTCAGATAAATAGTCTTGATTAACGATGTTCATTAGATTTTTCCAATCCAATGTCATTTTTGGAGAAGCATTTTTGACTGCAATGTGTGCCTTGATTTTATCGCCAATCAGCACATCTGTACTATCTATTTTTAAAGAGATGGAAGCTTGACCAACAGAATTGTAAGATATAAAACTGATTAAGAAAATCAAATAAAGTGATACAAATCTTTTTATGTATATGTCGTATAATTTCATTTTCTAAGAGCTCGGTTTTTAAAAAACTTTTGTAATGCCACTATGTAATCTTGCCCAGTCGCTAAATGCATCACATCTGATTTTGATGCATGAAAGGTTTTGATAAAATCGTTTACTTTTGAATCATAAATTGTTTTTGCTTTTGCTTTGTATTGTGGACTGGCCGTATCTAACAAAGTAACTTTTCCTGATTCTGCGTCTTCTATGGCTATTAGTCCTCCATAAGGTATAAACTCCTCGCGATCATCATAGATACGTACTCCAATGATGTCATGTTTTTTTGCAGTTACATTTAATGCTTGTCGGTATCCATCATCAAAGAAATCAGAAAACACAAATGCAATACTTCTTTTTTTCTCCACATTATTGAGAAATTTAAGTGCAGATTCTAAGCTTGTTCTTTTTCCTACTGGTTTCAAATTCAAAACTTCACGAATTATCCTAAGAAGGTTTTGTCGACCTTTGGCAGGAGGCAAATATTTTTCAATGCGATCTGAGAATAGGATGGCGCCCACTTTATCATGATTTGTTAGTGCTGAAAAGGCAATTACGGCACTGATCTCAGCCATCCATTCAGATTTGAAAACGTCCTTTGATCCAAAATACGAAGAACCAGAAACATCAATAAGTAACATTACTGTCAATTCTCTTTCTTCTTCAAAGATTTTTATATGTGGCGAACCCGTTCTAGCAGTTACATTCCAATCAATATTTCTTACATCATCTCCATATGTATAATCACGTACCTCACTGAAGGACATTCCTCTGCCTTTGAATGCGGAGTGATATTCACCGGAAAAAATATGGTTAGAAAGGCCTTTTGTGAAGACTTCAATTTTTCTGACTTTTCTCAATAACTCTAATGAATCCATAATAAATTTATTCTTCTAGATATCGATACTTTTCTTTTAAATATTGGCCACACTCTTTGTATGGAATGTAGAATACTCCTTCCCCGTACACAGTATTAAAATTTGTACTCACAGCTATTCCAAAATTGGATAAGGTTATATATTTGAAATCTGTTGCCTTAAAATGATCCTTCTTTTCTGACTTTTGCTTTGATAAATATTGACCTTCATAGACATTATATACCTCATGAAACTTTGTAATATCCTTAAAGAAAGTCTCAATTTTTATCGCATCGTGGCTATCTATATCATAAATAAATGCCTCTTTACTTGGAGCTGGATTTCTAGAGTCATGTGCATAAATCCACCCTCCTATAAAATTCTTATCAATAAATAAGATTTCTACCCAGACATCAACATTATATTGCCATCTCTTTTCTTTGATTTTATTCAGGTTCTCAGATGATTTTGAAATCTGTTTTATTTTATCTGTTATCCATTTATCGAAATTCTTATCATTTTTAATAGGCGTCATATACTTATAACCCACCGCATAATCCAATTTTGCATTACATGTAAATGTCAATTGACTATCGGCTTTCCATGAAGTACTCTCTTTGGTATTTGAGATTTGAATGGTTTGATCATCAATTGAATCAAGGGTAAAGGAAACAACCTGATCATCCAGTTTAGTATCAAATGTAAGCTGCTTACCATTTTTTATTATTGGCAAGATATCCAAATGATGGTAAGTATCACTTTTGATAAAATATTTTGCTGTGGCATCATGAATGAATAATTGCATTTTATATTCAGAGCCAAATATCTTACCTTCAAAGTAGTAAGCGCTTTCCAGAAATTCACAAGGCTGTTTTAATTCTGTAAAAGATGAAACATATTGGAGGTCTATTTTCATTTTATTAACCTTGGATTTATCCATCCATTGACCGAAAAGTCTTTGACCGTCATAGCTTCCTGAAATGAAGGCCATAGGTCTTCCATCTTCCCTGAACTCTGTGAGAAAAACTTTGTGATTTTCATCGGTTCCTTCAAAATAATATATTTCTTGATCTGTTACTGATCTATAATAACCTTTGCATTGATGACCATCCGTTCCTAAAATCATTTGTAAAGGATAAACTCCATCCAATGTGCCTTCAAGAGTGTGTATCCATAAGTTTTTAGAAGATTTAGGAAACAAAGTACTTACTAAGTTTTTGTCAAAAACCTTTTGCCCATAGGAGGTAATTATCGAGATCCAAAGTATAGAGCAAATGCTTAAAATTCTTTTTGACAAAAACATGTTCATTATGGAACTGCAATTTTATTTATTACCATAGTGATGATGTCATCTTGATTGATATTTTCTGCTTCTGCCTCGTAGGACAATCCTATCCTATGGCGCATGACATCCTTGCATACTTGTCTTACATCATCAGGGATGACATATCCTCGTCTCTGCATGAAAGCTCTAGCCTTTGCAGCCATAGCAAGATTTATACTTGCCCGAGGTGATGCACCATAAGAAATTAGATTTTCCGCATCTTTGATTTGGTATTTATTTGGGAATCTTGTAGCAAAGACAATATCAAGTATGTAATTTTCTATTTTTTCATCCATATAAACTTTTTTTACTGATTCCCTCGCTTTTAAGATGGTTTCAGGGGTGATGATCGGTGAAATTTTTACATTTATATCACCTTGGATGTTTCTTCTAATAATATCCCTCTCTTCATCTATCGTTGGATAGTCTATTAGTACTTTGAGCATGAATCGGTCTACCTGTGCTTCAGGTAATGGATAGGTGCCTTCCTGTTCTATTGGGTTTTGGGTCGCTAACACCAAAAATGGTTCGTCAAGTTTAAAACTCTCTTTTCCAATTGTTACTTGTTTTTCTTGCATTGCTTCGAGAAGAGCACTCTGGACTTTTGCCGGAGCTCTGTTTATCTCATCAGCTAATATAAAGTTGGAAAAAATTGGTCCTTTTCTTACTGAAAAATCTCCTTTTGAAGGATTGTAGATCATAGTACCAATAATGTCTGATGGTAATAGATCAGGAGTAAATTGTATTCTCTGAAAATCTGCATTAATGGCTCCAGCCAATGTTTTGATGGCCAAAGTTTTTGCTAAACCAGGTAATCCTTCCAACAAGATGTGCCCTTTGGTAAGCAAACCCAAAATAAGCCTATCTATCATTTGGGTCTGACCGACAATAACCTTGGATGTTTCATTTCGCAAGGTTTCCATAAAAGCGCTGTCAATATAGATCTGCTGATTTAATGCTTCAATGTCAATAGAAGGTTGCATACAATTACATGAATTTTAATGGTAAAGAATGTTGTAAAACTAGTTTATGTGGTCGAAAATAATTAATTTTTTTTAATTCTAAAATCGATTTTAAACTAATGCAAAAATCAAATAAACTGTGCAATGCACATTGGACTTAAATGACAATATGGTAAAAAAGTTCAAAAATGGACTAGCTTTAGTGTTAAAGTTCTCTTATATTTAATTGGTAGTCATTCCAGTGTTTCAGATACTAAAGTACAAAAAAAAGGCCCCTAAAAGGAGCCTTTCTTGTTTTGGTTTTACAACCAAATTATTGTTTTAAAATCTTTCCTGAATATATTCTTTCACCTACTTTTATTCTGTACAGATACATGCCTTGTAGCCAATGTGATGTACTAATTTCTATATGCTTAAGGTCTGTTTTTTGCTTCACAATACATTGACCTTGATGTGAATATATTTCAATATTCATGCTTTCGTTGAGAGTTGTACTTGAATTAATGGATATAAAATCTGTTACTGGATTTGGAAATACCTGAATCACTGGGTGCGTATTAAGATTTGAATTTCTTATCTCAATTTCTTGGATTGGTTTGCTATCCGGATCAATACTGATATCTCCTTTTTTGATTGCAATGAAATTATAAATATTATCATAGATTTTTATACTATCCAAATGATATTTTGTTGACCAATTTTGATATTGTAAAACATCATCTGGGTACGTAAAGGCGGTACTATTTGGTATCACATACCATTGATGCTTGCCTGGCAATGCAGAAGTAGAACCCATCACAAAATTTTCTAATAATTCTAAGTCAGAATCATCAATAATTCCATCTTCATTAATGTCTGAAGCCAAATATTGGTAATAACTTTGATATGTATTAGAACCGTCTAAATAATTTCTAAGCATTTCTACATCAAAAACATTGAGATTCTTACTTTTATCACCAGTGAAATTAGCTTCTAATGTGAATGATACATCAGTAATATTGAATGAATCAAAAGTGAAGCTTCCTGCGGCACTTGTGAAGATAGATTTTGTAAGAATTTGAGCAACCGAATCTTTATGTTCTGTCACTTCTTTGATTTCAATATAACGGTATAATTTATGACCTGAAGCATTTATAAACGAATCAAGTGTAAGTCTCGTCACTGTGTCATATGTGATATGATAGGTATATTGTGGTACATCATAAGTCAGTGTTACTTCAGCTCCTTTTACAGGTAGATCATTAATGGCAGAGACAGTCCCCTGAATAATATATTTAGGTTTTTCGGGCTCTGTTTCTTTACGCTTGCAATCTGGTATATTGGCGCCATTATTTTGTATGATTATAGTTGTGGTGCAAAAGCTTTGTGCCCCTGAAGCATCAGTTACGTATATATCCACTTGGTTTTCTCCAAGGTCATCACAGGTGAATGAGCGTTTCATGTCATTGACATCTGGTGAGAATGAGAATCTTAAAGTGCCCCCAACACATTTGGAATAACTACCCCTATTAAAATCTTTAGCCCATAGTTCAACCATGCCATTATCTACTTTACCATCATAATCAGTATCCACCCCCATAAGAGCGGTAACTAGTTCGCCTGTACAATAAGGAGTGGGTTTGCCACTTTGTACATTGACATTGAACGAGCAAGTTTTTACTAATCCACATCCATATTGGACAGTATAAGTGACCTTTGTTTTTCCTACTGGGTAGATGCCCGAAATGTTGTTCCCCTTTTGAGTGGCATATTTTGAGTCATGTGAAATAATAAAATATCCACCACAACTACTACTAGGGACCTCCAATGGAGGCAGCAGAACTTCCGCATTCTGACAATTGTTTGAAAGCACAGTTACATCAGAAGGACAATCAAATGAAGGAGGTGTATTCGCGACTATTTTTATTATTTGTATATGTGAATAAATGCCTCCATAACCATAGGGATTTTCATTGCACCAATCCATGACTTTCCAAGTACGCATTATTTTTTTACATTGGTTTGACGATGTTTTAAATACCATATCAGAATAAGATCTACCGTACATAGAACACTCATTACCTGTCCAAGAAGGGTAGTTATAGCCCTCCATCAAATCTTGTGGACTGTATCCGGGATTACATCCTACCAAGGTAGTATCTCTAGGCCAAATGATGTCTGGCCCATAATTCCCAGTTGAGTTAACATATATTGTTTGGGTACAGGTATGCCAGTTCCAGTTATAATCTTCAACTGACCAAGTTCTAGTAATGTATCCCGTATTACAGGAATTCAAGTGATAAGTTACAGTGGGTTGACCAGCCGAGTAATTACTATATCCACTATGTATATAAGCATTGCCGTATTGAGACAGATCCCATAATTCATCATAACAACTAGCATACCTATCACCGGGGCAAACCAGAGTGAAGGACCATCCTGTTAAATTATTTGCTTGAATTGTTGTGAAGTAAGACACTACCATCATGAGTAGGGTGAGCTTCATTGAAAATTTGTACACATTTGTTTTCATAAAATTTGAGACTTTAGAAATGAAAAAATAATATATTATTGCAAAATTACATATATTTATAATTGATAGATAGTATATTGTATTTATTTTTAAAAAAAATAGGGGTTTTTACTGATCCAATGTATTTTACTAATTATTTTAATAAGTTAAATTTTATTTCAATCTAGTAATAAAAGAAGTAACAAATACAAATACTTGAGAATTAATACAAATGCAATAATTGTTACTTTATTGAATAATAGAACTTGAGTAAATAAATTAACATTTTAAATATTATAAAAAAAAATAATGTAAATTATGTCATATTAAATAATATCCTTATATTTGCCCTAGCAATTGAATTGATGTGTTTGTAAAGTACTGATTATCAATTGTTCCCACATAAAAACAGTAATTGTTGTCTTGCCTGTCTTGACAAGTTCGGAACGTCAGTGTACAGGTGTTTAATGGTATAGTTCGGTATATTCCATTAAAAAAATTTATTTTTTTTACAAACTAAGGTCAAAAAATGAAAAACAGTATGCCAGTTGTTTGCCTGGCAAAGGCATTTCGCTATTTAGTATTAATAGCGACAACAATCCTAGTTCTCTTACCTCAATTAACCCATGCTCAATGTGTGCCTGTTTCAGGTACAATTTCAGGTGTGGTGTACGCTGATACCAATAACGATGGTGTTAAATCAGATATTGAATCTGGTCTTTCAAACGTTCAGGTAAGTGTGTACAATTCAGAAGGACAAATTATCGGTAATGCGATCTCAGCAGCTGATGGTACTTATATCATCAGTGATTTACAAGATGGCACTATGGCTAGATTGATTTTTTCTTATCTGAACACCTATTCTCCTGCTGTTTTGGGTCAAGACAACATGTCGTCAGTCCAATTTCATCAAATCCCACAATGTAATGCATCTTTGGGCTTACTTGCATCTAGCCATAATTGTAGTGCAAAAAGTGAAGTTGTTGCTACTTGTTTTGTTCAGGGTGATGTGAATTTGCATCCCAATGAACCTACGATAGTTGGATTTGAATATGGATTTAATTCCGAATCCCCAGTTCGAAAATTTGCCATGCAAAGCCAAACTGGCTCTATTTGGGGTTTAGCTTGGAAACAAAGGACGAAAGAATTGTATAGTTCTGCTTTCGTAAAACAATATTCAGGCTTGACTTCACATGGTCATGACGCTATCTTTAAGTCATCTGAAGTAAATGGCATGTATACTACATCTTTATTCGCTAAATTATCGGATTTAGGTCAAGATGTTGGTACATTAACAGTTACAAATGTTGATTCTTGTTCATATGGGGCGCAAGTAGGAAAAATAGGTTTAGGTGCTTTAGTCATTTCTGATGACGATAATTTTATTTATACAATAAACATATATAATAATACCTTAGTAAAAATTCCTTCATATAAACCAACAGCAGAAAACACCAACGCTTATAAAATTCCTGATCCAGGATGTACAGGTGGTGTGTTTCATGCTTTTGCGTTGAAGTATCATAATGGAAAGCTATATGTAGGTGGCACCTGCACGGGTGAATTGTCAAAAAATCAAGATGATTCTCAAGCTATCGTATATGAGTTTAACCCAACTACAGGTGATTTTACAGAGATTTTCTCTACCAATGCTATCAGAGGATATTGGTATGACACCCCAGCTGATGGTTTGGTGAATTCAGGGTGGCTCACAGACATTGATTTTACAGATGATGGAAATATGTTATTGAGTATTAGTGATAGAGTGGGTCACAGGTATTGTAAAGCCTCCACTAACAGACTTGACGAACAAAAACCTGATTTGTTGATGGTTTGGAATGACAATGGAGTTTGGACATTAGAAGACAACGGGCAGGCAGGTGCACTTACAGGAACTGGTGTTGGAAACGGTCAAGGTCCAGGTGGTGGAGAGTTTTTTGGAGATGATTATTGGGTAGCAAAACCACTCTATCATAGTGAATTAGCAATAGGTAGTATCTATGTGATGCCAGGCACAAACAGTGTCGTTGCAGCAGTTTTTGACCCTGAGATGAATGCCTACTCTGGAGGAATGCATAGATATAATACCACAACTGGTGCTAAAGAAGGTTCAATTGAATTATATTCCTTGAATACAACCATAGCATTCGGTAAAGCCACAGGATTCGGAGAAATCATCTCATTATGTGGTGAAAATGATGTTCAAATTGGCAACCTAGTATGGTTTGACGATAATCAAAATGGATATCAAGATCCAAGTGAAAAAGGGGTATCAGATCTGATACTTAATCTCTTAGATGAAAATTGTAATATTGTTGGCACAACAAAAACAGATGCCTTAGGAAACTACGTATTTGACAATTCTAACGTTGATGATGGTTTAGAAACAGGTAAAAGCTATTTTATTCAAATTGATCCAAAGATATTTGTTGAAAATAAAATGGTTATCAATAATGCATCTTATAATTTTACCACATATAGGGACAATGATTTAATCGACAATAATCCTAGAATTGATGATACTTGTGGTAATAATTTGATTCCTGTAAATGTATCTTCAGTAGATCATACTTTTGATTTAGGATTAAGGTTGGCAGGAGATTGCTCTCTTTCAGTATCACAAACATTGCTCAATGCATCCATTCGTGAAAATGATGTTGTAGATATAAATGTAGAATTGGTTAATAAAGGAGCTGCTATTATAAACGGATTTACTATTCAAAATTCGATTTCAAAAGGCATGGTCATGGATAGTGCCTTGAATCCGGATTGGGAAATAAACGGCGATGTTATAACATATACATCTAAAATTCCATTAAAACCAGGAGATAATATTATCATCCCGATTCATATAACCTTTGATGGTACTTCATCATCAAACGTATATGAGAATGTTATAGAAGTAGTTGAACTTATAGATGCTACTAATACTTCCATAGAAAATTTGGAAGTTTGTTTTGATGATGTGAATGATTTTGAATCCCTTTTAAGGTTGCCAATTTGTGATTTAGCATTGATGCATACGCTTAAAAGTAATGAAGTTTATAGTTCAGGGTCAAGTGTTACATTTGTCACAAGAGTGTGTAATCAAGGTACGATGGATGCTGAGGGGTTTGATATTGTAAATTATAAACTTAAAGAACTTGTCTTTGATCCAAAATTAAATGAGCTTTGGGCTCTTTCTGCTGATGGTCAAACGATAGTTTATCATGAAGATAAAATTTTGACCCCTGCTGAGTGTAGAAATTATGAACTCACATATTTTATAGATGAAATAAGTGGGTCACAGAATTTGGTAAATTATGCTGAGATTTCAAATTTCACTTGCAATGGAGATCACACTTCAAGCGATTTTGATTCTGAACCAGATTTAATAATGACAAATGATGTTGGAGGAAAAGTAGGTACATCTACAGATGATATGATGACTGATCATGGAGGGTTAGATGAAGACGATCATGACCCTTTGCAATTGCATGTTGGTCAAATAGAATTGGGTATTGTGAAAAAAGCCAAATCTAGATCTGCAAATGCTGGAGACTTAGTTGAATTCGTAATCACATTAAACAATTTAGGAACAGAACCTATCACAAAAGCTACCATAGTAGATTATGTATCAGACGCTTTTATACTTGAGGATCCTACTTGGACATTTGAAAATGGGGTTGCCACAAAAACAATTGAGTTTTCTGGAGATTTACAACCTGGAGCTTCACATACTTCATCCATTTTTTGTAGGGTTGATCCTAATGTAAAACATCCTTACACCATTTATAACACAGTTGAAATAAAACAAATTTTCGATCAGTTTAATAGAGATATTATACCTGACACGCAGGATGATAATTCTAAGGATGATGATTCAAATAATATATCCACATCTTATGTAGTACTTATTTGCCCTGCCGAATACGAACCTTGTTCTGATTGCAGAGCTGCAACTACACCTACAAATGGCCAGTTTGAATTGTTCTTAAAAATTGCTAGTGCAGAAGATGAAGAGTGGTATGTAGAATCTTCAACAGGATTATATGATATAAATTCTCCATATCCTCCTGAAAGTCCTATACTTTTGCCAAACGGATATACATTGGAGGAAATGCCACATGAGCATGAAGGACACAGTTATTATATCCTTGAAGCAGTACATTTAGATGGCAAGGGATTTGCTATCACATTCCGAAATAAATTTGGCGATGTTCAACAGGTGAATGCACCTGCTACAACTTGTAATTTTGAGAAAGTAACAGTGTCAGGGCCACTATCATTGTGTATAGATGGAGTTGCAACTTATGAAGCCACTTCCGTTTCTAAAAACGATTTCGTTTGGAAAATAGATGATGTAGAAATAACTGGGGAGACTGAATCAACTCTTGATGTTGATTGGAGTGCTTATCCAGCAGGATCACACACTGTGGAAGTGAATACTGTAAATGAGTGTAGCGCACCAGCAGTAATCACAGTCAAGTTAGGTGCTCCAGATGGCGCTTCTATCGCTTGTATTGGAGATTTCAATGTGTCATTAGATGGCAATTGTAATATGGAGATAACGCCACAGATGATGGTGGCTGGAACTTTGAATCCATCCTCGCCGTATAGTGTCATGTTGACTGATGTATCAGGTAATGTCATAGCAGGTAATCTTTTGTCTGCTGAGCATATAGGAAAATCGGTCATGGCAAAACTTATTGAAGGTTGCGGAGGTAATTCTTGTTGGTCTACTATCACAGTATCCGATAAAACTCCACCAGTTTCAATATGTGCACCTAGCATTGAAATTCCATGTTACTTTTTGGATAATTATAAAGGGCCATTCGAAACAGACAATTGTGGTGGGGATGTTGTAAATAATCTGATTTACGAACAAATCACAACGTTATCCTGTGATCCAGAATTAATAAAATATATAGATAGGTCATATCAGGCTGTAGATCAGTTCGGTAATAAATCAGCTATCTGTAATATGAGGATAAATGTCGCTAGACCTGACTTGTCTATCATAGTTTGGCCAGAGGATTTTACTATGGTCAATGACAATCCTTTGGTTTGTACAGAGTTTGAAGTAGACGAAAACAATAGACCAGTTGTAAGTGAGACAGGAGTTCCGACAGTAGCAGGGTTAGAGATGTACCCTTATTTAGACCCACTTTGTAATGTATATACCACTTTTGTGGATAAAGAAGTAAGATTGGGTTGTGTAAGAAAAATCGCGAGAGAATGGCTTGTCTATGAGCAACATTGCACTAACAATGATTATATAAGACACACTCAGTATATCGATATCGTAGACCAAACAATTCCTGTATTTGAACCTATTGATGATGTGACTATCACTGTGTCTAGCAAAGGTAACTGCGAAGCGAAATATACTTTGCCAATTCCAAATGTTACGGATGTATGTAGTCCTATAGTGAATGTTACAGTTACATATCCAAGTGGGTTTATTGATAATGTTGAATCAAATTCAAATATTAATTTAGCCGTTGGAGAAAATATTGTGACTTATGTTGCTTACGACGGATGTCAAAACTCATCTGCTTATAGTTTCAACGTTAAAGTTGAAGATAAGACTGCACCAGTTATGATTTGTAAAGGCGCAGTTGTAACAAGTATAAATTCAGAGGGTGATGCTTATTTGTATCCAAAACATATAGATGATGGTACTTATGATAATTGCGCTCTTGATAGCCTATACGTAGCAAGAATGGATTTGCAAACTGTAGTTTATCAAGAATTTATACATTTTGACTGTGCTGATGTTGGTAAAACAATTATGGTAGGTTTGAGAGGAAAAGACGCATCTGGTAATAGCAATGTTTGTATGACAAATGTCACTATTCAGGATAAACATGTTCCTGTCATTCACTGTCCAGCTGATGTTACTATCAATTGTGATGAAGCTAATGAAAGCCTTGATTTTACACAATTTGGCTTACCTACAGTTGAAGACTCATGTCCTACAGAATTTAATTCTGACGAACCAATTTTTAGTTTAAATTCATGTAGAGAAGGTGAAATATATAGAACTTTCTACGCTACAGATGGAGCAAATAATACAAGTTGTACTCAGACTATTTATGTAATTTCCGAAGATAGGTTCGATCCTTATACGGATGTAGAAGAGTCAATTGACTTCACTGTGACAGATGGATGTTCTGTAGAAGATTTAAAACCAGAAAATTTCAATGACTTAAGAGGCTATCCCATATTGCACCAATCCGAATGTGGCCTTGCCGCAGCATCTTATAAAGATGAAGTATTTAATTTTGTAACTGGCGCTTGTTTTAAAGTATTACGAAGGTGGACCGTTATTGATTGGTGTGAAATGAATAGATTAGGCAGTGCATATGAGCCGTATACTTTTGAGCAAGTGATAAAAGTAGAAAATAACATTCCACCTGTATTTGATGCTCCTATTGTTGATTTGGAGATCATTACTGAATCAGGTGTGTGTGACTATGCTGATGTTTCACTGAGTGTTTCTGCATCAGATGTGTGTACACAAGATACTAAGTTGAGATGGTCATACAAAGTCGACTTTGATAGTGATGGACACTATGACATAAATAATAATGGTTTAGGCGCAACGAGTACTTTAAATGGTGAATTCCCAGTAGGAACACATAGGGTGCTATGGTCATTTGAAGATGGATGTGGAAATGTTGTTGCTGAAGATCAAATCATTTTAGTAAGAAATGATGATAACCCAAAAGCTTCATGTTTACAAGAAGTAAGTATTTCTTTATCACCTATGGATATCAACGGTGATGGTATAGCTGACACAGAAATGAGTTGCCTTAGAGCTAGCACTTTGAATGCTTCTAGTTTTCATCCTTGTGGTCACGACATTACTTTTGCATTCTCTCATGATCCGATGGACACATTGAGATGTTTCGATTGTTTTGATGTAGGACTTGTTGATATAGATTGGTATGTTATCGATGAGTTTGGCAATTATGATATTTGCAAACTCGTGGTAGATGTACAAGACAATAATGATTCAGATGTTTGCGAAAAAATATGTGAAGAGAATCCTGTCGTAGCGGATATTTCAGGAGATGATAATATATGCACTGGCGAACAATCTGTTCTTACAGTGACTGGTGGAGTGAAATACCATTGGAGTACTGGTGAATCAGTACCTTCTATAATTGTTCATCCTACCATAACCACAACATATTCAGTAACAGTGACGAATGAAGTGAGATGTACAGCGGTTTTGGAATATGAAGTAACGGTACATACGGCTACTACACCAGTTATTTCTGGTGATGTAGATATTTGTTCAGGAAGTTCCACTACTTTAACAGCATCAAATGCAATGTCTTATGAATGGAGTACAGGACAAACAACAGCTTCAATTATTGTATCGCCGATTACAAATACAAATTATATTGTTACTACAACCGATGTCAATGGTTGTACAGCAACTGCTACAGCGTTAGTCGTCGTAAATCCATTGCCAAATGTGCAAATCGAAGGATCAAATGTCATTTGTATTAATGAAACAACGACATTGACGGCATCAGGAGCTAGCTCATATTTGTGGAGTACAGGCGAAACAACTCAATCCATACTAGTGGCACCAAGTCAAGCCACAACTTATTCAGTGACAGGAACAGACTCAAATGGTTGCATAAATACAGATACCCATGCAATAACCGTAAATGGTTTGACTATCAATATTCAAATCACAGGTGATGACACTGTTTGTTTAGGATCCTCTTCACAACTGACCGCATCTGGAGGCGTATCCTATGTTTGGAATACTGGGGCAACAACAAATGTTATCACAGTTACGCCTACCGAATCAACAACTTACATGGTGACAGGGACAGACTCAAATGGATGTACTAGTGTTGATGCATTCACAGTTAATGTTGATCCACTTCCAATTGTGGCTATTTCAGGCAACATGAATGTTTGTCTCAATAGTTCAACTACTTTAACTGCTAGCGGTGGCATCCAATATATTTGGAATACAGGTGAGACCACAGCATCTTTAACCGTTACACCTTTGGTAAATACTACATACAGTGTTACGGCAACAGATGGGAATGGCTGTCAAGCAGCAACATCTACCCAAGTGGTTGTAAATGCTTTGCCGAATGTTCTTATTCAGGGATCGGATGTAATTTGTATCAATGAAACAACTGAACTCACTGCTACAGGTGCTACATCATATGTATGGAGTACTGGTGAAACAACAGAATCTATACTTGTATCACCTAGCCAAACAACAACATACTCAGTTACTGGAACGGATTCAAATGGTTGTATCAATATAGATAGTCACACAGTTTCTGTCAATGGTCTAACTATAAACATCCAAATAACTGGAGATGATCAAATTTGCCTCGGATCTACTTCTGATTTGACAGCATCTGGTGGTGTTTCCTATATATGGAGTACTGGTGAAACTTCTACAACAATTACAGTTTCACCAACACAGGCTACCACATATTCTGTTACAGGAACAGATTCAAATGGCTGTTCAAGTATTGATGAGTTTACAGTGAATGTAGATACATTGCCAGTAGTAGTAATTTCTGGAGATTTAAATATCTGTCCAGATGCTACTACAACTTTGAGTGCATCGGGAGCAACTTCATATGTTTGGAGTACAGGTGAAACCACTGCTTCTATTTCAGTGTCACCAACAATCGCCACAACATATAGCGTGACAGCAACAGACGGAAACGGCTGTATAAATAACACATCCGTCCAAGTAAATATCAATACACCTCCAATTGTGGAGATCGATGGAGACGATGAATTATGCCTTGGTGAGTCATCCACACTTTCCGCTACGACAGCGGTAACTTATAGTTGGAGTACAGGTGAAACCACGCAGCAAATTGTCGTCACCCCTTCAGATACTACAACTTATTCTGTTACTATTACAGATGCAGAAGGTTGTACAAATTCTGCTAATTTTGAAGTGATCACACTTCCTTTACCGACAGTCAATATTTCTGGAGAAATTATGATTTGTATTGGAGATTCAGATACACTTATAGTTAGTGGAGGTGCTTCATACTTGTGGAACACAGGTTCGACAAATGACACTCTCATAGTAACTCCTGACACAACTACCTTGTACACTGTAACGATAACTGATGCTAATGGGTGTCAAAATAGTGGTTCCTTTGAGGTAATAGTTGATCCAGGTGTCTTAACTTGTTCAACACAAAATATTACTGTGTTCTTAGATCAAAATGGAGCTGTGACAATTAATCCAGAAGATGTAAGCACGGGATCTGTGGGTGCTTGTGCTGATTTTACAGCAGATGTGGTACCAGGACAATTTTTCTGCAATCAAATCGGTGCTCAGATTGTTACTTTGACGGTCACAAACACGGCAACAAGCAGTTCATTATCTTGTACAGCAGTGGTCACTGTATTGGATACTATACCTCCTACATTGGTGTGCCCTCTAGACTTAACACTTGATTGTGATGATTATGATCCGAATACGTCAATGTCTGATTACGGATCCGCTTTCTTTGATGATAACTGTCCAAATGGAATTGGTATCAATGAATCAAGCATAGTGGATGTCAATAGTTGTGGCATTGGTCAGATTTCTAGGACATTTGTAGTAACGGATGTATCTGGAAATAGTGTTTCTTGTGTACAATTGATTACATTTAGCAACCCTGATCCATTGGTAATTGGTGATATCACTTTCCCGCCTGATGTTACGGTAACAAACTGCGAATCTGTGGATACATCAGCACTTGGAGTTCCAACCATTTCAACTAATGCTTCTCCATGTTCTGATATTGAAATTTCATTTATAGATGATTTTCCAAGTGGTGTTTTATGCGGTGGAACCTACACACGTATTTGGACCATAGAAGATAACTGTAATGAATTAATTGGTGGTGGTGTATTGACTTTCACACATACACAGACAATAACCGTTACGAACCTTACACCTGGCATCACAGGCCCATCAGACACAACCTTGGTAATTGATGCAACGATAGATTGCGATTTTGCCAGTTTGGATGGTGTTTTCCATGCCGCTACTGGATGTAATCTTGTATTGTCAAATGACTTTAATACCAATAATAGCTTTGACGTTTCAGGTGAGTATCCTATTGGTACTACAGTGGTTACACTTACTGCTTTCAATCCTTGTACAAATTCATCCGTAGATTTTGTGTTTACAGTAAATGTAGTGGATAATAATGTACCTGATATTGCTTGTATTAAAATTTTCCCTCATATTAATGATAATTTGGAAGCATTAGAGCCTGTCACAGATCATGTATCAATAACGAATTCTTGTGCTAATATTGTAGCATCATACTCAAATGTCAATATTAATGACACATTGACGATTACAAATTGTTCAGATGTGGGAGTCGTAAGGCAAGTGTTTATTTACTTCTGGTATGAAGGCGCAAGTGCACCATTTTATACCTGTACTTCTGCTGCACAAACTCAGGATCCAAATGGATACTGTACTACTCTGATACCAAGAATTTCAGGACATGTTGTGACAGAGTCAGGTATCATGGTACCGGAAGTTCATGTGGATTTGAAAGGTAGTAGTCTTGGAGAACAAATGACTTCATTAGACGGAGCTTACGCTTTTGAAGATATGGAATTGGGTGAAAGTTACTCGGTGGTTCCTACCAGGGATAATAAAGACCTTGAAGGAGTAAGTACACTGGATATTATTTATATTCAAAGACATATTGTAGGTTCTGCCATATTGAATTCACCTTATAAAATCATAGCGGCCGATGTAAATAATGATAAAAAAGTATCAGTTGCGGACATCTCAGAATTGAGAAAGACACTTCTTGGAATATTTGCAAACTATCCAAATAACACATCGTGGAGGATGGTAGATCAGCATTATAATTTCCCTGATGTATCAGATCCATTTGTTGGTGTCTTTGATGAAAGATGTAATATTGATAGACTAGATCAAAGTATGTCTGTAGATTTTACAGGAGTAAAAGTTGGTGATGTCAATAGTAGTTATAATCCTGCTGCAGCACCAGTAGTTTATTCTAGATCAAAAGCACTTCAATTATATGCTGTCGCTTTGGATGACCATACATTTGCCATCAAATTAGATCAAGATGCATTGGTGTCAGGGCTTCAATTTGCTATCGATCTTCCGAACAATGGTGCTTATAGAATCTTACCTATGAGTCTGCCTTTGGATGAAAGATTCTACCATATCAATAATGGGGTATTGAAGATTTCCTTTAGTAGTATGGAAAATATTGAGTTGCATAAAGGCGATGTATTATTTGAAATCATTGTAGCAAATGCTGATACACAAAATGGTGCATTAACTTTGGATACATCAATGGATGCCGAGTATTATGATGCTGACTTAAATACTTATCCAGTGCAACTTCACAGCAAGTTAAAAGATCAATCTTTTGCATATAATGGTACATATCCGAATCCTTGGAATGAAAAGACAAATATCATGGTCACTTCACCATCTTCAGGTAATGTACAACTTGTGTTAAAAGATGTTTCTGGAAAGGCTGCTTTGGTAAGAGATTTTTCAGTTCAAATAGGTGAGAATACGCTAGAGATTCAAAAATCAGATTTGCCTCATAGAGGATTGTATATAGGTGAGTTACACTTTGGAGATGCAATATTGACATTCAAAATGCTTAATATAGAATAACCCTTCTATCAATCAAAAGTGCAAAATGCCGACCGGAATTATTTTTTGGTCGGCATTTTTTATTTTTATGATATTTTCATTTCTAATGCATCAATACTCTGATTTAATCTATTGAAAAATACCTTCTTATCTTTATCGCCTGTACCGCATATGTGTGTGGATTTTTTTATAATTTTTTGCATCCAAACATTCACATAATGGGTCAATTTAGGATCCATGTTGCTAATGTAATTGGGCGAGTCAAACTGGTCATACAAAACTCTGATACCGTCAGCGTCTATGAGAATCATCTCTGAATTGGTGAGTAATTCATTGAGGTAGACATCAATACTGGATTTTTTCTCATCCTTAAGACTAAGTTTGTACCCATCATTGGAGATGTTTTCAAGGTAGGTTGTCAGTTTTCGAAGCTCAGAAATAAGATTTTTTTTATGTTCGGTATTTTTTATCCTACCTGAACTACACAAATAATCAAGTTGGGCTAATGTAATATCCAGCATATTTGGATTCCATATTTCTGTACTGTGGAAAGTATTAAAAAGATGGTAAAGTGTCTTAACAGATTGTTGGATCTCTGGATCATTTACGATGGTGCTAGGATCGTAATATTCGGAAACATTCGGAATGGTCCAATTGGTAATATTCCAAATATAGAGTTTGAAATATATTAAATTGGGAAATCTTAAAAAGTGGAAAAGGGGTACTTCATTTGCCAGAAAAATACCTTTAGGGGATTCAAAAGTGGTAATTATTTGAAAGTGTTTCAAAATATTATCAATATAGTCTTTGTAAGTGCGGGGTCGGTAGCGTAATCCATCTGCATAAAATGAAAACATAGCGTTTTCTTTGTTGTCTTTTTGTATGATCTGGTCTAATGAAATGCCTTTTGCTCTCGAAATACGGCAGATTTCTTCGAGTGTAAATTTACTCCTTTGCTGCATCTTGTTGTAGATGGTAGCTTCATTGGCATGCAAGATAGATGCCACTTCAGAAATGATTTTCTGTTGCGTTTTTTTATTGTAATGTAACGTATCCAGAAAGGCATCCATAAACTGCTCGTAGCTAATAGATGAGCTTGAATTATTCATATTTGGCATAATCATATATAATATTTGCAAATATAACAATATTTATTTAGCACTTGATTATTATTTTGAAAAAGTCTGTTAGGTTTTGTTATATTACAAAATAAAATATATGTATTGCGTAATTTTGATCAACAAATGACTATAATTTTGTACCATCATTTAAGGTAAATACAGATATATAAAATTTTGATTAATAATTTTTTGATGTTGTATTTTTTAACTTATCATGATTCAACCTTTTTAGATGTTGATTTACCTTAAGATATTTTAATTCTAAACTTTTAAAAACACAAATATCATGACCACAAAATTTGCTTATTCCATCTTATTTCTATTAATGATGATATTGATCCAATGTACTCCACTGGAAGATGGATTTGATAACATTTCCAATGGAGTTGAAGATCAAGTCATCTTGGATGGACAATTCTTTGACAATGGCGAAAATCCATTTATAAAAGTTTCAGAACAACCAATATCTACATTTTCTGTGGATGCTGATGGTGCTTCTTATGCCATCATGAGACGATATATGAATTCTAATTTATTGTTTCCAGTTGCCGCTGTTAGGGTAGAAGAATTTATTAATTATTTCACTTTTGACTATAAAGAACCTACATCAGGTGAACAAGTTTCTCTAGATTCTGAAATCACGACTTGTCCATGGGATAAGGATCATCATTTGATGAGAATAGGTATGAAAGGCGCATCTATGCCTATCGCTTCACAACCATACTCAAATTTTGTATTCCTCATTGATGTCTCAGGGTCTATGAAATCATCTGACAAATTGGATTTGCTTAAAACTGGCTTCAAAACCCTTGTAGACAATTTGAGAGACTATGATAAAGTAGCCATAGTGACGTATGCAGGTCAAGCAGGTGTATTGCTTGAGTCCACATGGGGCAGTAAAAAAGCAGAAATAAAACAAGCCATTGATAAATTAGGTGCAGGCGGATCTACGGCTGGTTCTGAAGGGATCAAAACTGCTTATGACATTGCCCAAGCAAATTTTATAGTCAATGGAAACAATAGAGTCATTATGGGTACTGATGGCGATTTTAATGTAGGTATATCTTCTACAACAGAACTGATAGCTTTGATAGAAGCCGAGCGCAAAAAAGGTATTTATTTGACTATGTTAGGTGTGGGAATTGACAATTTGCAAGATCATAGGATGGAACAACTAGCAGATAAAGGTAATGGCAACTATGAATATATTGATGATGTAAGTCAAATTCAAAAAGTTTTTATTAATGAAATTTCAAAATTTTATACCGTAGCAAAAGACGCAAAGATTCAAATTTCTTTTAATCCAAGTATGGTTGAATCCTATCGGTTGATTGGATACGAAAACCGTAAGCTAAATAATCAGGATTTTGAAGATGATACGACGGACGCTGGTGAAATTGGCGCTGGTCAAACGATCACTGCATTATATGAAATACAATTAGTACAAAACGCTAAAAATCAAAATTGTGCACAATTTGATTTTAGGTATAAAAAGCCAAATGAAGAAGAGAGTAGATTGATTACAGAGGGCATAGAGATGTCTCCTGTTGAGATACAGTTTGCTTCAGAAAATACTAGGTTTGCCGCTTCTGTAGCTGGTTTTGGAATGCTGTTGAAGGATTCCCAATATAAAGGTGATTTGGATAAAGCTATGGTGTTAGAATTAGCACATGATGCATTGACTTTTGATCCATTTGGCTACAGGAATGAATTTGTAGATATCGTATCTCAATGGAGAGAATAAGGTGCATGGATAACAAAAGAATTTATTCCAACGGAGAATTGAAAAACATACCAAAGTATTTATTAAAAAAAATGAAGTTTATGAGAAATCGAATTTTTTCTCTTAGTGTAATACTGATTATTTTCCTATGGATGCCGATGCTGCAAGCTAAAGATAGTTCTTTTAAATTTGATATACTTGATAGTATATCGGATAATGCCACGAACCAACAGTATGCAATCCATACGGACACCCTAAAAACTCCAGCCAATAGCAAATCTCAGTGGCATGAGAACCCTATCACATCGTTTAACCTGTTCAGCGGGTCTGCTTTTAACTTGAAGAAAGGAGATATGGTAGTAAGAAATCTACAGTCATTTTACTATGGTGTCAGCAATAAATTTAGTGTAAGCGGCGGTGTAAATCTCTTTAGTTTGTTTAATAGTGTGTTGATTATAGGAGAGATTAAACCAATCTTTACATTCACTGCAAAATATACAACACCAATAAATAATAACGCTAGATTTGGATTGAGTTCTGTTTACATAGGCACATTATCAAAAGGAGAAAGCATCTATGGAATGTCAGGTATGGCAACTCTTGGTGACTTTGATAAAAATGTCACTATTGGACTTGTTTTTGGTTCAAGCAGCGATGAGAATTTAGAAGTACCAATGATAATCAATATCGCTGGACAAATTAGAACATCAAAAAAGATAATGTTTATATCAGATAATTTTTACTTCTTTAAAGATGCCAAAGCCTTATTGATGTCTTTGGGTGTAAATTATATTGGAAGTAAAATTATTGGTGGTTTTGCATTTGGGAGCTTCATATCTGATGATAATGAAATGATTGTATTTCCAATATTCCATTTCAGTTTTAAAATTTAACAATATTTCATTTTTAGTGACGGAACTTTTTTCCTTACAAATAAAAAGGGCTGCCCGGAGACAACCCTTTTTAGCATTTATTTTATTGGTGCTACATTACTTTCTATCTGCAATAACCAATTTTTGTGTATAGGATTTGTCTCCTGATCTAAAATTGATAATATATAGCCCACCATTAAACTCAGAAACATCCATACTTATAGTTTTTAATGTTCGATCACCGCACATCTGCTGAGAAACAATTGTTTTTCCTGTGATATCTGAAATAGTCAACTTGCCTTCAGCATGTTCTCCAAATGGAATTACCATAGTTATTTCCGTGGAAGCTGGATTTGGGAATATTAAAAACTCATCCTGTACCAATTCTGCATTCAATCCATCATCAGAAACTTCCCCATTTATAGTTCTGAATGAGCTAGCACTTATTTGTGCTAAAAAATCATAACAATTAGCACTATTGGCACCATTATACCCATAGACTTTTACATAATAGGTTGTAGCTGATTTGGTGTTGTTGTAGGTGATTTGTTCATCTGATGTTGCGTCATTTTGTGAAATGCCTACTTGGCTATTGCCCCTGTATAATATCATATCATAATCAGCAGGTAGGTTTGTCATGGAAACTCTAACATTTTTTTGCGATGAAGAATTGTTAAACTTAAACCAATCTACATCTGTTGATGACGAAATCTTAGCAGTAAATGTCGTTCCCAAAGGAATAGTTTTAGCAGCGGATTTTGTATTATTTGACTCGTAAATGTCTGTACATCCAGTAGATGCAGATGTAGTGAAATTTACTGTCGTAGAGTAGGCACTGGTTGTACCAGAACAAGTGGCTTTTACTCTAATATTGTATGTACTAGATGCGGTCAATCCTGTTAGGTTTATAGAAGTAGTAGACACAATAGAGGTAATCCAAGTAGATGCCGAACTTAGTTTATATTCAAATGTGTAATTTGTTGAGCCTGATACAGGTGTCCAACTACAAGTAGCAGATGATGAAGTCACAGAAGATGCTGCTAATCCAGATGGTGTGCCACAGCTTCCAACTGATGGAGGAGAACAACCTGGAGATGATTGAAGGCTAGCTCTTGCTCCACCTGTTTCTAAAACAGCTCTTAATCTGGTTTTTTGCCCCAAAGATAGCATGTACATGCATGCGTCATCTGTATAATCCATATAATTCATTGTCATCTCAATAGGTGATCCTGAACATGTGGAATAATGTGGATGGGATGGACAGCCATAATTGGAAGTATTATGTGTAGGTGTATCTGACACTAAGTCAGAACCACAAGTTGCATCACCCCAAATATGTCTTAGATTCAACCAATGGCCTACCTCATGGGTAGCTGTACGACCTTTGTCAAAAGGTGCTGTAGCTGTTCCTGTTGTTCCAGTATATCTGTAATCTAGCACAACACCGTCAGTAGCTGCTGAGCCGCCAGGAAACTGCGCATAACCCAAAATGCCACCCCCTATATTGCATACCCAAATATTCAAATAATTTGAAGCATCCCATGGATTTACACCACCTTGGCTTGATTTTTTTACACTGTCATTGGTACCCCAAGAAGTTTTTGTAGTGCTTTTTCTAGTAATCCCCGTCGTTGCGGCACCATTGGGATCTTGTGTGGCTAAACAAAATTGAACTTCAGCATTTGCTACTAATCCTGAGAAAGTAGATGGAACATTACTGATATCAGTATTTGTTGCAGAATAATCTTGATTTAAAACATCAAGTTGTGACATAATTTGAGCATCAGAGATGTTTTCGGAGGAGGTTCTATAGACCACATGAAATACCGTAGGTATCGTGATTATGGTTCTTTCTCCATCGCCATGATGATGCTTGATATACTCCTGAACCTGTCTTTCAATTTCTTCCATATTGTCGATCAATGCAGGATTTTCTTTAATCTGACGATCTAGAACATCCATAGATCCACAATTTCGCTGTCCTTGACTGATAGTAGAAAAAGACATGAATAAGAGTAAAAACGTAAAATTAAATAGAACTTTCATTAATAATTAATGGTTTTAAAAGTGAATAAATAAAATTATGTGAAATAAATACTGGGCAGGACTGCAAATATAGAGTGTATCATTTTAATGTTGAAATAAATTAGTAAATAATTTTTATCAACTGTATAAATTAAAATAATAAGATTTGTAAATTTAAATATTTACAGAATATAATATCGTTTAAGTCTTATTTTTTTGATGATTCAGAATTTTATTGAATTTTAGGGTACTTGAAAATAATTTAATTTTTTTAATGTGTAAGAAACCCAGTTTCAGGTTGTCTTTTTTATCTATTTCCCAAAATTCTCCATTCAGTATATGTTTCTAGATACAATAGCATGGCTTCTGCAAGAGGACTATAATTTAAATTGACAAATTTAGTTTTGTAATAAAGTTCATCTTTTTCATTGACCTCTTTCAAACCAAGATTAATAACACGTTTCAACCTTTTAGCATTCACAAGGTCTTTAAAAGCTAAGGCATTTCCAAAACAAAATGTAATTGATGGAATACTATATCCGAAAAGTATTGGTCCACTATCTATATCACCGTAGATATCAGATGTATAAGTTTTATATCTTTCTTGGCATAATCTGAAGATACCTACATTTGTTGTAAATTTGGATTTGAATATTTCATATTGTTGCCTAGCAAAAAGCGAGTCAAATCGATTCATGAAAAGTATGCTCCATCCTAACATAGATCCTCGAGTACCTTCTTCCATTTTACCAGTATATGAATTGATTTTTGAAACCAATAAACCACTTTCTTTGTCTAAAAGATTGCTTTTTGCATACAAAACCCAATCATTAGTTACAGTACCATATTCACTTCCCGTAATTTTACTATGTAAATGTAGTGATGCCAAAGCTACTATATTGTCAGGAATCCAAATGTTTTGCGGATAAGATTCTAAGTTTAAAAACTTTGATTGTGTAAATCTTCGATATAAAAATAAGGATAAACTATCGTGTAGGGCATTATATCGGTCATCTTGCGTTAACAGACGATAACAACTCAACACCAAATTTAAATGCCCAAAGTATAAGACAGATCCAATAGAATCTATTTCGGGGGACAATGGATTTTTATCTCCAAAATATGTTGAAAATACCCTTTCAGATTTAATTTTTTGAATGGCTTGGTCAGTAATGTTGATCGCTTGATTCCGAAATGTCGTGTCCATCATGGACATATTTGTAACAGCATATACAGTATACGCAAGTGAAAATAAAGTCCATTCTGGATTTTGAACATGCAATTTTGAAAGGTCAGTATTATCACCAAGTGGATTACTTACAAACCTCTCTAGAAATGTCATTCTACTTTTAATAACAGATGTATTTGGGTATTGGTATTTTTGGTGACTCAGATAAATACAAATGCATACAGAAATTGTCACCACTGCAAATCTGATTCTATTTTTAAAAATCATTTTTAAATTCATATTTCTCCATAAAACCAAGCGACAAAATTGTACAAGTCAATCCTCTATTTCGATCTTTTTTCCACTTATGTCAAATAGATTGAAGGCACACAGTATTTTATAACATAATAGAAGCTTGATTTAGAATCATTACTGTGAGTCTTGATTGGCAAACCAAGTTCTTTTGTTCATCAAAAATGTCTGTCGACCACACATGTACGCGCTTGCCTATCTTTATTGGTTTGCATTCTGCATATACATAACCTTCTTTTGCACTTTTGAGATGGCTTGCATTTAGTTCTAAACCAACCGCACTCTGGGTAGTGGGATCATCTAGCATACAAAAACTTGCAATACTTCCAAGGGTTTCTGAAAGTGCACCAGATGCGCCACCATGCAGTAACCCAAAAGGTTGTCTCGTTCTAGCATCTATCGGCATACGTGCTGTTAGCATATTATCACCAAACTCAAGAATCTCGATCCCTAGATGATGGGCCAGACTACCTTGATTAAAACTATTTAACTCCTCCGGTTTAAAAATTCTTTTCCATTTAAACATCATCAAAAATATCTTTATTATGTAAATGTAATTTTTCTCATGGAAACAAAGTTAATGTTAGGTATGAATTCTTTATAAATAAAAGAAAACATAACTCCAAAGGCTTATTTTTGCTTTAGCATGATCTTTTGAACCCAGATTTTCTGTCAATACATTCAAATCAAAATGTATTTGAATGTGATATCAACCTTATCATCAAATAGATTCCCATAGGAACAAGCATTAACCCATCAATCCAGACCAAGTAAAAGTGTTTTTCGAGGCGAGGTGCAGATAGGTAGGTAAAAAATGATACTAAAATGGGGGAAATAATTATTGAGTAGGCAATATCAATCTTCATCTCAGGACTGTAGTACATTCCAATTAGACACAATAAAGAGCAAATAATATAAATGAGAATCTTCGTGTTTTTTATTCCAATTAATGCAGGAATGGATGACAGGCCTCTTTGAGAATCGGCTTCCACATCACCTATATCAAAGAGAAGGCATAACACAAAAATATAAAGAAAGTTATACACAATCCAGGACCATAAAATAGTGTGATCAATAGCAAGTATGGGTACTAGAGCTGTGATATAACTGAATACTAATGCAATAACTATTGGATGTAAAAATTTGGGGTATTTGAGGGCTGATATTGTTTCACTTGCTACATAGAATGCTGATAATATTACTCCTGGAACTAATAGAAGCAGTACGTGGTAGGGCAAAACTGTTAATTGGTAAATTCCAATTATTGCTGATGTGGCAATGATAATATCACCTGTAACTGAATTTTTGGTAAGATAAAGTTTATTCTGGCCTAGTTTGGCGTACAGGTTATATAGTACCAAGGTTCCTGTAAAAATAGTAAGATAATAGGAGAGTGGTATCTCTTTTTGTATACCCAAAGAAGTAAAATACACCAATGACACTGTACAGATTCCCATATGTATAAATCCGAAGACGTACATTTGGTAAACTGCTCTTAAGGCTGAATTCAACAAAATGTTGATTTTTTGGTGAATTTAAAATACAAGTTATATCCTACTATAATATAAAGTAAAAACTATCCTAAAGTTTATTAAATGTATCTAAAAATTGAAATTCTAATGGGAATTGGCTTTGAATGTGAAGTAAATTACTTGGGAAGATGTTTAAATTTATACAAATCTGTTAATTTTTTTATAATTGAAAGCAATAGATTAAGAAATAATAATAATTTTGTTGCCGTTTTCGTTTTTGCAAAATAATCTATCACAATGAACGTATCAAAATCAAGTAAGTTAGGAATTGCTATTATATTATTGGCATTAGTTATGTCCATGTCTTCATGCAATAGAGGCTATGGGTGCCCATATGAATTGAAAGCACCAGTGAAAATTTCATTCATAAAATAATCATTTCAGGTGACTTGGGAATATCCAAAAAGTCAAAGTGAAATTGAAAATTTTTTAACTTATTCAGGTCAATCGCCAATTGTCCTTTTTAAGCATTCCTATACATGCAGCATCAGTCAAGTTGCCAAATCTAGAATGGATACTTGGATTGGAAAAAATACGATGAGAAAAGCGTTGATCGATGTTAGGGAAGATAGACCTTTATCGCAATACATTGCTACTCGTTTCAATATCCAACATGAGTCACCACAGATTCTTGTGATTTACAAAGATGCTTGTGTCTACAATGCTTCACATTTTGAGATAAAGCCTTCAGAAATCGATGCAGTAACCAGCCAGTTATGAGGCGTATCCTTGAGACTTCTGATGCATCATTCACCATATTCTCTGAGCAATTTAATACATCCTATCATTCTATACATGGAGCAATACAAGAGTCAAGCATTGTTTATATTGATGCGGGTCTTAAATATTTTTGGCATGAGCATGGTTCAGAGACACCTGTAAGAATTTTTGAAATGGGGTTTGGAAGTGGTCTTAATGCATGGCTCACTTATATACATGCTAAAGAAGTCTCTGCAAAAGTAAACTATTATGCAATTGAAAAATTTCCACTAGATAGTACAATAGCAAATTTGTATAACGCTAAGTATCAATTGCATCCTGATCATGTTATACTAGAAAACCTGCATAAACTTACATGGGAAACAACTACAAGACTTGGTGCTGATTTTCATATATCGCTTTCAAAACAAGATTTTCTATTATTTGATCAGTTGGATCCTTTTGATTTGATGTATTATGATGCTTTTGGACCAAGTACACAACCTGAACTTTGGGATGCTAATGCAGTGTCAAAAATGAGCCAAATGATGAAAAGTGGTGGTATTTTAGTTACTTTTTGTGCCCAAGGTCAATTCAAAAGATTGCTCCGTGAGTTTCATTTTGAAGTTACTGCTTTGCCAGGGCCAAAAGGAAAGAGAGAAATCACTCGTGCAATTAGAAAATAGAATTATTGCACTTTAATTTCAAATCCTAATGATTCCAAATCACTCCAGAATTTCGGATATGATTTGCTTACTACCTCGGGATTTTCTACAATGATAGGAAATTGTATAGCCAAAATAGCTAATGCCATCGCCATTCTATGGTCATCATACGTAGAAAAACATACTTTTTCTTTTGCTTGAGCTTTTCCTGTCACTAATGCTGAATTATCATCATACTGAAGACTCACGCCAACTTTAGCCAACTCATTTTTAAGCGCTGACATTCGGTCAGTTTCTTTAATAAACAAGGTTTCAATACCTGAAACAGAAAGGGTTAGCCCCAATCCACACGCTGTCAAAACTGTACATTGAACTAAATCTGGGCATTCATTAAAGTTATACGCCAATGGTGCTGCATCAAATTTGGTAATTTTACTAACCCTGATTCCATCTTGCTCATTGGTGCACTTCACTCCAAAGTTTTCGAATATTTGCATTGCAACTCTATCACCCTGTGATGATTCACTTTGAATTCCTTCCAATAAAATATTACATTCTCTACTTAAAGCCGCCATACCAAGATAAAACCCAGCCGCTGACCAATCATTTTCAACAGTCATGCTACCGCCTTGATACGTTTGATGTGAGATTTTGATCATGTTGTCAGTGAATTGTGATTGAATACCAAAGTCTGACATAATGGCCAACGTCATGCGAATGTAAGATGTTGACACACTATTACCCAATAAGTTAATAGTTAAACCTTTAGATAGGGTAGGAGCAACCATCACCAGCGATGAAATAAATTGTGAAGAGATCTCAGCATTTATATCTACTTCAGGTGCATATTCTGAATTGGGTGAATGCATGACAATAGGTGGATAACCGAGATTCTGCAAATATTCTATACGTGCCCCAATGTGATTAAGTGCATTTACCAATGGACCTATGGGTCGCTTTTTCATTCTATTGCTACCTGTTAAAATTTGTGTGCCTTTTTGAAAAGCTAGATAAGATGTGAGAAATCGCATAGCTGTACCAGCATGACCTACATCATAGACATCTACCTTTTTGATTAAGAGATCATGCAGGATTTTTGTATCATCACTACTGGAAATATTATGGATAGTAATTTTATCATTACTGAGAGCATTAATTATCAAAAGTCTATTTGAAATGCTTTTTGATGGAGGCAATGTAATCCTGCCCTTCAATAAACCGGTCGGATGCGAAATACAAATTTTACTCATGGCATAAATATAAGTGTTCACAGTCAAAATACAACATAGATCAATAATATCTTTACCTTTGACCCTTAAAAATATTGTATTTGGCATCTTCAAAAAAGGCAGCAGTTAGTTTTATTTTTATTACATTATTGATAGATGTGATAGGCTTTGGTATAATTATACCTGTAATGCCAAAGTTGCTTGCTGACATAAAGCACATTTCGCTTAACGAAGCAAGTAAGTATGGTGGATATCTATTATTTGTATTCGCGGTTGCACAATTCATTTTTTCCCCTATTGTTGGAAATTTGAGTGATCAGTTTGGACGTAGGCCAGTGCTTCTAATTTCACTACTAGGCTTTGGACTTGATTATATCATATTAGCTTTTGCACCTACATATGGTTGGTTGGTCCTTGGTAGAATTTTGGCAGGAATTACAGGGGCTAGCTTTACCACTGCTTCTGCATATATAGCAGACATCAGTGATGATTCAAATAGATCAAAAAATTTTGGTATGGTTGGTGCTGCATTTGGTTTAGGATTTATCCTTGGGCCATTTTTAGGTGGAATTTTGGCTCAGTATGGGGTGAGATTTCCTTTTTATGCAGCAGCATTTCTCAGTTTTCTTAACTTTATTTATGGTTATTTTATCTTGCCGGAATCATTGCCAATAGAAAATCGCAGACCCTTCCAGTTGAAAAATTCGACCCCTTTTAAAACGTTGTTGGAGTTATGGAGTTATAAAACCATTGCGCCTTTACTAGCAGCTTTTATATTCTTACACCTTGGTGCGCATGCTGTGCAAAGTACATGGAATTACTTCACCATGTATCGTTTCAATTGGACAGAGGCAACGGTTGGCTATTCATTGGCTTTAGTAGGTGTTGTAGTGGCATTAGTTCAGACAATGTTGGCACAGAAATCAGCAGCAGTCTTTGGTATTCCTAAAAGTATCATGATTGGCTTTGGTCTGTATTCGGTAGGGATGTTTTTATTTGCATTTGCTACAAAATCATGGATGATGTTTTTGTTTTTAATTCCTTACAGCCTTGGTGGAATAGCAATGCCAAACCTTCAATCATTTCTAGTTTCAAAAGTTGGCGTAGACAAGCAAGGTAGATTACAAGGTGGATTGGCCAGTTTGATAAGTCTTACGACCATTTTTGGACCACTTATGATGACGAATGCCTTTTACTACTTCACTACTGATCAAGCACCTTTTTATTTTCCAGGCGCAGCATTCTTTTTAGGAGGAATATTTATGGCTACCAGCTTTCTCATAGTAATCACAAAATTGCGCTAAGATTTGATTTATTTTACTTCATGCATGAGCCTTCTTACAAATGGTGAAATAAGTATTAGGATGATTCCAGCTATTAAAGCATAAATGGCTAATTGTTGATATCCTTCAGTATACAACATCAATTTTTCAGAAAGGCTGGCAGATTCATTTGGTGTACTCATACCCGCACCCAATAAACCTGCTACATATTGACCATAGGCGCTAGCCAAAAACCATAATCCCATCATCATGCCACCTAAGTGTTTTGGAGATAATTTGGTTATGATAGATAAGCCTATTGGTGATAGAAATAACTCGGCAAAAGTGATGACTAAATATGCAGAAGTGAAGACATTCAGTGATGTGATACCTTCAGGTGAAGCAAAGAATCTAGTAGCGTAAAAAATGTAAAATGCGGCTGCCAAAAAGATAAATCCATATCCAAACTTTAATACTGTATTAGGTTCAATTTTTCTTTTGGATAACCATAACCATAATAATCCTACCAAAGGACTGAAAAGTATCACAAAGAAAGCATTACTGGTATTATTCACGACATTCGGATCCATATGGATGCCTAATAAATTGTAGTCTAGATTTTTTTCAGCAAATAAACTAAGTGAACCTCCACTCTGCTCGAAAAAAGACCAAAAGATAATAGAGAATACGATAAATACTAGTGCAGCGATAAGTTTTTCGCGTGTGATACCATCTTTTATTTTTGACATTTCGTAGAAGAAATATATCAATGCTATTGGACCCACTGTATACATAAAATAGTCAGTATAGTCTGTGTTTCTTATCATTATATAGATCAATGGGATGGATATAATAGAACCCACATACACCATTATTTCTCTCATTTTCCTCTTAGAAGTGTCTAAATGTAACAAAGGTGAAAGACCAATAGGACCCAATGATTTTTGGGTAAACCCAAATGTCACCACACCAATAATCATGACAATGGCAGCTGCCAAAAATGCATAAGACCAACTGTAGTATTTGCCTAACCAAACACATAATGCACCACCTAAAAGCGCTCCAATATTAATTCCTGAATAAAACAATCCAAATCCTGCATCACGTCTATTGTCACCATCTCTGTACAAGTCACCCACCATTGAAGAAATATTTGGCTTGAAAAATCCAGTGCCTATGATCGTCAAAGATATACCAAGGAAAAACATAGTTTCAGGGGAAAATGCAATCACTAAATTACCCAAAATCATGATAATGCCTCCAAAGAAGAGCGATTTTCTAAATCCGAGTATCTTATCCGCGAAAATACCACCAATGAAGGTGAAAGCGTAAACAAAAGCTTGGATAGCACCATACTTCAAATTGGATTCTTTGTCAGAAAAACCCAATTGGTTTACCATAAAGATGGCCAATACTCCTCGCATACCATAGAAGCAAAACCTTTCCCACATTTCAGTAAAAAATAAATACCATAGTTGTTTAGGATATTTTCCCTGAAATGATTGGATTTCTTCGAGGGTCAAAGACTGATTCTGCTCCATACTATTTTATTTTAAAACTTCAAAAATAATAAAATTGTACATATATCGCATATTTAGTTTGGCATTCATTAGGGTAGGGGTTCTAGGTGTTGATCAGTATTAATGTTTGTGATTTTGACTCTGTGGTTCCAGGCTTTGGAAGTTTCTTTTTGTGGAGAAGAAATAAACCATAACCCAATAAAGGTCAGTAAGCCATTCAAAATCAATATTTCTAGTCCTATTTTGAATCCATGAAAAAGCTTATTAGACATCTCCAAAAGTGAAGATTTCCAGACTCCTGAAATACCCAATTTTGATGCAAACCACTCTGGATTATTAATAATATCTATGCCTAAAATAAAAATAGGCGATAGTAGACAGACCCATAAAACATATCTGTCATTAATGATTCTGTGCGTCAATATACCAAATGCAAATAATCCTAACAGAGGTCCATAGGTATAACCTGCCAACTTCAAAATAACATCTATTATAGATTTGTCATCAATCCATTTAAACATAAGGACACACAGTAGAAATAGAAGTGCAAAACTTATGTGCACTCTTAATCTGGTTTTTCTTTTTGTGACATCTGTTTGAGACTGATTCTTTTCCATACCTAGTATGTCTATACAAAATGAAGATGTCATAGCAGTCAATGCCCCATCAGCACTTGGAAATAAAGCGGAAATAAGTCCAATAATAAAAATAATGCCTATACCTATACTCAGATAACCTCCGAGTGCAACGGTTGGGAATAAATCATCGCCTTTGATATCAAGCCCATTTTTTTGAGCGAATAAATACAACAAGCCACCCAAAAAAAGAAACATCGCATTGACTATCAACAATATGGTAGCTAATGTTATCATATTTTTCTTTGATCCTTCGAGAGTTTTTACGCTGATATTTTTTTGCATCATCTCCTGATCCATCCCTGTCATGGTAATAGTGATAAAAGCACCACCAAGGACTTGTTTCCAGAAAAAACCAGCTGATAATACATCGCCATTATATAATTTTGTCATTCCTTGTTTAGACATGGCATCATAAGCTTGGGTAAAATCTAGTTGTAAGGCACTTAATATGGTAAAAATGCTGACTACCAATCCAAGTAACATAAACGTAGTCTGTAGTGTGTCTGTATACACTATAGTCTTGACACCGCCTTCAAAAGTATAAAGCAAAATGAGCAATAATATCACAGCAGCGGTCACTAAAAATGGTACGCCCATAGCATTCAGAATGAAAATTTGCAGGATATTGATCACCAGATACATTCTAGCTGTGGCACCCAATGTTCTAGAAATAATAAAAAATATAGCACCTGTTTTATAGGCATTGGATCCGAATCTATTTTCTAAATAGCGATAAATAGATGTCAAATTCATTTTGTAGTACAGTGGCAGTAACACAAGCGCTACTACAATATATCCAATGAAATATCCAATGACCACTTGAAAATAACTGAATCCTATCCCACCAACGGTACCAGGGACTGATACAAAAGTGACTCCACTGAGTGATGTGCCAACCATACCAAAGGCAACAAGCAACCAATTACTATTCCTATTCCCAATAAAAAATGAATTATTATCGGAGTTTTTTGATGTATAATACGCTACAATTAGCAGTAACGCAAAATATCCAAAAACGAATCCAAACAGTATTAATGGTGACATAAGCCAACTTTCTATAATTCAATAAAATGCCAAATGTACAAAATTATCGGAACTGATCAACGACCAGAAGAATTGATAGTACGCTTAATTTTCTCATTAAACTCTTTTGCTTCCAATAGTTTTTCAGTATCGATATGCAATCTGAATCTCCAATAATGGTTTACATTGGCTGGTACATTGATTTGTTCTGATGCCGCATCTTTTTTTCTTAAGTTGGGTTCAAGACCCAAAATATCCTGAATTGGAAAAATAGCCAGCATACTTGGACTATCCAAATGGTCTTTTATAACATATGATACTATTTCTGTGGAGCATTCCATCGGTGTGAGTCCACTGGCATGCATATAATTGTAATAGAATTTTTTGGCCATTTCGTGGTCTGCTTCCCACCAACCTCTTATAGTGGACATATCATGACAAGATGGGCTACTTACGGAAAAATATGGATAAGATTTCACTTTTCCGAATTCATTTTGACCTTTTGGCATTCTTTGGATTTCTAATGATAAAATATTGAGTTGTCGCATAACTTCAGGAACAGAATCTGGTATCATTCCCAAATCTTCACCACAAATAAGCATGTTTGATGCATCCAAAATAGCAGGAAGCTTCCATAGTGCTTGTTGTTTCCAGTGGCCATCATGTCGCTTGAAGTAATAGTCATTATACATTGTTGTAAAGCTATGCTGCAAATGTGGAGATAGCGCTTTGTAAGCATTGGTTGTGTGGAGAGTGATCCTTGGATTGAAAAGATTACCATTAGTATTTGGCTCTTCAATGAGAAGGACATCACTCATCATCATAAGTATGTCATCTAGATAAGGCTGCAACTTAGGATTCTTTTTGATGAAGGTATCCACATCTTTTTGATTTTTAAATGCACTTTTAAATGAAATACCTTGATAATTTACTTCGAAAAATGTTTTTAAAATATGTGTTGCATCTTTTCCAAATGTTGAATAAATTAATTCTTCCGTAATGTAAGGTTGTGTAAATCTATGTAAATCTCCATAAATACCAAATTTGGCTAATTCTTCTTTTGTCAAAGGTAATCTGGGGTTAAATAATCCCAAGGTTCCATAGATCTGATGCATGGGAATTTGCCAGATTCTAAAGAATCCAAGGATATGATCTATCCTCAATGCATCAAAATACTTACTCAAAGCTTGCATCCGTTGCCTCCACCAAGCAAATCCATCCTCAGCCATCTTCTGCCAATTATAGGTGGGGAATCCCCAATTTTGCCCCAACACTGCATAATCATCTGGGGGCGCACCAGCTTGTTCATGCATGTTGAATAGTTTTGGTGCTGTCCAAGCATCACAACTATATCTATATATTCCAATAGGTAGATCTCCTTTGAGAGCTATTCCTTTTGTTCTAGCGTGGTCTCTAGCAGATTTTAACTGTTTGTCTGCGTGGTATTGTAGGAAGTAATAAAACTCAACTTCTTTAATTCGAGCATAGGTTTCTGATAAAAGTGGACGGATGGTCTCTTCTGAATACTGGCTGTAATCTGGCCAATTATTGAAATTGGCAGTTTTATGGATATCTCTTAAATGACAAAATACCGCATAAGGCTGTAGCCAAAGTCTATTTTCATAAATAAAGTTTTTTGCGTCATTATCATTTTTGAAACTATGATATTCTTGGTCAAAAAGTAATCGTAAGTACTTCATTTTTCCATGTAATACTTGTTCAAAGTCTATAGATTCCAACGCATTAAGTTTTCGCTGAAGCGCATTGAACGATTTTTCATCCTTTTCATTTGCAAAGGATGCAATGGATGGCAGGTGGATATACATTGGGTGCAATGCGAAAATCGAGATGGCAGCGTAAGGGTAACTGTCATTCCATGTCATATTAGCCAATGTATCATTGATGGGTAGCACTTGTATGATATCCATACCTAGCATATGTCCCCAGTCAACGATTCTTTTTAAATCATTAAATTCGCCTATACCAAATCCCGATTGACTCCTTATTGAAAATACCGGAATTGCTAGTCCTGAGCCTCGCCAACGTTCTTGAGTTTGGTAAATATTGTCAGATTTAATGACCATTTGTTTGGAAACAGCGCTGAATGTTGCTCTAAGTATCCTATTTTCACCCTCCTCCCAGGCAATGATCTCACCTGAATTTGGATTCATAATGACAAATTTATATTCAATGTAGATATCTTTTGCTTTTGTTGGTATATCCAATTCCCAATAAGGAAACTTTGCATCTGACATCTGAATGGGTTTTTTCCATTCTCCCAAAAAAGGCGCACTTCCTGTAATACCTATACAGTATTCTGGAGGAACCATACCAGCAGACAGTCTAAACCTTAGTATATTGTCATCTTTTATTTTTGGTTCATAATATTTGGAAACTGATCGTTTGAATATTGCTTTTGTGAAGGCATCAGACAAGAAAACATTATTAATATTATCACGGTTTCGCCAGCTATCATGTAGGATAAAATGGTTCGTGGATCCCACCTCAATTTTTCTCAATTTACCCCATTCTTTGTCCCTTTGATTGCCATCAATGGCTATTATATATTTATAATCAAGATTATTTTTAACTTCATCTAAAGACAAAACTAGAAACCAGTTTTCCCAATCAAAAGTCTGCATATAAGCCGTTTCAAAGATTTTTTCATTGTTTATAGTATAATAAACAGCTAATTGTTGGTTGTATTGTGTTTTATAGTGGATGTGAAATTGAAATACTTTCATAACAAACAAATTTTATATGAAAGCAAAGATACGAAATCCCAAAATCAAAGAAATGTAATACCACCAACAAGTATAAAACAAATTTTTTGATATTTGCAAAACATGGAAGGTCATTATCCCGTTACTCATTACATCTAATTTAAAAGTGTATGAGTGAGGGAATAAAAATTTTGTGGGCAGATGATGAAATTGATCTACTGAAACCCCAGTTGTTTTTTCTAGAAAAAAAGGGCTATCAAGTCACAACAGTTAGCAATGGTTACGATGCATTGGATGCTTTGGACGCTGATAATAATATTGATGTTGTTTTCCTTGATGAGAGCATGCCAGGCATAACAGGTCTTGAGACACTATCTAGAATAAAATCAAAATATCCATCAATACCTGCTGTCATGATCACTAAAAATGAAGCAGAAAATATTATGGAAGAAGCTATAGGGTCACAAATCGATGATTATCTAATAAAACCAGTGAACCCCAACCAAATACTTCTGACACTGAAGAAGATCATAGACAATAAAAGACTGGTTTCTGAAAAGGCTGCGACAGACTATCAAGTGGAATTTCGTAATATCACCATGCAGCTCGCCAATAATCCAACATATGAAGAATGGGTAGATATTTATAAGAAAATCATAGCATGGGAATTGAGATTGGATGAAAGTAGTAACTTTCAGATGAAGGAAATTCTAAACATGCAAAAAGAGGATGCGAATAGAGAATTTTTTAAATTCGTGTCGAAGCAATATCAAAATTGGATTGCTGACCGCAAAGGACCTAGAATGTCTGATAAACTGATGCTGGAGAAGGTTTTCCCACACTTCCAATCAGGCAAGCCTGTGATCATGATATTGATGGATAATCTTCGATACGATCAATGGAAAATAATTGAACCCATTGTAAATGAATATTTTAAAGTGGAAGATGAAGATTATTTTTACTCTATTCTTCCTACCGCTACTCAATACAGTAGAAATGCCATTTTCTCAGGAATGATGCCAGCTGATATTCAAAGGAGATATCCTGATTGGTGGTTAAATGATAATGAAGATGGTGGAAAAAATTTGAAGGAAGAAGAATTGATGTTGGAATTTTTGAAACGATCTGTTAAAAAGGATATAAAAGCAGAATATGTGAAAGTCACCAATGTAGCAGGGGCGAAAGCACTCCAAGACAATGCGTTGAATTTTCTGAATAATGACTTCACAGCCATTGTCTATAATTTTATAGACATGTTATCTCATTCAAGAACTGAGATGGAAGTACTTAAAGAATTGGCAAATGATGAAAAAGCATATCGATCCCTCACTAAATCTTGGTTTATCAACTCTCCACTTTGGGCCACCATGCAAAGACTGGCTGAGCGAGATGTTCAGATCATCGTTACCACAGATCACGGAACAATACGTGTAAAAAATGCAGCTAAAGTGATCGGGGACCGAGAAACTACTACCAACCTCAGGTATAAGGTGGGAAAAAATTTACAATATGATAAAAGGGACGTGCTGGAAATAAAAAATCCAAAAGATGCAGGATTGCCTAGTCCAAATATGAGCAGCACATTTATTTTTGCAAAAGAAGATGTCTATTTTCTTTACCCTAACAATTATTCATATTATAATAATTTCTTCAGGGATACATTTCAGCATGGTGGAGTGTCATTGGAGGAAATGGTTTGCCCCATCATTCGCTTGACGCCAAAGAGATAACACAATTTCACTGCTTAAATTCAAAATTGAAACACCTTGTTAATGTGTTATGAGAAAATTGTGGTAATTTTGAATATAAATTGAGAATAAAAATGAAATTTTGGATTTTTTCTCTAACTCTTTTGATGTTTGGATGCTCCAATTTTGAAAATCTGACTGATATCGACCAGTCAGAATCTATCAAAAGTGTTGCCATCCCATTAGTCAATAGTAAACTTAGTGTCACTAGACTTCAAGAACTTGCTGAAGGAAATACTTCACTTAAAATAGATCAAGATGGACATGCCACAATTTATTATAATGGGGAAGTCATTCGGCAATCAGCGGCATCCATTTTGCCGCCATTACCTGGTGGCTTACCATATCCTATTATTGACACTATCTCTCCTGTGAAGTTGGAGTTTAATAATACTTATTTAATAAAAAAAGCTGTCTTCGACAAAACCAGTATTAAGTTTCACGCAGAGACATCATTTGCGCAAAATATTGATGTGACAATGAGAATATTGGAATTGGAAAAAGACGGAAAAAAGTTTGAGACAAAATTTACAATTCCATTTAATGGAAATTTACCCAGCCAATACACCACTCCTAATATTTCGCTTCAAGATTGGGTTATGACTAGTGAGTCGAATACTATCACCTTCCATTATACTGCAACTTTGCCTGACGGGTCAAAGGTAAAACTTGATAATTGCTACATGACTTTCGATCTTATTTTGTTTTCGTATGTAGATGGTTATTTGGGATATCATACTTTTCCTGTAAAAGGAAGTACTATTGATGTCAATTTGTTTGATCAATGGAAAAGTGGTGGTTTTGATTTCATGGATCCAAAAATAGTCTTATCAGTGGAAAATGCATTTGGGCTTCCTGTTCGTTCAAGGGTCAATAGCATGGAGCTCACATCTATAACTGGTAATAACTTATCATTACAAAGTAGTTTTATTAATACAGGGATTGATTTTGCATATCCTTCATTTGATGAGATTGGGCAAGTGAAAATTACTAATTTTTCATTCAATAATACTAATTCTAATATTCGGGAAGTATTCAATGAAAAAACTAAGACTATCACCTATGATATTGAAGCTTTAGTAAATCCTGACAGAGATACTACAATTAAGGGTTTTATCAATAGGGACAGTTATTTTAAAGTTGATGTTGCTGTAGAAGTACCACTTTTGGGATCTATACAGCAAGTGGTATTGTCGGATACTGTAGATTCTGATTTGCCAGATTTTGAAGATGTCATTTCAGGACAACTCAAGTTTATTACCAAGAATGACTTTCCGGCTGATGTCATTTTTTATGTAGATTTTCTAGATGCTAACAATGCAATTATTTTATCACTATTTGATAATCAAGGATTTGTACTAAAAGCTGCACCCCTTAAGGCAGACGATACCACTGGGCCATCAGATGAAGTGATCACCTTCGAGGAACTGGATGTAAATGAAATAAATGCATTGCGTAGTAGTAAAAGAATAGTTCTTACTGCAAAACTCAATACCACTGAAAGTGATGTTAAAAAACCGCTTTGGATTTTAGACAGATATGGTGTGGATATAAAATTGGGTGCCATATTAAATGTCACTTTGTAAATTCAATGTCAGGAATATGTACAGGTTAAGACTTATTTTGGTTTTGGTGATGATACGCTGTTGGATTTATAGTCAAGATGTACCATTTCTTTTAATGGATAGTAGTATAGTTTCTACTTATGCACATCCTGGAATGCCATTTGGAAAAAATGTCAACATAGCTATAGCCAATATTCAAGGGAATATTAATTCAGGAGATATCATATATACCAATCTAGTGTCAGAAAATGCTTCAGGACAGAGATTTTTAGATATAAACCCTGATAACTATAAACGTGGAGAATCTCACAATCTCAGCTGGAGTACCGACTTACATAGTTTTGATCTAGGGATTCACTTTGGGCGGATTGGTCTTATGGTAGGGCATGCCTTCAGACACTTCGGACAGGTATCCTTTAATTCAGATCTATTACTACTTTATAGTCAGGGAAATCAACCCTACATCGGTGAATCACTCAACCTTAGTGTCACTCCGAACATCACTGCAATGAATGAAGTTTATTTGGGAGGTCAAATGCCTATAAAATCATTTAGTTTTGGCTTGAAGGTAAAATTGTTGTATGGTACTGCAAATAGTTATGCGGAGAAAGGCGACCTAGGATTGTACACAGATGATGATTATTATGCACTTACCCTATCAAAAAATTATATATTGCGCAGTAGTAGTTTGGTTCGGTACTATGAAAATGACAGTATCACATTTGACTTACCAAAAGTTACCTTTGATAATTTCTTTTATAATAATAGAGGTTTTGCCTTGGATTTTGGGATCTACGGCAAAATTGCAGACAATATTTATTTGTCTCTAGGTGCCACGGACATAGGGAAAATAAATTGGGACTTCACACCAAGAAAGTACGCAGCACAAGGAGAGTCCACCTTCTCTGGATATGATATAGTAGAAGTGCTGCGAGATAGTACTTCATTTAGTATAAGTGATTCATTGTCACAACTTTTAGATGTTCAGAGGAGTATTGAAAACTATTCTACATCTCTCAAGGGAAATTACAACTTTGGGTTAAAATATATAACTAATAAATGGGTTTTTGGAGGTTTTTTTCAATACAATGCCTTGTTTGAAGATCCTGTTTATCATGGCACTTTGAGTGCGGTTAGGAAATTTAAGTTTTTGGATTTAGGGTTGTCCTATAGTGCATATTCGCACTCATATAATAATTTGGGTGTCATGCTGCAGGTAAAGATGAGTCCGATTTATTTTTATGTGAGTACCGATAACCTCTTTAGTCTATTGAATCCAGAGATGATCAGCAACCTTTCCGGTAATTTTGGAATAACATCCAGATTTTAATGTAAAAGGCAGACTCAACATATAATGATTTTTTGAGGCCATTGATCTTACACTAGCATTTCAGTAAGTAAGATGTAAAATTAATCTGTATTTCCAAAATTAAAAAGATGGTTCATCTTTGGTTAATGAACCATCTTTTTAATTTTGGAAATGAAAACTTATTAGTAATCTAATTTAACGATCATCCTAGTTTCAATGTTCCCATCATTATTCAATACTACAAAATATTGTCCACCTTTTAAGTGTTCTATATTTATGGTGTTTTTACCAGGAATAAGATGACCTTCTATGACGGCTGCACCAGAATCATTGAATAACGTAAATGGTACAGAAGATGCATTATTTTCATTATGAATATAAATGGTATGCAATGATGGATTGGGATAAATCATCGAAATAACTGGCTGCACCGTGCTAGCTACGTTTGTTTTTATTTTATATCCAAAATCAAAATCTAAAGTGGGATCACTTCCTATCAAATTGACTAATCTAGAAGTGCCTAATCCATATCCATTGGTGAATTCACTGTCATTTGAACTGTTTGTACCAGTATTGAGAATGAATGTTTTATCTTCGTAAGATGGTAGGAGGCAATAGTATTTTCCCGGATCAAGATCCCTGAAAATATAAACTCCATTTGCCTCAGTTTTGGTAGATTTCACAAATCTTTTATTTTCATCAAAACATAACACAACTATATCTGACATTTTGGTATCAGCATTATCTTCGACATTATTTGGATTGGTATCCAGCCAAACTACGCCTGATAGATCAGTAGTAACTTTTTCATAAAATCCACCATCTACATACCGCATGGCTACCCCAAGATTTAAAGTAATCATATCAGATGTTCCATCTTCATTGAAGTCAGAATCCATTTCAGAACCACCGCCATTACCTTTCAATGTAAAAACATTGTCCTCAGGTAAATCAGTATAGACAAAATGTTGGCCATATGTTTTCGTAGAGAGGCAATACATACCCGCATGATTTGTCACAAATGATTTGACAGTTTGGTAGCTAGAATTTTTCAAGAAGGTACTAATATTGGCTTGTAGTGCTTCACCTTCATCTCTGATACCATTTACATTATCATCATACCATAATGTACCCATCACAAGTCTTGCGCTACTTGCATACATTCCAGCATCTATATCAATTAATTTAGATCCATGCGAAAGCGAAATAAGTGGTGTTGTGCCGGTGGCATCCACATCACTGTCCAAAGCAGGTTCAACACCAGTGGAAGGTGTTGTAAATTCGAATCCATCTACTATAGTAAATTGGAGGTAATAAAGTCTTTGTTTTAGGCCATTGAATGAATAGAATCCTTCTGCATTGGTCGTTGTTGTTGCTAGAAGACTGCCACTTTGGTTGAATAAATTCACTGTTACTCCCTCCATACCAGGCTCTCCAGCATCCTGAAATCCATTTTTATTGACATCGTTCCAAACGAAATCGCCAATTGAAGCAGGGAGATAAGCACCTGCATCGAGATCATTTCTATTTTCGCCAAGTAGTATTTTGAATGTATTTGTGGTAAATGGGCCATTCGCTCCCGTGATATTGCTATCAAATAAAGTGTCACCTACCAGTGCATTTGAAAGAAAATAATTGGAAGGAATATTAAATTTTAAGTAATATTCTCCAGGTCTTACCTTATTAAAATTATAGTACCCAGTTTTGATCATGTCTGGCCCAATCGATGTCCGTATACTATCTACAAATGTACCATTGGCCTTAAAGAGCTCGACTAAAATATTATTTATTCCTGGTTCATTGGCATTTTGTATCCCATTGCCTGTGATATCCAACCAAACAAAATCACCAATAGTTCCTTCTGTGATATATCCTGCATCTATATGATTATATGATCCAGATATGAGCATATCCATAGGTGTTGTATTCCCCGTTGTTGGATTGGCTTTACTGTTTTTTTGTGGATTGCTATTATTTAGTTCTGTATAAACATACCCATCCAAATTTTCAAAGAAGACACTAAACCTTCCCGTTGGGATTTCTGAAAAAGTATAAGCTCCGTCAATAGATGTCTGTGTTTCCTTAATTTTTATTCCTCCAGAGTTATAAAGTTCGACTTTCACCTGGCTTATGCCTGGTTCGCCCGTATCTTGCAACCCATTATTATTCAGATCATGCCATACAAAATCACCTATCACAATTTTTCCTGCATATCCTAAATCAAATTCAGTAATTTTCGATCCTGGGAAGGCATTGATAATCCTTGATGTTCCTTCACCAAAGTTGTTGGTAAATTCACTGTCATTTGGAACAGAAAGTCCTGTGTAAGGTACAAAGAGTTTATCATTGAATTTTTGAGCTTTAATATAATAATCGCCAAAGCTTAAATTTGAGAACTTATAACTTCCATCCACACCTGAAGTTGTAGCAACAATCAAGGTATTGGTCAAATCATATAATTCAAGAATAACTCCTGACAGTATTGTTTCATTTGGATCTTTTAAAAGATTATTATTTACGTCCACCCATACAATACCACTCAATTCTGATGTGATCGATGCCTGGACTACGTATCCGGCATCAATACTATCCAAAACAGTACTAGGTGGCAAAGAGAAAACCGACGTTTTACCTGAAGCATTTGCATTTGAGTTTATATTGTCATCTGCATTGTATTGTGGAGAATATCTGAAATTTTCTAAAGAATCAAATATCACATAGTAATTGCCATAAGACAAGGAATCGAATTTGTAAAAACCACCAATATTGTTATTTGGTAAAATAGAAGTAAAGGTGGAATCAACCAATGCATTAAACTCATTATAAAGTTTCACTTTGATACCATTAAGTCCTGTTTCTTGGTTATTCTGAATTCCATCTTCATTTTTATCTACCCAAACAAAATCACCAATGGAAGAAAATCTTGCAAAACCACCATTTACTCCTGATAGACTTTGGCCGAGGTCTACATTGAGAATTCCGGTGGATAAAGTTGAAGGAATATCTATGTCTGAGTCTGTGAGATAGTCACCTATATAAGCATAAGTGATAGTAAGAGAATCAGATGCTGCAAACCTTATTTCATAGGTTCCAGGTACTAAATTTTGGAATTTATAAGCACCATTCACATCTGTGGTGTCGACAATAATTTTAACTCCTGAGCCATCGAAGAGAGAAACTTCTACACCTTCAATTATTACGTCATTTCCAGCATATTGTCCGTCTCCATTATTATCGATCCAAGTAAATCCTGAAATTTCAGTTTTGCTTTCTATTAAACCCAAATCGATGTCTGTATTGATAAATCCTGAATTTATTGCAAGTAATGGTGTGAGTATCCTGCCATTAGTCAACCCAAAATCAGAATCTTCATCATCAAAGGTTTGATCTTGCAATGTAAAGGTATATCCACTAGGTAATGATGCTTCAATGTAATATTGACCGGGCACTATATCACTAAAAAGATAAAATCCTCCAAATCCAGTTGTCAATGTTGAAATGGCATTAAAATCTTCATCCAGTAATGTCAATGTTGCACCTTCAAATCCACCTTCAAAAAAACTCTGGACGCCATCCTTATTTTCATCAATCCAAACATAGTCACCTATACCGCCTAATTTATACAGTCCTATATCTATATCGTCTTTTGTTTGCCCTCCTGCTAAAGTGATTGTAGGTGTTTTTCCTGTGCTAGGATCTATATCAGAATTCAAAGCAGAACTTCCTAAATTGTAAAGGGTAAAATATTGCTCCTGTGATTTTTCAACTGATATCTGGTAATTACCATCTTGTAAATCTGTAAATACATACTTGCCTTCAAAATTTGTTAGCGTGCTTAAATTTATTATTTGACCAGAAGAGGTAATTCCATTTAGTGTAACTTTCATAAGTGATAATCCTACTTCACCGAAATCTTGGATTCCATTAGCATTACTATCTTCCCACACAAAATTACCAATGCTGTTTTTGGCTGGGCGCGATATTCCGGCGTCAATATCACTTCTATTTTGACCACTGATCAAAGTAATTTTAGCATACCCTGAATTGTCAAAATCACTATCTAAAGAAGTATTACTTCCTAGTGATGGAGAAGAGAAATTGTATCCTGTTGGAACGGTTAATTGGACTTCATAAGTTCCCGGTTTTAGATTTTGAATTGTCCACCTACCATCGTTGTCAGTGATGGTGGTTGCTTCAAAGGCACCTGTTGAAGAAAGTAATGTAACTTTGACTTGTACATCTTTTACACCTTGTTCACCTACATCTTGAATTCCATTTTCATTGACATCATTCCAGACAAAATCTCCGATAGACATTCTTCGGAAAATTGGGATATCATAATTATTATAATTTTGACCACTTTGTAGCGTAATAGCTTGGATCATGGTTTGGGCTAATTCATATCCGACGGTAGGAGTGATGTCAATATTGTATGTACCGGGTAATAAATTTTCAACAGCATAGCTGCCATCACTCTTGGATGTATCAGAAATTTCAATGTTTTCACTATATAAATTGATACCCTTTGCTTTTATTATTGTCCCCAATACGCCGGGTTCACCAGCTTCTCTTATCCCATTACAGTTAAGGTCTTCATAGACTACATCACCAATAGAACCAAAGGCTACAAGACCTATATCAAGAGTATTATCTCCATTTGTACTGGCATAGTTGAATGAAAAAGATGTTGATTTTTCAGGTAGGTTACTATCATTGCTTGGAATTCCAGCCATTATGATTGTTGGCGCAAATCCAACAGGAATTTCTACCGTAATCGTATAATCTCCGAAATGGACATTTGAAAAGCTGTAATGACCATTCACATCAGTGATAGTTGTCATTAGTACACTTTGCCCTTGTAGTGTTGTGCCAGATAGTTTTATCGGTATACTTGCAATACCTTTTTCACCACTGTCTTGAATACCATTTGCATTTGAATCTTCCCAAACAAAGTCTCCCAAATGAGAACCACTAAACAATCCTGCATCAATATTGGTAATTTTTTGGCCAGAACTTATTATCGTTGAGTACGAAACAGTTGTGAAATCGGAGTCTATTGCATCATCACCCGCATTGGATTGCGTCAAAACATAACCAATCGGTAAGCTTATTAACACCGTATAATTGCCAGGTGCAAGATTATCAAATGCGTAAGCACCATTAGTATCTGTAGTAGTGGATAAAGTCACTGCGTTTCCAGCACCATCATTGCCAGTCAAAGTCAAAGTGACATTGCTTATACCAGTTTCGCCAGTATCTTGAATACCATTTGCATTGCTGTCTTCCCAGACAAAATCACCGATGGAAGCATTGCGATATAAGCCAGCATCAATATTGGAAACAGACTGATTGGAAACCAAAGTCACATTCATAGTAGTGCCAATGAAATCAGAATCAGTATTATCATTACCATTATTAGGGAGTGATAGATTATAACCGGTTGGCACTGAAAGAGTAACGGTATAATTGCCTGGTGCGAGATTATCAAAAGCGTAAGCACCATTAGTATCTGTAGTGGTTGATAAAGTCACAGCGTTTCCAGCACCGTCATTACCAGTCAAAGTCAAAGTGACATTGCTTATACCAGTTTCGCCAGTATCTTGAATACCATTTGCATTGCTATCTTCCCAGACAAAATCACCAATGGAAGCATTGCGATATAAGCCAGCATCAATATTGGTAATTTTTTGGCCAGAACTTATTATCGTTGAGTACGAAACAGTTGTGAAATCGGAGTCAATTGCATCATCACCCGCATTGGATTGTCAAAACATAACCAATCGCTTATTGACACTGTATAATTGCTCTGGCCGAGATTATCAAAAGCGTAAGCACCATTAGTATCAGTGGTTTGGATAAAGTCCATTGCCAGTCAATGTCAAAGTGACATTGCTTATACCAGTTTCGCCAGTATCTTGAATACCATTTGCATTGCTGTCTTCCCAGACAAAATCACCGATGGAAGCATTACGATATAAGCCAGCATCAATATTGGAGACAGACTGATTGGAAACCAAAGTCACATTCATAGTAGTGCCAATGAAATCAGAATCAGTATCATCATTACCATTATTAGGGAGTGATAGATTATAACCGTTTGGCACTGAAAGAGTCACGGTATAATTGCCTGGTGCGAGATTATCAAATGCGTAAGCACCATTAGTATCAGTAGTAGTGGATAAGGTCACAGCGTTTCCAGCACCGTCATTACCAGTCAAAGTCAAAGTGACATTGCTTATACCAGTTTCGCCAGTATCTTGAATACCATTTGCATTGCTGTCTTCCCAGATAAAATCACCGATGGAAGCATTGCGATATAAACCGCATCAATATTGGAAACAGACTGATTGGAAACAACCGTAACATTTGTTGATGTTGTGACAAAATCAGAATCCGTAGCATCATTACCATTATTTGGGAGTGATAGATTATAACCGTTTGGCACTGAAAGAGTCACGTTATAATTGCCTGGTGCGAGATTATCAAAAGCGTAAGCACCATTAGTATCTGTAGTGGTTGATAAAGTCACTGCGTTTCCGGCACCATCATTGCCAGTCAAAGTCAAAGTGACATTGCTTATACCAGTTTCGCCAGTATCTTGAATACCATTTGCATTGCTGTCTTCCCAAACAAAATCACCGATGGAAGCATAGCGAAATAAACCTGCATCAATAGAATTTTCATTTGACCCAGTAGTAAGTATAATATTGTTTATTGAAGATGTCTCAAAATTGGAATCTTTCGTAGAAGATGAATTAAATGGTTTTGTTAAATGGTATCTGTCAGGAATACTTAACACAATACTATAAGTGCTTGGAATCAAATTTCCAAATGTATACCATCCATTTACATCGGTTTTTGTATTTAGATTAATATTTGTGCTAGTTGGCGAAGTTCCACTTAGAAACAAAGTGACATTGCTTATACCAGTTTCGCCAGTATCTTGAATACCATTTGCATTGCTGTCTTCCCAGACAAAATCACCGATGGAAGCATTGCGATATAAGCCAGCATCAATATTGGAGACAGACTGATTGGAAATCAAAGTTACATTCACAGTAGTGCCAATGAAATCAGAATCTGTATCATCATTACCATTATTAGGGAGTGATAGATTATAACCGTTTGGCACTGAAAGAGTCACGGTATAATTGCCTGGTAGGAGATTATCAAATGCGTAAGCACCATTAGCATCAGTGGTTGTGGATAAAGTCACTGCGTTTCCAGTACCATCATTGCCAGTCAAAGTCAAAGTGACATTGCTTATACCAGTTTCGCCAGTATCTTGAATTCCATTTGCATTGCTGTCTTCCCAGACAAAATCACCGATGGAAGCATTGCGATATAAACCGGCATCAATATTGGAAACAGATTGATTGGAAACAACCGCAACATTTGTTGATGTTGTGACAAAATCAGAATCCGTAGCATCATTACCATTATTTGGAAGTGATAGATTATAACCGTTTGGCACTGAAAGAGTCACGGTATAACTTCCTGGTACGAGATTATCAAATGCGTAAGCACCATTAGTATCAGTAGTAGTGGATAAGGTCACTGCGTTTCCGGCACCATCATTGCCAGTCAAAGTCAAAGTGACATTGCTTATGCCAGTTTCGCCAGTATCTTGAATACCATTGGCATTGCTATCTTCCCAAACAAAATCACCGATGGAAGCATTACGATATAAGCCAGCATCAATATTGGAAACAGACTGATTGGAAACCAAAGTCACATTCATAGTAGTGCCAATGAAATCAGAATCAGTATCATCATTACCATTATTAGGGAGTGATAGATTATAACCGTTTGGCACTGAAAGAGTCACGGTATAATTGCCTGGTAGGAGATTATCAAATGCGTAAGCACCATTAGCATCAGTGGTTGTGGATAAAGTCACTGCGTTTCCGCACCATCATTGCCAGTCAAAGTCAAAGTGACATTGCTTATACCAGTTTCGCCAGTATCTTGAATACCATTTGCATTGCTGTCTTCCCAGATAAAATCACCGATGGAAGCATTGCGATATAAACCTGCATCAATATTGGAAACAGACTGATTGGAAACCAAAGTCACATTCACAGTAATGCCAATGAAATCAGAATCTGTATCATCATTACCATTATTTGGAAGTGATAGATTATACCCGTTTGGCACTGAAAGAGTCACGGTATAATTGCCTGGTGCGAGATTATCAAATGCGTAAGCACCATTAGTATCAGTAGTAGTGGATAAGGTCACTGCGTTTCCAGCACCATCATTGCCAGTCAAAGTCAAAGTGACATTGCTTATACCAGTTTCGCCAGTATCTTGAATACCATTTGCATTGCTGTCTTCCCAGACAAAATCACCGATGGAAGCATTGCGATATAAGCCAGCATCAATATTGGAAACAGACTGATTGGAAACCAAAGTCACATTCATAGTAGTGCCAATGAAATCAGAATCAGTATCATCATTACCATTATTAGGGAGTGATAGATTATAACCGTCTGGCACTGAAAGAGTCACGGTATAATTGCCTGGTGCGAGATTATCAAATGCGTAAGCACCATTAGTATCAGTAGTAGTGGATAAAGTCACTGCGTTTCCAGCACCATCATTGCCAGTCAAAGTCAAAGTGACATTGCTTATACCGGTTTCGCCAGTATCTTGAATACCATTTGCATTGCTGTCTTCCCAGACAAAATCACCGATGGAAGCTGGTCTGTACAAACCTCCGTCCACAGAAGTTTCTGATTCACCACTAAAGAGTATTACTGGGCTAGCCATTCCATTAATGACATCACTATTAGTACCATCATCAATTATACCTATAGATTTTGTGTACAGATACCCGTTTGGTGTTGAGAATGTAAGTTTATATGTTCCTGGTCTTAAATTACTGAAAAGGTACTTCCCATTTTGATCTGTTAATGTAGATGTTATGAAGATAAAAGTATCACGTCGTACTTCTTCTAAACTGACCGACACATTTTGAATACCGGGTTCATTATCGGATTGAAAGCCATTTCCGTCTAGGTCTTCCCAAACAAAATCCCCAATCTGACCAAGTCTATAAAATCCGGCATCAAAACCATCAAGAAAATCTTGACTATTAAGGAAGATATTTGATATTTTTCCATTAAGCACATCGTTATCTTGTTCAGCATCAATGCCTTGCATATAAAGTGTGGGGTAATATGAATCTGGAGCGGTAAAGGTGATATTGTAAATTCCAGGTTTTAAATTACTGAAAACATAACTTCCGTAAGTATCTGTAATGGTAGAATCTTTAAATTGTACACCAGAACCATCTTGTCCTTCAATGACAATTTTAACTCCAGCCAAACTTTGCTCAACGCTACTTTGTATTCCATCACCATTTTTATCTTCCCAGACATAATTACCAATTGTGCCAATCCCATAAAATCCGGCATCCACATCATTATAAGTTATTGGTTCGAAGAATGACAATGAATTTGTTTGTCCATTTTTAATTTTACTATTTTTATCTGGATTAGTGGGATTTATAAAGGTTGATTTCAAGTTTGGAGACGCAGGAATAAATTGTAAAACATAGGTATTTGCAGGAATTTGATTGAATATATATTTTCCTTGTAAATTGGTTATGGTAGAATCCACCACATTGCCACTTTTTGTTTTTAATAATACTCGGGTATTTGGTAATCCAGTTTCATTAATATCTTGTAAACCATTAAAATTTAAATCTTCCCATACATAATCGCCTATAGAAACTAAAGGTGTGTACCCAAAATCGATGTAGGATGCATGCTGGCCGATTGATAGGGTTATAGTCTTCGTTGTACCTATCCCATGCGCCCCAGTGATATCACTATTGGTGTTATTATCAAGCCCATTATCTAATATAAAGTGATAGTTTGGCTTAGTTTTTACCTTCACATAATATCTGTCATTCAGCAAATTGGTAAATGCATAATTGCCAAGACTATCGCTAATAGTGGATGCCAACTGAATTCCATTGGCATTATAAAGAAAAACAGATTCACCTTTTAATATTCCATCATTATAATCTCTTATGCCATTATTATTGAAATCTTGCCACACAGTACCAGAAATAGAAGATGAAGTACAATCTTCATACACAAATTCTCTACAACATGTCTCTACAAAATTGTTGGAATAATCAAAGACATCAACACATATATTGTAGGTGCCATATTCGGTATCAGGATAGGTTTTTAGGTCAATAGCTTGATCAGCAGTGGAATGCGAAACCATTCTAAATCCTTGTGGGATTTTCCACTCATACCGTCCAAATTCTTCATATTCATCAATAAAAAATGTAAGGCAATTGTCTTCACAAAAGTTATAAAGTGGAGTGTAATGTACCACAATTTCTATTTTGTCAATCTCAATTTGAACATTATTGGTCAAAGCATTTCTCAAATGTAAATTAAAACCAAACTCCGATGAATTTACATCTGCGCCTGTCCAAGTTGTTCCCCATGTATCTGTACTTGAACCATACATCCACAAACCATCAGTACCATCAGCTTTTGCATACCAGGCTTTTTGAGATTTTGCGTCATTAGCATGATTTACCGGACTTAATTTATCTTGTGGCCCTGAAATTGTGACCTCCAATTCACTTAGATCTTGGGGATTTGATGCCTTGCCTTCTACCAAGATCATAATGCCTGAAACGTTGGCATGTGGTGGTACTTGAAAGCCAAAGTTTCTTCCTTCCAAAACCATAGTTCGTTTGAATTCACTAAGTTGGACTGAAATGAAAGCATTGTCCGACACTCTACCATTAGATAAATTCTTCCATGAAACGGCATTGATGCTATAGCTTTCGCGTATGACTCCCATAGTTTGGGATTGAGATGATGTCATAGGTTCTTTAGGAACTCTTACAGGGCAAGCTGTATCTTGTCCGTATAAAGAATTGAATATCAGTAAACTAAATAGGTAAACAGATAAGCTTAAAAAGCTTAATTGAGATGTAAGTTTCATATTTTGAGTTTGGTTGAGACAAAAATTAAATAAAAGTATATTTATACTACATTATTTAAAAGGCAAAAATAAATATAATTTATTAATATATATAAATAAATGATATTTATTTTTAAATAAAATCAAATAAGTTAAATATTTGAAATATTATCAAGTGTTGAGATAATTCAATTTGAATTTATCGGTGATGAAAAGGAAGTAAAATAAGTATTGAAATTTTATGAGTTATCAACCCGATGGTCGCAGTTTTCAACCCAGTGGTCGAAGTAACTCTACAGACGTTATAAAAATAATGCTAAAGCTTGACAAATTTGCAACTGCGATCCTATTATATATGAATTTTATAATTCAATGGCAGAATGATCAGTATACAAAGCTATTTTGTAGTAATTTGTGGATTTAAAATGTGTTAATTATTGCATCGCAGTTGCAAACTGCGACGATCAGCGTTAATATAGTTCACATTTATGATGGTTTTACTGAATTCAATGCAGGTAAAGTCATTGTATTACCAAATAAGTAAATTTATAAGTAACTTTGAAGTTCATAACACATATTTCACATTTACAAATTATAGATTATGTTAGATAGATTCAAAAAGTACTTCATCTTACTTATTTACATAACAATTTCAGCATGTAATACCGCTGAAAGTGAATTGGTGATTCCTTCAACATACAGATCCCAATCTTGGCAATTGGCATCTCAAGAATCCTTTAGTACCCAAAATGGTATTTGGACGCAAATTCCAAATAATTCTGGAAGTTTATCCTTGATGGATAAAGTAGTTAATGATTCATTAGAAACCATCAGACAATTGTATAAGGAATTTAGCATAGAAAGATATTCCTTTACAACACAGGACAATTGTGAAATTAAGTTCGATAGTGTTGACGACGTATTCAGCGTTAATTTTACACTTGAAGATCACTATCTCATTATTGAAGATAGTCTTATAGGAAAGTTTTCAGACGATTATAATAATTTGGTTGAATGCTTGGCCATATCATCCAAAATCTTTCATGATTCAAGTAACATCTATTCTGTTGTCGATTTTTTACCTTGTAATATTAAAGACCCAAAAAGTATATATGAGGTTCTCAAAAAGCCAATTTCGAATTACACCTTAGATACCATTAGTGTGGCTTTCATTAATGTTATATACGAGAAACAATAAAATTGATTCTTCTTATACAGAAAATATTTCGATCAAATTTCGCTAAAGCTGGACAAATTTTACAATTCGTCACCCAAATATTAATAAATAGACTTATATTTATAAAGTTCATATTAAGGTACAAGTTTCTTACCCCGATGGTCGCAGTAACGCTAAAGACTTTATAAAAATAATGCTAAAGCCTGACAAGTCTGCGACTTCGATCCTATTATATATGAATTTTATAATTCAATAGCAGAATGATCAGTATACACAGCTATTTTGTAGTAATTAGTAGATAACGAATTAAGGAACGTGTCCTGCTTTAGCAGGATGCTTTAATTATGGCATCGCATTTGTAAAACTTGTGACTCCGTGGCATTACTGCGACGATCGGTGTGACGATCGGATTCAGGTTTAATGACTTCTTTTCCGCTATAGCGAAGACTAAAAATCGCTGACATTTCAACTTCGATCCTATTTTTTAAGTACCTTGTTAAAATTGGACAAATTTTTCAATTCGTCGCTACAAATAATAATAAACAGGCTTAAAACTCATAATGTCCTTTAAGTGAATACACGAAAAGTGTATCATTTTCGATTAAGTACACATACCTGTGTTCAGAAGTTATTCTTCGAGACCATTTTGGTGCAAGTTCAAATTTTAGTGCTTCAGGTTTACCAATTCAAGTATAAGGATCTTTTAAAATTGCGTCAGTTAATTTAGAAATTTTATTCAATATAGCTTTGTTTCCTGCTTTTCGCCAATATTGTAAATGAGATTTAGCTTCAGAACTCAATTCTATTTGCATAAATCTTTGAATTCTTCAACGGATACCTTTATTCCCTTACCAGAAGCAAATTCTTCATCACTTTGTTTAATCTTTTTAATAAATTCTGGGTTATATGGACTTTGATCTTCTTTTGCTAACTCAAATTTTATTTTAAGAGATTTCATAAATGCCTTTATAGCATCAATCTGAGAGTTATCAGTGGTGTGAGCTTTGATATGAATGGTGTCCATGACCTTTGCCTTTAATTCAATTTAATAAAATAAAAAAATAATTTATATGTTTAAAGCTAGAAACGAAAAAAGTAAATATAAAGTTCATACTATGGTAGAAGTTTCTTACTGGCAAATTAATACACTCCCGATGGTCCCAGTAACGCTAAAGACTTTATAAAAATAATGCTAAAGCATCGAAGTTGCAAACTGTAACGATCAAATAGTTAAATATTTGAAATATTATTAAGTGTTTAGATAATTCAATTTGAATATATCAGTGTGAAATGGATGTAAAATGAGAATTTTATAAGTTACCAATCAAGGATCATGTATCTCAATGATTTGAGGTATTAATGGCGTGATGCCATCATTCAGTATTACGAAGTCAGCAACAGCTATTTTATCATCATCCGGTAGTTGGTTTTTGATGCGCACCCTTACTTCGTCTTCTTTAGTTTTATCTCTATGTACCACTCTACGTATTCTTTCTTTTTCGGGACATACCACCACTATGAGTGCATCTAAAGCTCTATAGCTACCATTTTCTACTAGTAAAGCAGCTTCTTTGATCACATACGGGCTTGTTTTCGATTTTTTCTGCTGCTCAATCCACCGCTCACTGTCTACTTGCACAGCGGGATGTACAATGGCATTGATAGCTTGTAGTAATGTCTTATCATTGAAGATTAGCTTTGCAATATATTTTCTATTGGGTTTTCCATTCTTAAAATAGGCACCATCTCCTAGCAAAGCTTTGATATCCCGTTTTACAGTAAGATTAGATGCTAAAATTTCCTTAGCCCTAATGTCTGCATTATAAATAGGAATGCCAAGAGAAGCAAAAATTGTCGCCACCATGCTTTTGCCTGAGCCTATCCCACCTGTGATGCCCACACTTTTCATAGAATCATTTTTTGGGATGCAATAATGGTATAAGTAGACTTCCACACAACCCGCCTAATCCTCCCAATAGCCCACCTAAAAGTGCTGTCAATATGTGTACTTTTAGTGCTCCGATGCCACCAAGCAACTCACCCATGGCATCAGCTAAAGGAAAATCAAATTTGCCATTCAGCCAATATGTCAATACTAACCAAGCAACAAAAACCACAAAAAAACTAATGATAGTGGCTCTTGACACTGTAACCCTAAAAATATAACTTGTGATGCCTACCAATATAGGAAGGCTCCACCATCCAGTAAAAAATGGGACTACCATAGCCAATACGAAAATGATAAGGGTTGGTGTGACGGTTTTCATTCGTATTATTTTAAAGGTTTTAAGTTAATTTGGGAAGTTTTTAAAGACAATAATTTGGCAAAATCCTTTTCAAAGTGAAGTGCATAATACTTGCCAACTACCCAATCTGCCACCATATTTTTATAGTATTTCGATGTGGGATTACCGGATTGACCACCAGGATAGACGCCATAGGCTGTAACTACAGAATCTAATGAAACCACCATCCTCCAACTTGGACCGAAACTACCAGCATTGGCATTAATTGCATCGGGACATCCGTTTGCCTTAAGATCTAATGCACTAAAAGTAGGAATTCTCATGAGATGGTGGATATTTGTAGTATGAAAATCGCCCCATTCGTTGGACAAACCTTTCTGTTTTCTTTCCATTTTCTCTGTCATGGCGTTGATGAGAGCGTCATTTATTATGTCATTACCTGTTTCTATTTGTGGTGTTTTTTTAACATCAAACCACCTAGATTCCGGCTCTTTCTTCATCAACATCACTAACCGCCATGGATCGGGTAGATAGGTATCAATGTTGGTACTTTTATCTGTGATTTCATCCCATGTGAGTGCTTGTACTTGGTCTACAAACAATTCAAAAAGTGTAGGCATTTCAGATTTTGCATTGTAACTTCCATCCCATTTTAATAAATCAGCGACTTCACTCATTTGCCTTAAGGAATCAGTCAAAGTTGTTTCCATAATTTGTAGGAATGCTTGTGCTAATACCGAATGGTCATCCATTTGCATAGACATCATATCTTGGGGTGTGATGTTTTCAGCCTTATTGAGCAAAGTATTAATCCTTTGATTTCTAGAATTTTCGAATATGCCTGTATAATAATAAGGGTAAGTGTTGTCAGTGCTTTTTTGATTAGCGGAAGCCACAAAATTTCTTGGAGGATTCTTTACTTGTGGAACTTGTGATTTTGGAATAAAGGCTTCCCAACCATTTTCTGATCGATCTCCTTGCTTTACAAAGCGACCTTCATCGTCATAAATTGCAGGAAATCTTCCATTGACACGCATGGCGATATCACCAGACGAAGAAGCAAAACCAAAATTTTGTGCCGGTGTAATGAATGGATCTGTCGCATCTAAATATGCATTGTAATCCTGACATTGCATACCTGCAATAAAGGTATAAAACTCTTCTTTGTCGGGGATATCATGCACTAGCCATCGCAGTGCAAGATCCGTTTTGCTATCAGTTGATTTTCGGATAATGGGCCCCCATTGGGTATAATAAACAGTATCAATCAAATCTGGCTTCCCTTTTATTTTTATTGTTTCAATCCGCGTAGTAGGAGCTACAATTTTGCCATCAAGATAGTATCCTTTTCTTTCCGAATCCGCCCATTTGATGGTGTATAAATCAGAGATTTCTTGGCTTACATTCGTTTCACCCCAAGCTATATACTCATTAAAACCGATCATAATACCCGGAAATCCTGGAAATGATACACCATAAGTATTAAATTCAGGTGTTTTCATTTGACATTCTATCCAAATGGACGGTAAAGTCAACGAAAGGTGAGGGTCATTGCAAAAAATAGGATGACCTGATTTAGTTTTTTTACCGCTGACAGCCCAACTATTTGACCCTGTTCCTCTTTTAAATTCTTCCGGAGCCTGATCATAAATTAATGAATCAAAATCCATACGCAACGGTGGTTTTAAACCAAATAATGTGTCAAATTTATAGGTTGTGCCAGTCGGAATCACTGGATCTTGAGGGAGATTGGATGGATTAAAAAGGGCTTTAAAGTCAGCATCACCTAAAATGTTATGGAGGTTTGTATTTTGAATATCCTGATTCATTCCAGCTAATGTCATGGACATTTGTTTGAATATCAGAGCGCTATGCAAAACTGTCCATCTTTCGGGTTTTATTCCTAGCAATTTAAATTCTATGGGATAATCTTTAGGATCGAGTTGATCGATGTACGCGTTGATACCGTCGACATATTTCTGGATCAAACCAAAATGTGGCATAGTTTCCCAAGCCTTGGCTGCATTTTCAGCTGCGTACTTGAGCCCCCATCTACGTTTTTCAAGGTCCATAGCAATAGTTCTATCACCAAAAAATTCAGATAAAGAACCAGATGCGACTTTTGTCAAAAAAAACATCTGAAAAAGTCTATTTTGAGCTTCTACAAATCCTTGCGCGAATAGTGCATCTTCTAAATTTCCTGCTTCAATATGTGGAACCCTTCTCTCATCATAAATAATGGTGCACGGTGCCTTCAATCCATGTATAGCATATGTTGCATCCAAGTGCTCTGACTCGGTGTGTGAAGTCCAAACTCCAGAATAAGGATTGAGCAATTTTCCTAATGGTGGTTGAGTGCTGCCGGGAATTTTAATCGTACCATTCAGCCAAAATACCAACGCAGAAGTCAAAACAACAGCACTAAAAAATTTAATAAAAGGCGCCATATTGTATCGTGTAAAACTACAAATATAGTCATTTTGATTATTGTACGTACTTTATACCATGAAATCATCATTCATGGTATAATGTACACACTATTTATAAATCAGTTTTAGCTATATGCAGCTTGAAATTTCACATCATTTAAATGTAAGAGCAACTGTCATGACATGAGCAGTTAAACCCGTAGATCGCTTATAATAGCTATATCTCAACTCAATGGTTTGCATACTAACTAAGAATAATTTCTTGTCTAAATTCGAAAATCTAGCATTGATGCCAATCATATTACTATTAAATTTTGACAGATCATAATCGCTCGAATAGTATGCTTCTGAGATATCATGGCCTTTGTACGCTTCAAAGAAGTTGGCAGCAGTCTGTGTATAATATCTGTATGAAGGGGCCAGTGAGAAAAAAGGTGATAATTTATAGCTCATCTCCAAGCTGGCAGTATGGGACTTTATATCCCAATCATCCCAATAATATCTATAAAAACTACGAAGCACAATATTATCTCCTGCAAAATAATTAGCTCTCATACCCACTGGGATTTTAGTCCTCTTATCAGGTGCATTTTCTGGTTTTACTGAACCTTCATTAAAGTACACTCTGTGAAATTTTGTGCCTAGCAAACCCCGTTGGTGGGTAAGATCAGTGAGTACTGCCATATCAAAATTTCTGTTCACCACCCAAGAGTACACCAATCCTAAATTAAATGAATTTCTAGAAGAAAAATCAATATTGCCACCGCCATCATCACCACCAGTACCATATCCGGGAGGCCTCAATTCAAATGGATAAATGACTTTCCAGCGATCTAAAAAGACGGATACCTTAGCAGAAAATTCTCTATTGCGATCCTTACTCCATGTACCATATTGCAAATTACTTCCAAAAGATTGGTAATCGTATTCATTGGAAAATGATATTCCTCCTCCCAAGCTATAATGTTTTGATTCATTGATAAAACCATAATTGAGAGATGGATAAACCCTTACATCACCACTGGATGCTGATGAAATGGTGTTAGGATTTATCTTATCAGAAGATGCTGATGTATAGAAATCGATACCTAGTTCGGCTTTTAAGGTATGCTTATTGAAATTTTTATCGTATTTTGAAAAATTGAGATTAAATGTTGTGGCAACATCCTTTAGATGTTCGTCGCCGATTCCACCGGTCACAGCCGCATTATTGCCATCTTGCTGATAATAGCCGGTAACAAAATTAATTTCATCAACTTTGAGTTTTCTATTGACGTATTTTGATGAATCTACTGAAATTTGCCCAGTTAAGGGTTTGAATGCTATCATGATCAACGTAGCAATCAGAGAAAAATTGAGTCTTACCATTGTCTTTCAATATTAATTAATTACATCCACAACCACCACCAGATTTACCACCATTGGCACCAGAAGCGCCTTCGCGATACAACTGAAAATTAAGCTCATTACGCTCAGAAAGTCTTGCAGAAAGCGCCATCTCAGCATCGTTGATTTTAGATTTTTGGTATTCCTTTACCGAAACGCAACTACTGACCACAAGCACGATCAACAATCCAAACAAGAATCTATTCATTATTTTAATTTTATATTATTTGACGTAAACATACTATCTTTATCATCAATGACAATGCAACCCACACCTTTAATTTGATTTATAAGGTGCAAACCCGAGTTGATACCCATAACCATTACAGGCGTAGCAAGTGCATCAGCTAGTTCGGCTTGGGATGTGATAATGGTGACACTCTTAATTCCCGTCACTGGCAAACCTGTCTTTGGATCAATGGTATGAGAATATCTTTTGCCATCAATCATGACAAATTTTTCATAATCTCCTGATGTTGCCACAGCAGTATTGGTGATGTCTATAGATGAAAAAACCTTTTGCTTTTGGTTAGGATCTGCAACACCTATGGTCCATGGACTACCATTTTCTTGATATCCCCAAGCTTTTATATCTCCTGCTGCATTCACAAAACCACTTTCGGCACCATTTGATTTCAATATGTGTGCTGCTCTATCAGCTGCATAACCTTTTCCAATACCTCCAAACCCAATACGCATTCCCTTGTTTACAAGGAAAACTGTTTGCGCATTCAGATCAAGTCGAATGTTTTTGAAATTGATAAGCTGGACTGACTTTTTTGCGATCTCAGGATTCGGCAACGAAGTCATGTGGATGTCAAAATTCCAAAGACTTTTATCAATGCTTCCATACGTGATATCAAAAGCACCTTGGGTAAGGTTTGAAATTTTTTGACACCTCGATATAAGTTGAAAAACTTCATCAGGTACTTCTACGGGGGAAATGCCAGCATGTGTGTTGATGAGGTTTGTCACACTTGTCTCTGAAAATGTCGTGAGAATTTCTTCAATTCTCTTCACCTCTTGAATGGCAAGACGTATAATCGCACTTCCTGATTGTTCTGACTCAGTGATGATGCCAAACTCAAAGTGGTTGCCCATCAACTTTTGGCCCTTTTTGACCAGCATTAGTTTTTTATTTGCTGGATAAATTCATCGGGAGTGACTTTGGGTACAGCATCCCAATGTTTCAATGCTTTGCCATTTTCATCAAATAGAATAATATAAGGAAACAGGCCTTTTTGATTATATTTTTCTGCTAAAATTTCATTTTCTTGAATCTTAGTTTTCGGCAGTTGGTTTGTTTTTTTTCTGGGAAAATCTGCATTCAAAATGATAATATTGTCATTAGCAAAAGATTGAAAATCGGCATTTTGAATAAAATTTTGCTTGAATTTGATACATGGTCCACACCAGTCTGAACCTGAAAAATAGAGCAATATTTTTTTATGTTCTTTTTGTGCAATCAATTGCACCGAGTCTAAAGGGTTGTTCTGAGCCAGAGTAACATTATTTTGCAATATTATGCAAAGGATAGACACGATTAAGACTCGTTGAAATGATAAAAAATTCATGTTGCTTATAAAATTTAAGGGGTATAAAAATTGATAATGATTAGAAAATCAAATACTTCAATTTAATACTTTATAAATCAAATCTACAACTACATTGTAGAATTCAAAAATTAAATATTCAAAAACTAAAATCTCGCTAAAATAAGACGCAATCTATATTTTTGTTGACATAAAACTGATTTTTTGAAAATTTATTTTAAATTAATACCAAAATATCATAACACTTCTTATCAAATTTTAATGCGCAATGAAACAAATTTTAAAAATTTTTACGTGGATTCTAAAATCAAAATCATAATAAGCTGAATCCCCTAATAAATTATCAAATACGAGTATAATACAACCATTTAATTATTAAAATTGACTTGGAGTACGCATATTATTGTTCTAGTTTTGATATACAATTTTCTCGTATTTCCCAGAGTTTTGCAAATTCAAATTTTATATCATTTTCAAGAATCCAGTTCTGTAAATATTTTTTATGATAATCTACTTTAAAAGTGCTCACTTGTTCAGGCGCAATTTCCATTTCTTCTATAATGTCATAAGTTAACTTTTGCACATCAGAGCCGGTAGTTGTTATGTCTATTCGTTGATTATTTAATTTTAAATAACAATGTGCCTCAGGAATATATTCTAAACCACTTTTTAGGATAGTATCTTCTATTTTTGGGGTGTTCAAGTTGTTCATTCTATACATTCCTAGGAGTAGTTTTACATTTTCAAAATTATTTAGGTCAGCAATTTTTTTTAAGAATGCATGCTTTGAGCTACAGGTTCCTTTATTTTCCTTAATAACTAGCGAGAAATCCTCCCTGTTTTGATTTCTTCCATATGGTATCTTTTGGGTAAAATCAATTAATTCACTCCAATTATGTATGCCTAAGTCCCGGACCAATGTCGTTAAATTGTCATTACCATTAAGGTGTAGGTGTTTTACAGTAAAAATTACTTTAAAGTTGTCAGGGTCGGAAATCATTATTCCTGTTTTTGCCCAATAAGGATTTTTAGGTGTTTCAAGTTTTATATTTTTTTGACGTAATGTCAGTTTTATATTCTGAATCTCAACATCAGAATTTACATAAAAGACAAGAACGTCATCATCGTCAAATTTACTTTTGGGTATGTCGTTGGATGTAGTAAATTCTAAATGCCAATTTGAATTTCTGTGTCCTAAAAATAGGCCATTGTAATTGTTGTGATTTGTAAAACTTCCTAATTTTTCAAGTCCTATAATTTCTGTATAAAATTTTTCAATTTTAATTAAGTCAATTGTGTGTCGAGCATATCTAAATGTCATTTTCTATGGCATATTTGGTATATTGATACAAGTCAATATTTTCTTGACAAATCCAAATTTCATTTTGTGTAAACAAGCACGGTCTTGATGTAAATTAAAATACAATGCATGGAAATTCTATGTTAGCCCTTAGTTTATACTTGCTTTTTAGATATCCATTTGATGAGATAAATCGTCAAAAATACCTCAAGCATACTCAAAGGAATCGCTATCGGTAAGATAGAATAAGGAAGAACACCAAGGTTGCCAATCACAAGCCACATCATCACAAATCCCACAACCCAACCGATGACAAATGTCTCCAAAAAGGTGAATCTTTGATAAATGGTGTAAATAAGGATCGCAAAAACCAATGACCACAATCCCCAAACAGCGCCATTTACGGGTGCTTCTGGAAATGCGATCCCTAATTTACCAAAGTGCTCTATCCAATGCGAATGTACAAGGTAAGAATTACGAATAAACTCTGATATGCTTATCCAAATGAAGGCAACGACTATTGCTAATATATTTTTAGTACTCATGGTCTACTAAATTTCCGTCAAATATAACTGTTGTTCTCTGAATTATATAATTTGATGTCAAAATGAGAAATTTTAACCAAAAACCTTCAATTCTTCTCAGGAATATCGATAGAAAACTATGTAACTTGATAATCGAAATAGACTGTTTGGTGCTGACTGATATGAGTGCCACATTACTTTTGCATATTTGCAAATGCTTGTATCGTTAATTTTGGTTTACCCAATTCATTCCAAGTGTTTTCAGACTCAAAAGTTTCTACATTATTGAGCATTACATGCATCAGATTTGACACAAACTTCATAGGTGGAATAAAAACGCCTAAAAATTTTAGAATGCCATAGGGCATTGATCCTACAGATAATTTTTCTTTAGTGAATCCATCTACATATTTCTGTGCTGCCTCTTGCATGGTCAATGCTTCTGGGCCTTGTACAGCAAATTCTTTATTAAGCGACACATCAGTTTTAAACGCACTTGCCACATTCCTTCCAAAGTCTTCACCGGCTATCCACCAAGCTTTATGATTGGCAGAAGCCTTGATATAATTCACCTTGTTACCACGGCGCATCCCTTCTGACGTGAAATTTTCCATAAAGTTAGAAGGGTAGAAAATAGTATAAGGTATCCCAGCATTTTTAACTCTTTCGATACTCGATTTTTTAGCTTTAAACACCCACCAATCGCCTGTATAATTCCTTGCAAGAAATGAGGATAACAAAGCAATTTGTTGAAGTTTTGGAGTTTTTTTAGCTACGTCTAGTATATTGTCCAAGCCTTGCATTTCAGGATTGAATTGGTCTGGTTTATCTTCCTGTCGTGTTGAAATATTGATATATAAGCCATCAGCATTCTTGAGCGCTTCTGCTATAGAATCTTTATTGTCTAAGTCACCTTTCACAAAGTGTACTTCTGAAGGGAAAATGGCCTTCGCTTTTTCGGGATTGGTGTACTAGTGCAGTGACCCTAAATCCAGCATTTACAAGCTCTTTTGTGACTGGATACCTATCATTCCTGTAGATCCTAATAACCGTAATATTCTGTATCATGAATTGATATATTTGAATTTGATAAATTGTTTTATTTGTTGCTATAAATTAAAAAGCTCTCCGCCACTTATAAGGGCAGAAAGCTAAGAAAAAGTTTGTCGATTTAATTTCCAGGTTGTGGGATTACACCTAGCTGTACCATCATGCCATAGCTGTTGGTAGTCTGCCATTCTGCCACTACTTTACCATTTTTCAATTGACGCATAAACTGACCAGTAGAAGCAATCCGCTTACCAGTAGCAGGAATGCCATAAAAATCACCAGTATTGTCCATGAAATTGGTATAGTCCACAGATACCATATCGTCTTCTCCTACTACTCTATGAAACTGCATATCCATATTAGTAAAACCCTTGCACAGGATTTCTTTCATAAAATAGATATATTCTTGTTTGCCAATAGCTGGTTTACCATCTCCAATATATTGAAAATCATCAGATAGTAATGCATCTACTTTTGCCCAATCTCCTTTCATAATGGACTTTGATAGCTCAAGAGCCGTTTCTTTGTTTGCTTCAATATTCATGTTTGAATGTTTTTGTTTGAATGTTTGGTTGATTATCTTTGAGCAGAAAATACTGAAAACGTCAGCATCATCACGCCAAAAATTACCTTCTTCAATCTTTTCAGATCAATAAATTATGAATTAATAAAATTATCAACGCAAAGGTAAAGTGGACGCTATTTTTATCCAATATACTTCCCAAAATGAAAGTACTTTGTTTTTGGTAAGCTGGCAACTGATTTCTAGTTTTGCATTATGAAACGATATCAATTAAACGGCACCTACTTTTACTGTCCAGTAGATCTTACATTGCAAATTGTTGGAGGACGCTGGAAGGGTATTGTCATTTGGAATTTGCGCGATCGACCTATGCGATTTAGCGAGTTGAAACGCAGTCTGGTGACAATCAATGATAAAATGCTATCGCAAGTCCTACGCGAACTGGAAGAGCAAGGAGTAGTGTACAGAGAAGTCCATCAAGTCATTCCGCCCAAAGTAGAATATAGCCTGACTACAGAAGGTCTAGCTCTGCTTCCCATCATGAAAGCAATGAGTGAATACGGATCAAAATTTGAAGTGTAAACGTCTCATTTATAACAAACCAGCAGAGTCACTTATTGTTGAAAATTTACTTTGAAATGAATTATGTAAGCTGTTTTTTATATATTGTTCCTACACAATTTGACATAGAATCTATAATTTTAGAAGAAATACTATTAAGTCATAATACCCCAAATACCAGCACGCTGAAATTGTTTTAGATTAAAAAGTGAGTCTTGAAAAGATAATGAAGTCTCTCTAACATTGCCTATATGATCAAGATTACTTCTAAACTCATCAATACTTTCTCTAATGTCTGCAAATAAATCAACTGGATCAACATTGCTCGGATTTTCTGATGAAATACCATTTTCATAACACAATCGATCACACCAAAAATACAAATCTGATTTATTCAAAGTTGAGTTGTCGATTAAAATTCTTGCAGCTCCTGTAGATAATCTTAGTAAAAGAATTGCTCTACAAATTATTGGCAATGGATCTATTCTATTTACTTTGTAATTTATTCTGTCCTTTCTTGCCTCGATAATTATTATAGGATCAATAGTATTAGATTCTCTAAGTAAAAATTCAAATAATGGTTGCGATGTACTTTCTCCAATTCTTCCAAATACATTATTTACGAAAATTTTATATTCATCTCCTTGTGGAAATCTTCCAAACTTTATTTTAAATACTTTGAAAAGGGCAATTCGTAGAAGATGTTGGTCTAGTAAAGGAAATGAATTCGAACTTGTTGGCTCCAATAATTCCCATATTTCTGATAATTTTTCTAAAGTTTTCTTTAAATCTATTGATGATTCTTTAAAGTGTGGCCGATAGCTCATGTCATTTCTTAAATTTTGATCTTCCTTTAGATGAAGATCAATACTCCAATTTTTAAGCCATTTATTAGCTATAGTATTAACGTAAGTAGATTTAGTCAAAACACCAGTTTCTCGTATCCAATCAGTTAGAGTTACATTTTTTATTTTAATGATGTCAAATAATATATTTTTTTTTGAAGTTTGATTTGCCCAAGTTCTCATAGCATCATCTACAAGTGAATGAGTAGTAAAACCTCTAAAAAGTGTATGATTTTTACTTGAGTCAAACCAAATATGCTGTTTATTAAAAATTCCAATTCCTTCGTAAGCCATCAATGCCATAACAGAACGTAGTTCAGCATAGTATGCTAAATGTATTGAACTTGATATATCACCATTTAATAAACTATCTATACTTCTAGAAAGGTAATTCCACCCATCTGAATTATGAACTAAAACAGATGCCGCGATATATTCTTCAATATGTTTCTTATATTTAGGAGTCAATGGATTAATCAAAATAGGGACTCCACTTTCGTTAATTGTTTTGTTCAATGTGTCAACTTTATTTGCTGTATTTTCCAGAAAATAATTTCTTGATCCAATAATTTTTTTATTTGGTATTTGCCTTTTAACAATTCGTTCAAAAGCATCATGGATTGCATTGCCAGAGCAATTTAAAAGTATATTATTCATTGCCATATCCTAATGATAAAATTATCCTATTAGCATTTTTATTGACTATGACATTTGTAGAAGATTTCAATTGTCTTAATAGAGCATCTCGAATTTCCTTGTAACCACTACTTCCTTTATACACCATTTGCTGCTGTCTAGTTTGTCTATCAAGATTAGGAGTTGAAGCTGTCCTCCAGTCAAATTTGGCAAGGCAATCAGATATATCAACTAAATAAGTCATTAATAACTCTTCTCTTTTAAAAATTTCAAGACACTTTTTAATATCTTCATGATCAATTTTGTCTTCTCTAATTTCATCTGGAGAACTAATTTCATTCAATTTTAATTCTGAACTATATACATACACCATATCATTGATCAAACTTAAAAAACCTCTTACACCTTGATCGGTTGATATTAAACTTAATTTACTAACAAATGCTGGATCATTTTTTTGGTTATCTTCTTTGAATAAAGAAGGTTGTGGATTTGCGGTAAGCTGTCTAATATTCAAGGCCCAACTTTCATTAAAGTCTTTAATTTTTTCAGCAATAATTTGCCAAACTAATATTAAGAATGCTGCTTGTTGTGTTCTATTCCAAAGCAATAAATTCCCATCAGTTAGTTCAGAACCAAACAGACCACCTAAATTCTTAGAACTAGAAGTCTTGATAAATGTCGCCATTAGGCTTCTTATATATGCAGACTGTGTAATTGTTGGAATTACATTTTCTGTACTTGGATCATATCTCTCCCCTAACATATTTATTCTATCTTTCCATGGACTAGAATTGGAAGACCAAAGTACTTCAACCAACTCTTGTGCTCTTGTTTCTTTATAAACAAAGGCTCCATCTGGAGATTTCTCTAACCAGTCTTGCACTCTAAGTACTGGATAAAGGTCAAATGCTAAACTTGCATTTATTTTTTTTGGCTTAATATTAATGGTATAAAATAGATACGCTTGCCATGAAACATCTAAATCATAAAATGCCACAACAGGCAAATCAAAATCACCTTCAAGTTTTTCATCTTTATTAAATGCCCATAATCTATGTTGACCATCAATTATTTCAATTGGTGGGACTTGTGGCTCCCAGTTTGGAGAGTATATTGAATTTGGTAATTGTAATTGAACATTTCCATTATTTTCAACAATTTGGATTAGGTCTTCATCCTTGATTTGAACTCCACCACGTAAAGTATTAGGCGAAATAACATTAGCAATTATTGCAGTTGGTAACCAACCAGGCATTTTTAAGTTTTTAAATTCATCTGAATCTTGTTTTGCTTTAGACAAATCCGACCAAGGAAAACCGCCGAAAACATAGCTTCGAATTTTATCTGACCTTTCTGGATCATGTTTTCTTTGAATACCTATTTCTTTATCTCGATTATCGTCTGCTTTTCGTGGGTAAACTTTTGAAAGTTTTTTTAAAACGTTCGCGTTAATACTGAATATATAAAAATGTGGAAGTGGCTTTTTTCTCAAATTTCCATAGGGCACATCATCCCAATTAGCTAACCATTGTTTTACTTTTATTGCTGTAATAATATGATTTAACATTTTAAAAGACTTTAGTATTTGTGAAAATGAACTCTGTTGTGTTTCCTCGGACTGAATTATGGCCGCCAATCAAACTAGCTCTTTTTAATTCAATTTTAATATCACTTTTATCAAAAATTTCATCAATAATAGTGTGTGCAGCATTCGTCAATATATAGTATGCATCTTTTCTTTTAATTTCGTCAATTAATGAACTTAGTCTATATTGATCTTGAAGTTGAAATATTTTTTCATTGTATTTTATAAAACCGTTCTTATTATGTGATACGGTATAAGGTGGATCTAAGAATACTAAATCATTTCTCTTTATATTCTTGACGATTTCATAAAAGTCACATGTGGTTAATTCAGCGTTTTTTAAAGCATAATGGGCATTAATAAGTTTATTTTCTTCAATAAATGGTTTATTACGAAATCCAAATGGAACATTATAAACACCTTTTAAATTAACACGATAAATACCATTAAACGAAGTTTGGTTTAAATAAATGAATTTCGCAGCACGTTCAAATTCATCTGTTAAATCTTGATGCCTAATCTCATAATAGTAATTTTCAGTATTTTTATATGTTTTCAAAATACTTATTACTCTTTTAGCATCAACTTTAATTGCTGAATATGTGTCAATAAGGTCTCCATTTAAGTCAGATAGAAATGCCTTTTGGGGCTTCAAACTAAAAAATATCGCCCCTCCTCCAAGGAAAGGTTCATGGTAAGATCTAAATTTTGACAAATCTAATCCACCTATATGTTTGATTAACCAATTTTTACCACCTGCCCACCTTAGAAAAGGTTTACTAATACTCTCCACAATTATTTTATTTCAATTTTTTTATAACTTGATTAGTAAATAAATTGAATTAATCATCAATTCTCTATCACAAAATTAATAATATTTTTCAATAAAAGCCTACAAATAGGAAAACATGTGGTCTCATGAAATACGTTGACAGCAAAAATGTGGAAAACTTTTCACAAATTTGCAAATATGATTACAAAAAGAACGAGACAAGTATTCTCAGAGAGCTTTAAGAAGCACAAAGTCGAATTAATAGAGAGTGGTACATTGACCACTGGATCTGTTGCGGCACAGTTTGATGTGAGTTATACGGCAACATACCAATGGGTCAAAAAATATGCAAGCTCCCGCCACCTGATAAGATCGTGATAGAAAGCGATAGTGATTACATGAAAGTTGTGGAATTGCAAAAAGAGTAGTCCATTCTGGAACGGATTGTTGGCAAGCAACAAATCAGAATCGACTATTGTGAGACATTAATAGAAATGATAAAAGAACATTATCAAGAGAATATTGAGAAGAAATTTTTAAAAAAGTGATCACTCGTCTACATAGTAATAAAACGCCTTATAGCATGGAATCAGTTTATGAGAACTTGGGCTGAGTAGGCAAGCCCTACTTTGCACAACCCAAAGTTGAGGGTTTAGGAGGATGCATTCATCATTCCGACAATGGGTCTCAATACGACTCAAAAGCGTAGAAAAAAATGCTAACAGATGCGAGAATGCTTATCAGTAGAGCTGATAATTGTCTAGAAAATGAAGTCCCGAGAATTTAAATTCCATTTTCAAAAATATGTATCTAAAGCCTTGGAACATACGCACCTTCAAGGAGCTTCAGCAAGCATGCCGGGAATTGGTTTATATAAAAAATATTTTATAAAAATTATGCTGCTGATTTGACTGGTTCAAATTAAGTATTAGAAATTTTTTTACGTATCTTCCAAAAAAAATTACTTTATAATGTACATAAAATAAACAGTGTTTAGTATCTTTGCGCCGTTAATTAAAAGAACGATTATAATGGGTCTTTCAGAAAGGAAGGAAAGAGAGAAGTTAGAATTGAGACAACTTATCTTAGACGCCGCGAGGAAAATAATGCTGGACAATGGGCAAGATGGTATGTCTATACGCAAGATAGCAGATGCCATAGAATACAGTCCTGCAACCATCTATTTGTATTTTGCTGATAAAGATGCCATCCTGCACGAACTCATGCAAATGGGTTTTGGGGTTATGGGCAAATACATGACTGAAGCATACCAAATTTCGGATCCTGTAGACCGCATTCACGCTGTTGGAAAAGCGTATATTCAGTTTGGTTTAGAAAATAAAGATTGGTATGAACTGATGTTTAACTCTGATAAACCGATGAAGCACATTGAGAAATGTAGTGAGGATTGGGATCAGGGCTCGGCATTATTTGGATTTTTGACCAAAACTTGCAAAGAAGCAATAGATATGTATCAGATTCAAAATGTAGATGAAAATTTCTTGGCTCTACATCTTTGGAGCAGTGTTCATGGTCTGGTCAATCTTGCATTGACAGAAAGACTCGATATTGTGCAAAAAGGCAATAATGAGGAATTGATCAGTCAAACGCTTGATGTCATCATTCCATCTATTTTTAGAAAATAAAATAATTTTTCAATGTCCAAAAGCAGTGTTTATATGAAATACATGCATCAAGTACGATTATTTCTTATTATCATCAGCACGGTAGGATTACCTTTGATAGTGACTGGCCAAGAATTTGATGACTTAATACAGACAGCTTGGAAAAACAGCCATGAACTAAGATCAAAAAACTTTCAGTTAGAAAGTGCTTCTCAGGCACTCTTGGAAGCCAAAGCTCTGTACGGCCCTGATGTCAAATTTGGTATACAATACACATTGGCGAAAGGAGGTAGAACTATTGCAGTGCCTGTAGGAGATTTAATGAACCCCGTTTACACCACACTCAATCAAATTACACAATCCAATGCTTTCCCGCAGATAGAAAATGTAGAAGAGCAGTTTTTTCCAAACAACTTTTATGATGCTCGTATTAGAATAACCCAACCCATTTATTATCCTGATTTAGCGATAAATAAAAAATTCAAATCAGAACTTATACATCAGAAAGAATTGGAAATCAAAGCATACAAAAGGCTCATCAGTAAACAAGTCATGCAAGCATACATTCAATATTCCTCTTCACTTCATGCCATCGATATTCTGCGTTCTGCAGATACATTAATTACTGAAGCAAAAAGATCCACACAGAGTATGATCAGAAACGGTGTTGCATTACCTACTGCTTTAGCAAGACTGGAAAATCAAAGTGCTGAGCTATCATCACAAATAACTGAGGCGATAGCCAATAAGAATAGTGCGGAAAAATATCTTAAATTTTTACTTGGATTGAAAGAAGAAGATGTTATACCAAGGGTGGAAGGATCAACTGATATGCCTCCTGCTACGCTAGAATCAGAACACCAAAGAGAGGAATTAGAGCAATTAAATCAGGCGGTAACCTTGCAAAACTTATCTATTAAAAAGGAGGATAATTTTTACCTACCTCGCATCGGCGCCCAATTTGATGCAGGCAGTCAAGATTACAGTTTTGGCTGGCAACCGTACGTATTATTGGGATTAAATTTGGAAATGAATATCTATGACAGTAAAAAGCATCAATATCGTAAACAAGCAGCAAAATCTGAGATCGCTTCTCTACAATCCATGTATGAACACATAGAAAGCCAATTTACTTTGCAACGCGATATCGCTACTGAAAATCTTAATTCAGCCATCATTCAAGCAAATGCGTTCGATAGCAGAATAAAGGCTACAAGAAAAATATATGATGAAGTTTTTATAAAATATAAAAATGGAACTGCCAATTATGTTGAACTCATCGATGCTCAAAACCAAAATACGCACATTCAAATCCAACAATTATTAGCAAAAAATAATGCTTGGATCAAATGGTCAGAATTCATTTATATTTCAGCATTGTATCCAATTCAATAAATTTAAAAGATATTAATATCATGAAAGTACTTCCTATTGTTTTTATATCTACCATCATTTTTTGTATGGTATCACTGGGTTTAATTGGATGCAAGTCAAAAAAAGAAGTTGAAAATCCAAATAACAATCCAGCTTTGACGGTAGTTAAAATTCACCCCATTGATTCAGTAAATGAAGCGAATATTATTCAGGTACTAGGCTTAGTGATGAGTGATGCAGAAGCACGTCCATCATTCAAAACTGGTGGTATTATACGTAAAACATATTTTAAAGAAGGTGATTATGTTTCCAAAGGTCAGTTACTAGCTACCTTAGAAATGGACGAAATAGAAGCACAAGTACATCAAGCAGAGGAAGGGTTAGCAAAAGCATTGAGAGATAAAAATAGGGTTACATCTCTCTATCAAGATAGTGTGGCTACATTAGAACAACTTCAAAATGTCAATACGGCTTTTGAAATGGCGAAGCGCACGGCGGAGATCGCTAATTTCAATAAGAAATATTCAGTAGTCAGGTCACCTATTTCTGGAAAAATAGTGAAGCAAATCATGTTCAGTGGAGAAGTGACAGGTCCCGGAAATCCTATTTTTGCGATCATCGGTGTGGGTAAAAGTGATTGGAAGATCAACGCAGGACTTACCGATAGAGATTGGGCTAGAGTCCAACAAAATGACAAAGTCAAAATCAGTTTAGATGCTTATCCAGGACAAATTTTTGAAGGACTGGTGACAGAGAAAACTTCAGTAGGGGGTAATGCAAGCGGGACTTTTGATGTACAAATAACTTTTACAAGTCAACCTAAAAATCTAGCAGCAGGATTAGTGACAAATCTAAATATTTCAACTTCCAACCACGAAAGACAAATTGTCATCCCCATAGAAGCACTCATCAAATCCAATGGAAGAGATGCAGATGTTTTCACTGCTGTAAATGGCAAAGCAAAATTACTCCATATCAAGATTGCCAAACTTTTGGGAGACAAGGTTGCGGTTGCATCTGGATTAGAAGGTGCATCCAATGTAGTAACTATCGGCGCAATATATTTGGAAGACGGTGATAGTATCAGTTATTAATTTTATTTCAAATATTCCAACATCTACATCAAAATAATATTGCAAACATGGGATTTAATAAATTTTTTGTAAAAAATTGGCAGTTCACCATGGTTATTTTTATAGCTGTTATGGTGTTGGGTATCAATGCATTGTTGAATATGCCTAGAGGTGAAGATCCGCCATTTGGAGCGCCCATATTCTCTATTGTAGTTGTTTATCCAGGGACTAATCCTGCAGACATGGAAAAACTGATTGCTGATCCAATCGAGGAAGAATTATACCAGCTTTCAGATGTTAAAAAAATCAATACTACAATCAATGATGGGCTAATCGTCATGCTTGCTGAATTCAATTTCGGAGTGGATACTGAGGCTAAAAATAATGATGTCATTCGTGAGATTAATAAAATCCGTCCCAATCTCCCTGAAGGAATTGTACTTTTGGACATAAAAAAGGCGGCGTCAAGCGACGTGGTCATACTGCAATCTGCCTTGGTTTCAGATACTGCTTCTATGGATCTGATGAAACACCTTGCTGAGAATTTGGAAAAAGATATAGAGCGAATCAAGGATATCAAGTGGGTGGATATCCAGGCTGCACCTGAGAAAGAAATCCATATAGATCTAGATTTGGACAAAATGGCTAGTATGAAACTGGGGCTTGATCAGGTACTAGGTCTCATGCAGGCAAATAATATCAACATCCCAGGTGGTGATATCGATTTAGGAAGGAAAAAATACAATGTAAAAACTGGTTCGGAATTTCTAAGTGTGGAAGACATAAGCCAGACCATTGTTCAGGTCACTCCTCAAGGACAGACAGCTACACTAGGACAAATAGCAGATGTATATTATTCACATGAAGAATACGATCACATTGCGCGACATAATAATCATAGGGCCATTTGGATCAATACTGCCATGAAGGACAAAAGGAATATCATTCACGTCAGAAAACAACTGGAAGATGTGCTAATAAATTTCAAAGATAAACTGCCTCAGGGAATAAGTCTAGAGATTGCCTTTGACCAAGAAAAAGGTGTAAAACATCGTTTGGCAGGGTTGGGTAGAGACTTTGCCATTGCTATATTGTTGGTTTTGTTGACCTTATTACCATTAGGTACCAGAGCCTCATTGGTAGTGATGATTTCTATACCACTTTCACTAAGTATCGGACTTTTTATGCTGGATTTATTGGGTTATACACTCAATCAACTTAGCATCGTCGGTATGGTTGTGGCATTGGGTTTACTAGTTGATGACAGTATCGTGGTTGTGGAAAATATAGAACGATATATGAGGAAGGGCATTTCTGCCAAAGAAGCTGCTGTCTCAGCCACCCATCATATCATGGTAGCGATCTTAGGATGTACAGCAACACTTTTACTTGCCTTCTTGCCATTAGCAAACCTTCCTGAAGGATCAGGAGATTTTATCAGGTCATTACCTATGGCTGTAATGTTGACAGTATTGGCTTCACTTTTTGTTTCCATTACCATCATACCATTTTTATCATCCATTATGTTAAAGCCTCACAATAATGTAAAGAATGGTGATGGCAATTTGTTCTACACAGGATTCAAAAAATACATTAATAATCCTTATCAAAAGCTATTAGGTTGGTGCATGGATCACAAGCTTGTTTCACTATTAGCAGCTGCTATGATTTTCGGAGCATCACTTTCTTTAGTACCTGTGCTTGGCTTCAGTTTATTTCCACAGTCAGAAAAACCAATTTTAATTGTAGATATTGAAACTGAACCCGGATCCAATCTAACCCATACAGATAGAGTAGTCCGTAAAATTGAACAGCAATTACTTTCATTTCCTGAAATTGACCACATCAGCAGCAATGCTGGAAAAGGCAATCCAAGAATTTATTATAATGAATTTCAAAAAGAAAATTCTCCAAATTTTGGTCAAATAGTAGTCTACCTCCATGAAAAAACTAAGGTTCCTGAGATCACCAAAGTAGCAGAAAAAGCCAGAATGGCACTTGCTAACATACCAGGTGTGATGGTGGAAGTGAAGAGATTTCAACAAGGACCTCCTATCACTGCTCCTGTAGAAATGCGTATCATAGGCAATAATCTAGACACACTGGAGACTTTGGGAGCCAAAGTAGAAAAACTTATCAAAGCATCACCTGGGACTATGTACGTGCGCAACGATCTGAAATATGTCAAATCAGACTTGGTTGTAGAAGTAGACAAAGCTAAAGCAGGATTGTACGGCATCAATAGTGCAGAGATAGCTAAAACGGTAAGACTAGCCATAACAGGACTGGATATTGGAGAAATCAGCAATTCAGAAGGAGATGAATTTAAGATGAAAGTATCCATGTCTCAAAATACCGAAAATGCCCTAGAAATATTTGATAAGGTGTTTATTACTTCAGCTAGCGGATCATTGGTGCCACTCAAAAATATCGCTAACATCAACTTGAGACCATCAGCATCGATCATTCGTCATTTCAATAAAGAAAGATATGCGTTAGTCAGTTCCTTTGCCAAAGATGGTGTCAACATCTCTCAGCTCACGGATGATATACTTTCAGATATAAAAGATCAAATCACAATGCCAGAAGGATACAGGGTCATCGCAGCTGGTGAACGTGAATCACAACAAGAGTCTTTCGGTGGATTGGGTACCATTATTATTTTGACCGTATTTGGTTTATTGGCGATTTTAATACTTGAATTCAGAACTTTCAAGTCTACTATCATAGTTTTGAGTGTAATCCCTATGGGCATCATTGGAGCACTGATCGCTTTGTTTGTGGCTGGTGAGTCTTTATCATTTGTTGCTACTGTAGGCATTATCGCTTTAATGGGTATTGAGATTAAAAACTCCATTTTGATGGTAGATTATACAAATGGATTGCGAGAGCAGGGCATGGGTCTTTTTGAGGCTGTCATGGATGGAGCAGAGACAAGGTTCTTGCCAATATTGCTCACCTCATTGACAGCGATAGGCGGGCTTACGCCATTAGTTCTTGAAAATTCACCCTTGATTAGTCCATTGGCAATCGTCCTAATTGGCGGATTGATAAGTAGTACGTTACTGAGTCGATTAGTGACACCAGTATTGTATTATTTGATTCCTCCACAAGTAGGAAGGTAGAACTAATAGTTCACGCTTTGTATGGTGTATATACTTTTATAAAAATTATAGAATTATATATGGTCTATGTATGGTTATGATACAATGATACCTTGAAAAGCTATGGTAGAGAAATCCTTAATTTCATTGAATTTTTAACATGCAATATATTGCAATAAGGAAACAGCGAAAAGATTTTGTTTAAAGGGTAAACATTTACAAAGCAAATCACTTTTTTTGATAAATAATAAGGTTATACGAACCTAAATTTTGAAAAGTTGTTTTCCCAGTAAAATATTGTTAAAAGTGGATAAACCCATCAACAGATTTTGGCATCTATTAGAAAATTATAGAAAAGAAATAAGACAGATATATCTATTTGGTGTATTGATTGGTGTTATTAATTTGACCCTTCCATTGGGAATACAGGCCATTATAAATTTTCTACAAGCGGGTACTCTTTCATCCACTTGGGTACTTTTGGTTATATTTGTTTTAGTAGGAATCCTGATAGGAGGCATATTACAAATCATGCAGCTTAGAGTGGTAGAAAACAGTCAGCAAAATCTCTTTGCTAGAAGTGCATTTGAATTTGCAGTCAGATTACCTCGTATAAGTTATATAGAGTTTGATAGGATGCATGCACCAGAGGTGACCAATCGGTTTTTTGACACCTTAGAAATCCAAAAAGGTGTACCAAAAATAATAATCGATTTTTCAGGGGCGATTTTTCAAATTGTTTTTGGCTTGATCATTCTCACCATTTATAGCCCATACTTCATTTTATTGGGTGTGGCTTTGATCTTTGTGATTTGGTTGACGGTCAAATTTTTAGGATCGAAAGGGTTGGAAGCTAGCTTACTGCAAAGTAAATATAAATATAAACTTGTGTATTGGTTGGAAGAAATTGCTAGGAATGTTCGAATTTTTAAGCTGTACGACCCTCTGCAATTTCATATAAGAAAAACAGATAATTTGGTGTTGCATTATATTGAATCTCGAGAATCCTATTTTAAAGTTTTATTAGATCAGTTTAAATTATTTCTTGGATTCAAAATTTTTGTAGCCGCAGGATTTTTATTGCTGGGAGGTTTATTGGTCTTCAATCAACAGATGAATATTGGTCAGTTTGTTGCTGCGGAGATAATTATCATCCTTATCCTCAACTCTATTGAAAAATTACTTTCTACATTAGATTCCATTTATGATGTTTTGACAGCGCTTGAAAAAATAGGCTTCGTTGCTGACCTCGCTTTAGATCAAAAAGGTGGTAATATGCAGTTTCAGTCTGAAAAAGGGATGCACATTCTTGCTAAAGACATTACTTTTGGTTTTCCTCATGAAAAATTCAATGTTTTTAATGATGTTTCTTTTGAAATTCTGCCCAATGAGAAAGTTGTACTAAAAGGAAGGTCAGGCAGTGGGAAGTCAGTGTTGCTAAATCTATTATCAGGTATTTACACTGTTGAAGAAGGCGAAATATACATAGACAATGTCCCTATACACAACTACAATCAGCCAAGACTGCAAGGATCGATAGGATTAAATTTTCCAATAAATCAAATATTTGAAGGTTCGCTCAAGGAAAACATTATTGTAGGCAGGCAATATGATGAAAGCACTTTGATGGAAGTCTTGAATATTCTAAATCTTTCTGATTACATCATCCATCTGCCACATGGTTTAGATTACCATGTAGAAAGTGGAGGCCGTAGTTTGCCAAGAAGTGTCATTCAAAAAATCCAATTGGCAAGGGTAATATTAACAAGGCCCACCTTGGTGCTTCTAGAAGAACCCCTTCACTTTGTTGATGAAGATGATAAGCGTAGAATCATTGAATATTTGACTCATAGAGATAGGAATTGGACATTAATTGTAGTGTCTGATTATGAACATTGGTTAAAATCTTGTACAAGGGTTTTAGAATTGAATTAACACAAAGTAAAACAAATGCTGAATATCTCTCATAATAAAATGCCTAATGTTATTGAGCTTAAAGAAATGGCTTCTTATAAGGCAATAAAAAATAAAGGATACACCGCAATTACTAGAGTGTTTTTTTTAGGTTTATTGCTTTTGGTTCTTGTAGGTTTGTTTTTACCTTGGACCCAAAATATAAATAGTAAGGGATACGTCACAACGCGATCGCCAGAACAAAGACCTCAATCAATCCAATCTGTCATAGGAGGAAGAATTCAAGATTGGTATGTCAAAGAAGGGGATTTTGTACAACAAGGTGATACAATAGTGTACATTACAGAAGTAAAGTCAGAATATTTTGATCCTGAACTGTTGGATCGGACAAAGGAACAGTTGGATGCTAAATCTCAAAGCACGCAAGCTTATAGTGCTAAAATTGACGCTTTAGAAGATCAATACAACGCATTAAAGGCAGGATTAGGATATAAAAAGGATCAAATTAACAATAAAATTCGTCAATCCAAGAATAAAATAACTATTGATAGTATTGATCTGATCGCTTTTGAAAAAAACATACAAATATCACAAAATCAAGTAAATAGGACAAAAGAATTGTATGAGAAGGGGTTGAAATCATTATCAGATCTTCAAGAAAAAGAATATAAATTACAACTAGAAACTGCAAAAGTCATTAGTCAAAAAAACAAACTTCTCAATCAAATAAAAGAACTAGAAAATTTGCACATAGAATTGCTGGCAATCGATAAAGAGTATGCGGATAAACTAGCTAAGTCCACATCAGATAGACAGACAGCACTTTCGGATAAAATGGAAAACATCACTACTGTATCCAAACTTGAAAATCAATTTAGCAATTATTCTGCCCGTCAGAAATTTTACTACATTACTGCCCCACAATCAGGCTATGTTACTAAAGCAGTGAAGAAAGGAATAGGGGAGACACTTAAAGAAGGAGATGCAGTAGTCACGATCATGCCAAAAGATTATGATCTAGCTATAGAAGTGTATGTAGAACCGATGGATATACCATTATTGAATTTGGGTAAAGAAGCAAATATTCGCTTTGACGGATGGCCTGCTATCGTAATAAGTGGTTGGCCCCAACAATCTACAGGTATTTTTAAAGGTACAGTTGCTGCTATTGACAGATATATAAGCGATAATGGAAAATATAGAGTTTTCATTACACCTGATGAAAAAACTAAGCCTTGGCCTAACCTCCTTAGTATAGGAACAGGCGCAAAAGCATTTATTCTTCTGAAAAAAGTCCCAATATGGTACGAAGTGTGGAGACAGTTAAATGGTTTCCCACCTGATTTTTATGATGAAGAGAATATGTTTGAACAGGAAGTTAAGAGAAAAGCCCCAATAAAATCAGTTAAGTAAATGAATAAATTCATCATTATAGTATTCTTGTGGATTGCATGCTTTGATTATACGGTTTGCCAACAGGACCAAGAAATGCTTTTGATGCATGATTTTGTGAAATCCGTAGTAAACCAACATCCAAAGTCTGCGCAAGCAAACCTGTTGATAGAAATGGCACAAGCGAAGTTACTCGAAACCAAAGGTAAATTTGATCCTATTTTGAAGAGTGATTTAGGAGAAAAATCTTTTTCTGACAAATTATATTATCATAAATACCAAACAGAATTGGTTATTCCTACCGCTATTGGACTTGATCTAGTAACAGGATATCAGAAGAACTATGGAAATTATTTAAACCCAGAAGCTACCACAGATAGATCAGGATTGTGGAATTTTACACTTGAACTCGATGTATTGCAAGGGTTGATACGCAATGAACGGCGAATAGCAATGGATCAAGCAAAGGTACATCGGGAAATGGCATTTAATGAGAAGGATTTGGCATTGAATGATTTGATTTTTGAAGCATGTTTTACTTATCTACAATGGCAAATGATATTTTTTTATAATAATATTTTAAAAGAAAATACGGACATTGCCAAAATATATTACAATATCACAAAAGAAACTTACTTGGGTGGTGAAAAGACAGCATTGGATACTCTAGAGTCATTCATCGCATTTAAAGACGCAGAGTTACTTCTACAAAAAAATACGATGGAATTGACTAAGATGCAATATGCAATGAAAAATTTTTTATGGTATGAAGGAACACCACTTGAGCAAAAAGAGGAAATAATCTTACCTGAAAATGTAGATAGTTCGGAAAAACTTTTGAGTAATATATTGTCCAATGATATTGCAATGCTAGACAATCCTATCCTAAAGGTTTACGAAAATAAATTAAAGATTTTAGAGCTTGATATGAGATTGAAAAGGGAGAAGTTAAAACCTAAGTTAAAACTCAAATATAACAGTTTGTTGTCTACTGAGGAAGGTGTTTTTTCTCCTACTTTTGCTTCAAAAGATTATGTGTATGGCTTTAGTTTCTCAATGCCGTTGTTTTTACGATCTGAAAGAGGAGCTTTGAGTACAAGTAAATTGAAAATGGAAGAGACTAATTTGACATTAATGGATAAAAATAATCAAATTAAAAACTCAATTGAAAACTATAAAGTCCAACTGGAATATATCAAGTCCCAAATAGCATTGTTGACCTCTAATATCAATAGTTATAAAGTTCTCATGGATAGTGAAAGAATAAAATTTGAATTAGGAGAAAGTTCTGTCTTTTTACTCAATAAAAGACAAGACAAATACATAGAAGCTAGGCTAAAACTAATCACTGAATGGTTTAAACTACAAACTATTCAATTGAACTATTTGTATTATACTAATACTCTAAGTAAGCTTATCAATTAAGCATGTTAACACAATAAGATAGTTTATGAATAAATACTGATATTTGTGACACTCATGGACTGCACAAAGTTATGAGCTATCCTGTTGTGAATTGCTTTTGTTCCTTGACCCGAGCGAAGCGAATCGATGAATGCAATTAAAAAACAATAAGATAGTTTATGAATAATTACTGATATTTGTGACAGCTGAATTTTGCATAAAAAAAGATGTCATACTGTTGTGAATTGCTTTTGTTCCTTGACCCGAGTGAAGCGAATCGATGAATACAATTAAAAAACAATAAGATAGTTTATGAATAATTACTGATATTTGTGACAGCTGGTGGAGCATACCAGGTTCTCACACACCTGTTGTGAATTGCTTTTGTTCCTTGACCCGAGCGAAGCGAATCGATGAATACAATTAAAAAACAATAAGATAGTATATGAATAAATACTGATATTTGTGACAGCGATTTAACAACAGTCAAAACATGGAATATGTTGTGAATTGCTTTTGTTCCTTGACCCGAGCGAAGCGAATCGATGAATACAATTAAAAAACAATAAGATAGTCTATGAATAAATACTGATATTTGTGACAGCGTCAGTCATAGGGCCAGCGCCTACACGGTAGTTGTGAATTGCTTTTGTTCCTTGAAATACTGATATTTGTGACAGCTGGTGGAATGTAACAAACCGCATTGATTAGTTGTGAATTGCTTTTGTTCCTTGAAATACTGATATTTGTGACAGCTTAAAAAAGATGATAACCGACAAAAAACCAGTTGTGAATTGCTTTTGTTCCTTGAAATACTGATATTTGTGACAGCAAAGGTCTTTGGATGTTATTAAGAACATTGGTTGTGAATTGCTTTTGTTCCTTGAAATACTGATATTTGTGACAGCTTGTTCCAAATATCGGTAAATATCTTATCAGTTGTGAATTGCTTTTGTTCCTTGAAATACTGATATTTGTGACAGCTGCGCAAATCTATTTTGCTGGGTACTCTAAGTTGTGAATTGCTTTTGTTCCTTGAAATACTGATATTTGTGACAGCAATTTGATCCATCCCACCATCCATTGCTTTGTTGTGAATTGCTTTTGTTCCTTGAAATACTGATATTTGTGACAGCTATCGATGATTTTTTACCACTCGATCCCAAGTTGTGAATTGCTTTTGTTCCTTGAAATACTGATATTTGTGACAGCCCAAAATCAAATGTTCTGCAAAACGCTGTGTTGTGAATTGCTTTTGTTCCTTGAAATACTGATATTTGTGACAGCTTATCAAATTATTGATCTGCAAATCGCCGTGTTGTGAATTGCTTTTGTTCCTTGAAATACTGATATTTGTGACAGCATTCAGGCAATTCATCTACATGCTGAAGGAGTTGTGAATTGCTTTTGTTCCTTGAAATACTGATATTTGTGACAGCTCTTTTGTTCAAGATATTCAACTCTATTGTGTTGTGAATTGCTTTTGTTCCTTGAAATACTGATATTTGTGACAGCTATGAAGATTTATGAATCTTCGCTTGATGAGTTGTGAATTGCTTTTGTTCCTTGAAATACTGATATTTGTGACAGCTTGTATGCTGGAAGTGTAATTAGAGATAAGTTGTGAATTGCTTTTGTTCCTTGAAATACTGATATTTGTGACAGCCTTATCAAAGATAGAGTCATTTCATCTGGAGTTGTGAATTGCTTTTGTTCCTTGAAATACTGATATTTGTGACAGCAGAAGGAGAGAAACCTTATTGTTACCCTCTGTTGTGAATTGCTTTTGTTCCTTGAAATACTGATATTTGTGACAGCCATATAGAGTATATAATTTCTACAGCTGGTGTTGTGAATTGCTTTTGTTCCTTGAAATACTGATATTTGTGACAGCGATAGCGTAATGATATTACTTGTTTTTTGTGTTGTGAATTGCTTTTGTTCCTTGAAATACTGATATTTGTGACAGCATGGTAAACTATATGTGGAGCGCGCTGATGTTGTGAATTGCTTTTGTTCCTTGAAATACTGATATTTGTGACAGCTTTGTTGTTGCTAGATTGATACGAGCTACTGTTGTGAATTGCTTTTGTTCCTTGAAATACTGATATTTGTGACAGCAATGCTACGCAGGAAGTAGCATCACAATCTGTTGTGAATTGCTTTTGTTCCTTGAAATACTGATATTTGTGACAGCTCTTGCATTTAAATTAAGACCAGATGATGCGTTGTGAATTGCTTTTGTTCCTTGAAATACTGATATTTGTGACAGCTTACAGGTAGTGTAGTTAAATTATTATCAAGTTGTGAATTGCTTTTGTTCCTTGAAATACTGATATTTGTGACAGCAATTGGGATTATAATCACTTCCAAATGAACGTTGTGAATTGCTTTTGTTCCTTGAAATACTGATATTTGTGACAGCATACCTGTATTTAAGTAGTTGTATTTCAAGTGTTTACATCCTTGTTTAGAATGGCAAAAACACAAATGTCAGCGTGTTAAAAAGCCGGATTTCCGGCTTTTTTTATTTCTACGATATTCTTTTCATTTTTAAAATAATTCTAATTGTTCGGGCATATTGGTTGGTTGTTTTGGCTTCTTACCATAAAAAAACTCCAATCTACCAAATTGCGCATCTGTGATCTCAAATACGATGACTTGCCCTAAAGGTGGTAGTTTGGACTTTACTCTTTTTTTATGTACTTCGGCATTTTCTCTACTACTGCAGTGACGGGCGTACATGCTATACTGGAGCATCTTGAAACCGTCATTTAAAAGAAATTTTCTGAATTTACTGTACTCCTTCCGGTCTTTTTTGGTTTCTGTTGGCAAGTCAAAGTGTACGAATACCCACATGATTTGATATTTGTTGAGTCGATTTAACATAGTAGGTCTGGATATAATATTTTACGAGCGGTGCCTTGGTAGCATTTGACCAGACTAGCCGTTGTACGCTGTGCACCTACCATGAGTGGACTATCTTTGCCTTGGATACTGATATCGATGACAGGTATTTTGAGCAGATAAACCTTGTCTTCTATGGATAGTTCTTCGTGGATTTCATTTTTGTCTTTGATGTAGTCAAGAATGTATCGATCTACGATAGGTCTATATGGCTCCATGATGTCGTCTGCTAGACAGTAGGCATTGTATTTATTGGTATGATGGATACCTAGTACAGGTAAGCAACCACTTGCTACCAGGTTTCTTGCGATGACGGCTCTTAGGATAGCATATCCATAGTTGAATAGTGCATTTGGTCCGCCTTCGTCTCTTCCTCGGGTTACTTCGTATTTTTCTAATATTTGTTGCCAATAGATGGCTGCTGCTTGCCCTTCATAGTTTTCGGTATCTCCACTACTAATGCGAGGTATCATTTTGTCTAAGTGCAATGTTTTATATCCCAATAGTCGCAATAGTTTTGCTTGGTTTTGGATTTTGGTAACGATGGTTTGTTTCCAGAGTTGTTTTTTAAGTGGTTCGCTTGCTTCTATCTGATATCGCACTTTTTGAGTGTAGGTATCATTGGCGATGAGTGGTAAGGTCATGGCAAGTGGTAGATGATTAGGACCACACCAAATTATGACTGCATTGTTTTCTTGAAGAGATGTGATAACTGTATGGGTAAAAGTGACTTGGGGATGATCAGCTACGACGATGCCTATGTCTTCTATAGGTATTGTGATATGATCTTTTTCATCATCAGGTGCATTTGGTTTCCTAATACATAGTTGGCTGTGTTTTACAGATAAATATGCTGAATTCCCGAAATATAGTGTACGCTTTATCATAGGCGAAGTATTTGATATGGGTATATCAAATACTTTGCCAAATAAATACATGTATTTATTGTTTTTTGTGTTGCTGTATTTTTTGGAGTTCTTCGATGTCAGCTTTATCTTTTAGTCTGCCTGTAGTCATTTTCATAAGTACCAAATCATTATAGTGAACAAAAGGAAGTTGAAGATCATCAAATTCCATCAATACAACTTTAGTGTAAGCATCATTAAAATCTACATGACTGACTTTAGTCAAAAAATCGATTTTTTGTGGTATTGTCCCCATGCTAAATACCGTGGCTTCGTTAAAATCCATTTGATTCAAAATCTCCAATTCACTATCATCAAATTTTAGGTATTTAAAAGAATCGATTAAAGCCACTTTATTTTGATTTGATGGATCTATCCAAAGATCAAGATCTCCTGTGGTCCGTGTATAACCATAGGCAATCACTGCATATCCACCTATTAGTAAAAACCGTACCTGATAGCGAAGTAAGGCATCTAAAACCATGATATGTTCTGGATAAAATAGGTTCATAAGTTTAATTTTTTAATGGTGAATTTGCCCGGGAAATTTGGGCTTATAGATCGTTCGCCAAATATTCTTTTAATCAACTCTAAGGTTTGCTTTAATCTTTCCTGCATGGCTAAGGATGCGCTGTACTTAGCTTCTTGTTGATTTATTTCAACATGATCCGCATAAAATGTTAATTTAGGTTGATATGAGACTGCTGGTTCAGATGCTGTAAAACTTTGATCTATGTCATTCAAAGGATAATGGTGCAGTTGGGTATGAGCATATGGTTTAATGTTTCCAAGTCTATCTACTTGTAATTTTATGCAATGCTCTTTAATTGACCTTCCTCCAATCATTTCGTAACAATTTTGACTGCCAAATTCTACTTTATTTATAATAGGCGAAGCAATATCATGTTTTATAAAATAGATTTGTTTACCGCTATATTTTTGTACTATGTAAATATTTTTTGCCCTGTTCGCTTTATCCTGCCAATATTCAAAGTACTTAGGATTTGATTTATCTATTATCGTTTCTTCTTCTTTATCTGGCATATACACGAAATCACTTTGTTTTAGTGTAAATAATAATTTTGCCTCATTTTTCTTTTCAAAATACTCATTGAATACTAAATCTTTGTTGAAATTGTGCTTATCAGGTGAGTTATTAAATTCAGACTTAAGCAAATTTGCGGCATCAAAGAAAGTAATAATATCATAAAATCTTTTCTTTTCGATTTCACCAGTCTTTTTATTTAACTCATCTCTTTCCATAACTGCAAAAAGGTAATTATCTCCAGTAGCAACGAAAAGTGAATTATTAAATGATTTTTCTCTATTCAGTTTCTGTAAAGAAAAATTTTCATCAGCTTCATCAGAACCTTCAGTTAAATTATCTAATGGTGAAATTTTAATTTTATTTATTTTAATGTATTTTTTGTTTGGATATTTCTCCTTAAATTTTTCTTCTTCCATTTTATAAAATTCTTCAATGCCATTTTTGGAGAATGAGATTTGGAAATCGAATTCATTTTTGGAAACATGATTTTCAATTGATTCTTTTGTACTTTGGTCAATTATTCTCTCTTTCAATTCTTCATAATCCTTAAAGCTAAACTTTTTAGTGCCAAGTTTTGATAAACCAAAATCTTCGAATGGATTTTTGTAGTAAATCTTTATTTTAGAAATTGGGGTATGTGGTTTAGGATTACCTTTATCATCTCTTCTGTTAGCAAGTTTGTTATTCAATTCTAAAATTCCTTCCGCTGAAAATGCTTCTTCTTTATTTCCTTTAAAGACAATTTCGAGATGATTTTTGATCATTTTTCTCAAAAACTCGTTGCAAATTTTTTCGATAGTTTTTTCAGTAGCAAATTTTTTCCCTGCGAATTTAATAAGTGGTATTTTGTACGATTCTTTTCCTTGAGATTTACCATAAATTGTTTCTTGATGCAATTGTCCTCTTAATTTTATTTGAGGTACGTCATTTTTATCTTTTTGAATCAATAGTTTGTCCTTAGGTTTATGTGAAACAATCATATTATTTAATGCCTTTTCAACGTCAGCAGGAAAACTTTCCCACGGTTTCTCAATTCTACTCAATTTTTCTATTTGAGTAATTATTTTCTCCCTTTCATTTTTTTCAAGAGACATAATTTCGTCTAGTAATTCATCATTGCTTCCTTGAAAATTCGGAAGTAAATCTTTTCTATTTTTACTTAACCAATCTTGCAATTCTTTATTTAGGTTATTTAGTCTTTGTATGTGGGCCGGTTGAGTACAAGCAACTATCAAAGCATCAATTGCATGATGCCTGTGGTCAATGCGTTTTGTCCAATCTTTGATTACTAATTTGTTATTTTTATATTGGATAAAATTTTGTTTAAAAGAGTCTAAATAATTTTTTTTATCCAGCAATAACTCATTATAATCATTTCCTGCTTTTTCGTAGTCATCTTTTCTTTTGATATACTCCTTATGGTAGGTTTCATAAACCGAATTAAGATAAGAATCCATAGAAATTAGATTTTCATATCTAGGCATTAAGATCTTTTTAAACTTGTCTGTTAAGCCCCATTGATTCCTCAAATAATCAGTTACTCCACCTGTAGTTGTTTTTACTTTGTCATTACCAACTATTTTGTAAAGTTCCTCTTTGGTTCTAGTGGCAATGTATTGCGTGTCTTTTATTTGTCTTGTGATTGGGTCTTCTGGCACTTTGGTGGCTAATAAATTTTGCCTTTTTTTGCCAGTAAATCTCTTATTTACTTCATCAATGAATCGTTCCTTATTTAATAAAGTTTCTGTTGTTGAACCTATTTCAAAGTACTCCATTGCGGTTCTATTTCCTTTGTCCTTATTTACAGATGTTTCGCAGATGATTTTATTAGTGAAAGAATCATCGAAATATCTCGATTTTGGAATAATGTGGTCTATATCATATTGTCCTTTATCAAACAAAGCCGATAATGAAATGGGTTTGCCTGTATAAGGTGAAACATGTCCTTGTTCTTCCCAAAGTTTCATTTTCTCCACTTCTGATTTTGAAGGGTCTTTATAGCTTTGAACAAATTTCTCTTCTAAGTTTTCTTGTGACATCCAAAGTTTAAATTTCTCGATATTTGCATTTGTAATTTCAACTTTATATTCTCTCAGCCTTTCTTTTATTCTACCATTTTCTTTCTGGTTAGCTTGATTTCTGGTATGTAATTTTTGTCTTTCACTAGCACTGTTTTTTAGTTCTCTAGCAAGTTCAAGTCTAATCTCTGAAGGTTTTTCGCCATATTGTCTCCAAATTTCTTTTACAAGCATCAATGCTTCATTAATAATTTGTTCAGCTAATGGATTTCTTAGTTCTCCTTGTAGTAGTGTTTTGATTTCTTTATAATCAGATATAAGTTGTTCTTTGGTGTAATCTTTTTCAGTATGTTTGCTATAGACAAGTATTACTGCGAAAGCATTTAAAATACCTCCATGAGATAGATAATCAGTATTTCTATAAAGAAACTCTTGAGCTGATTTTTCAAAAGGGTCACTTAAATTTTCGTTATAGATGTACTCAATTTTTTCTTTTAAAAGATTTGTTAAATCAGTATTATAATATTTCCCTGCTCTTACAAGTGGTAATAGTTTGTTAATCGCTTTTAAACTTAAATTGGAGTAATTTCTGGAAAATTTAATTTTAGCAATTTGAATGGCAACTTCATTTTTATCAGGTATTTCTGGAGCATATTTATTTAAAAAAGCCAATGCTTTAGATGTTCTATCACTGGTTAATTCGTACTCATTGCCTTTTCCATTATATAAAATATCCCAAAGTTCAATTTGTCTTTCAATTATATCTAATTCAAGTTTGTTCCATAGTTCACCTAATGCTTTTTTTAATGTCAATTTGGTGTCATTTCCTTTTAATTTTGTTTTTGCGTCGAGACCATTAAGGAAATCTACTTTTTCTCTTAAGTTGTATTTTTTTACTAAATCGTTATATACGGAACTAAAAGAAATTTCTTTTTTATTTTGAAGTTCGTCAAACAAATACTCTTTGTATTCATAAGGTATTGGTCTATCAAAATATTCGTACTTAGCTTCTCCTTTTTTATTTTTTCCTACCTCTGTTTTTGTGTTAATTGTTAGTTTGTTAATTTGCTCCCAAATTTTATACTCTTGAAATACAGGATGGCTTTTGGATACTACTTTTTCATCTGACTCAAATCTACAATAGGATATTAAATGACTTTGGTCTTTTAAATCTCTTTGATAATAAATGATTTGGTTTTTAATTAAATGTAATAATCCAAATTGTAATGCTTCTTTTCTATATTTTTCCTTTTGTGAGTTGTTTTTCCATTCTAATGACTTTTCAGTTTCTTCATCTTTTGAAACTCTTTCAGGAAAAACGAAATTAATCAAATCCGTTAGTAAGGCTTTGTCTTCAACTAATCCTTTAAACTCTTTATTTTTTTCTAATTGTGTATCCCAAATTTTTTGAAACTCTTTTTCATATCTTGATCTAAGAACAACATTATCACGTATTTTTATCCATTTGTTCTCATTCAATAGTTCTTCAAAATACTCTGAAATATAAAATTCAGAGCCTCTTTTTTTTGTCCGTTCATTGAGCTCTCTTTCGAGATTCTCCATCTTTTTACGCCAGCTTGTTTTACTTGGTAATTTAATAGTGATGCTAGGTTCTCCTTTTTTTGGTCTGGTAATATTGATTAAAAGGTCAAGTGAATCTCCTTGCTTAAGCACTTCTAAATAAGTTTCGCCTTCTATTTCTTTCTCCTCAATATTTTCGTCATCTATTTCGATTTTAATTTTTCTCTTTTTTAACTTTTTCCCTTTTAATTCTATTTCTTCATATTCACTCAGAGACATTATTTTTGCAAAAGTCACGAAAGATTCCTTTTTCTTTACTTGAACTGACTCATCATTTGAAGTTTCCTCTTGCATTTTGTCAGGTTCTGAACCACCACCCGAATATCCTCTAAGTTGATTATATTTATAAAAAAGTTGGCCTAATTCTTTTAATGAAACAGCACTATTTAATGCTTTAACTTTAAGATTTATGAACCCAAGGCTGTTAAACTGTTTAGAGTCTTTTTTTATTGGCTTTATGCAAATCCTATCGATTTTGTTAGGATTTGAAAATGGCTCAACTAATTGAATCTTATCTGGCAGCATTCCTAATCTTTCAAGAATATATATTAGCTTGTTTCGCCTTTGTTTATACCGTTTGTTTTGTTTTCTGATTCCTCTTTTAATTCTACGGTTTGCATTTTTTGTCTGAGCCTGCCCTTGTTCAAATTTACTCAATTCAGCACCCATAGGAATTATCCGACTACCCATTCCCAATATTTCTTTAGGCTTACCACTATCATTAGCATCTACAAGTGCCCACCCAATACTATTAGTCCCCAAATCCAATCCTAAAATTTTTTTACCCATTGTTATTATTTTTAAAAGTTTTAACATATCTTTGTTCCGAACAAAAGCAATTCACAATAAGGATTATTCCGTTGTGAAAACATGTAAAGCGGGGCAACTCGCTTTTTTTATTGACATCTCCTTCATTTCTCTTAGCAAAGATACACAACAGTTGCAACATTGTCGAAATTCTATATCACTTTTATATGTGTTCAAAATGAAAAGAGGACTTATTATTCACACTATTCCTATTACAAATGAACACAATTAAAAAAAATTCATACCTTTGACTATCGGAAGCTTGCTTTCATGCGGTTTCTTTGTTTTTTTATCTGTTCCGGACGATATTTCAACGGAACTAAGGAACCGAGTGCAAATCTCGGGCTGTCGTGCAACTGTGAGCAAGCTCAGCTTGTGTAGCCAGATACTTAGAGATAAAAATATATCATTGCATCACGAAAATGCATAGATGACTCCTTGTATCCGTATATTATACCTACATTGTAGATGTCTGTGCGCAGGTTTATAGATATGGCGTATACAGGTAGGGTTTTGGTTTTTGGTATCTTGCTAAGCATGGTTGCAGGCGGTACTCTAGCTCAAAAAGATACTACTATCATGATGGACGAAATCACAGTGACAGGGTCTAAATTGATAGAAACAAAAGGCCTTGATCACATCATAACAGTTGATACATCTGAGCAAATCTGGGCTCTGGATGGATCTATGACTACACTTCTCGGCACGCAAAGTGGTATGTATTTTCGGTCTTACCAGCAAGGTGGATTAGCAACTCTGTCATTCAGAGGTGCTACAGCAGCGCAAACTGCGGTGTTGTGGCATGGATTTAATATCAACAACGCTATGAATGGACTTACAAATTTCGGTAACATCTCTTCTAGCTTAGTAGACGATATCACAATTATAAAAAGTGGTAATGCAGCCCATTGGGGTAGTGGCACCATCGGAGGCAGTATCCACCTTAATACATTCCATCCACAAACTACATCCCAAATGACTGCTCAATTGACATATGGAGAGTATGGATTTTTGTCTGCCAATGCCTCATATAATGCAAGAATCAAAAGACATAACTTCCAAGTCAAAGGTAATTGGCAAGATGCTGAAAATACCTTTCCTTACAAAGCGGTGACTGGTGAGACACGCATCTTGACCCATTCTGGTTCGCAAAGTATAGCATGGATGCTAGATGATGCCATACGATTGTCGGAACGGAGCAAGCTGAGTCTTCATCTTTGGTATCAAGCCAATGAAGTACAAATACCTGCTACGCTATTGGAAACCATAAGTAAGGCTGAGCAAAAAGACAAGACATTGAGATCTCTCTTGCAATGGAAATACACATCGACGAAAGGAGTGTTTAGGCTTGCCTTTGCTTTTTTTGACGAACGTCAATGGTACAATGATACCAATATCAAATTGTCTGCCCAACATTTGCTGTCTTCTTATAATTTGGACGCTGAATTTAAGCGCCCTATCTCAAATGGTGACCTTGTTGTAAGCGCAAATAGTAACTATTTAAGAGCAAACTCTGCCAATTACGCTACTATTCAACATCAACAAAGATCTAACCTTGTGATGTCTGTATCGCAAATTTATGGAAGGATAACAACAAAAGGATCGGTACGGATTGACCATATTTCTGAAATAGGAAATGCGTTTACATTCCATTTTGGGGCTGCCCATCGGTTGCAAAAATGGATGTGGCTTCGTGCCGAAGTGGACAAAGTTTTTCGAGCTCCTACGTTGAATGACATATATTGGGTACCTGGTGGCAATAGAGACTTGAAACCAGAATTTGGCTATGCACAGCAATTGGGTTTGCAAATAAAACCAACCTTCGACAGGTGGCAGTTAGATCATACTACAAGCCTCTTTAATCGGAATATACATGACTGGATTCAATGGACGCCAACAGGAAGCGTGTGGTCTCCGCAAAATTTGTTGCATGTTTGGTCACGTGGTTATGAAACAGAAACAGCCATGGGAAAACCTATCAAAAATGGGAAATGGACAGCGATGTTGAGCACCGCTTATATCCTATCTACTAATCAAAAAAGTAACATAGTCCGTGATAATACTTTAGGAAAACAATTAATTTATATGCCCAAGTTTCAATCTGCTTTTAGAGTTAGGCTGGAATGGAAATCATGGGGAATTACTGGGATGCATCAATTTGTGGGTTATAGATATGTGTCTTCAGATCATTCCACGTATTTAGAGCCGTATCATCTCCTACATACAATGGTGCATTATCAATGTAAAAGATATAAAAAACTCCCCCAAGTAATGATACTATTTAAAATTGACAATATATTAGACACGCACTATCAGGCAGTTGTAAATAGGCCAATGGTCGGTAGGCAGTGGTTTGGAAGTCTTAAGTTTACAATATAAATTCCTGAATTCAAGCGGCAAATGCAACTTTAGTTAATAAATTATATTCCTGTATAGGCGACTTAAATCCAAACCTTTTGCGAGGTCTTTTATTAAGCTGATTTTCTACCATCTTTACATCTTCTTTGGAAACTTTATCAAAGTTAGTCTTTTTTGGAAAATATTGCCGGATCAGACCATTTAAATTTTCATTTGACCCTCTCTGCCATGAACTGTATGGATCAGCAAAGTAAAAGTCAATGCCCAACTTCTACTTACATATTCGTGTTCGGCAAATTCTCTTCCATTATCGGATGTTATTGTATGTATTCGCCCTTTCTCTTTTTTTAAAGCTGATACAATGAGTTTGGCTATTTGTTTTGAATTTTTGCCTTCTATCTTTCTTATCTTTACTATGCCCGTCTTTCGATCGTTCATCGTCAAAAGTCCTCCTTTATGATTAGCTCCAACTATTAAATCTACCTCATAATCACCATATCGTGACCTACGGTCGACCTCTTGTGGTCTATCGTGGATACTCTTGGTGTTTGTTATGTTTCTCTCGGCGATCTTCCGTCACACATCGCCTTTTGTACTTCTTCTTCCGCCTCAAATGTGTGTACTTATCACCTCCTCTTTTCTTTGTCAGCGATGATATATTGGTAGATGCGCTCATGGCTTACCATCTCCAGTCCACATCGGGTTGGTGTTTTGCTGATTTGCTCAGGACTCCACTTTTCTTCAAGTCTCTTATCAACATAGGCCCTGACTTCTTCCGTAAACTTAATGGCTTTTGCTTTTGTCTTTGACGCTTATGGTACTTGCGTTGCGCCAGATCGTAGTCGCATATACCGCTACGCTGATCACAATTCCTCTTAAGCTCACGACTTATTACTGATTTATCTTTGCCAATGGCAATTGATATATCTTTTTGCTTATAACCTTGATTTTTCATCATACTTATTGTGTACCTTTGCTCCCGTGTTATGACTCATATTGGCAACTTTGGACGGGAGACAATATAGTGACTTTACCATTCAGGGGAAGGGAGTTTACTCCTTTCCTTTGAAAAATTAATAAAGACTTTTTTGCTCCCTAAAAAGTTGCATTTATTACTTGAATCTAAGATTTCTAAAAATATTAAAAAATGAAAAACAGATTTTTTGTAGTTTCGAAAGTATGCTTGGTCATACTTGGAATGTCATTGATACATTGTACAGATGACGATACAGATACCAATAACAACAACAGAAATTTTGGAAAAGATGGTGTTTTTGTGATCAATGAAGGCAATTTTCAAGCTGGGAATGCATCCTTGACTTATTATAATCTGAAAGAAAAAGATGTGAATAGTGACGTTTACACAGACATCAATGGGGTAGCGCTAGGCGATGTTGGCCAATCCATGTACTCTGATAATGATAATCTGTATATTGTAGTCAATAATTCGCAAAAAATAGAAGTTTGCGATTCTAAAACAATGAAGCGAAAATTGACAATAAATGGTTTGACATCACCGCGATATTTCCAACCAATTAATGCATCCAAAGCATATGTCACTGATCTTTTTGCTGATGCCATCCATGTGGTAAATCCTTCCACTGGTATGGTAGATAAAAAGATTGCTCTGAAGGGCTGGTCAGAAGAGATGATCAAAATTGGATCAAATGTGTATATCACTAGTCCATCTTCTCCCTATCTTTATAATGTAGATAGCAATACAGATCAAGTACTTGATAGTATCCTCATTTCCTTGGGAGCGAATAGCCTTCGCTTAGCAAAAGATGGTTCACTTTGGGTGTTATGTGGTGGTGATTTTGTCAGTGGAGAGAAGGGTGCATTGCATGTGATCAACCTTGTCCAAGGTAAAGTACAGCGTTCTATGTCATTTACTGCGAGTGATTATCCTACCAAGCTGTGTTCAAATCCGCAAGCAGATACTATGTATTACATCAATAACGGTATCTATAAATTGTCCACACAAGCGATTGCTTTAGCTCAGACACCTTTTATTTCATCTGAAGGTAGAAGCTTTTATGGATTGGAAATTCATCCTACCTCTGGGCTTATTTGTGTTACGGATGCGAAAGATTTTACACAAAGAGGGGATGCATATATCTATTCTGTCTCGGGTCAATTATTGCATTCATTTGAAACCGGAATCATTCCTGGAGGTATTTTGTTTGAAAGAGAATAAATCTGCATTTTGAAGTACTTTATTACTGAAAAAAGTAACTTATGATTACTTTTTTTGTCCATTCACCATACGTACGGCGCGTATGAAAAAGGAATTTTGAGTAGGATCCATTTCTGATTATTAACTAAGGTTTTAGATTTCTAATTAAATTTTAATATTTAATCATTTTAGTAAAAGGATGTTTTTCGAGCCACATGAGTATGATTTGATTGCTTTCTGGGTTTGGATTTTGGTAATCTATAGCCTCTTTCCATTCTTCTACACCTCGATCAGCATCTTCATTTGGCAAATATCCGAATCCTTGATAATGGCCATCTTCTATCAATATTAAACCTTGTTCATCGGCATTTCTTCCCTCAGTAAGAATAAAGAAATTTTCATCAAAAGTTTTATTGAGCAAATCAATGGCTATGAGTGCATTGTGGTTGTATTCTTCTACTTGTACATTGCCAACAGCTGCTCCGTCACACGATCCTGTCTGTCTGTAAAAACAACTTTCTGGCTCTGAATGCAAGCCCATGAGACATTGACATAATCGACATGTGGTTGCAGCAAAATGTAGTTGTTGTCTTGCGCTTTGTTTGGAACTGTAATGGTTTAAGATTGCCTTCCCCTGACGTGTTTTTACATTGGATTTTTCAAAATCAAAACACAAATATCCACTTTCGTTTTCATAATGATAGATAAAGTATGGATAGAGCTTTGTTCGCTGTGCTTTATTAACTTCGGGTTGGAGCAATTTTATCTCTTTCGATTCTAGTAGCAATGAGATAAGCTCACTTCCAGTTTCCGTATAGGTGATATCGGCTACTTTATTGATGAATTTGTCAGTTTTAGCATCAATTTTACCAAAATGTTGCATCATCCTTTTCCGGATATTGATACTTTTTCCTACATAGACGACTTGCCCATATCGGTTGTACATATAGTAAACACCTATGGTTTCGGGTAGCGCATGGAGGCGTTCTATTGAAATGTCCACTGGCAGATGCGATGCTTCAATCCCTTCATTGATAAGCCTCTGTGTTCGGTGCTGTCCATCCGTCATTGCTAATGCTCTACCTAAAATATCTACAGTAGCTAAGGCATCGTCCATTGCTCTATGTCTATTTTCAACTTTGATATCAAAATGTCTAATCAAATTACCCAAGCTGTATGACCGCAATCCTGGAAATGATTTGCGCGAGAGTACCACCGTGCACAGCTGTTTTTTTGTGAATGTGTAGCCCAAATTGGCGAATTCTTCTTTGATAAATCCATAATCAAACCGCACGTTATGCGCCACAAAAATGGCTTGCTCCGTCATAGTGACGATTTGTTTTGCCACCTCATAAAACTTGGGTGCATCGGCGACCATCGCATCTGTAATACCAGTTATCCTAGTAATTTCTGGCGGTATGGATCGCTCTGGATTGATTAAAGACTCAAAGCGATCAATGATGGTTTCTCCATCAAATAGGACAATGGCAATTTCTGTTATTTTATCCCTTCGCGGCATTCCGCCAGTCGTTTCGATGTCTATGACCGCGTACAACGAAGATTTTTTTGCCATCGTTTATTCCTTTACCACAAAGTTGATCATTCGCCCAGGAACCACTATTACTTTTTGAATCTCCTTGCCCTCCACGTACTTTAAAACCCTGTCTGAAGACATGGCCAGATGTTGAATATCATTTTTTGACATGCCTTTAGGCACTTCCATGATATCGCGCTTCTTACCATTGACGCAGATAGGATATTCGTCATGTTCTTCTTCTACGGCAGCAGGATCAAAAACAGGATAAGCAGCATTGTGCACCGATGTAGTATGACCACATAATTGCCACAATTCTTCAGTTACATAAGGTGCAAATGGTGCTAATAATACATTTAATGGCTCAAGAATGGCTCTAGATCGAGTGTTTAAGCGCTTTAGTTCGTTAACACACATCATAAATGCACTGATACAAGTGTTAAATGAAAAGCGTTCGATATCGTCGCTGACTTTTTTAATGGTAGTATGCAGTACTTTGATCTCTGCTTTATCAGGAGTGGAATCTTGCACCGCCAATTCATTTTCGTCAAAAAACAAACTCCAATATTTTCTAAGAAACTTCTGAACTCCATCAATGCCTTTGGTATCCCAAGGTTTTGATTGTTCAATGGGCCCAAGAAACATCTCATACATTCTAAAACAATCTGCACCATACGTCTCAACCACCTCGTCAGGATTCTGCACATTAAATTTGGATTTTGACATCTTCTCTTGGACAATGTTGACAGTAAAATATTCTTGCCCTTCATCATCCTTTACCCATGAATATCGATCATGTTCTGATAATACATTGTATTCGTGCCCAATGTCGTGAACGTAATCATCAAATTTGGTTTTGGTTATTCTGTTTTGTGCATCTAAATAATCTAGAATATATGGCAATCGGACTGGACTTCCTTCACCAGTATATTTTCGCCCATTTTTATTTAATAATTCACCGTCAATATCTTTGGCATTACCAATCAAAATGGCGTCATCCATTCCAAAAAGTAGGTTTGAAGCATAATATCCGTAGGCAGTAATCATGCCTTGATTGATCAATTTTTTAAATGGTTCTTTTGTCGGCACATATCCAAGATCGTATAGAAATTTATGCCAAAAACGAGAGTACATTAAGTGACCAACTGCGTGTTCGGTACCGCCAATATATACATCAACATCCCTCCAGTATGTAATCGCTTGTTTTGAAGCAAAAGCAGCATCATTGGTTGGGTCCATATATCTTAGAAAATACCATGATGATCCTGCAAATCCAGGCATGGTATCTGTCTCAAGCGTATAACCATCATATTGATGAACCCAGTCATTATCCCTTGCTAATGGCGACTTTCCACCGGATGCAGGTTTGAAATCTTCTATTTCAGGTAATGTCAATGGTAGCGCACTATCTTCAAGTGATGTAGACACGCCATCACTATTGTATCGGATAGGGAATGGCTCTCCCCAGTAGCGTTGGCGACTGAAATTGGCATCTCTGAGCTTATAATTTACTTTTCTGGCGCCTATTTGCAAGGATTCCAACCGTTTGATGACAGCTTCTATTGCATCCTTTACTTCCAAACCATTGATAAATTCCGAATTTATCATGGTGCCTACTTTGTCATGTAACCCAGCTTGTGGATAGGCTGCTTTATCCACCACAGGTATGATATCCAAACCAAATTTTTGTGCAAAAATCTGATCTCTTTCGTCATCACTTGGAACAGCCATGATGGCTCCAGTGCCATAATCTTTTAGTACGTACTCGCCAAGCCAAATCGGGATTAATTTCTTTGTAAATGGATGCACGGCATAGGCTCCCGTAAAAATTCCAGTTACTTCTTTGGCTTCAGCCAATCTATCTACATCAGATCTCGAAGCCACGTAATCTATATACGCGCCAACTTCATTTTTGCGGTCTTCGGTTGTGATGACATCTACAAGGGCATGTTCTGGTGCCAAGACCATAAAGGTAGCGCCAAAAATTGTATCAGGTCTTGTGGTGAAAATTTCTATATTTTCATTGCGGTTTTGGATTTGGAAAAACACCTGAGCGCCAACAGATTTGCCAATCCAATTTCTCTGCATGGCTTTTAATGAATCTGTCCATTCGAGGTCATTTAATTCATCCAACAATCTCTCTGCATAGGCTGTAATGCGCAAGGACCATTGTAGCATCGCTTTCTTCTCCACTGGAAAACCACCTCTCTCGGATTTTCCATCTTTGACCTCATCATTGGCCAAAACAGTTCCTAAGGCTTCGCACCAGTTGACAAAACTTGTCTTCCGATAAGCCAACCTATAATTCATTAATATTTGATCTTTTATTGCATCTGAATATTCTTTCCATTCTGCTGCTGAAAAAGTACTTTGCTGACCTGTCGCAGCATGCACATTGGTATTACCAGAAACTTCAAATGCTTTAGTCAATTTTGAAATAGGTAAAGCCCTATTCTCATCTAAATCATAGTAATGGTCAAATAATCTTAAAAATATCCATTGGGTCCATTTATAATATGATGGATCTGATGTCTTTACTTCACGTGACCAGTCATAGCAAAACCCTATTTTGTCCAACTGCTCTCTATATCTCTTGATATTGGTATCAGTAGATACTGCGGGATGTACACCTGTCTGAATAGCATATTGTTCTGCAGGCAACCCAAAAGCATCATAACCCATAGGATGCAGGACATTAAAACCCTTTAATCGTTTGAATCTGGAGTAAATGTCGGATGCAATATAGCCCAATGGATGCCCAACGTGCAACCCAGCACCAGAAGGATACGGAAACATATCCAAGACATAATACTTAGGTTTAGAGCTGTCATTGCTGACTTTATATAATTGATTTTCGTCCCATAGTTTGCGCCATTTGGGCTCGATGAGTTCAGGGTGATAATGCATATCTTTTTTTTAATGACTTAATGTCCAATAACAGCTAAGATTGACTTTAACACATTATGGCAAAAAGTTAAAATGAGTTACTAAAAATGATAAAAGTTGCAAAATTAACCAAAAACTAGATATAATTTTGAATTTTACCCAGCTAACTCGATCAACATGGCAGCATGGTCACTAAAACCATTCTCTCGCACTTCGTCGAGGTATTGACATTTTTTCAGCACAGGCAACAAACTCTCGTGAATAAAGGTGTGATCATATCTGAATCCATTGCCTTGATGGCTGTACCAACTGTAAACTTTTTGAGGTCCGTGTATATGTCTGAAGCAATCCACATAACCTATCTTTTGAAAGTTAAGCATGTCTGACTCATACCAAAATGAGTTGCCCACTTGATCGATGCCATTGACACCAGAGTTAAAATCACCAGCTATGATGGCAGGTTTTCCGTTTGAAATCTTTTCTTTCAGGTAGGGAAAGAGTGTATGTTTCTTTTTATGAGGTAAATACACACCATAAATCTCAAAAATATCAAATTCTAAAGATAGAAGATTATAGATAAAGTTTGTATCTGCCTCTGAATGGATATGAAATGAACATGGCAAAAGTGATGCCATCAAAACTGAATTGGTAGATGGTGGTACATTGGGATGGCAATGACATCGGTATCCTACAGCATTCAATGATGTAATAATAAGATGTCCTTGAGCATTATTGTGAAATTCTGACAAGATGACAATAGTAGGTTTATGTGTCTGTAATACCTTGATAATGGCTGGAATCCTTTTGCCGCCACCGTGCCGAATATTCCATGAAAATACTTGAAACATCCTCAATTCTTATGCGCCTTTTTTGGCTTTATTGGCTTCTTCAATACTGCGTTTTAGCGCATCCATGATGTCTACTACAGGGACATCATCGTCTTTAGAATCGATAGCTATAGTTTCTTTTCCGGCAATTTTCTGTTGTACAAGATCTATAACGGCATCTTTATAATGGTCAGTAAAAGTAATTTCATGAAATGGCTTGATCATGGTGCCGATCAAAGTATTGGCTAGTTGCAACTGCGTCTGATCTACCGTAGTGGGTTTGTTGTCAGGGATATCCTTTATTTGTCTGACTTCATATGGATAACGAAGCTTGTACATGATAATGCCCTGTTCTTCTGCTACGATCATAACCACGTCTTCTCTATCTCTCAAGACTATCCTACCTACACCTGCCATGCCAGACTTTTGTAAAGCTTCTCTAAGTAAATGGTAAGTAGGTTGGCCAATATCTCCGTTAGGCCCAATAAAATACAAGGATTCAAATCTTGATGGATGTACTTCTTTTAAGTCCACAAAAGCTTCAATTTCAATGACACGTGTAGATTTCAACTTGATGGTTTCAAGCTCTTGATTTTTTATCACAACAAAATTGTCTGGCTCGAATTCATATCCTTTTACAATGTTAGTTTGGGCTACTTCTTCTTGACAGGCACTGCACACTTTTTTATAATTTATTTTTCCATTATCCTTATCGTGCAATTGCTTGAATGAGATATTGCCATCAGCTTCTAGCCCATTAAATAACTGAATGGGAATAGTAACTAAAGAAAAACGGATATGACCTTTCCAAATTGAACGCATGACTTTTTAAATATTCCAAAGCAATAATAATGCCTAAATGTCATGGATCCATTAAATTTCTTAGTTACTGATGTGTGAAAATGTACGTTTTTATTGAGAATATAAGAAATTACTTGACTTCATCAAAAACAAGTTGATCCAATTTGGTCATCAGTCGATTTTTATTCTCGATGTTTCGGATTCAGAAGCATTACTTCTGCTTTGATTTTTGACTTTAGTATTGCCAAAAGTGTAGCTGCAAGTCAGTCTCAGGTTTTGAGTAAATTCTCTTTGCAACATTCGCAACTGTATGTCTTGAAAATCAATAGAAATATTGGCATTTTGTTTATAAAATATATCATTCCAGCTTAGTGAAATCCTTCCTTTTTTATCAGCAAAGGATTTGGAGATACCTAGATTGGCTCCCAATAATGGATCTATGGTCACAAATTCCTCTAAAAACTTCGTCATATAAAATCCACCAAACTCCATCTTTATGTCAAGAGGGAGAGAAGCATTGATTTGCCAATAAGCCAGCCAATGCCAACGAGATGCTGTATAAGGTTGACCAAGATATTCAGCATCGTACGCATTGTATATAGCTTGATTTCCACCAAAGCCATCAATAATATTGCCTATCTTGATGGGAAAATTGAGTTGTATTTCGAGACGTTTGTTTTGGGCTAGATTCTCCACATTAGTAAACGTCTTCGTGCCCTCCAGTTTGGGTGCATTTTCTATGATGACATCATTGGTGACACTGTAGGCAATGCCGAACACAGGTTGGCCATCAAAAGTTAATTTCAATTGTCCTGTATGTGTATCTTCTGGGCGCAGATTGGGATTGCCACGAGTGTAGGTCAGAGAATCTATAAAGTTGGAAAATGGATTTTGTTGTTGGAACCCAGGCCGATTGACTCTACGCGAATATGATGACTGTATCGCCATGTTAGTATTTAATTTATATAAGGCACTAGCACTTGGAAAAAGTTGGACATAATTTCTGTCGAGAGTATCAATGCCCATAGAAGTTCCTTTTACCACCGTTTGCTCTGCTCTTAAGCCTGCTTTTACTTCTATTTTTGATATGTTTTTAGTAAGATTTACGTAGGCTGCATTAATATTTTCTTTGTAAAGAAAATCATTGGACTCCAACGCAGATAGTGTGTTGGCTCTGTAAAATTTTAGATCATTGTCCACGGTCGCAAATGAAGTTTTAACTCCCGTTTCTAAGAGTAAAGTAGAATCAATAGGATGTGTATAATCTATTTTGCCTACAATGATATTTACAGGTTGTTTGACTTCTTGACGATTGAGTGATCTGTTTTGGGGAGAATCTTGATAGTAAATTTCTAAATCGTTGATAAGGTTGGTATTAAAGAAGTTATAGTCTATATCAGCTGTAAATGTTCTTCCAGTCTTTTTATTGAGTTCGTTTTTATAATACAAGTTAAAAAAGTTTCCACTTCTATCCCTTTTATCTTTGGTTTCAGTATTGAATGTTGTAAAAACGATGGAATCTTGGTCATCAAGTACAGTAGTGGCATTAAGCGCTTCACCATTTCCTGGTCGCGACCAAAAGCGAAAAGAAGACCCAATAGTTGTTTTTTCATTGATATAATAATCCGCACCACCTCTGAAATTTAAAAAACTATAACTGTATTCATCAAAATTTTTACTTCTGTAAATTTCAGAAAATATATTCCTTTTTATTTCTGCAGTACTAAAACCAGTACCTGTATTGTATGAAGCATTTGTAAATACATTGATTTTGCCACTTCGATAAGTAAAATTGACTGATGGATTGATTCTGCCATAACTTCGAAAACCGCGGTCAAAACTACTTTGATCCATTCTGTAGCCAGCCATAGAAAGAGAAGTAGTCATTTTCCACCCTAAATCAGCATTTCTTTTTAATGCTACATTGAGTATAGGGCCTCCAGCGGCATCAAATGCGGCACCAGGTTGTGTGATGAGTTCGATTTTTTCTATTTGATCGCCAGGCATGTCCCTTAGCAAAGCATTCATATCTGCATAAGGTGACGGTTTGCCATCTACCCATATTTGTAAACTCTGGTTACCACCTAAGGTTACTTTTTCTTGGGTGACTACCACGCCGGGTACTTTTTGAAGGATTTCTAGGGCAGTTCCACCTGCTGCAACGGCACTGTTGGCTACATTGACAACAAGGCGATCTGATTTTTGCTCCAAAAATGGTTTTTTAGCTTTGATCACAGCTTCCTGAAGTAGGATGCCTTTCTGCGTGAATTGTAAGTCAATGACTGCTTTTTTATTTTCTGCTTTAAGTTCAAAAATAGGTGAATATGTATCTTCATAACCTACATACGATGCTTGAATTCTATAATGACCTTCATTGACATTTTCGATAATATATGTGCCTTGGTCATCAGTTAAACTGCCACGTACCAAAGTAGAGTCAGATGCTAAAATCAAAGAGGCACTGGCATATGAAACGGGAAGCTTATTTTCGTCCATGATTTTCCCAGAAATCGTAACTTGTCCATAGTGTAAAGTTGAAAAAATACAGAGTATGACAGTGGTAAAATAAATTTTCATTTGGTCAAATTGTTTTGATAAAAAGTGCTATGTTTATAAAAGGCGACTTCTTTGGTTTATTAAAAAGGGTGTCATTACATTCGATGAAATCGCAAATTTGATTCTTTTCATTTACTACTCATTTTTTCTTCGACTAATAATACTTATTTATAGACAGTCACATAACACGTGTATATAACGCTAAAAACTTATTTCTCATTTTCCTTTTTAAAAATTTTTTAATACAATATCCATGATGTTGGAACCCAAAAGCCAACTTTTTGTTAGGTATACACAAACAAGAAATTCAATAAAAATCATTGGCTAAAGTAATAATAATTGGACCTGCGTATCCACTCAGAGGAGGTTTGGCAACTTTTGATGAGAGATTGGCGCGACAGTGTATTCATCAAGGTCATGATGTAAAAATCTACACTTTCTCTTTGCAGTATCCAAATTTTTTATTTCCAGGGAAAACCCAATATTCCGAAAGTCCACCACCTAAAGACTTAAAGATTGAAGTCTGCATTAATTCTGTTAATCCATTAAACTGGCTACGTGTCGCAAAAAAATTAGATCTAGAAGCACCTGATTTTATTATTACAAGATATTGGCTACCTTTCATGGCACCTTGCCTAGGCAGTTTTCTCAAATGGATGAAAAATAAAAAAACCGTAAAAATTGCATTAGTGGACAATGCCATCCCTCATGAAAAACGTCTAGGAGACAATGCGCTCACACAGTATTTTGTGTCAGCAAACCAAAAGTTTGTCACAATGAGCAGTAGTGTTGCAAAAGACCTTAAACAGTTTACATCATCATGTATTGAAGTTAAAGAACATCCACTTTACGATAATTTTGGTGCAAAGGTAGATAAAGCACGTGCAAGGACAATACTTGGCTTAACTATTGATTCAAAAGTCTTTTTATTCTTTGGATTTATTAGGCATTATAAAGGTCTGGACATCCTCATAGACGCCTTAGATTATTTTCAACCGCCCAAGGATAATTATACTTTACTCATCGCTGGTGAATTTTATGCAGGTGAAGACGAGATCAAAGCTAAAATTGACGCATCTTCACAAAAAGGCAACATCAATTTACACACACATTTTATCAAAGATGAAGATGTAAAACTGTATTTCAGTGCTGCAGATTGGGTTATTCAACCGTATAGACAAGCCACCCAAAGCGGAGTTACACCATTAGCTTATCATTTTGATGTACCTATGATTGTGACCAATGTGGGCAACCTTCCTGTTATGGTTCCAAAAAATATTGGCATAGTGGCTGATCCAGATCCTAGAGCTATTGCTAGTGCTATGACACAATCGTATGATTTTGATTTGACCCAATTTGCGGAAGATATCGCCATAGAAAAGCAGAAGTATAGTTGGGAAACTTTCACCAAAGGTTTGTTTACCATATAGTTTAGCCATATCTTTACCACTTTTTATGAATTTCATATACAGAAGTAGAGCCCCATTGCGGTTGGGTTTGGCAGGCGGTGGTACGGATGTGAGTCCCTACTGTGATACCTATGGTGGACATATTTTAAATGCCACTGTTTCTTTGTTTGCTTATGTTGATTTGGAATTGGCAAATGATGGACTATTGGTTTTCGAAGCAAAAGATATGGAAGTCAAGGAACAATATCGCATAGATGACCCCATTGATACGGACGGCCCATTGAATCTTTTGAAAGGCGTATTTCTTAGAGTGAAAAAAGATTATCCATTTGAAGTAAAGGGTATGAAACTGACTTCCTATGTTCAGGCTCCTCCGGGCTCAGGGCTTGGTTCGTCTTCTACTTTGGTGGTTGCATTGATTGGTGTATTTGTGGAATATTTGGGACTACCCATGGGTGAATATGACATTGCACATTATGCTTTTGATATTGAGAGAAATGATCTAGCATTAGCAGGAGGCAGGCAAGATCAGTACGCAGCTACTTTTGGAGGTTTTAATTTTATGGAGTTTTATAAAGATGATAAAACGATAGTGAACCCTTTGCGCATTAAGCAAGAGTATATTTGGGAGCTTGAGAAAAATATTGTCTTGTTTTATACATCAAAGAGTAGGGAATCTTCCAAAATTATTGAAGAGCAGGTGGCAAATGTTCGCACTAATAATGTGATATCTATAGAAGCTATGCATAATATCAAAAAGCAGTCTATTATGATGAAAGAAGCTTTGCTGCGTGGTGAATTGAATGAGATAGGCAGAATATTTGACTTTGGGCATGAGCATAAGAAAAATATGGCCAGTTCGATAACAAATTCGCATTTGGATACTATTTATGAGACAGCTAAGAGTGCAGGTGCCTCCGGTGGAAAGATAAGTGGTGCCGGCGGTGGAGGTTTCATGCTTTTTTATTGTCCTGGTACCACCCGATATACCGTCATAAAATCTCTTAATAAATTTAATGGTAAAATTCTTCCATTTTTATTCACCACAAGCGGTTTAAATTATTGGTCATCTTCAAAATAAAATCCTTTGATTGTAATAAATCATCAAGTATGGTAGATCAAATTCAGAACATATTCAATCAATCCATTGGGGTCAAACAGATGGTCGTCAATGACCCAGACCTATTGGAAAAAATTGACATCAGTATACAAAGGATCACCTCTGCCCTCAAGGCTGGGAATAAAATACTTTTCTGTGGAAATGGTGGAAGCGCCGCAGATGCACAACACCTTTCAGCTGAATTCACTGGTCGATTTTATCTAGATCGTAAACCATTGCCAGCAGAAGCACTACATACAAATACTTCATATTTGACCGCTGTTGCCAATGATTATGGGTATGATTTCGTGTATGCTAGATTATTAGAAGGCATCGGTAAACCAGGCGATGTCCTTGTAAGTTTAAGTACTAGTGGTAATAGTAAAAACATACTCTTCGCCATGGAAAAAGCCAAAGAAATGGGTATTTTGAATATTGCTTTTACTGGTGCCACAGGCGGAGAGATGAAATCTTTAGCAGATATCTTGATCAACGTACCATCAACAGACACACCTAGGATTCAAGAGAGTCATATGATGATAGGACATACCATCTGTCAGATAGTGGAAAAAAATTTGGTGTAAGTTATGGAATCCATTGTATTAGCTGGTGGTTTCGGTACTAGATTGCGCTCTTCAGTTCCGGATTTGCCTAAATGCTTAGCGCCTATAAATGACCGGCCCTTTTTGTACTATTTGATTACCACTATGGTGCAATCTGGTGTGGAAAGATTTATTTTTTCATTGGGTTATCGGAGTGAATTGATTATCACCTACATGAAAGAAAATTTTAATCATTTAGATTGGGATTATGTCATCGAAGATCATCCATTGGGTACAGGAGGAGGCATACTACTAGCAATGGATAAAGTAAAATCATCAAAATCATTGATATGTAATGGAGATACACTATTCAAATCAGATGTAGCTTCCCTCATGGATTTTCACAACGAAAAAGGTGCAAAAATCACCGTGGCATTGAAACCCATGCATGATTTTGATAGATATGGTACCGTAGATATCCAAGAAGATGGTAGGATTACACATTTTGTAGAAAAGCGGTATTGCTCCAGTGGCAACATTAATGGAGGTGTATATTGCATAGATAATCAATGGTTTACATCATTAAATATGGGCGAAAAATTTAGTTTTGAAACTGATGTTTTACAACGATTTGTCTTAAAAATACCTATGTTTGCTAAAATTGACCATGGATATTTTATTGATATTGGAATTCCGGAAGACTATGAAAAAGCTAAAATAGATTTTCTGAATTTGTTTTGAAAATGTCTTAATATCAAATCAAACCATCTTTTCACTTCAATGTTTATTTAACATCAAACACAACCTTATGTCAAACCAGATCGCAACACTATTAGACAAAGCCATTAGGTTGGAATTTCTGTCAGCTGAAGAAGGGTGTTTCTTTTGAAAATGCACCTACAGCAGACTTAATGTTTGTAGGCAATGCGCTCAGACAGCATCATGTTCCGAATAACATCGTGACTTGGATCATCGATCGCAACTCCAATACTACCAATGTTTGCGTTGCCAATTGTAAGTTTTGCAATTTCTATCGTATTCCGGGTCATCCTGAGTCCTACATCACTACAATAGATGAATATAAAACAAAAATTGAAGAAACCTTTCAGTATGGTGGCGAACAGTTGCTTTTACAAGGCGGACATCATCCTGAGTTAGGATTAGAGTACTATGTAACTTTATTTAAGCAACTTAAATCCTTGTATCCCAAGTTAAAATTGCATGCATTGGGGCCACCAGAAGTAGCACATATAGCAAAGTTAGAGAAGGCCTCACACACGGAAGTTCTCAGAGCATTGAAAGATGCAGGATTGGATTCTTTGCCTGGAGCAGGAGCAGAAATATTGGATGATAGAGTGCGTCGCTTAATCTCAAAAGGCAAATGCGGTGGACAAGAATGGTTAGATGTCATGAGGGCAGCTCATCAATTGGACATTACTACATCAGCCACCATGATGTTCGGACATATAGAAACGAATCTGGAGCGTATGGAGCATTTTGTAGCTCTTAGACAAGTCCAATCAGAAAAACCGGCAACTGCTAAAGGATTCTTGGCCTTTATCCCTTGGCCATTTATGGATGAAGGAACTCTGTTGAAAAAACTCAAAAAAGCAAGAAACCAATGCAGTGGTGATGAATATATCCGAATGATTGCCATGTCACGAATTATGCTGCCAAATATCATCAATGTACAAGCGTCATGGTTGACAGTGGGCAAAAAAGTGGCCCAGCTTTGTTTACATGCTGGTGCCAATGACTGGGAAGCATCATGATTGAGGAGAATGTAGTTTCAGCAGCAGGGGCAGCATTCAGGTTTACTGCAGATGGTATCCAAAAAGCAATTATTGAGGCGGGATTCATACCTAAACTCCGCAATCAACAATATGAATACAGAGCGTTACCTGAACATATGCGCGAGCAAATCCTTGATCATAATACTATGATAATAAATTGATCATGTCCTATAGAACTTTTGAAACAGAAAGATTGTATCTTAGGCCTGTTAATGAAACGGATGCAGCTTTTATTTTAACTTTGTTCAATTCTCCTTCGTGGAGAGCGAATATAGGAGAAAGAAATGTCCATACAGTAGAAGAAGCTGAAAATTATATTCGTGTAAAAATGATAAGTCAGATAGAACGATTGGGTTTTGGTAATTATACTTTGAGTCTGAAAGCAAATGGAAATAAAATTGGTGTTTGCGGGTTATTTGATAGACCAAATTTAGAAGGTATAGACTTAGGTTATGCATTGCTTGATGACTATACAGCACAAGGATACGCCACAGAAGCAGCCAAATGTATTATGAAGGCTGGATTGGAAGATTTCCATTTGGATATGCTACTTGCCATCACAAAACCTAGTAATAAAGCTTCCCAACGCGTACTTGAAAAAATAGGATTCTCATTCAAAAAAAATATTTTGCTTGATGGAGATACTGATGAGTTGATGTTATTTAGTACTGAGAAAAAACTCTGATGAAGAACCAATATTTTGTAGATAAATGAAAAGAATTCTGGAAAGCACATTTTTTTTATCTGTTGATAACATTCATAAATGTAAATGAGCTACATAAAAATGTAATAAAAAGCAATAATATAAAAATTTCATTAATACATAAAATAAGCAATAACAGCATCGTATACATTAATTATAGTACAATATATACATTAACATTTTGTTGGGTATAATTACAGAATTATTCAGTGACTCCGTGAATTATATAAGTCAAAAAGGTGTTATTTGTAACTGAGTGTGTATGCACTATTGAACGAAAATCAATTTTTTTTAATCTTTCAAAATTTTTAGTATGTCAATTAATTTATTAGACTTAGTTAAAGACCAAGTTACTGGCGCACTTACAAAACAAGCAAGTAGCTTTCTTGGAGAATCAGAATCATCTGTTGGCTCAGCGCTAGGTGCAATTATGCCTACATTGTTGGGTTCTGTGGTTCAAAAATCTAACAATGCTGCTGGTGCGCAAGGAATCATGGATATGATCGGCAAGCTTGACTTAGGTTCATTAAGTAATATCGCTTCTGTTTTCGGAGGCGGAGCAAGCAATGTAAATAATCTGATGAATTCAGGTGGAGGAATCGTAGATGCACTTTTAGGTAACAAAACATCAGGTATCATTGACCTTATTTCAAAAGTGAGTGGTTTGAAAAGTGGTTCATCTTCATCTTTGATGAAATTGGCGGCACCATTCTTAATGAGTGTAATAGGTAACCAAATAAAAGGCAAAGGAGTTTCATTCTTGACAGATTTATTAGGTGGACAAAAGAGCTACATCAATAATGCTTTACCAGCAGGAATGGGAAGTCTTTTAGGATTTGCAGACAGTAGCAGTACCCATTCTTCTAGAACAACTTCTACTACTACTCATCACACAGCCCCGAAAGGAAATGGTAATGGATGGTTGAAATGGTTATTGCCTCTACTTTTGGTAGCAGCTGTTTTATACTGGTTGAGTTCTAGAGGTTGTGGAAATAAAGTTATGGAGACTGCAAGCGATGTGGCTGCGAAAGTAGACACTATGGCTACAAACACAGTAAATGCTGTTGATACTTTAGCAAGCTCAGCAGCTAATTTCTTTACAAAGAAATTAAGCACTGGTTTTGAACTTTTGAATGCTTCTGCAAATGGAGTTGAAAATCAATTGGTTACATTTATTGAAGATGGTTCAAAAGTAGTAGACAAAACTACTTGGTTCAATTTTGATAGATTATTATTCGATACAGGAAAAGCAACTCTTCAACCATCTAGTCAAGAGCAATTGAAAAACGTTGCAGAAATCCTTAAAGCATTCCCTAATGTAAGTATTAAATTAGGTGGTTACACTGACAATGTTGGTGACCCTAAATCAAACCTAAAATTGAGCACTGATAGAGCTAATACTGTAAAAGCAGAATTAGTTGGTATGGGTATCGACCATGCAAGAATAGAAACTGAAGGTTATGGTCAAGAGCATCCAGTAGCTTCTAATGACACTGAAGAAGGTCGTCAACAAAATAGAAGAATCGGTATAAGAGTTACTAAGAAGTAATTTTGAGAGATCTTTAATAATTGAAAGACCGATAGGCAACTCCTATCGGTCTTTTTTTGGTGAGTTTGACCATAAGTGCTATAAAAAGTCATCAAACCATTTTCTTGATGAGTTATAAAATTCAAATATTATCTACAAAACTTACAAATCTCCTTGATGGCTTTTTTCTAAATATCAATGAGGTGAATCAAACTTGTCGCTTTTTAGACCTTTTCTTATAAATGAAAAAGCCTCAACTGTGATAATACTATTGCCACAAGCCGGCAAGGTTTTTAATATCTTATAATATTCCAAACTTATGACTGTAAACGAATTATAAGTTCAGATATTAATTAAAATATAATCCTTGTGGTCAAAAGTAAAAATTCATGATGGAAGAAAATAAAATTAGTCCAATAGGATTTTTATTTAAAAACTTTATGGTATCTTCGTTATATGATTTAATTTTTCTTACACCCATTTTACTATGTTTACAACCTTAATTTTTCCTATTCAAAATAAAAAGACATTTCATTTTTATTTAGTTATTTTGTTATTTTTTATATTCTTTAAGGGAACAAAAGCACAAGGTTGTTTCCCTCAAGGAGTAATTTTTACTACCCAAGTGGAGATAGACGAATTCAAAACCGCAAATAATGGATGTAAAATAATAGAAGGTGATCTTGTCATAGGCAGTTATAGCACTCTAACAGTAAAAAACCAAGATATTAAAAATCTTAATGGATTAAACGAGATTGAAGAAGTAAAAGGAAAATTAATTGTATCAAGTATTGAAAATCTTTTAAACCTAATTGGATTGTCTCAATTAAAGAAAGTAGGTGGGGATATTATCATACAAGGTAATGGAAAAATTAATGATTTAACTGGTCTCGAAAAACTGACAGGGATAGAAGGAAAATTAGAGTTTTTTGTAAACAATGTTGCAAAAATGTCCACAAAAGGTCTAGATAGCGTTCGATATATCAAAGGTGATTTAAATATTAAAGCCTTTGGTATAAGTTCATTGGTCGGTTTAGGTAAGTTAGATAGCATTCACGGCAGCCTTTATGTTTACGGTGACGGTGTGAGTAATTTTTCTGATTTGAAATCTATAAAATATATTGGTAAAAATATTACTATCTACGATAGTGAAATATCCTCCTTTGCAGGTTTGTCAAAGATAACTGAAATCAAAGGCAATTTACGAGTAAGTGATAACCCATTGAGTTTTTCGGGATTACAGAACCTAGAAATCATTCATGGAAATTTTGAAGTAGAAGAAAATGGCATTATTGGTAGTTTTGACGGGTTGACAAAATTAAAAGAAGTCAAAGGCAATGTGTACTTTTATAGAATCGGCAAAGCTGAGATAAAATCACTTACAGCTTTAGAAAGGATCGGAGGCAATTTAAGTCTGATGAGAACTAATCTAATTCAGACACCATTGCAAGGAATGCCAGCATTAAAATCAATAGGTGGAGATCTTTTGTTTAATAAAAATGATGAGTTAAAAGATTACGGAGAATGGCCAGCTTTGGATACAATCCATGGATCTTTAAGTTTTTATTATCATTATTCTTTGTCATCACTTAGTGGATTTAATAATCTAAAATATATTGGCAAAAATCTTAAAATTGAATTAAATAAAGAACTTGTCTCAGTAACTGGTTTTAATCAACTAAACCAAATTAAAGGTACTATTGAAATATTAAATAATGTAAAATTGAAAACCATAACTGCATTATTTAACACGCAAGAGGTTAATGGCTACCATATTAATTCAAATCCACTAATAACTGATTTAGTTTTCAATAATACTAATGATGTTATGACTGAGTCCGTAACGATTTATTCTAATAGTAGTTTAAAATCTTTAAGTGGTCTGCAATCGGTAAAAAAAATACACAGCATCTCAATAAACTTAAATAGTAAACTCACAAATGTAAATTTTGCAAGACAATTGAATACGATCTCGGACATTCTATTATTGGAAAACAACAGCATTAATGAAATAAATGTTTTTAGCCAACTTGACAGTATAAAGGGTGGACTAACTGTAGGTAACTTAAATAATGCAGGCATAACACTTCAAGAATTTCTCCCATCTTTAACTTATTTTGAAGGTGGACTGAAATTGTCACAAGTAACTGCCACCGACCTCCCATTTTTATATGGTAAAAGTGTTATTAATGGGCAATTAATTCTTCAAAATATTACATCACTAAATCACATCAATTTTCTGAACAATCTTGATTCAGTTCTTGGCAATTTTACACTTGGTCTACAGGTAAAATCATTGCAGAGCTTGTCTTCATTACAAAAAATAAACGGTTCGCTTGCCATACTTAACTGTGACAGTATCCAAACGCTTAAAGGATTAGAAAAGTTAAAATTTGTAAGAAACTCAATATATATTAATTTTAATGATAATTTAAATTCTATATCAGAACTCCAAAATATTGACACATCTTATTTTAATGTATACTCATCAATCCCTACTTTAAATTTAGTAAATAATCCAAAACTAAATGAATGCGAAATTAAATTGGTATGTAGTTTATTGTCAACTGAAGCTAAAAGTCTAAATATAAAAAATAACGGTCCTGAATGTAGTGCAATTGAATTGATAGACTGTCTTGATAATACCATGCTATCAGGTAAGACATACATTGATATTAACATGAATGGAATACTAGATAATGAAGATATTATTGCACCATTAATAAAGTTGTCAATCAATAATGGAGAAAAATATATTTTTTCGAATCAATATGGTAGATACTTTTTTCAAGCCGAACCTGAAACAAAATATGTGCTCAAATCAGAAAACAATGATAATCTGGCTATTATAGGAGATTCTTTATCAAAGACTTTTTCCCCACTAGATGAGTTCAAGCATGAAGTTCACGTTGGGTTTAAGTTTTTAAAGGATTCAATTAGAGGAGAAGTAAGCATACCTGGCCCAAAGATTAATAGATGTAGCGAAATTGTTCAAGTCAATCCCAAAATTGTGAATAGTGGTACAAAACCCACTAATTATAGATTGCGAATTTTTAAAGGAAATTATACTTTAGTCAGTAGCTACCCTGTCCCAAAATATCTTGGTGGAGCTTATGAATGGGAGTTCAATAATGTTAATGTTATGTCGTCCGCAGAAATCAGCTTAAACCTCGATATGCCCAACTTTAACTCTTCTGGCCAAGACTTAATTATACCTCACGTACTCTATATTCAAAAGGACGGATTATGGATTGTAGAAGATAGCAACGCCTACATAAGTAAAATAGTATGTGCTTATGACCCTAATGATAAACAGGTAGTTCCATATGGGAAAAAGGAAGATCGTTTTGTATTGAAAGACGAACCGTTGTCCTACACAATCCGATTTCAAAACACTGGTAATGCAGCGGCTAGAGATATTATAATACGTGATACGCTTGATGAAGGATTTGATTTAAGCACATTTAAAACTCTTGGAAGCAGCCACAAACTCCAAACCGAACTGAGGGGACCTTATGTTGAGTTTTATTTTAGAAACATTTGGCTACCAGATAGCCTAACTAACAAGGAAGGCAGTAAGGGTTATGTAAATTTTATTGTCAATGCTAAAGAAGATATTGAAGAATGCGCAAAGTTAGAAAACAAAGCAGATATCTATTTCGATTTTAATCCACCGATAACGACTAATACCGTAAGTAACACCATGGTTTCGTTTATATGCGATGATACAGTGATGAAGATAGATACAACTGTTTGCGCGGGAGAAAGTTTCCTTGGCTATAATAAAACTGGTATTTATAATCTTATTTACACAAAAGAGAAAACCTGTGATACTCTAATTTATCTTAATCTAAAAGTGACTCCGCCAAAATTTAACTATTCCCCAAAGCAAGTTTGTGTAGGTGATACCATAATACTAAACCATAGTACATTAGTTATGCCTAGTTATTCCTTTTATGCAAATGATACTATTTTCAACGGAAACTGTATAGATTCTGTCTACAGTTACTTATTCAATCCAATGTTTCCAATGAAGTTATTGATAGATACTACCATCTGTGATGGATACGATGTATATGGATATAACCAAAGTGGAAGCTATTCTATTCCAATTCTCTCTCAAATTAATCAATGCACAGATACTATTGAACTGCACTTGACTGTGTTGCCAAAAGATGATCCAGCTTGTATTACTGATATTGATGAATTAGATAATATTTATTTATCCTTAGTACCAAACCCAAGTTCAGGGAATTTTGAAGTTGTAACGTCGTTAGATATCCATAGAATTAGAATTTTTAATAATCGTGGCCAATTAGTTAAAGAAGCTTATAATAATAGTAAATTTTATTTAGGAGATCCTGGTGTCTATTTGATTGAGATGTTACTATCAGATCAAAAAATCCAGTTTAAAAAATTGATTATAAAAAATTAGAATTTCATCTATTTAAAATTTGCTAAGTTGTTGAATTTGTTTGATTTGCGGAATTGCATAACTTCGAAAATCAGGCAATAATCTGACCATCTTTAATCATTCAGGTTCTTATGCAGCAGACCGCTTATAGTTATTTCAACTTATTACATTCAAGAAGAAAGTAATAGATCACTTTTCCCACGGAAATGCAGGATGACATCAACGGGCGATATCCATTGGGAACGAACGTACATTAATTTTGACACATATTATTCTTTTGTATATCCTTCATCAGATAATTTAGTAAGTGATGTGATTGAACTTTCTGATGAAACACTTTATCTTGGTACACTATATCAAAATATAGCACTCAGAACTGATAAAAATGGTTGCATTGATAGCAATTGTAAGAGATTTTACGAATTGATTCCTTGATCCAACTTGATTTTTACTAGTACAAGTTCTAGATTGTAGTATGTATTGGCATTCTAAAAGCCCTTTTGTTACAACAAACTGTGCGAGGGCAGATGGAATATTTAAAATGGATGTCTAATTGTTTAATATAAAATTTAATTGCGTGGTTTGTAATAAAAGATTCCATCTTTAATTGTTTTTTCAGTAAAGCTAAATACTGTATCCACCATCTTATCATTCATGAAAGTATCTTTGGTAGATAATAATAAATTCTCTCTTATAATGAATGCTTTCGCCTCTTTGTCAGTGCAAGAAAGAATTGACGGTAATAATGTATAGCCTAATGAAAGTTTAAGTGTATCTAATGGCTCTAAAAAATAAGGATTTTTTATAATCCTATTAAAACCTTTGTTAAAATAGCGTTTCTTTGGTTTTACTATTGAATCCATATTTTCACGGCAATGTCCGCTGAATACATAAATGGTATCTCTACTGCTTGTGTTGACAATTAGTATAGTTTCTTTAGGTGGGTCGAATACACAACTGCTAACTATGCATCCTAATACTAGTAAGGAAAATTTTATTCTCATTATTGTTATGCTTATTTATGTTATCAAATCAAAATTCCTACTAGCGCAAGGTTGCACCTTGTGCCTTTAATATATAGCCATCAATAGCTAAACCTTCAAGATTCATAGGTATTTCTAATATTTCAACATCTAAAACGCTTTTTGTTCCTAAATAATTCCTAGTGCCACTATGTAAATAATGGTCGGCTTCGCTCACTCTACCTGCCATGACGGTGGAGGATGATCGAATGGTGCATAGCAAAATCGTTACACGAAGTCACAATTTAATATGGTTACCATGCCCAGTTGACAATGTATCACCTATAAAAATGTTTTGCAACACTTATGTACTAAGAAAATAATAAATTCCATTACTTTTCTAAATTAAGGAATGGTTATTCTGAGTGATCGAAGCTAGGCATCGAATAAGCTCAAGATAAAACGATGGACAAAAAACTTTCCAGGCTGGCTTTTTCCCTACGCCTTCATGTACATGACTTCCTTCGCCGCTCTGATGACTTTTTCAGGAGTGGGAAGATATTCGTCCAAGAATGGTAAAGCATACGGCAAGGATGTGTCTGCAGCATTCACTCGCGTGACAGGCGCATCCAAGTAGTCAAAAGCGTGCTTTTGTATCATATAGGCAATCTCTGATGATACGCTTCCGAAAGGCCATGATTCGTCTACAGTGATTAATCTATTGGTCTTTTTTACAGAGTCTATAATAGTTTGAAAATCCAATGGCCTGATCGTCCGCAAATCGATGACTTCAGCAGAAATACCTTCTTTTTCGAGTTCTTCTGCAGCAGATTTTACAACTTCAATCATTTTATTATAAGATACAATGGTGACATCTGTGCCACTGCGTCTTATAGCTGCTTTGCCGATAGGCACTACATAATCTCCATCTGGTACTTCTCCTTTCAAACCATACATGATTTCTGATTCCATCACACATACAGGATCTTCATCGCGAATGGCAGCCTTTAGGAGTCCTTTAGCGTCAGCAGGATCTATACAAGATACCACTTTAAGTCCTGGTGTATTCGCCATCCAAGATTCAAAAGTCTGAGAATGCTGCTGGGCTAACTGTCCAGCAGAACCAGATGGACCTCGAAATACGATGGGGCAAGAAAATTGGCCTGCTGACTGCGAAAGGGTTTTAGCGGCATTATTTACTATCTGGTCAAAAGCTAATACCGCAAAATTCCATGTCATAAACTCTACTATCGGTCTAAGGCCATTCATAGCTGCTCCTACACCGATGCCCGCAAATCCCAACTCAGCAATCGGCGTATCTATCACACGCTTTGGACCGAATTCGTCCAACATTCCTTTGCTGACCTTATATGCACCGTTGTATTGAGCCACCTCTTCTCCCATAAGAAACACTCGCTCATCCCTGCGCATTTCCTCTGACATAGCTTCTCCAAGAGCTTCGCGCAATGTGATTATCCTTGACATAACATCATTCAATTTTTGAAGCTGCAAAGATACGGTATATATTCTTTGAATTAAGTATAATTTTATGACTTTATTGTAGAACGAACATGAAAAAATGGCTTGTTATTCTATAATTTTAATGACAAATTGACAGAGTAGTTCATTGGAAAGAACTTTGTACATTTGTAATAAAATATAGACTTATGACATACGATAATTTTACCATAAATGCGCAAGAGGCCATTTTGAAATCCCAACAATTGGCAGGGTCTCTTGGGCAACAAGGCGTAGACACCTTGCACTTGATCAGAGGTATCATGGAAGCCGACCCACAATTGGCAGATTTTTTATTGAACAAAATGGGGATAAATATACCAATGTTAAAACGTGATATCAATGTCGAGCTTGAAAAATACCCTAAAGTTGATGGTGGTGATAAACAATTTCTCACCAATGATGCGAATAAAGCTTTAGCTGCGGCGAAGAAAATGATGTCTGAATTTGGAGATGAATTTATTTCCATAGAACTAATGCTATTAGGTGTTTTGGCTGGGAATGATAAGGCAGGGACATTATTAAAAAATCAAGGTGCAACAACAGAAAAGCTAAAAGCAGCGATAGTAGAATTGAGAAAAGGGCGCAAAGTCACTGATCAAAATGCAGAAAATGCTTACAACTCTTTGAAAAAATATGCCATCGATTTGAATGAAAGAGCTGAATCGGGCAAGCTAGATCCGATCATCGGTCGTGACGAAGAGATTCGTCGGATTTTACATATTTTGTCTCGGCGCAAAAAAAATAACCCAATTTTATTGGGAGATCCAGGGGTAGGTAAGACAGCGATTGTAGAAGGGCTTGCATGGCGAATTGTCAAACAGGATGTACCTGAAAACCTTAAAACAAAACGCATCTTTACTTTAGACATGGCTGCTCTAGTCGCTGGTGCTAAATATAAAGGGGAGTTTGAAGAAAGACTGAAAGCGGTAATAAATGAGGTAACTGGTTCAAACGGTGAAGTGATATTATTTATAGATGAAATACACACATTGATAGGTACAGGAGGTGGTCAAGGGGCTATGGATGCAGCCAATATACTTAAACCTGCATTAGCACGCGGTGAATTGCGCACCATTGGCGCTACCACGCTTGATGAATATCAAAAATATTTTGAAGATGATAAAGCTTTGGTCCGAAGATTTCAGACAGTAACTATTGACGAGCCATCTGTAGAGGACACTATATCCATTTTAAGAGGTATTCAGGACAAATATGAAGTGTATCACAAAATCGATATCCTCGATGAAGCCTTGATAGCGGCGGCAGAACTATCACATAGATATATATCAGAGCGCAAACTACCTGATAAAGCCATTGATTTGATAGACGAGGCCGCATCAAAATTGAGGTTGGAATTAGATTCTGTGCCTGAAATAGTGGATGAACTGGATAGAAGATTGAGACAATTGGAGATAGAGAGAGAGCTTATCAAAAAAGAAGGCGATGAGAAGAAATTGAAAGCTATTGTAGAGCAAATAGCCAATGCCAAAGAAAAACTGGATTCTGTTAAGGCAGCTTGGCAATCAGAGAAGGAAATCGTGGACACTATCCAAAGCATAAAAAAATCCATCGAAACCTTAGAATACGAAGCCCAGAAAGCAGAGAGAGAATCTGATTTTGAGAAAGTGGCTCGAATTCGCTATGGCGAGTTAAAAGAGAAAGAAGCCCAACTTCAAGTTGCCAATGAAAAGTTGAATGCTTTGCCAGAAAGTAGTAGATTTACCAATGAGGTAGTGACTGCTGATGATATCGCTGATGTAGTGAGTAAATGGACAGGAATTCCTGTCTCAAAAATGATGAAAAGTGAGAAAGAAAAACTCTTGCACCTTGAAGATGAAATAGGTAAAAGAATCATTGGTCAGACTGAGGCTGTTCAAGCCGTTTCTGACGCAGTGAGAAGAAGTAGAGCTGGATTGCAAGATGAAAAAAAACCAATTGGTTCATTTATTTTTCTTGGGCCAACCGGTGTGGGTAAAACAGAATTGGCTAAAGCGCTCGCTGAAGTATTGTTTGACGACGAAAATGCCATCACTAGAATAGACATGAGTGAATTTCAAGAAAAGCATTCTGTATCTAGATTGGTAGGTGCGCCTCCTGGATATGTAGGATATGATGAAGGTGGACAACTTACGGAGGCTGTCAGGCGGAGGCCATATACCATCGTCCTCTTGGATGAAATAGAAAAAGCCCATCCAGACACGTTCAATATTTTATTACAGGTGCTTGATGACGGAAGATTGACGGATAATAAGGGTAGGGTAGCAAACTTTAAAAACACCATTATTATAATGACCAGTAACATGGGTTCAGAGACAATTTTGGAAAATTTTGAAGACTTAGACGCAGTAGGTGATACACATCGATCTGAAATCATTGAGACGACCAAAATTGAAGTGTTCGAGATGTTAAAGGAGAATTTGCGCCCTGAATTTCTCAACAGAATAGATGAAAAGGTCATGTTTTTACCATTGTCCAAATCCGAGATCAAACAGATTGCTGGTCTTATGATTAAAAAATTGAAGAAAAACCTTGCAAAACAGGAGATAGGGATTGAATTTGATGATAGCGCCATGACATTACTAGCAGATTTAGGATATGAACCTCAGTTTGGTGCAAGACCTATGGCTAGAGTCATTCAAAAGGACATCGTAAATGCGTTGGCAAAACATGTTCTTGCTGGAACATTCAATCCAGGTGATACCATCTACATTGGTACCGATGCTAAAGGTTTTACTTTCTCATCTACAAAATCTGAATCTAAAGAAAAACCTAAAGTAGAATCAAAATCTAATGGTGTACAAAAGCTAGAGAAAGCTACAAAGGATCTCAATAAAGCCATTGAAGATGTGGAAGACATCGAAGATGATGAGAATTAAAGTAACTAAATAACGTTAAGGCGGATCAGTTTTTTAAAATTGTTCCGCTTTATTTATTTCTATTCCTATTGTATTATTCAATGTACTATTAGTCTAAATTTTAATCGATGATATCTTATTCATGAAAAATGGATCAAGATTTGTACTCTATTTAGTTTAAAAATTGTTTGGGATGGATCAGCACATATACTCGTTACAATTAGATTGGACAGGAAATAAAGGGAAAGGGACATCTGCCTATGCAGCTTACAGCCGCGACCATGATATTATTATCGATCAAAAACCGGTATTACATTGCTCATCAGATCCTCTGTTTCGTGGAGACCAACTGAAACATAATCCAGAAGATTTTCTGTTAGCAGCAGTAGCATCATGTCATATGCTTTGGTATTTGCATCTTTGTGCCGATCAAAACGTTGTTGTCATATCATACCAAGATAATCCAAAAGGAATTCTGAGTTTACATGATAATGGGAGTGGTCAATTCACATGCATCACCTTATATCCTAAGGTACATATAACTACTGAGTCAGATATTCAGTTGGCAATTTCGCTTCATAAGGCCGCATCAATGTATTGCTTCATCGCCAATAGTCTTAATATAGAAGTGTGCCATTCGCCTGAGATCTTTAAGGGAGATACATAAGCACAAAGAACTAATTTTAGTGTGATGGTGTTTATATCAAAAATTTCAAATCATGTTTGGAAAGGTAAAGAAGATACTTGGGATAGAGGGTGCAAAAGTAGAATTGATTGTACCACCTAAAATCAATAAGGAAGTAGGTGTGCTGTCAGGGTACATCAAAATAACCAGCCTGAGCGATAATAATATCGTAGAAAGCATCCAAGTAAAAATGGTGGAAAAATATACACGAGGAAGAGGTGATAGTAAACTCATAGACGAATATACCATGGGCACATTGGAAATGAAAGAGCGCATTGTAGTTTCAAAAAATGATATTGTAGAAGTACCTTTTGAAATGGATTTTGTTTTTGTCCAGTCAGAAATGGATAAGCTTGGCGATAGCAATTTTCTTACAAGAGGGCTAGTGTCTCTTGCCAAAAAGGCTCGCGGGGTACAATCAGAATTTGGCGTACATGTGGAAGTTAAGGTTAAAGGCACCACACTAAACCCAATTGATTCGAAACCTATAATTTTGGAATAGTGAAAAAAATTTATCATTTGTCTACTTGTGATACAAATCGAAGAATTCTTAAAAATCTCAATGTTTCACAGTTTGAGATGGTAGATATCAAGCATGAAAATATTACTGAGGATGTTTTGGATTATGCAAAGACTAGATTAGGAAGTTATTTAAAGCTCTTCAACACTAAATGTCTGCTCTACAGAGATATTCCGCAAGAGAAACGACCAAAAAGAGATATTGGGTATAGAAAATTTATTTTGTCCCATTATACTTATCTTAAACGACCTGTGATCATAGATGGTGAAAAAGTATTTTCAGGTAGTGAAAAAGAAAATCTTATAGCATTGGAAACTTTTTTTGCTGAAAACTATCCAAAGTGAAGCAGTATAGAATTTAGCGTACGCAATTTTTTAGCTAAAGTCAAGTATTTATGTTTTGCCTTTGAGTTTAAGAAATGTTTAACACCAATTACACTCATGGATACTTTGCAAATTTATGTATTGAAGCGTTTTAAGGAGGATATTTTATGTACCTTTGCCATTCTATAAAATAAAATTTCATTTATGGTGAGTCAAATGAAAACGTGGGTTCTTTTGTGTTGTGTTATTTTTTTATTTCAAGATGTTGATGCACAATCATTTGGACTTAGAGCAGGGTTGAATTACAGTAAGTTTTCTGGCCCTGTAGAAAATTCAAGTGAATCCTTTTCGCTTACAAATGGATTTCATTTTGGAGTCAATTACACGTATAGATTTACTAGTGATTTGGGTTTGAACCTTGAATTGATTTACAACCAAATAGGGAGTAAGTACAACTTTAATGGAGCTTCATTTTATAGGGTACCGTTAGGACAAGCTTTGTTTTATGAAAAAGGTCAGACAGAAATAAACATGAAAATTTCTAATGCATATCTCTCATTGCCAGTGATGATGCAATGGAAAATCAGCCGTAAATTAGAGATAAATGCAGGGATTTATGGCGCTTTGCTAGTTGGTCCGAGAGGGGCAGGTACTTTGCGTTTTGTGAGTGATGATGACCCGGAAGGATTGAGATTTAGAAACTCTTTGGTGCATAACTATTTTTCTGATGATGCCGCTGCATCTGCTACAGGGGTTGCAGGTCCACGGGTCTACATTGCTGATGGTAAAATAGCCACAATAGCCAAAGATGCAGGATCATACTATAACTACCGGAAAAACGAACTAAATGGCGTGCTTTATAATAGAGTTGACTTTGGTTTGGCTGGAAGTATTAATTATTTCATCAATAAAGGGTTTTTTGTGGGCTTTCGTTATGAATATGGACTGCTCGATGTCACAAATAATAGGGTAGATTTCCGCAGAACTGAATATGATGAAGGCAAGAATAAATATATCTTTAGCGATGATTTTGATAGAAATTTAGACTTTCAGATTTCTTTCGGTTTCAGGTTCTAACCAAGAATTCTTTACAAGAAAAAATCGCCAATTTTTTAAGATTTAATAAAAGACTTTAATAATATTTACTGGGCAATGTTGTGCCGTCACCTTTGATCTTTCTATATCATCATCGGGAATAGGGAGAATATGGGTGTCTTTTTTTAATACGCCATTGACCAATGTAGCTTTGCCGTCTTTTCTTGAGAGTCTCCAATAATCAGGCTGCATTTCGAAACAGATATTACAGCCAATACATTTGTCTCTATAATGAATGATTTTGGCCATTACTCAGCTAATACTTTATACAATTTATCATTGGCTTTCAGAGTCAGATCAAATGGAAAAGTAATCTTATCTCCTTTCTCGGCTATGGGTGCGGGTGAGCCGTTTACTATCAGTGAGTCAAGGGTTATCTTATCTGATCCTGTATTGCGGCCTATGACCATGAGTTCGTCCCCTACTTTCATAGCTCCATTTTCAATTAAAAATTCTGCTACTTTTATTTTTGGATAATAGCGAGTACATTTTGCCAGATATACTTTTTTCTCTTTTGCAATAGAACCAGGATTCTTAGTCCATTCTCCAAGTTTTCTGCCCATAAAATATCCATCCCAAAATCCTCTGTTGTAGACTTTATCTAGTTCTTGCATCCATACATTCACTTTATCTTCCGAAAAAGTGCCGTCAAGTACCGCATCAATGGCTTCTCGATAACATTTTGTGGTTGTATAAACATATTCTGCAGATTTACTTCTACCTTCGATTTTAAAGACTTCAATTCCAGCGTCTATCATTTCATCCAGAAATCCTATCGTGCATAAATCTTTTGGAGACATAATGTATTCATTGTCTATGAGCAGTTCATTACCAGTCTCTAGGTCAACTACTTGGTATGGCCTTCTGCAATTTTGGACACAAGCACCTCTATTGGCAGAAGCATTTTTTTCATGAAGACTCAAATAACATTTACCTGAAACAGCCATACACAGCGCACCATGGACAAAGGTTTCAATACGCATGAAGTCTCCTGATATGCCTCTTATATCACGTCTTTTGATCTCCGAAGTGATGTGTTTCACTTGACTTATGGTCAATTCTCTAGAAAGTACTATGACATCTGCCAAATGCGAGAAAAAGCCCACAGAATCCACATTGGTGACATTGGCCTGTGTACTGATGTGAAGTGGGATTCCCACTCTTTTACATATTTCAAAAACAGCATAGTCAGAAGCTATGATGGCATGAATACCTTGATCCTTTGCTTCTTGTACTATTTTTTGCACCAACTGCATATCATAATCATACATGACAGTATTCAGTGTGAGATATGCTCTGATGTTATTATTTTTTGCCACCTGAGCCACTTCCGCTATATCAGTTATGGTGATAGTAGGTACAGATTTGGTGCGCATATTGAGTTGCTCTACACCGAAGTAGATGGCATCAGCACCACCTCGTATAGCTGCATGCAATGATTCAAAAGAGCCTACTGGCGAAAGTAATTCAGGTTTTTTAATGTGCATCGTGACAGTCATAAAGTGTTTAAAACAGCTTACAATACAAACTTAATATAAATTTGTTCAAGTTGCAACGGATCAAATATGAATTTTATCATAGCTTTAAATTAGATTTGTACATAGTAATGAATATTGTTACTATAAGCAGCGTATGGCAAAGAGTAATCGTTTTAATATCAAAGGTCATATGGAAATGAAATTACCAATCCTATTTTGTTTTATATTTCTATTGTCCTCTTGTGATTAGGACTTCATTGTGGATGGTATGAAACCCACCTATTATGCATATGAAGATTGGGGAAGTATTATATCAGAGCCACCGAGAGATTTCGAAAAATTGGGCAAAATAGTAACATATAATAATCATATTTTTATTAATGAGAAATACAAAGGAATTCATGTCATCGATAATTCCGACCCCGTTCATGGCAAGAAAATATACTTTTGGGTCATCAATGGTAATACAGAATTTACGGTGAATGGGAATGTATTGTATGCGAATAATGGAAGAGATTTATTGGTAATAGATATATCTGATTATGCGCACATAGTGGTATTGAAAGCGCTTTTAAACCAATATGAACCTGAAAAATTAAAGGTGTATCCAGCAAATTATAACGGATACTTTGAATGTTTTGATCCATCAAAGGGATTATTAAAAGGGTGGGAAAAAGGAACATTGATTAATCCAAATTGTAAAACAATCTAAAATGAAAATAAATGCTCAAATTTTGGCTATTGCTGCGTTTTTAATAATATCAGCTATGGCCTGTAACGTAGAAAGTCTAGGTGATAGTGAAACTGAATCCGGTACTTTGTCGGGGTCCTATGCAACCATGCTTACCATCGGCAGTCATTTATATTTGATAAATGATAGTCAAATAACTACTTATGACATAAATGACCCAAAAGACCCCATTATAATAACCACACAAGATGTAGGTTTTGATATCCAATCTTTATACTATTATGAAGGATTGTTGCTGATAGGATCTTCAAATGAAATGCATATATTTGAATTAGACAGCCAAGGAATACCTCAAAGGAAAAGTGCAACGAATTATAATTTGAACTTAACAGACTTTTGCTTTTTTGAGCCAATAGTAGTTAAGAATGATTATGCATATGTTACGATTGCAACCAGAGTTATTGATATTTGTAGCTCTGCTCAGTTTAATGAGTTGCGCGTTTATGACATTTCTAACCCAAACACCCCGATTTTGATAAAAACTGTGAATCTTTTTTGTCCAAGAGGTTTAGCAATTGTTGATGGTGGGTTATACGTTTGTGACGACACTGCAGGGTTAAAAATTTTTAGTATAGAAGATCCAAAAGCACCATTACTAATTCAAACGATTGATGGCATGCAGGCGTATGATTGTATACTTAAAGGAGATTTGCTGATTGTCGTATGCCCCGATCAGCTTCGACAATATAAAGTTTTAAATGATGGTACACTTGAATACTTAGGAAGCATACAGATATAAACATGCATAGGATCTACATTTTTTTATCACTTTTTTTGGGGTTTACATTTCATTTATCCGCTCAAGCATTAGATACCACAAAGTCAGTTAGATATGTGCTAGGATTTACCCCATCCGCTCTGTTGAACTTGGATGCGGGGTTTCAGTTTAGTCATGATTTGATATTTAAAAACCAGACATTTATTGGACTTGAAACAGGTTTGCTGTTTGGGCTAAAAGAATACTCTATTTCAAGCACCAATTTAGGATATCGACTGAGAATTAAATTTGGATGGTCTGATTTTGGTAAAAAAATAAAAAAGGACATTCTATTCTTTTATAATTATAAAACAATATTTTATAATATTTCGCGTGATGAGATAAAAGCAAATGGTGCTTATGTAGAAACGGTTGATTATGATCGAATTTATACTTTCAAAGGTGTAGGATTTGGTATGAATTTTCATGTAAAACAGTATTTAAAATTGGGTTTTGGCAGTGGCTTTGGTGTGAGAAACAATTCCTATACTCCTGAGGAGACTGTTCAATAAAGTGTGTCTATCTATCTTTGCAAAATGAATAAAGAAGAAAAAGAAAAGTTAGAAGCGATAGCGCTTTACGAAAAGGATGAAACAACGACTCTATTCAAAAAGAGTCCTTGTTTGGAGACAGGAATCCGTTTAGTGTGACTATTACAAAACATGGTCCAATAAAATGTTGGAGGTGAGATCGATCATCATATAACTGAATGAATTGAACATAGGTAAGAGCAATAAGCGGAATGGATATACGAAGAAACAGGTCATCACAAAGTGGCTATCGAGGTACACACACCCAGAATGAGAATTCAACTTTCGAGCCTGAACTGATAGGTAAACGAGAAAGGGAACTCCATAGCGGCATCGATGAACAAATCATCGCTTTATACGCACAAGGCAATTCTGTTGAGGATGTACGAAGATTGATACAAGATCACCATGGGATAGAAATATCGGTGGGGAAGATATCTCAAATTACGGACAATGTATTGCCCGAGATTGAAGCGTGGAAAACTCGGCCATTGCTATCATTTTATCCCATTGTATATCTGGATGCGATACATTTTAAAGGTGCGGCATAGAAGGCGTGTATAGTACTAAGGGCATTTTATACGGTGTATTCGGTGAATTGGGCAGGCAACAGGGACTTGCTAAGGCTTGTACATCAGCCAAAGTGAGGGGAGCCCTGGTGGGGATTGGTATTACAAGACCTGAAAAAGCGAGGCGTTGAAGACATTCTTGTGATATGCACAGATAATCTGAAGGGATTTTTCACAGACGATCCAGGAAGAATATCCAGAGGTATTATTCAAAAATGTATAGTCCACCAAGTAAAGTTCAATGAAATATGTGGACGATAAAAGGATGCGAAAAAAGTAGTAGCTTCGCTAAGGAAAGTATATAGCGCACCTACTGAGAAGCAGCCCCTATCGGCCTTCGAACTGTTCAAAGAACAATGGGGTGAAAGATACAAATACGTAATTAGAGACAATGGGAGCAATCATGGGAAGAACTCATGGCATTCATGAACTTTGGCACACATACGCAGGATGATATACACAACCAACCCTGTGGAGGCACTTCATAGAATCATTAGAAAAATCGTAAAAGGCAAAGCTGCCTGGGTATCGAAACAGCGTTGCTAAAACAGATATATCTATCCCTGATGCACAATGAAAAATCTTGGCGGAGAACAGCGAATAATTGGAAATCAATACAAAGAGAAATCATGTATTTATATCCAGAAGTAGTCAATCAACATATCAGATAAGTCAGACGTATGAGCGCAAGAGTCCAGAACATGATGCTTCAACTTGAAAACAAAGGTATGCTTTGTTCCAAATCCAGTAAAGGCTAAAATGGATGGCTCTATGTCGCCAGCCTTGACAGATTTTCCACAAAGCATGGTAGTTGTTTACAAGTTGAAGCATCAAAAACCTATCATGGTTGTTTTATTAATTATTTTTTAGAATTAGGCATTTAAGCAATTAGTGTTTTATATGGAACAGGTTTGTGCTTTATCATTCGCAGTAGTGAATTATCAAAAATACCCTCCTTCATCTTGTTTCGATTGTATCTGTAACAATATTCATCTGAATAGTATTGCAGATGTTGGCGTGTTCATGTATGCCTCTCAACCAAGATTTAAATCCCATAATTATTCGATGCATTACTGTAAAATTACTTCCTTTCTTCTTCGATTTCTCCGTTTTGAGATTTGGCATTTCTTTCTCTAAACTTCGATATGACGACAAACATCGGTTTTTATTTCTGCCTTTGACTTTGAAAATGGTTTTCATCCGCGAAAGTTTCAAATTATTCTTTGTCGATCTATCAATTTGTTTAGCATATATGCGGCCAGCTCCTTTCCACCTTTTTCTATGGCTATGACTATCAATCTTTTATTCTTATTTTCACTCCCAACTACGCCTTCCTCTTGCTGACCGATCACGAACTCATCAACTTCTACTTTGCCAGTCAAGATTATCTCCACTACTAGCCATGGCTTGCATGACTTTTTGCTTAAACATCCAACATGTCTTTTGTCTTAAATCAAGTTTTCGACTTAGTTCAGTAGATGCAATTCCTTTTTACTCGTTGAAACATAATACACAATCAAAACGCTTTAGGATTGAAAATTTTACTTTATGGAAACAGAGAACCAGCCGTTGGACTCTCTAGATATCCACATTTAGTACATTGCCGATCGTATTTGTTGATGCCTTTGCAATGCTTTTTATGTTTGCATTTGGGACATTCATAACCACCTTTCCACTTTAATTCTGATAAATAAGCATAACAAGAATCTTCATCAGGAAATTTGCTCTGAAACTCAAATATTGATAGGCTTTTAAATTTTGCTTCCATTATATTAACTATATTTGTAGCAAATATAGGGGTTAAATTCATTTATAATATGCCTAATTCAATTATTTTTTAACCCAGACACACTTTATTGAACTATTCCCCTGAGAGACCTGATAATGATATTTTTGAAGTATTTTCAAGGAAATCAGAACAACCATCTCTTTTACCCATCTTGATATTGCATATGAATATAAAGTTGTTTGAAATATAATCATAGTGGATTCTAGATCAGATACCAAGCATATTCACTGATTTCTGTTTTTAACTCAACCTAAACTAGAAACAATTTCTCGGTAATGTATTTATTCATGTCTTAAGCAAGTGTCTTAGAACTGAACACTCTAAATAATTATAAAAAATTTATATAAAATTTTTTTATATGAAAAGATATAGTACATTTGCTATGGATTTATTATTTATTAACAAAAAATTTTATTATGTTTAAGAAATTAATTTTTACGCTTTCTACAATGATTTTGTTTGTAATTTCAGTGAAGGCACAGCTCGGAGTCAGAGCGGGTTTAAACTTCTCCTCCACCAATATTGAATTTGCAGGTATTAGTGCATCTACAGATTCAAAAGTTGGATTTCACGTTGGGTTGGTAAATGATTTTATGTTAAGTGATAAGTTAACATTTAGGCCAGGTGTATTGCTCTCATTTAAAGGTGGTAAAAGTGATGCGGAAAGTACAAATTTAACTTACATCGATATACCATTATCATTGGTTTATAACTTTTCTGGAGGTGACACAGGATTTTTTGCTGAAGTAGGACCATATTTGGGATTTCTTTTGGCTGCAAAATCTGAGGATGTTGATATTAAAGATGGTTATAAATCACTTGATTTAGGCCTAAGTTTAGGTTTGGGGTATGATTTAGGTTCATTTTTAGTAGGAGCAAATTATGGACTTGGATTAGCAAATGTCGCTGAAGTCGAAGACGGAGTTGACGTATCTGCAAAAAATAATAATATTGCTGTTTATGGCATTTATCAATTTTAATTAATATCAAATTTAAAAATTAATGATATCATGAATAAGATATATTTTATTTTAGGATTGTTTTTGTTCTGCAATATTAATGTAAATGCGCAATTAGGCGTTAGAGCAGGATTAAATTTTGCTTCAGTCTCTGCAGAGAATGGTGGAGTTACACTTAATTCTGATTCCAAACTTGGATTTCACTTTGGTTTGGTCAATGATTTTAAATTGTCTGACAATTTGACATTTAGACCAGGAATTTTGTATTCAGTTAAAGGATCAAAATTGACCTTAGATATTTTTGGGGTAAATGAGACTATTACAGATGAATATACTTATTTGGATGTTCCACTGCATTTTGTGTATAATTTCACTGGGGAAGAAAAAGGTTTTTTTGCCGAAGCTGGTCCATATTTGGCATTTTTATTGTCAGCAAAGTCTCAGGATGAGGATGTCAAGGATTTGTTAAAATCTTTGGATTTTGGATTGAATTTTGGACTAGGTTATGACTTAGGAAATTTTATTATTGGTGCTAATTATTCATTTGGACTTTCGAATATTGCAGATGGGGAAGATTCTGAAGACGTCAACGTAAAGAACAAGAACATAGCAGTATATGGAGTTTATCAATTTTAATTAAAACCCTAATAAACTTTTACTCCAATCGAAAATACAAGTAAAATTATTTGATAATTCAGTTCTGTAATTAAGTAAATGTAAGCGGGAAACGATGTAATAATCTGTTTCCCGCTTTTATTTTATAGATTATGCTATTACCTGCTTACGATAGCCCTGTAATTTTTCCATTGCTATCGATATCCATATTCATTGAATTAGGCTCAGATGGCAAGCCTGGCATGCGCATCACATCGCCCAAGATAGGGATAACAAATCCTGCTCCGGCAGCAAATTCAAATTCTCGTACATTGACTTTAAATCCTATCGGCCTTCCTACTAATTTATCATTATCTGAAAGACTCGCTGGCGTTTTTACCATGCATACGGGCATGTTTGCATACCCGAGTTTTTTTATCTGACTCAATTGGGATTTTGCTTTTGACGCATACTCTACCCCAGAGGCACCATAAATCTTTGTGGCAATCGTTTCGATTTTATGCTCCAATGTATCATTAAGATCATATAATGGTGCAAAGAGCTTAGTGTTGTTTTCAATAGAATCAACTACTGTTTTTGCTAGTTCTGCTGATCCCTTGCCACCCTCTGCAAATGCTGTACTTACTACGGCTTTGATACCTTTGGCAGCACATAGCGATTGTACCGCTCCGTATTCGTCTTTGGTATCTTTGGGGAAGGCATTGATCACCACTATCGGTGTGAGGCCAAATTGTTGTACATTTTCGATATGCTTTTCTAGATTACTGAAACCTTTTCTAACCGCATCCACATTTGCAATGGTAAGATCATCTTTGCCTGCGCCGCCATGATGTTTTAGAGCTCTTATAGTAGCTACAACAACGACTGCGTCTGGTGCTAAACCTGCTGCGCGGCATTTTATATGTAGAAACTTTTCAGCACCTAGGTCTGCCCCAAACCCAGCTTCTGTGACCACATAATCCGCTAATGAAAGTCCAGTTTTGGTAGCAATAATGGTATTTGTACCTTGTGCAATACTGGCAAATGGTCCTCCATGCAAAATAGCTGGGTTACCTTCAATAGTTTGGACAAGATTGGGCTTAATGGCATCTTTCAATAGTACAGCCATCGCACCTACTGCGTCTAAATCTTTAGCATATATGGGCGCTCCAGACCAAGTTTGACCCACATAGATATTTCCTAGTCTGGTTTTAAGATCGTCCATGTCTTTTGACATGCAGAGGATGGCCATGACCTCAGAGGCAGGAGTGATATTAAATCCATCTTCGCGCATCACACCGTTAGCTTTGCCGCCTACACCTATGATGATCTGTCTGAGGGATCTATCATTCATATCCATGACACGCTTCCATGCAATGGTGCGGGGATCCAATTGTAATGAATGCTTGGTATTTTGTAGATTATTATCAATAAGAGCTGACAATAAATTATTTGCTTTTTCTATGGCATTGAAGTCGCCCGTAAAGTGTAAATTAATATCTTCCATCGGAATCACCTGGACGTAACCACCTCCAGCAGCACCACCTTTTACACCGAAAACTGGCCCCAATGATGGCTCTCTCAACACTGCCATCGCCTTTTTGCCTATATAATTCAAGCCATCAGATAACCCTACTGACATGGTTGTTTTGCCTTCACCATATTTGGTTGGAGACATAGCCGTTACCAAAATAAGCTTACCTTTTGGATTTTCCTTTTGTAAGGTTAAAGGCAGCTTAGCCTTGTATTTACCATAATATTCCAATTGGTCCTCGTCAATTCCCAATTTTGCAGCAATCTCTTTTATTGGGCGTATTTTGGCAGCTTGTGCTATTTCAATGTCACTTGGAAATGGGTTCATATCTATTGCGATTTAAGGTGGCAAATATCCACTTTTTTTAATGATTATGGGAATAATAGGTCATTTTTCATCACTCAATTGTACAAAGTAAGGATAGCTTATATCATGCAAGGTGAGACCCGCTGCAGGAACACTCCAATCTCTTCCTGTTTTTACACCAGATTGCATGGCTTTTCTTACATCATCAATCGTTAATTTTTGTCTGCATATTTGCACACACATTCCGACAATGAGTCGTATCATCCCACGTAAAAATCTATCAGCTTTGATATGATACTCATAATGTTTGCCGTTTTGGAGCCAATAGGATTCAGAAATATGGCAAATGGTTGTTTTTACATCTGAGTGGGTCTTACAAAAAGTGCTAAAATCTTCAAATTCCATGATAAGTGCAGCGGCCTTGTTGAGCGTTTCTAAATTCAAATCTCCATAAGGATAATACCATGAATACAAGGCAAATGGATCCTTTTGTGTGTGAATCCTGTACGTATACGACCTAGATATGGCGTCAAATCTGGCATGTGCATCATCGTGCACTGGATATATAGCATGAATTCCTATCTGCTTGCTCAGCATTTTGTTTAATATGAAAACCGTTTTGGTTGTATCCAAATGATCATCGCTTTCAAAATGTGATATGAAGTTTTCTGCGTGTACACCTGCATCAGTCCGTCCGCAACCTGTTATTTCAACTGGCTGCCTTAATACACTTGATAATGCTGATTCTACTTCGGTTTGAACACTGTGGCCTTGGCCAACAGGCTGCTTTTGCCAACCATTGAATCCTGTACCATCATAGGAAAGTCGGATGAAATATTTCGTCATGACAATATTGATTGGTCAGTATTCAGTTCCATACTACCTTATGAAAACTCTCTTGACCCTACTCGAAATCCGCGTCAATATTTCATAAGGAATGGTTTCCACAAACTTCTGCTAATTGCTCTATAGGTGGGATCTTCTCCAAATATTATGACATCATCACCTATTTTGACATCGTGCATTTCACCCAGATCTATAAGGCTCAAATCCATGCTTATAGAACCTATGATTGGATACAATTGATCTTTGATTCTAACTTTGTAGTGGCCATTACCTGCTTTGCGCATCAATCCATCTGCATAGCCAATGTTGATTACTGCTAAATCAGAATCTTTTTCAAGGTATGATCTTCGGTTGTATCCGATAAATTCACCTTTTTTTAAGTTTTTAATCAAAATGACTGATGCCTTTAGAGTGTGCACTTTTTGTAAATGTTTAGGAACACTGTTTGTGGTATCAATACCGTATAGCCCAAGGCCTAAACGCACCATTTCATAGGTTTTAGACTGGAATCTAAGTATTCCAGCTGAGTTAAGTATATGTCTCGGTGGAAATGTGCCAATCAATTCTGTTAGTTCCGAATAACAAGTATCAAATAGTTCCATTTGTTTTTGAGTGAAATCATCATCATCGGGATCCTCACTACTACTCAAATGTGAAAAAACTGAAGATACTTTGATATTGGGATTTGATTTGATAATTGCTGACAATGCTGAAATTTCCGTCTGATAAATCCCATTCTATGCATTCCAGTATCTATTTTTACGTGTATTTTGAATGTTTTGTTTCTGTGAATATTGGCAGATTGCGCAATTTCAGATAGTTGATTAAGTGAATACACTTCAGGTTCTAAGTCATAGGCAATCATATCCATGATACCATTTCGGTCTGGGTTGAGGACAATTAATGGTAGTGTGATACCTGCTTTGCGCAGAGTGATACCTTCATCAATAAATGCCACAGCCAAATATGCTACTTTTTTATATTCTAAAAACTTTGCCAACTCAACACCACCACTGCCATATGCTGATGCTTTGATTACAGCAATAATTTTGACATTTTTTCTAGGAGTGATGAAAAGTAAGTCAGGTTGTGCTCTACGGCTAAAAGATCCGTTTCAAGAACAGCAGTGTGACCTTTATCAGATAAAATTTGGGAAATTCTGTCCAATGCAAATACCCTTGCACCTTTTATCATAATTGCTTTATCTTCAATAGGCAATTTATGCAGGTTTTGTAGCAGAGAGTCTGTTTTGGGATAATTTGTAAACAAAACAAATGGATTAAGATAGCGCTCAAGAGGTTTCAAATGCTCACCGATAGTGATGACATGTTCTACATTGTATTTATGCAATAAAGATGAAATCTCTTTTATAAATCCCTCTTTTGACGTACTCAATTGTTGGAATTCAGAAAGGATCACCATGCGCTCTCTGTCTACTGATTGCTGAGACAGAAACTCAAGACCTATTTTAAATGATTGTAAATCAGCATTATACGTATCATTTATCAAAATGGAATTTTTAATACCTTGTTTCATTTCCAACCGCATAGGTATGTGTTCCAATTCAAGGATTCTCTTTTGTATTGTTTCAAATGAATACTCAAGGATCCACATAGTTGCTACACAATGCATGGCATTTTCTAGTGATGCTCTATCCGTAAATGGTAGCGATAAAGCATATTCTTTACCTTGATACAAACACTTAATTTGACTAGAGTCTTGAGCGCTTTTCACAGATAAAATTTTTATCAAAGTGGCATCATCATCAAATCCCCATGATGCAAATGAAGCATTATGACATCTTTCTCTCATTTTGGTATGTACCATCTTATCATCAGCACAATACACTACTGTCCTACAATTGACAAAAAGGTTTAGTTTTTCATCTAGTTTTTGTGTTCGATCGGCGAAACCTGCATCGTGTGCGTCTCCGATATTTGTGAAAATCCCAAGAGTTGGGTTTATTACATATTGAAGACGTGTCATTTCACCTGGCTGTGAAATACCTGCTTCAAAAATAGCTATTTGGTCACCTTTTGAAATCTGCCATACAGATAATGGGACACCCGTTTGAGAATTGTAACTTCCAGGGGATTTTACGACCTTTTTATCATTTAATAGTTGTGCCAACCACTCTTTTACTATCGTTTTGCCATTGCTACCCGTTATTCCTATCACTTCCAATTCTGAAAATAATGATCGATGAAAGGCCGAAATTTTTTGAAATGCACCTAGAGTATCATCGACTTTGAACACATTCACTTCTGCTGTAAGAAATCCAATGAATTTATTCACCACTATATTTCTGACACCAGCATCAATAGCTTCCATAATGAATGAATGTCCATCTTGGATGCTTCCTTCTATTGCAATGAAGAGTGTTTCTTTTGGATGAATTATTTTTCTTGTGTCAAAACTCAGATAAGAAACCTCAAAATTTCCGTCATATAAAAGGGATGTATCAGTCCCTAAAATTTTTGTCAATGTTAATGCATCCATCTTTTTTACGAAATTAGCGATTATATTAGGTCAAGGTCAAACCCTATATCACGTCTATAATATTTTCCTTCAAATTGGATTTTTTCTGCTGTCAATAGACTTCGTTGTAAGGCTTCTGTACCTTTATCACTGATCGAAGTTACAGCAAGTACTCTACCTCCTGATGTCACCAATTGACCTTGGGAATTGACAGTTGTTCCTGCATGGAATAAAGTACTTTCATCCTTGTTATAATCTAGTGTAATTTGATATCCTTTTTTATATTCTTGCGGATAACCACCAGATACTAGCATCACTGTTGTAGCAGTAAATGGGCTGATTTGAATAGTTTTATGGTCTAAATTGCCTTGCGCTGCCCCTTTCAATATAGGCAATATATCATTTGAAATTCTAGGTAAAACAACTTCTGTTTCTGGATCACCCATCCTACAATTGTATTCAATGACAAAGGGTTCGCCCTCCACAACCATTAAGCCAAAAAAGATAAATCCTCTATAGGTTATACCCATGGCTTCAAGTCCTGAAATGGTAGGTTCAATAATTCGCTTTCTTACTTTTTCCATCAATATATCATCAGCAAATGGAACTGGAGAAACTGCACCCATGCCACCCGTATTAAGGCCTATATCACCTTCTCCGATACGTTTATAATCTTTAGCTTCAGGTAATAATGCATATTGATGACCATCTGAAAGGATAAAAACAGAAAATTCAATTCCATTTAAATATTCTTCAATGACTACCTTTTTGGAGGCATGGCCAAAGCTGCCATTGAGCATATCCAACAAGTTTGCTCTGGCAGATGCTTCATCATTTACAATCAGTACACCCTTGCCGCCCGCTAATCCATCAGCCTTCAGTACATATGGCGGATGTGAACCTGAAATGAAACGATATCCTTCTGCAATGTTTTCTAGGGTGATTTCAATATATTTTGCAGTAGGAATCTTGTTTCGAATCATAAAATCTTTTGCAAAAGCCTTACTACCTTCTAATTGTGCACCTTTTGCATCAGGTCCGATGATGTTGATATCTTTTGTTGATGGATTACTTCTAAATGTGTCCACAATACCTGCTACTAGTGGTGCTTCAGGACCGACAATCACTAAATCTACTTGATTTTTTTCGCAAAATGCCATCAAAGCATTAAAATCCATTGGATCTATTGCAATGTTTTCTCCTAGTTCACTGGTGCCAGGATTTCCTGGGGCAATATACAATTGACTACAGTCTGGACTTTGTGAAATTTTCCAAGCCAAGGCATGCTCACGTCCACCATTCCCAATGATTAAAACTCTCATAAATTAAAAATAAGAGCAAAAGTAGCTAAATAAACAGACAATTCTTGTGCTTTTAGGGTTATGAAAAGGAGTTAAATTACAATTATGAAAATGTAATCCAAATTTATTGTTAAAAATATCGATGTAAAGTGAAATCTATTCTTGAGAAATCTGAGAAATAAACTCTCCCTCAGTCCAAATCTCTACCGTACCAAGTGATTCTGCTTTTTTAAGCTTTGATCCGGCTTTTTCGCCAACAACAAGGATATTCAAATTGCTACTGACTGCACTAAGCAGCTTTGCACCTTGTTTTGCAGCTAATGTTTCCGCTTCTTTTCTGCCCATCTGTAAAAGTGTACCCGTAAATAAGATTGTTTTACCTGCTAGTTTACCTTCAGAAGCTGATAGCAATGGCATGTCAGCTTCGGTTTGGGCTAGATTGACCCCTAAAGACTCCATTCGTCGGAGCATGGCTACATTTTTCTCTTCATTCAGCCAGCTCATAATATTTTGAGCTACTACTGGCCCTATGTCTTTTATGGCTGTATAGCGATCCAAATCCCAATTTAATAGGTTAAAAACATGTAGGATTTCTTCTGCAATTAGTTTTGATGCTCTTTTGCCTAAATGATGAATACTTAGAGAATGAAGTAATCGATGTATTGGATTATTTTTTGCTTTTTCAATGGATTGCTTTAGATTATCTGCTGATTTTCTGCCAAAACCATCGAGATTGGCAATGAGTTCATAATCAAGATTATAAATATCACTCATATCCTTCAGCCATCCTAAACTATAGAACTTTTCTACGTACGATTTACCAAATCCATCTATATCCATCGCTTCTTTTGAAACATGAAATATCATTTTTTGCAATGGCTGATTACCACAAACGCAGTCTGGACATCGCCATGCCGATTCTCCTTCTTCTTTGATTAAGGCTATTTTTTGACTTGTATCATTGACAGGACAAAATTCTGGAAAAGTAATTTCAGTTTCATTTCCAGTGCGCAATTCTGGTAGGGATTTAGATATGTAAGGTATGACGTCACCGGCTCTCTCCACCAATACTTGGTCACCAATCCTTATGTCTTTTGACCGTATGAATTCTTCATTGTGCAATGAAATAGAAGACACGTTGACACCTGCTAAATATACAGGTTTTATTTTTGCCACCGGAGTTATAGATCCGATTTTACCTACCTGATATTCTACGCTAAGTAAGGTGCTGATGGCTTGTTTTGCTTTAAACTTAAATGCTGTGGCCCATCTAGGATGGTGTGATGTAGATCCGCATCTTATTTGCATCTGGATGTCATCAACTTTGACCACCATGCCATCAATCTCATAAGCATAATTATCTCTTTTTTCTTCCCAAGATTGTATGAAATCTATAGCTGATTGGATATTGGGACATAATTTTTTTTCTTCGTTTGGAATTTTGAAACCTAAAGTTCCTAAAAATTCAATATTTTCATGATGAGATGCCCCGCCTTTTTGATCATCATTGATATCTGCTGCATACGTCATTTGGTAAATAAACACATCTATTTGCCGTCGTCTAGTTTCAGATGGGTCTTTGGTACGCAACCCACCAGTAGCTGCATTTCGTGGATTGGCGTACAAGGTAGCGCCTTCATTTGCGCGCTGAGCATTCAATGCATCAAATTTGTCTCTCCTGATAAGCGCTTCTCCTCTCAATTCCACAAGTTTGATACCCATCTTACTAAAATCGGCATGCAATGGCACTGATGGCAATATTTTGGCATTTCTTGTGATATCTTCTCCAAGATTTCCATTGCCTCTCGTTGCTGCCCTGACCAACATATCATTTTCGTACACCAATGCTATGCTTCCTCCATCAAACTTCGGTTCTACACAATATATGACATCACTATCCATTGCCATTCCTGTCAGTTTTTTTACAGATTGATCAAAGCTGAGTAAGTCATCTGCAGTATAGGCATTGTCCAATGACAACATTGGGACAATGTGTTTTATCGGGGGGAAATCACTTCCTATGTCACCACCCACTCTTTGTGTAGGAGATGATGAAATAATCAGTTCAGGGTTTTCAAGTTCAATATTTTTTAATGTATTATAGAGGATGTCATACTCTCGATCTGATATGAGAGGGTCGTCTTCCACATAATACCTTTTTTCATGGTAAGCTATGACTTGGCGAAGTTGTTTTATTTTACTCTTGTCAGGTAATTGATCTAAAAAGGATTTCGTAAGTGTTATTATATCAGAATTCGAACTCATGCCATTACTATATTTTTACAAAAGTAAGGTTTGAGTATTAGATTTTAATCAGCAAGTGATTAAAAATTTAGGGAGTAAATGATTAATTTTTCAGCAATTTCAATTTAAACTACTCTTAATATAATTTATATTATTGCTTTTTAGAAGATTAGAAACTGAAGTATTGCTAATTTTAATTCCAATTAAATTTAACCTTTTTGTGATTTCATTAATTGTTAGTGGTGGTTCCATATGATTTGCACTATTCGAATCGATTATTCTTTGTAATTCTCTTAGGATGGTTGGATATTTGGTGATTATTCTGATATTTTGATTTTGTGCACTGCTGTTTCTAGTCTTTAAGTAAAGTATGCCCTGAATTCTTTTTTTCTTAAATAAATCGTAAACGGTATAAACCATGCTTTTACTACAACCAAGTGTTTCTGCTATGAGATTAGCATTAAACCCATGTGCCATTTCTAAACAGATTTTAGCCCTCATATGTATAAGGCTATTATATTCTAGAGAATTTATTATTCTATTCAGTTCAGTTACTTCATTTTCTGAAATTATAATTACTTTCTTAAAACTTTGACCATGCCTCCTTGGTATCTGAGCTTTTATTTCTTGCCAATTTGGAAAACTGTTTTTAAGAAGTTTGGAAAAAACAAATATAGTGAGTTTGGTATTAGAATGATGCTTCTTGTACTCCAAAAAGACATTCAGAATGGTTATAGAACTGTTGGCGTCCTTAATTTTTTGAATAATTGTTTTTATCAATTCTATGTCTAATTCAAAATTTTTATTTTCATATAATTTTATGTCATTAAGCTGATTGATTGTATTCCTAATTTGAACTAAATTTTGATCATTTAATTCATAAGATCTTGATTTCCAAGCTTCAATGTCAATATTATTCAATAAGATTGTTTTTCTAACCGTTGCTAAACAGATTGATTTATTAAACAGACCAGAATGATTTATCACTGATGTGAGTAATGCATAAGTCCATTTAGATGAATTTTGAGGTGGTTTTAAGTTTACTATGGTGGATAATAATTGGACATCTTCAGACTTTAATTTTGAATGCTGTTTATTCATTTTAAAATCTAGGTTTTTCTTCATTAAAGCATTGATTCCATTCTTAGTATAAACTTCAATTATATTTTCGCAAAATGATGCCTTACAATTTATCATTTTAGTGATATAAGCTATATCATATCCAAGTTTGAAATAAGTGATAACCAAAATTCTTTTTTTCGCAAATTCGGGTATATAACTTGTATCACAGTTTAATTCTGGACTGAAAATATTTGCTAAGCGTGGATTTGAAGTCATAATTTAGACTGAACTTTTTAATTATTATTAATTCATCCTGAAACATCAAAGGTTTGATAAATAAATTTAAGTATAGTTGCAGGAACAATGTTAAATTGAAATGCTAGTAATTAGCAACTTTACTGTCGGGTTCTGAAAGCAAAGATATAAACATATTTTAAGAAAAACATATATATGTCTTTAAAAGGCATATATATGTGATTGTATTCAAATAAATAGAAATTCAAATGAAAAATAAAAGGCAGAGATGAACAGTATGTGAAATAAGTATTTTAAGCCACTTTTAGTTGACTAAAGTTACAGCATATGTGCTTGTTGAAACTTTAGGATTGCAATAAATTTACTTATGTATCTTTATATATTACCAAATAATGTTAATAACTGATTAATAATGTAAATAATAAAGCATAATAGGATAAGTATTTAAAAATATTATTTATTTTTGAGGCTTCAATTAAATTTTTCATAATTAAAATTTATTTGTGAGTACTTCAATACAAATATTAATCATTGATGATGATAGACATCATTCCGAAATTTTAGAAAAAAAATTGATTTCCGAAGGGCAGAACAATATTCATATTGAAAACTCTTTTAATGATGCTGTAAATTACCTAGATAGCTATAATCCCGATGTAATACTGTTAGATTACTATTTAAATGATGGGTTTAATGGGCACCATCTGATCAAAGAATCACTGATCAATCGCGATATACCGGTGATTATCATTTCCACGTTTTATAGTGCACAACTATTCGAAGAAGTAAAGGACTTAGTTCCAATGGATTTCATTCCAAAGAATGTTAATAACTTTGAACTAATGAAAGCAATTTATCTTGCAACTGCAAAGAAGCATCAAAATATCTCTAAGTCAAGACTAAGTGATTTTATATTTGTGAAATCAGGAAAAGAAATCAAAAAACTCGATTTGAAAGATATACTGTATATAACGATTGATGGGAAATATATTGAACTATTTACCGCGGAGAAAAGATTTTTAATAAGGTCGACTTTGTCTGATTTTGAGAAAAAATTACCAGAGGACTTTATTCGAATTCATAAGGCATATATAATAAATTTGTCTCAGCTTGATTCAATCAATCTGGATGGCCAAGAAGTTCGATTGGGAAATATTAAATTGCCACTAAGTAGGAATTTTAAAAAAGATTTGTTGTCAAGATATTATATGGGTTAATATTCTCTTAAAAGATGTTTATATTTTTTTCTTCGTTTTAAATCAAGAGATTATGGTTCTGGCAATATAATCATCAACGCATTTTGCGAGCTAAATAGGGTGATTATTTTGAAGTCAAGTTCATAATACTTTGATTTTAAGGCTATAATAATTTAATCATACTCTTTTGTTCAAAGTTACTTTCTTGGTACTTTATCCATTATGAATTGGTAATAAACAATGGAATTTCGGGATGAAATACCCAGTTTCGAGTTGACCACCATCTAATTTTATATCACCTCCATAATTCATTAACAACCTTCTTATCGTAGAAAGGCCAATGCCATTTTTAAGTAATAATCCCTGTTTAAGTTTAAACAAATTCTCTTGATTGACGGCCGAGATTCCTTTCCCATTGTCTGAATAAATCAAATGGATTGTATTATCCTTATCATTTGATTTTAATTCTACCTGTATATCTATATCTTGATATTCCTTTCCTCCATGAATGATACTATTTGAAATAAGATTTTTTACTAAAGCAAAACAAATTATTTGCGGAATGTCGACCTTTAAGTCAAGTAGTTCATTCTGACATTTTATGTTGACTTTCGTGAATTCACTTTTGAGTACAGTAATAATTTCACCTATAGTAGCAAATTTATAATTATTAGACTTTTGAACTTCAGAAAAATGTGTCAGGTAACTTATTGCAATTTTTTTACTTTTTGTCAGTGCTGCTCTTAATTGATCGGGCGTGATGGACTGAAGTATGGTAAGTTCATCAAATACTGAAAAACTATCATGTAACATGATATGAATCAACTCTACATCAAATATTTGATCATCCTTACTCATTTATTATTAACTTTTAAGATGTTTTAGAAAAATAGTACAATAATAACACTAAAACTTCAGAATCGGACACCTTTCTGACTTAAAGAATATTTCTACATCTTATAACTCTGAAATGTAAATAATTCAAATATAAGCCTACATATTGCTTTAATATGTAAAAAAAGTGTATTAAAAGGCATAAATATGGTGTTAAAGGTAAATAAATATATATGTAATATGCTATTGTTTTAAAAGGTAAATTTATTACATTACAATTACTAATAATATGAATATTAAATAATCATGTAAAATATTGCATTGTAATTGATAATAGATTACAAAAAAATGTAATATAATTGTGATTTATTTTGTAAATATGCATTTTAAGACATTTATGAGTATTTACATAAGGGGTAGACATGAATATGTTGTCCTATTATGTGTAAGATAACCCAATTTCCAAAGTATGTTCATTTGACATTTTTAAGAAGTAGGGAATGTGTGATTATTTTTTAGGTAAAAGTTTATTAATTTTTAAAATTTTTGTAATGAATTGTATTCCAACGAAAAACCGGTTGATGTACAGTGCTATACTATTATGTATGGCTATCGTAGCATCTGGTCAGGTAGAATTGTCATTGACAAAAACATCATCCAATGATGTTTTATACCAATGCTACCAAATTAACCTGATAAATTTGGCCCAGAGTGAGGCAAGTTTAGCTGGTCAAAACTATCGCCTGTATTACTCTACAGATGGTGTTTCTCTTGATGAAAGTAGCATCACTTCAATGCTACCAGATTCTTATTTACCATTAAAACTGGTACAACACCACCATAATGTAGATGCGTCAGGCTTCGGCGTTTTGACTTATGACAACAATTTAGGTTTTATAAACCTAGCCACAGACTACCACTTAACTTCAAATAAACCTCTAGTATTAAAACATGGGGTAAAAAATACAGTGGCAACATTGTGTTTTGATGTCATTGAAGGTAAGGAGCCGCAATTCACTTGGGCTCAAGATCACCTCACTCAGACCTATGCTACTGCATTCAATGAAATAGCGTTGCTCAATGGTAGCAACCTCTCTAAAGGCAAAATCACAGAATATAGGGTACAGACTGGCAGTATTACTGCTACTCAACAACCTTCAGTGATGGATGTCAGCTATTTCCCTAATCCATTTACTCAATCTCTTACCATAGATTTCAATATGGCTCTTAAAGAGGATGCTACACTTATGGTGTATGATTTATTTGGTACTAAGGTGAGAGAATTAGAGGTTTTGAAAGGAAGCACATCTATTACTATTGATGGGCAAAACTTAGAAAACGGGGCCTACACCATAGCAATCACACAAGCTGATGGACAGAAATCTTCATTAAAAGCAATTAAAATTAAATAATGCGAGATTCTAAGGTCTAGTAAAATCAAAATATTAAAAAAAATTAATCTTAATAATATGTACAAATTTTTATGTAACAAATCCCAAAAGATGAAGACATACTTGATGTTATCATTCTTTTGTATGTTAACTCTTGGCATCGGACAAGCCGTCCAAGCGCAAGAAGTTTCATACAATAGTTCCACTATATATGTGGATAGTAGCGTAAAGAATTTTCCTTCAATCAGCAATACAGCTGACAATGTGCTACAGATAGTATCACATGGAAGAGCTGGTGAGTTATTGATAGATGGAACATGGAAAAACGCAAAAGAGATTGCGGCATTCATAAAACCAATGATCGAAAGAGAAAATGGTAAAATGAATCACGTAAATATCTACGCTTGTAATTTTGCAAGAGGCGCTATAGGCGAAGAAGCTGTAGCAACATTAGAAACAGATTTAGGAGTAAGTATAGCAGCTTCTAATGATATCACAGGTCGCGATGGCAACTGGACACTAGAAGTGGGTCAGCCATTAGCGGCTTTTGCTGTTTCTGGGTATGAGGGCAATTTGCAATTAGACCCAACTAATTTATTTTCATCTACAACGAATTGGGTACGTACTACGGTAATGTGTGAGGGTGAACTTCTCCATACGGTGCAAAATGGTACTGATTATATTATTCGTTCTGGTGGCTTAGGTATTGATATTTATACCATGGATCCAGCAACTGGTAATTTGACTTTAGCTCAAAATTTCTTGAATCATGCATATTATGTTCAAGGAGCCCTGAGCACCTTAGAGTTAAATGGAATTACTTATGTTTACGAGTCCAATGGCAATATCGCTAATGTGTATAAATTTAGTGGCGGTACTTGGACATTCGTAGAAGAATATGAATATGCTGACGTAAATCCAGCCCCTGGTACAGATGCAGGTTACGTTGGTGGAGCACAAACCTATATGGTGAATGGTGTTCCTTATATTTATGCACTGACAAAATATGAAGCTTCGGTAGGTAACCAATTTAACAGATGGCAAATAGATCCTGCTACTGGCTTGATAATACCTTCCACGCAAGAAACAACGTCTATTGGAGGAACTTATATCGGAACAGAATTTCAGATTGTAAATACGGCAGATGGATGGAAATTGATAGCTGCTACAGGTTACAATTATGATAATCTTCGTGTCTATGATATGGATGCTACTGGAAAGTTAACTGGCACTTATACAAATATACCAGTAACAGCAGGTGCTCCTCCAATTGTTGTTACCACTAATATGTTAAAACAGCACCTTATATAAATTCAGATGGTAACTTAGTGATAGCTGGTGGTGCCAAAGTGGTGGTCAAATTATTGTGTATAATCCTACCACTAATCAGTTGTTGCCAATGTTTCAACTCCAGCTGTTGTTGAATCAGTTACTTATGGTAAAGATGGAACTAATCCTAATTATTTATATATTACATCGACAAACTCACAAGGAGCTTCTGTTATTTGGCCTCAAACAGTGATTTTTGATTTAAGCACAAATACCATTGTTAATTCAGGGACAGATCTCCAAGGTGGTTATAATGGTAACCCAGGGTTTTCGTCAAATAATCCGCCTCAATATGGTTCTAGAACAGAGTTGCTAGTTACCTCTACTACGGGCAATGATTTTTATATACAACAAGGGGCTTCTTGTAGTAATAATACAGATGGTTGGTTGGCGGGAGTACCTACTTCATTAAGTTCTGCAAGTGCAGTGACATGTGCGGCAGGTTCAACACACTCCAGCAATAACGGCCACAACTGCAAATAATGCATGTCCTGCTACTACAGTAAATCTAATCACGTTGGCAAACACAGGAAGTGTGCCTAGTGGTAGTACTTTAGTATGGAGTTTAAATAATCCACCTTTATCTGCTACAGATACCTTAACTACTGCTCAAGCGTCAGCAGTAAGCGTAACGGATACCTACTATGCATTCTACAGATCTATAGCAGAAGCTTGTTTTAGTCCTGCGGATATGGTTTCTGTTACTATTATTGATTGTAATGCATGTACAATAAATTACTTGCAAAATTCAAGTTTTGAGAACTATACACAATGTCCAAATTTATCTACTAATCCTACTGTAGATTTTGCTGTAGATTGGTATACGAGTGCTGCTACGCCACAATTAATGGTAAATAGACCTGGTATTTGTGAATCAGGTGCTCCAGCTAATTATGCATGGGGTCCTTCTACTTTTTTAACAAGTGGACATACAGGAACAAACTGGGTTGGGGGTCACCTTGGGGAAGCTTGGGCTCAAAATTTTGATACTGCATTGCCAGCGGGTACTTATCAAGTATGTTTTTGGGGAGGTTATGTAATGGATGAGTCTGGTGTATACGGAGTTGCTGGTACACTTACAGTGAGCATAAAGAATAGTGCTGGTACAGTTGTTGGGACTGCCACTACGTCAACAATTACTAACAGACTAACAAATACAAATCAAACTTGGGTGCAATATTGTGTTAATATAACAACTACTGCTCCAGGGGCCTTAATAAATTTTGCACCATCTGGAACAGGATATTACTTATATATGGATGATGTTTCTCTAATGGCCACTGGTGCGTATTGTTGTAATACTTTAACTGACCCTTATGGACCTTATTGTGATAATGACGGTGATGGTGTATTGAACTCTGAAGATTTAGATGATGACAATGATGGTATAAAAGATGTAGATGAGCTAAATTGTAATACTGTAAATGTATCGAAAACCGGTGTTGTTGTAACTAAACCATCTAATGTAACATACACATTTAAGGCAGGAACAACTATTCAAAATGTAGTTGATGGTGTGGATAATAATAATAATGTTTTATATAGTCCAAGTGGTACATTGGTAAATTCTCCATTGATGGTGTTTCAGTTTCCTACACCAGTAAAGCTTACCAGTATAGAGTTTGGACATTATTTGAATCAGCAGTTGTTTAGTAATACAACTAAATATAAAATTCAAGCAAGTAATGATGGAGTTACGTGGGTTGATGTTAGCTCAGAGTTAACATACAACAATACAAGCGGTAATCAAACTTCTTACAACGGCAATACGGCTTCCTTCCCAGAGCCATCAACTGCTTATACTTATTACAGAATGTTTGGTACCAGTCCAGTATCTTCTGGAGGTGGTTGGTTAACAGAAGTTTACTTTACATCACAGACATGTGCATTGACAGATGTAGATAATGATGGTATACCTAATCAGTATGACTTAGATTCTGATGGTGATGGATGTCCTGATGCAATAGAAGGTGCATCGTATTTAACATCAAGTCAATTAAATCCAGATGGCTCTTTGGCAGGTGCAGTTAATCCGCTTGGTATACCAACTGTTTTTGGCTCACCTCAAACTGCTGGCACAAGTCTAAGTGAAACAACTTTCGATCCGTCATGTGCTAATGTTCCGGATAGTGATGGTGATGGTATAGTTGATACTATAGATTTAGACGATGATAATGATGGTGTATTAGATTCCGAGGAAACTACTTGTTCTACTGTTTCAGTTAGTAATTCTGATGTCGAAATCTTTAGGCCATCAACAATAAGCTATACAGGAAATACCGATGCATTAATAGACGGAGATATGGTTGGTGGAGCTCTTTATAATCCGACTGGCACCTTAACGAATTCTCCATTATTACAGTTTAATTTTTCTGAACCTAAAAGGTTAACAAGTATTGAAATTGCCAACTATATTGCTCAGCAATTTTACAGCAACACTACAAAATATAAAATTCAAGCAAGTAATGATGGAACGACTTGGGTGGATGTAAGTCCTGTATTAACCTATAATAATACAAGTAAAGTTGAATCTCCTTACACAGGAAATACAGCATCATTTGCCGCTCCTACAACTGCGTATTCAATGTACCGAATATATGGCACAAGCCCAGTTGCATCAGGAGGAGGTTATTCTACCGAAGTATTTTTTAAAGAAATAGTTTGTACAGATATTGATACAGACGGTGATGGAATACCAAATAGATTGGAAACCGACAGCGATGGTGACGGTTGTACAGATGCTTTCGAAGCAGGAACTAGCACAACAAATGTTGCAACAGTTGGTACAACTTACGGCCCAAATGGTTTTGCAGATAATCTTGAAACTTCTGGTAATGGTATTTATACGGGTACTTATACTTATAGTAATGCAACAAATAATACTATTCATACTTGCCCTGTCGTCACCGACACAGATGGTGACGGTAACCCAGATAGTACAGATCCAGCACCGAACGATCCATGTACAGGCTATGTAGTAGGATCAGAGGTAGGAACAGGAAGTTTATGGGCAAGTGCAGACTGTGATGGTGATGGTGTGACCAATGGCGCAGAGAAATCTACGGCAGTAGGTCCAGCGACAGACCCATACAATCCATGTTCATTAAATACAAGTGAAGTAACGTTATTGGCTACAAGTACAGGAGACTGTGACGGTGATGGTGTAACGAATGCAGCAGAGATCAACACTACAGGACCAAGTGATCCACAGACAGATCCAACAGATCCATGTGCTTACAATGAAGCAGAGCAAGGTACACCATCAGCAGCATGGAATAGTGCAGATTGTGATGGAGACGGCAATCCAAATGGAACAGATCCAAATCCATTGGTACCAACAGCAGTAGATGATGCTTTTGATGCGCCTTTTGGAACAGCCACAACGTATGACATCTTAACCAACGATGATTTCTTGGAAAATGATGGCAATACTATAACAAGAGAAGGTGGAGATGCTGGTGGTACAGTAAGTTTTGACCCAGTCACTGGAAATATTTCTTACACTCCTCTTACAAGTGAGATAGGAACAACTGTAACAGTGGTTTATGAAGTATGTCAAGGCACCGTGTGCGATCAGGCGACTGTTACAATAACAGTACCTTATCATTGTCCAACAATTACCAATAGCACATCAGATAATCTAAATCCTACTGGATGTAGTGTAAATGATGGTTCTATTATGATTTGTGGATTAATAGCAAATCAAACAGGATATGTATTGTCATACTCTAAAAATGGAGCACCACAGACTCCTGCTACACTTACAGCAAATGCAAGTGGATGTATTACACTTACAGGCCTTTCAGCAGGTACATACAGTTTATTAGATGTAACACATCCAACAATTTGTCCTGATGGATCGAATATCTTAGGTCCTGTTACACTAGTTGGACCAGCTCCAGCGACGATAGTTAAGGGTACAACGATTAACCCAAGTGCTTGTGGTGTGGCTGATGGATTTATCCAAATAAGCGGTTTAACAGCAGGTACAGAGTACACATTGACCTACGATAAAAATGGTGCAACACAAACACCAATCGTATTCACAGCAAGCAGCAGTACATATACAATTCAGAATTTGACAAGCGGTAGTTACACAAATATTAAGGTTAGTAATAATGGTTGTGAGTCTAATAGTTTGACACATACATTAACTGACCCTACCACAGCAACTATCAATCTTACAGCACAGTCCAATCCAACCTTGTGTTCAGGTAATGATGGATCGTTTACAGTAAGTGGATTAGCACCTGGTACTTATACCTTATATTATATGAAGAATGGATTAAACCAGACACCTATCACCTTTACAGTGAGTGGCACTTCATATACAGTATATGGTTTGACAGCTGGTGGTTATACCAATATCAGAGTAGTGAATAGTGGATGTACATCTAACAGTGTATCTGCCACATTATCAGATCCAGGAGCACCAATTATAAGCTTGGGCACACCAAATCAGCCAAGTGCGTGTGGAATGTCAGATGGTTCATATACGATAACAGGTCTAACACCAGGCGTTGTATATACGTTAAAGTACAGAAAGGACGGTATCAGTCAGACACCGATCACATTTACTGCAACAAGTAGTTCTTACACGATAAGTGGATTAGAAGCAGCTATATATAGTAGTATCAATGTAAATCAAGGTGGATGTATCTCAAATTCCTTATCACAAGTATTGAGTGATCCAGGTGCAGCAGTTATAGCAGCAGCAGTTACAGCACAACCGACTATATGTGGAGCAAATGATGGTACAATCACAGTTAGTGGTTTGACTTCAGGTTTATCATATACACTTAACTATGTTTATAATGGTGTACAGCAAGCATCGAGTACATTTACAGCATCGGGTACCACATATGTTTTGAGCGGATTAACTGCTGGATCATATACAGGTATCAATGTGACACAAGGTGGATGTACATCTAATAGTGTTAATGTTATGTTGAGCAATCCTAATGGTGCAAGTATTGATGGCTTTGCAGTGAATGCTCAAACTTGTAATCCTGGTAATGATGGTAAAATAATCTTGACAGGACTTTCTCAAGGGGTAACTTATACATTAACATATGATAAGGATGGTGTTGCACAAAGCCCAATAAGCATTAATGCAACAACAACATCTTATGTTATTAACGGTTTGACAGTGGGTAGTTATACCAATATCATGGTAGATCAAGCTGGTTGTATATCTAATGTAATTAGTGAAGTCGTTGATGGACCAATTGCATTAGTAGCTCCAACATTGAATCCTACGACGTTAACTAATGAATGTCCAGCTACAGTAGCAGATTTGACCACTGTGGCAGCGACAAATAACAGTGGTTATACATTAACATGGCATACCGATACTCCAGCAACTGCTGGAAACTTAGTGTCTGATGCAGAGAATGTAACAGCTGGTACTTATTATGCTGCTTTCTATAACAGTATAACACAATGTTATGGAGAAACATCATCATTGACAGTAACTATCATCGGTTGTACAGATACAGACGGAGATGGAATCGCAGATAATGTAGACTTAGATGATGACAATGATGGTATCTTAGATACAGTAGAAAACGGACAATGTAGTCCTAGCACAGAAAGTTGTGATACAGACGGCGACGGAATTCCAAATAGATTAGACTTAGATAGTGATAATGATGGAATTTTGGATCTAGTAGAAAGTCTAAATGGTCCAGCTATAGCAGCGGATACAAACGGCGACGGAACGATCAGCCCAAGTGAAAGTCCAGCAGGAGCAGACGGAGTTCCATTGGCAGCACAAGGTACAGAGGGAAGTAACCCACCTGCACCAAATGACCAAGATGGAGACGGTAAGCCAAATCCATATGATTTAGATTCAGATAATGATGGCATCAATGACTTGACAGAAAATGTAGCACCAGGTGGAGTATTACCTACCGATGCAAACAGCGATGGCGTAGTTGATGGACCAGATGCAGATGGAGACGGAATCATGGATAGTGTAGATGCAAATGATGGCGTATTTGGTGACCCAGATCTTACAGACAACCCATACAATACAGATGGAACAACAGAAAGCACACCATTGCCAGATTATCTTGATTTAGATTCAGACAATGATGGAATCAATGACTTGACAGAAAGTGGCAATCCAGTAACGGATGCAAACAGTGACGGAGTAGTCGATGGTCCAGATGCAGATGGAGACGGAATCATGGATAGTGCAGATGCAAATGATGGCGTATTTGGAGATCCAGATACAACTGATACACCTACTAATACAGATGGTAGTGGAGATATCGTACCAGATTACAGAGATTTGGATAGCGATAACGACGGAATCAATGATATCGTAGAGAGTGGCACAGGATTACCAGATACAAACCAAGATGGTATAGTAGATGGAACTGATGCAGATAATGATGGTATCAACGATCCAGCGGATGCAAATGACAGTGTATATGGAGATCCTGATACAACAGACACACCAAATACAGATGTAACAGATGGTCCAGCTACAGTAACAGGTACAGACCCAGATAATGACGGTATCGTAGGACCAGCAGATGGAAGTCCTACTACTTATGGTGATGCAGTTAATTGTGTAACACCAGTACTAAAAGTATTGTTAGAAGGTCCGTATTTGGATAATGGAAGTAATGGAGCGACAATGACAACTAAACTGAATGATCTTGGATATTTACCAGGACAAGATCCAACCACATTCTTTGGTATTGCAACTCCTGCTGGCCAACCTTATGATACCGCCCCATGGAATTATAGTGGTACTGAAGGCGATGGATATACAACGGCATTGGGAGCAAAAGCAGGTTATCCAAGCACCACAACTGATTGGGTTTTAGTAAGTCTTAGAGAAACATTATCAGCTTCCTCTACAGTATGTACAAGAGCAGCATTATTGTTGAATGATGGTACAGTTCAAATGGTAAATGGATTTGATTGTTGTCAAATTGATGTTTCTAAAACATATTATGTAGTTGTTGAGCACAGAAATCACTTAATAGTTATGTCACATCAAAAGGTAGCTATAGTTGGTGGTTCAATTCAATATGACTTTACCACGCAGCAGTCTTATCAAGATTTGCTTGGATTTGGTCAAAAACTTATCAATGGTAAATATGTCATGCACGCAGGTAATGGTCAACAAGTTATCTCTTCTAGTGCAGATACAGACATAAATGTCAATGACAAGGATCTTTGGCAAATCTATAATGGAGATAACAGTAGTTATTACATCAACGACTTTGAACTTAATGGTGATGTCAACGTACAGGACAAAAACTTGTGGTTGATAAACAACGGAAAGTTTACTGACGTACCGAGATAATAGATTTTATGGATTCTTCCGATTTTAATCGGAAGAATCCTTTTTTTTCTTTTTTAAATATTTAACCTTCCTGAGATGAAAAATTTAGTTTTAAACATATTTTTATTATTAATCCCATTCTTTGTTTATTCCCAAAACTATGATATTAGATTTAATAGATCTTCTGTAAATTGTCAAACTGGACAAGTATGCTATGATGTACAACTTCGCCCAAATGGCTCCGAAACTTTCAATTTAGCAGGTCAAAATTATAGAATTTTTTATAATTCTTCATTGGCATCTTATGTCTCTGGTACATCTCTTTTACCATCCCAGTATACTGGATATACGCTTGTTCAGGATGTTCAAGATGCCAATGCAGATGCGGAAAATGGACCTTTAAGCTTCGAAGCAACACTTGGATTCTTGAATTATACAATGGACCTTAATGATACAGAAAATGGAGGTATTGTTCTTCCAAGTGGACAATGGACCACCACTTCCAATCTTTGCTTTACTGTTGAACCTGAAGTGATTGATAACCCAAATGTATGCCTTGAAATGGTTTGGGGTAGGGATGGTTTAACTGATGGATATGCCACAGCTTTTGTGGAAGTATCAAGATGGGTTTCAACTAATTTCACAACAAATTCTATTGGAATTTTGTATGATGATCTTGATAGTGGTGACGGCGATGGCGCTTGTTTTAACACAGCGTGTGTCCAAAGTTCTATAACAGTAGGAGATGTAACCATTAATGAAAATGAAGGTAGTGCGACGGTACAAGTGTGTATTGGTTCTGCAACAACACAGCCTGTAACTGTGACTTTAAATACATCTAATGGTACTGCTTTAGCAGGAAGTGATTATGTGGCAATTTCAAATGCATTGGTAACAATACCCGCAGGTCAAACTTGTTCTAGTGTTATAATACCTGTCAATGATGATGTTTTGAGCGAGGGTGACGAAAATTTTAATGTTACATTGAGTAACCCTTCTTCTAACGCAACTATTGGTGATGGTTCTGCAGTGGTTACCATTTTAGACAACGAACCAACTCCTTCAGTTTCAATTTCGGATGGTACAGTTAATGAAAATGACGGAACTGTATCATTAGACGTTTGTCTGACTGCTGCTAGTTCGGTTCCCACTACAATGATTTTAAATACATCAAATGGCACTGCAGTTGCTAGTAGTGATTATACTACAATAAGTGGTTTAAATGTTACTATCCCAGCAGGGAGTTTATGTACCCAAGTAGTAGTAAGTATTTTAGATGATACTGTAGCTGAAGGTACAGAAAGTTTTAGTGTGACTCTATCTTCAATAAGCGCAAATGCAACTTTCTCTGATCCAAATGCACAAGTTACAATTTTGGACAATGAGGTAGCTTGTAATGCTCAAGCCCAAATAATATCTTGGTAATTAAGTTAATTTATTTGAAAATAGATTTTAGCAGAGTAATAAACACATTGCTATTTTCTATTGAAGAATCAATTATGACAGATAAAATTAGATTGAAAAATGATCTTATTTGCGATCAACAGATCACTGTCCATAACTTTTCTAAAATTTAACTTAACAAATAATTATTGGCATGAAATATAATAAAATAACACTTAGTAATATATCAAATATATTATTATGGAGTGTATTGAGCTTCGCATTTTCTATTTATTCATCTATAATAGTAAATGGGCAGTGTCAAAATTTAGCAGGTGAACCAATAACATTTGTCGCAAGTGGACAAAATGTCAGTGGTGACTATACAACAGTATATGTTTTAAGTGATTATCAGGGTAATATAATTGAAATTTCTTCACAAACATCTTTTGGTGCAAAACCTGAAGGTTTGTACAAGATATATGGGGTTAATTACTTGACAAATCAAGGAATAACAAATCTTAATGTAGGGGCAAATATAGCCGATATTTATGGAGGTTGTATAGACATAAGTGCACCTTTTGAATATTTGGTTTGCTTAGATGAGAATGCTGTTTGTTCAACTTACAATGGTAATTTTTCATTTTCAAGTAATGGAGGAAATAGTGCATTTACAACTGTTTATGTTCTAACGGACTTAAATAGAAGTATTATTCAAATCAGTTCTTCTAATCAATTTTACAATGTGCCTGTTGGCGAATTCTTAATATTTGCTGTTAATTATTCTGATATCACAGGATTGATGATTGGAGGAAATATTTCGAGTCTAGGTGGACAATGTTTTGATATTGGTAATCCCATAATTATTAAAAGTTGTGCAGATTGTTATGTTGCAGCTGGGGAAGATATTGATTTATGTACCAGTCAAAATATTATACTTACTGCTTCAGGCGGTGAAAATGGAACTTATGTATGGAGTACAGGTCAATTGGGCTCATCAGTAATGATTTTTCCTTCAACTTCAACGACTTATTCAGTAACTTTTACTAATTCACAAGGATGTACAGCAACTGATGAAATACTAGTCTCTATTTTGGGAAATCCATTAGCCAGTATCAGTGGCAATTCAGTAATATGCGATGGAGCAAGTACAGTATTGACAGCTAGTGGTGGAACATCCTATGCATGGAGTAATGGTGGCAACACTGCACAAATCACAGTAAACCCGTCAACATCAACCACGTATACGGTGACAGTCACCAATGCAAATGATTGTACAGATACGGAGACAGTAAGTGTGACAGTAAATAGCTTACCAATAGCTAGTATAAATGGCAATACAGTAATATGCGATGGAGCAAGTACAGTATTGACAGCGAGTGGAGGTACATCTTACGCATGGAGTAATGGTGGCAACACAGCACAGATCATAGTAAACCCATCAACATCAACCACGTATACGGTGACAGTCACTAATGTAAATGGTTGTACAGATACGGAGACAGTGGGAGTGACAGTAAATAGTCTACCAATAGCTAGTATAAATGGCAATACAGTAATATGCGATGGAGCAAGTACAGTATTGACAGCGAGTGGAGGTACATCTTACGCATGGAGTAATGGTGGCAACACAGCACAGATCACAGTAAACCCATCAACATCAACCACGTATACGGTGACAGTCACCAATGCCAATGGTTGTACAGATACGGAGACAGTGGGAGTGACAGTTGGGCAAAAACCAGTTATACAAATTTCAGGGGATAATTCCATTTGTAAAAATGAGCCGACAACTCTAATGGTTACATCAATCCATCAAACATATTTATGGAGTAATGGTGGAAACTCTTCTCAGATTACAGTTAGTCCAGTATCAACCACTACATACACTGTTACAGTAAGCGATGTAAATGGATGCTCAAATTCTTCAACGTACACAGTGGTCGTGAATTCATGTGGGAAAATTGGGGATTTTGTATGGCATGATAAAAATGCTAATGGCATAATGGATAATGATGAAACAGGTATATCAGGTGTACAGGTTGTGTTGTTTAAAAATGGATCCCAATATGAAACAACGTTTACTGACTCAAATGGAATGTATATGTTTGCTGATTTGGGTGAAGGTTCTTATGTAGTTAGATTTGTTACACCTTCTAATTATATACCTACTAGTAAAAAAATAGGAACAGATGATACTATCGATAGTGATTTTGATCCAATTACTGGTTTAACGGAAACATATAATATAACTGATGACTATACAAATCTAAATATAGATGGTGGATATTATTTACCAGTTAAAATAGGAGATTTGGTATGGGAGGATGTTAATAAAAATGGTATTAAAGATGAATCTGAAGCAGGTATTTCAAATGTAATAGTTAATTTAACTGGAACTAATGGATTTGGAAATTTAGTTAATTTGGAGACCCAAACTGACGAACAAGGTATGTATATGTTTTCGAATTTAGTACCTGGATCTTACACTGTTACATTTACTTTGCCAGAAGGTTATAACTTTTCACCAGAGAATGTTGGTCTAGATGAAGCTAAAGATAGTGATGCACTTATAGGAACAGGTTCTACAGAAGAAATAATTCTTGAAAGTGGAGATAACAATCTTATGGTGGATGCAGGCATGTATAGATGTTCAAAAATTGGGGATTATGTGTGGTTGGACAATGGAACATTACCTAACGTTCAAGATAGTGAAGACACTGGTTTGAATGGCATAGTTGTTCAATTGTTTTCAACTTCAAATCCAACTATTCCTCTTCAGACTGTAGTGACATATTCAAACACTGAAGTTGATAGAGACGGTTATTATGAATTCACTGTATGCACGGAAGGAGATTATTTTATTAAAGTTATACCTGGCAAAGAGTATAATTTTGTTGATCCAAATTTTGGATCGAGTGATCTTTTGGATAGTGATGTGAGTAATATTAATAATGGTACAACTGAACCATTTTATGTTGGATATGCCGTAAATATCATGGATATAGATGTTGGATTGAAATCCATACCACTACCTGTTGAATTATTAAACTTCGATGGAGAGAGGGAATTAGAAAGTAATAAATTATGGTGGACAACTCTTGTTGAAATTAATAATGATTACTTTGTTTTGGAAAGATCATACAACGGAGGTGAGTATGAGCAAGTAGCAGAGATTGAAGGACAAGGAAATAGTTTTGGACGTTTCGAGTATGAATACCTTGATAATAATTCTTCAAGTGCGGGCTTATATCTTTATATTCTTAAGCAATATGATTTTGATGGGAAGGAAACAGTGTTTGGACCTATTAAAATTGAAGTTAAAGATGATAGTAAGTTGGCATTTGAATTATATCCAAACCCTACCTTGAGTACTTCAAATCTTGTAATACATACAACTAAAGGGGCGTTTATTGAAGCATCCATTTATGATATTGCAGGAAGGATTGTAAGAGATAAATTCATTTATGAAACAGCTGAATCTCCTACAGTTCAATATATAATTGACTCGGAGGAATTGCGTAAGGGAGTTTATTACATTAATATAAAATCTAATAACGAACAACGCACTCTAAAGTGGATTGTCATTGAATAGCTTTTAGCTAAATAAAGAAAAGGCCTGTCAGATTTTGACAGGCCTTTTCTTTTATAATAATGAATAATCCGGAAAAAATTAACCCAAATTGTTCCTATTTTATTTGAACATTGTCGACTATCTAATGGATTTTACTGTAAATTATATGAATATCTACAGCATGTAAAAAAATTACAATTTCCAGATTATAATTAAATTGATTTTGGAGATATTTTTTATACTCCAATTAATAGCTTGAACAAAGAATTATTTTCAAAAAGTCAAAATTACACTATTTTCTTATTTGTATTTATTGCAAATTATTATTACCTGAAGGACAAGATTAACCAATCATTTAAAATGTCAAATTAATTGGATTGGAAATAATATAAATGGTGCTATGTAATTAAAATTTAAAAGAGAGAAGTAAAAAATATACTAATATTACCTCCTATTCACTTAAAATAAAGGTATATGTCAAAAGAATCTCATTATTGAGCATATTAAGGATAATATCACACACCATAACAACATATTACTTATTTTTATAATATGTTGACAATAAAAATTATAATTTTGTATGAAATTCCCAATCATAACCATTATTTATAATTTTTTAAATCATAGAAATGAAAAAGTTTTTATTTTTTGTAGTTATTTTTTTTGTAAATAACTTGAGTAGTCAGATAGTGGTAAATTTAAACACTAAGTATAATGAAAATGAAAAGTTAATTTATGCCACTATTACATTAAAAAATAATGGAAATGCAGATATTAATCTTGCAGGACAGAATTACAGAATTTACTATAACAGTGAATTTGGAGCGTTTATGGAAGATAAATTAGTTTCAAAATTACCAAAAAGTTACACTGAAATGAAAATAGTCCAAAACTTTATTCATCAAAACGCAACTGGCTATGGAAATTTATCTTATGAATCAGACTTGGGATTTTTAAATTTATCCTGTGACTATAATTTAAATTCAAACCATCCTATTACGATCGGAAGTTCAGATGAGGTTGAAGTTTGTGAAATTGTTTTTTCATCTGATGACCCGTTTCAAATCGAGTTTGATTGGGCAGATGAAAATTTGACAGCAGGTTACGCTACAGCTTTTAATGAAATAGCTATGCTAAGTAATAAACTATTGTATAAGGTTCCAATTGAAAAAAATACAATTAATATGGACTGGAAGGTTTTTGCGTTTGAAACAAAAGACCCAGAAAAGTTAGAATTGGGATTTGCTACACTAACTGGCCAAAACAAATCTATAAAAGATAGTAATTCTAAGTTTGATTTAATGCTAGATTCAGGGTTAGGACAATTTGTTGTTTTAGGAAAAGGCGATAATAAAAAGTTATTTCAGAGTAAACCAAATAATAATTTAAGTACCTTTAAAGATTTCATTTATATTCAATTTGATAATCTTAAAGATGCTCAAACAACTAAATTGATGTGGCATAATTTGGGTGTACAAAATGCTGAAATTTTCAAAATTGGTGAAAATGGATCATTAGAATTAATTAAAAAGTTGTAATTAAATCATTCTGAAGTTGTTGAAGTATTTTTGTTCTTTAATATTAGTTTTACTTTTAAGTAATGCTGTCTTTACGCAAGAGATTGGTTTAAAGTTATCTATTGAATCAATTGATTATAAAAATAAAATCGTTTGTTATAATTTAGGTATAATTAATTTAGATGATTCTGAAATTAATCTTGCTGGTCAAAACTTTAGAATATTTTATGACACTGGCGAATTAACGTTTAATGTTGATTCAACGATGTCTTTACTACCGTTAGGGTCATACACACCATTAGTTTATGTCAACATTTTGGAAAATGTAGATGCATCAGGAAAAGGCTCTTTGAATTTTGAGGACGATTTGGGTTTTCTAAATTTTTATATTGATTTGAATGATGTTGCAAATGGGGGAGTAAAAATTCAACCTGATAGTACATTCAATGTAGCTAAGCTGTGTTTTATTGTTAAAGACACAAGTGCTGATTTTCAATGCCACGATATTTTATTAGCTGCAGAAAATCTTACAGATTCCTATGCATTTGTATTTAATGAAGTATCATTATGGAATGGGCCAAATTCAACATCAGGTGCGCAAATTGTTTCATTAAATCATATATTCTCAAGTGATTTTAATAACTGTGTAGATTTTATTGAAAATACAATTGATGTTTGCACAGATGGCCAAGACAATGATGGAGATGGCGACATAGATTGTGATGATATAGATTGCAAGCGACCATCGATAACGAACATAAATTAAATCCCCGACTGAATCTCATGTCCAGATGGAGATGATGGACAAATATTGTTAGAATGTCAAAATGTGACTCAATACAGTATAGATGGCGGGCAAACCTATTCGACAGGAGGAATCTTTACAGACTTAGTAGGAGGTGAATACAAAATAAAACTGGTAAATGACCAGACCGGATGTACATTTGATACATTGGTGAACTTAGCCACAATACAGTGTGATGAAATATGCGCAGATGGCCAAGACAATGATGGAGATGGCGACATAGATTGTGATGATATAGATTGCAAGCGACCATCGATAACGAACATAGAATTAAAATCGCCGACACAGATCTCATGTCCAGATGGGGATGATGGACAAATATTGTTAGAATGTCAAAATGTGACTCAATACAGTATAGATGGCGGACAAACCTATTCGACAGGAGGAATCTTTACAGACTTAGTAGGAGAATTGAATACAAAATAAAACTGGTAAATGACCAGACGGATGTACATTTGATACATTGGTGAACTTAGCCACAATACAGTGTGATGAAATATGCGCAGATGGCCAAGACAATGATGGAGATGGCGACATAGATTGTGATGATATAGATTGCAACGACCATCGATAACGAACATAAATTAAAATCGCCGACACAGATCTCATGTCCAGATGGGGATGATGGATGATATTGTTAGAATGTCAAAATGTGACTCAATACAGTATAGATGGCGGACAAACCTATTCAACAGGAGGAATCTTTACAGACTTAGTAGGAGGTGAATACAAAATAAAACTGGTAAATGACCAGACAGGATGTACATTGGTATTGGTGAACAACCATAATCCAGTGTGATGAAATATGCGCAGATGGCCAAGACAATGATGGAGATGGCGACATAGATTGTGATGATATAGATTGCAAGCGACCATCGATAACGAACATAGAATTAAAATCGCCGACACAGATCTCATGTCCAGATGGGGATGATGGACAAATGCTGTTAGAATGTCAAAATACTGTTCAATACAGTATAGATGGCGGACAAACCTATTCAACAGGAGGAATCTTTACAGACTTAGTTGGAGGTGAATACAAAATAAAACTGGTAAATGACCAGACAGGATGTACATTTGATACATTGGTGAACTTAGCCACAATCCAGTGTGATGAAATATGCGCAGATGGCCAAGACAATGATGGAGATGGCGACATAGATTGTGATGATATAGATTGCAAGCGACCATCGATAACGAACATAGAATTAAAATCGCCGACACAGATCTCATGTCCAGATGGGGATGATGGACAAATATTGTTAGAATGTCAAAATGTGACTCAATACAGTATAGATGGCGGACAAACCTATTCAACAGGAGGAATCTTTACAGACTTAGTAGGAGGTGAATACAAAATAAAACTGGTAAATGACCAGACAGGATGTACATTTGATACATTGGTGAACTTAGCCACAATCCAGTGTGATGAAATATGCGCAGATGGCCAAGACAATGATGGAGATGGCGACATAGATTGTGATGATATAGATTGCAAGCGACCATCGATAACGAACATAGAATTAAAATCGCCGACACAGATCTCATGTCCAGATGGGGATGATGGACAAATATTGTTAGAATGTCAAAATGTGACTCAATACAGTATAGATGGCGGACAAACCTATTCAACAGGAGGAATCTTTACAGACTTAGTTGGAGGTGAATACAAAATAAAACTGGTAAATGACCAGACAGGATGTACATTTGATACATTGGTGAACTTAGCCACAATCCAGTGTGATGAAATATGCGCAGATGGCCAAGACAATGATGGAGATGGCGACATAGATTCTTATGATGATATAGATTGCAAGCGACCATCGATAACGAACATAGAATTAAAATCGCCGACACAGATCTCATGTCCAGATGGGGATGATGGACAAATATTGTTAGAATGTCAAAATGTGATAAGCAGTATAGATGGCGGACAAACCTATTCGACAGGAGGAATCTTTACAGACTTAATAGGAGGTGAATACAAAATAAAACTGGTAAATGACCAGACCGGATGTACATTTGATACATTGGTGAACTTAGCCACAATCCAGTGTGATGAAATATGCGCAGATGGCCAAGACAATGATGGAGATGGCGACATAGATTGTGATGATATAGATTACTGCAAGCGACCATCGATAACGAACATAGAATTAAAATCGCCGACACAGATCTCATGTCCAGATGGGGATGATGGACAAATATTGTTAGAATGTCAAAATGTGACTCAATACAGTATAGATGGCGGACAAACCTATTCGACAGGAGGGAATCTTTACAGACTTAGTAGGAGGTGAATACAAAATAAAACTGGTAAATGACCAAGACTGGATGTACATTTGATACATTGGTGAACTTAGCCACAATCAGTGTGATGAAATATGCGCAGATGGCCAAGACAATGACGGAGATGGCGACATAGATTGTGATGATATAGATTGCAAGCGACCATCGATAACGAACACTAGAACAATCAACCGACACAGATCTCATGTCCAGATGGGGATGATGGACTGATAACTGTTAGAATGTCAAAATGTGACTCAATACAGTATAGATGGCGGACAAACCTATTCAACAGGAGGAATCTTTACAGACTTAGTAGGAGGTGAATACAAAATAAAACTGGTAAATGACCAAGACGGATGTACATTTGATACATTGGTGAACTTAGCCACAATCCAGTGTGATGAAATATGCGCAGATGGCCAAGACAATGATGGAGATGGCGACATAGATTGTGATGATATAGATTGCAAGCGACCATCGATAACGAACATAGAATTAAAATCGCCGACACAGATCTCATGTCCAGATGGGGATGATGGACAAATATTGTTAGAATGTCAAAATGTGACTCAATACAGTATAGATGGCGGACAAACCTATTCAACAGGAGGAATCTTTACAGACTTAGTAGGAGGTGAATACAAAATAAAACTGGTAAATGACCAGACAGGATGTACATTTGATGATACATTGGTGAACTTAGCCACAATCAGTGTGATGAAATATGCGCAGATGGCCAAGACAATGATGGAGATGGCGACATAGATTTGATGATATAGATTGCAAGCGACCATCGATAACGAACATAGAATTAAAATCGCCGACCCAGATCTGTGTCAGATGGAGATGATGGACAAATATTGTTAGAATGTCAAAATGTGACTCAATACAGTATAGATGGCGGACAAACCTATTCAACAGGAGGAATCTTTACAGACTTAATAGGAGGTGAATACAAAATAAAACTGGTAAATGACCAGACAGGATGTACATTTGATACATTGGTGAACTTAGCCATAATCCAGTGTGATGAAATATGCGCAGATGGCCAAGACAATGACGGAGATGGCGACATAGATTGTGATGATATAGATTGTAATTGCACGTTATCAAATCAAATTTGGATTTCAAACATTTTTTCTCCAATAAATGAAGACGGGATTAATGATTTTTTAATCATTGAGTTTGACAGAATACGATATTTAGATGAAATAGAAATCAATATTTATGATAGGTGGGGAAACTTGATCTACTTTAATAAGCAAGCTGATTCAAGGAAATTGTGGGATGGGTCCACTTATAATACTGATAAAGCTAACTATGGAGTTTATATCGCAAAGATTTATCTTTTCGAGAGGGGAAGCAATAAAAAAATTATGAAAACAGAAATTATAACTGTGATATAATGTGAAAAGTATTTGTACATGCTCAAGTCATGACTTTTTTGGATGGACATGCCATAAAAAGAGTTTAGGAACTTGATGTACTCACTAAATTGTTGAGTTCAATAAAACCTATGAGAATTTTTGAAAGACAGTTTTATGTACCTATCTAGACTATCGAATTAACTAATATATTAAACATTTTAGATGCATGTAATTTTTCAAATACTTTAAATTGTTTTTTCATATTACAACAATAAACTCTTTGTTTTTTATACTAAATTTGAAAAATTACATCTTAACGCTATAAAATGTCCTTATATGCTCAAAAATTTACATATTAAGACATTAAATAAAATTCATATATATATCTTTCTATCTTTGTGATGTAATTTGGTAATAATGTAATAAATATTACCAACCTGATAGAATCTAGAGCATTGTTTTGCCAAATTAGAATTTAAATAATTTGTAAATTCTAATGATATGAGATTTTATTTTAGCTTTTTTCTTCTTTTTCTGTTTAATTTTGAATTTTATGCTCAAAATCAATATGACATAAGGTTCCTATTGACGGATGTGGATTGTGATGCAAAAACCGCTTGTTATGATGTTCAGCTTAGGGCTAGCTCAGGAACCTATGGCTTAGCGGGACAAAACTATCGGATATTTTATGATGCATCAAAAGCAGATTATGTATCAGGGTTCAAAAAACTGGATTCAAAATATGGAAATTTTGACTTAGTTCAAGATGTATCTGCTGATGCAACTGGGTATGGTACTTTACCCTTTGAATCTACTTTGGGATTTTTAAACTATGCTATTGATTTAAATGATGTTGAAACGGGAGGTGCCACTTTGACTAGCGAATGGCTATCAACTTCGAATCTATGCTTTAATATACTCACAGATGATATGTCATCATCAGACGCATGTGTAGATTTAGTTTGGGGAAGAGATAATCTTACAAATGGATATGCAACAGCATTTGTAGAAGTCTCGGAATGGGTGAGTTATAATTATACGACAAATACAGTAGGATTTGAATATTTTGATCTACTTAGTGCAGATGGCAATGATGCATGTTTTAGTGCTGTTTGTACATCAACTTTGGATGATGATGGAGATGGAGTTTCTAATTCCACTGAAACTAATGATGGAACAAATCCTAATGATCCTTGTGAATATTTGGAAACTTCACAAGATATAAATTTAACATCTACTAGTTGGCAAACACTAGATTGCGATAATGATGGAATAAACAATATTGATGAGGTAAATCAAACTTCTTCTCCACTAGATCATTGTGATCCAAATCCATGTGATTATAATATCAGATTTGAGTTACAAAATATTGATTGTATAAATAATACATTTTGTTATGAGGTACAGTTAAGTAGTTCAAATGGTTTACCAGTAAATCTTGCTGGCCAAAACTACCGTTTATATTTTGACGGATCTAAAATGCAATATGAATCAGGATATTCTTTATTACCATTGGCAGATTATACAGATTTTACACTTGTACAAAATATCGAAAACGTAGATGCTGATATTGTAAATAGCAATTTGACTTTTGAGAGTAATCTTAGTTTTCTAAATTATACAATGGATTTGAATGACATAGAAAATGGTGGAATAGTCTTACCCGCAGACGGAAGTTGGGTTGGCACTTCAGTTTTATGTTTTAGTGCAAAATTTGATATTACAGAGGTACCAGCCACATGTATTGAAGCTGTTTGGGCTCGTGAGGGTTTGACTGATGCTTACGCTACTGCTTTTGTGGAAGTTGCAAAATGGGTGTCAACAAATAATACTGTTATGGCTGTTGGGGCGACTTATGATGATCTTGATCAAAATGATTCTAATAATTTGTGTAGTGTTGCTGATTGTGATGAAGATGGTAATCCTAACGTGACAGATCCAAATCCTGATGTACCAACAGCAGTAGATGATGCGTTCACAGCACCAGTAGGTACAGCGACGACAACAAATATCTTGACAAATGATGACTTCTTACCGGGAGCTAATACAACAATCACGACGCAACCAGGCGGAACAGCAGGCGGAACAATCTCATACGATCCTTTGACAGGCGAGATAACTTATACACCGTTAGCGAGTGAGGCAGGAACAACACAAACAGTAGAGTACCAAGTATGTAATACAGCGGTGACACCAGCAGTGTGTGATATAGCGACGGTAACAATAACAATAGGAGCAGATCCAGACACAGATGGTGATGGGGAACCAGATAGTACAGACCCAGCACCGACAGATCCATGTGTATGGAGTGCGACACACACACCAACCTTAGCGAATACAACCACTGCATGGCAGGGAGGAGATTGCGATGGAGACGGAGTGACAAATGGATCAGAAATCGATCCAGCAGTAGGACCAGTAACAGATCCATTGGATCCATGTAGCTTGAATATTTCTGAAGTTACTTTGACAGCGACATCTACAGGCGACTGTGATGGAGACGGAGTGACAAATGCAGATGAGATCAACACTACAGGACCAAGTGATCCACAGACAGATCCAACAGATCCATGTGCTTACAATGAAGCAGAGCAAGGCACACCATCAGCAGCATGGAATAGTGCAGATTGTGATGGAGACGGCAATCCAAATGGAACAGATCCAAATCCATTGGTACCAACAGCGGTAGATGATGCGTTCACAGCACCAGTAGGTACAGCGACGACAACAAATATCTTGACAAATGATGACTTCTTACCGGGAGCCAATACAACAATCACGACGCAACCAGGCGGAACAGCAGGCGGAACAATCTCATACGATCCTTTGACAGGAGAGATGACCTATACACCGTTAGCGAGTGAGGCAGGAACAACACAAACAGTAGAGTACCAAGTATGTAATACAGCGGTGACACCAGCAGTGTGTGATATAGCGACGGTAACAATAACAATAGGAGCAGATCCAGACACAGATGGTGATGGGGAACCAGATAGTACAGACCCAGCACCGACAGATCCATGTGTATGGAGTGCGACACACACACCAACCTTAGCGAATACAACCACTGCATGGCAGGGAGGAGATTGCGATGGAGATGGAGTGACAAATGGATCAGAAATCGATCCAGCAGTAGGACCAGTAACAGATCCATTGGATCCATGTAGCTTGAATCTGACAGAGGTTACTTTGACAGCGACATCTACAGGCGACTGTGATGGAGACGGAGTGACAAATGCAGATGAGATCAACACTACAGGACCAAGTGATCCACAGACAGATCCAACAGATCCATGTGCTTACAATGATGAGGATATTTCACTTCCAATTACTTCAGATTTAACGGCCTGTGAAATGATTCCTTGTTCAACGCAGGAAACATTAGATTGGACAGTAAATGCTTCAGCAGCTGGGGATCTAAGTAATTCATATACGATAGCTGGTTCCAATATATCATTTAGTGTTTTTGACCCATCAGGTTCTTTAGTAGGCTCTCCTATTGCAGCCCCAGGAACAGGTTTATTCTATCAGGGGGATCAAGCAACCTTACAAACAACGTTGCTTTTTGCTACCAATTTGGATGTTCAACAAACAATGAATGATGTAACAATAGCCCTAGATTTGGGAATAGAAGGAATAGGTTTGAATGGGGTTAATTTTAACATCTACGATGTAGATGGAGAACTTGGATCATTCCTTAGGCAAGAGAAATATATAATTACAGGATTCCTTGATGGTGTTGAGGTAAAAGCCAGTGTTGGGTGGTTCTGGAGCTCAGAATATTACTGAAAATGAAGTATTGGGAATGTACCCAACAGATCCATATGGTGGCAATTCCAGCGAAGGCGTGTTGAAGGTTTTGTTTACTTCACCTGTGGATAGTGTTTCAATTGTATATTCTATAAACTCAGGAGCAATAATTAATTCCGGTAGTAGACCTGGATTTGGAATCTATGATATAAAATTCTGCCCTGACCTAGGTGACAGTGATGGTGATGGGGTGACGAATGTACAGGAAATAATAGATAACACAGATCCAAACGATCCTTGTAGTCTACTCTTGGTTAGTGTAAGTATGAATGCAACGAGTTTTGGTGACTGCGATGGTGACGGCGTAACGAACGCAGATGAGATCAACGGCACAGACGATGATTACAGCACTCCTATCGATAACACTGACCCGAACGATCCTTGTGATTACAATATGATTGATCAAATATTGGCCAATGTCAGTGCAGGATGGAATAGTGCAGATTGTGATGGAGACGGCAATCCAAATGGAACAGATCCAAATCCATTGGTACCAACAGCAGTAGATGATGCGTTCATAGCACCTGTAGGTACTGCGACGACAACAAATATCTTGACAAATGATGACTTCTTACCGGGAGTTAATACAACAATCACGACGCAACCAGGCGGAACAGCAGGCGGAACAATCTCATACGATCCTTTGACAGGAGAGATGACCTATACACCGTTAGCGAGTGAGGCAGGAACAACACAAACAGTAGAGTACCAAGTATGTAATACAGCGGTGACACCAGCTGTGTGTGATATAGCCACGGTAACAATAACAATACCTGTTGATCCAGATACAGACGGAGATGGGGAACCAGATAGTACAGACCCAGCACCGACAGATCCATGTGTATGGAGTGCGACACACACACCAACCTTAGCGAATACAACCACTGCATGGCAGGGAGGAGATTGCGATGGAGACGGAGTGACAAATGGATCAGAAATCGATCCAGCAGTAGGACCAGTAACAGATCCATTGGATCCATGTAGCTTGAATATTTCTGAAGTTACTTTGACAGCGACATCGACAGGCGACTGTGATGGAGACGGAGTGACGAATGCAGATGAGATCAACACCACAGGACCAAGTGATCCACAGACAGATCCAACAGATCCATGTGCTTACAATGAAGCAGAGCAAGGCACACCATCAGCAGCATGGAATAATGCAGATTGTGATGGAGATGGAGTACCAAATGGAGTGGATTGTGCACCATTTAATCCACTAATAAGTCCTGGAGCTCCTTGTAGTGATAATGATATTAATACTAGCAATGACGTTTATGATGCAAATTGTAACTGTGTTGGCGGCCCATGTGATGTATTAGTTCTTGATGCAGATTGTGATGGGGACGGAGTGCCTAATGGAATGGATTGTGCGCCAGTTAATTCAAATATATATTTTGGAGCTCCTTGTAGTGATGGTAATATTAACACATCTCAAGACAGTTATAATGAATTGTGTCAATGTGTGGGTGGTCCATGTGATATTAATGTTGCTGGGGCTGACTGTGATGGCGATGGAGTCCCAAATGGTACTGATTGTGCCCCGAATAATCCATTGATTTATCCTGGTGCTGAATGTAATGATGGAAATATTAATACATCAAATGATATGTATAATAATCAATGTCAATGTGTTGGTGGCAATTGTGATATTAACAATCCAGCTGCTGACTGTGATGGAGATGGAGTACCTAATGGCATGGATTGTGAACCAAATAACCCTTTAATTTATCCAGGTGGTCTATGTAATGATAATAATATAAATACATCAAACGATACATATAACAACTCTTGTCAGTGTATTGGTGGGCCATGTGATGTTAATGTAAATGAGGCAGATTGCGATGGAGATGGAGTTACAAATGATATTGATTGTGAACCATTGAATCCATATATTTACCCTGGTGCATCTTGCGACGATGGTAATCCAAACACAATAAATGACATATATTCATCCACATGTCAATGTGAAGGATTAATTCAAACTCCTATGGCTTACATAAAAGGTATTGCTTGGCATGATATTAATGGAAATGGCTTTCAAAATGTTGGAGAACCAAGATTACCTGGAGTAACGGTTGAATTATTTAACTCTGATGGAGTCTTTATTTCCTATACCACCACTGATAATTACGGAAATTATACATTCAATAATTTATTACCAGATGATTATTATTTGGTTTTTGGATTACCTTATCAGTTTTCATATACATTCTATAAAACGATTCCTTCAAATTTAAATAGTGATGTGAATGGTTCTAATGGTGATGGCACAACTTCAATTATTAGTATTGAAGGCAATGAAATGATAATGAATGTGGATGCAGGTTACTATAAATGTATTCCAATAGGGGATTTAGTTTGGTATGACACTAATTTAAATGATATTTGGAATACTAATGAGAACGGTATCAATGGATTGAGAGTCAATCTTTGGAGAAACCATTGGGGAACGTGGGTTATTTGGGAATATACCTATACAGGCCACAAACCTGGCACACCTTCTGATGATGGATACTGGAAATTCTGTGCTCCTCCAGGAGAATATTATGTCGAAGTAATCATGCCGCCTTTAGGATTAGTAAGGGCAAGACCTAATATTGGTTTCGTTGAAGAAATTGATAGTGATATTACAAATGCAAACGGTTCTACTACAACAAATACATTCACTGTGGTTTCAGGTCAAGAAAAATCTGACTTAGGTGCTGGATTTTATCCTCAAGCTCAAGTGGGTAACCTTGTGTGGAACGATTCGAACGCTAACGGTATTCAAGAAGCAAACGAACCTGCAGTAGAAGGTGTTCTCGTACAAGCTGTTGTAGCCGCCACTGGTGCGGTGATGAGTGAGTCGTCCACAGATGTGGATGGAACTTATAATCTTGAGAATATTGAGAAAGCTGATGTCTATATAAGATTCAACCCGCCAGCTGGATATGGTGCAACGATTGCGAGAGCAACGGAAGATTCAAGAGATAGTGACGTGGATCATTCATTTGGTTTAAACACCACAAGATTGCTTTCTATGCTGCCTTCGCAAGAGAATGCCAATATCGATATGGGAGTTGTGTTCGGTGTATTACCTGTAGAATGGTTAGATATCAATGCCGTTCGTGAAAACGATTCACACATCGTGAGCTGGAGTACTGCTAAAGAGACGAATGTAAGCCACTATATTGTGGAGAGAAAATTTGATGGACAAAATGACTTTGAAGCACTACCTGAAAAGGTTGAAGCAAAAGGTAATACAAATCTCAATACACACTATCATAATGTGGATGTAGATGTTGCTAAACCTGGTGTATATGTCTACAGAGTCAAGCAAGTGGATTTCGATGGTAAATTTACTTATAGCCCATTGGCAAGAGTAATTCATATTGGAGAAACTTCTATTGGATTATATCCTAACCCTGCTAGAATAAGTACATCACTAGAAGTGACGTTGAGTGATGATGCTGAGATTACAATTGAAATGTATGACGCTAGTTCTAAATTAGTAAGAGTAATAGAAACTCCGACTAAAACAAAAGCAGGATATCATATATTCCCAATTGATATTGAAAGTATTCCAGTTGGTGTTTACAATCTGATTGTAAGTATAAATGGAGTCGATACTACTAAGAAATTGATAAGAATAGAGTGATTTTAAATTAAACCGATCATAACGAACTAAATAAGGTTTAATCTAGATAGTTTTACAAAACATGGAGACAAAGTTTGTTTCCATGTTTTTTTTTATTTGTTGAAGTTAGATTAGGCTTGCTTTATATCATATATATTATTGATTATCAGTTCTATATATTTAAACTTATTGATTTCGATGCATAGGAATTTCTGCAAAACTCATGAATTATTTCCACTTCATTTTAACTTTTGCAGCGAGTTGATAAGGCTTTTACTTTTATTCAGCAGACCCTAATTAGAAAAATGAAGTCACGAGGTTTTGGACACATTGTATCGACGAAAAATATGTTTGTTTATTATTATCAAATGTTTTGCAAGTTGCATGTATTTCATTTGTACCGCAGATATTTGATATACTTCTGCCATTAGCGGGAGTTACACCTCCCCCAGGCATGAGAATTATATCATTTCCATATTGATTTTGTAATGTTTTGATGGTTTCTTTTCCATAATCAACATTTTCCTTACCTCCACTTGTCAAAATTCTTTGAAAACCCAATTGAATGATTTTTTCTATTGACTCTAACATATTATTAGTTTGGTCAAATGCTCTATGAAAAGTGACGTTTGGATTTTGCCAAGTATCCAATAATAATTTGCAAGCATCTAAATCCACCTGAAGATCCTTATTTAGCACTCCAAATACGATACCATCAACGCCTAAAGTCTTGCAAATAGATATATCTCGAAGCATTAAATTTAGTTCATCACTTGTATAGATAAAATCTCCACCTCTGGGTCGAATCATAACATACAAAGGCAATTGAATTTCTTCCTTTACTTTTTGAATCATTCCATATGAGGGAGTACAACCACCATCTGGTAGATTTTCAAATAATTCTATTCTATTTGCTCCACCTAGATAAGCATTGACACATGATATCCATTGGTTACAGGCAATTTCCACAACCATATTAAATCAAAGATTTTGCATCGTACTTTTCATTATCGAGATATGTAGATTTTACAGCAAAGTCAAATCCTTTGTTCAAGGCAAAACCACCGAATTCTCCTTTTTTATTTAAAGCTAAAAACCCTATTTGTATCTCAGAAAGTTTATTCGGTGTAATGTTTTTGATTCTTTCTACCGCTTTTTTACATGCTTTTTCAGGGCTGTAGCCTTGTCTCATAAATTCTACAACAAGAAAAGAGCCACAGGTTCTGATTACTTCCTCACCATTTCCTGTCGCTGTTGCAGCACCCACAGCATTGTCTACATACAGACCTGCTCCAATTATCGGAGAGTCACCTACACGCCCATGCATTTTAAAACCTAGACCGCTAGTAGTGCAAGCGCCAGAGAAATTTCCAATAGCATCTATTGCAATCATGCCTATGGTGTCGTGATTTTTTTCGCCATTTGGTAGGGTAGGAGGCACATCTATTCCATCTTTTTCTATATTAATTTTTAGTTGATATTTGCTTTTCTTTTTCCATTCTGTAAATGCATTTTGTGCATGATCGCTTAATATATTTTCTTCTAATCTGAATCCTTGTTCTAAAGCAAATAGTTGTGCACCAGAACCTACAAGTAATACATGTGGGGTTTTTTCCATTACAGCTCTTGCGACTTTAATTGGATTTTTTATTCGTTCTAAAAAAGCCACTCCACCACATTGTCCTAAATGATTCATAATAGAAGCATCAAGGGTGACATTACCTTCGCGGTCTGGATTACCACCAAGGCCTACACAGCAATTTGACCAATCATTTTCACTTACCATAACTCCCATTTCAACTGCATCTAATGCTGTACCACTATTTTTTAGGATAGACCAAGCAGCATTGTTGGCATGCACTGCTTGATTGTACCAAGTGGATAGTACTACTGGCTTTATATCTTTTGATCCCTTTCCTCTTGCTAAAATCGATGTTGATACCATCATACTTCCAGCGGTGAGAAATTTCATTACTTCTCGTCGATTCATTGTAAAGAAACATTATATTGTGTAAAGTTAATGAATTATGTGAAAAAATACTTTTAGATAAGGTTTTGACAGGATAATTCATTACAATCTTACAATGATATTTCGATTCAACTTTTTTCAATACCGTAAATAAGAATCATTTTCAGATTAAAAGGTGTAGCTTTAGTAAAAGGTCGGATTACTGCCGACTAAAAATTATATAACATGAATTACCAGCAATATCCAATACCTAATCCTCCCCAATAAGGAACGAAGCCAGTACTATTAAATAAAGGTGTTAAACCAATTTTCCACATGAATCCTCCGTTAATAGGTTGGCTTCTATACATGAAACTTAATGTTCCTAAAACAGCGGAATTATCATCAAAATCAAAGACTTCCCCTGTACCTGAAAGATAACAAATACCTCCTCCAACTTCAAAATATTTTCCATTATTTCCTAATAGGAAATTTCCCATAACGGGAATAGTCAAAATACCTGATCCATCAGCACCTATATATCCTAATCCAAATCTAGCTCCAAATTTATTTACCAATCTTATATCATAATTAGCTGAAAAAATTAGACCATTTCCCAACAATTCGACAAAAAAGGTATTTCTTGGACCTTCAAAATTAGAAACAGCAACACTGGATGTTCTTGATCTTTGAGCTTCAATCTGTGATGGTGAAAAGAGCATCACCGAACAAATTAGTGATGTTAAAAATAAGAATTTCTTCATGATAAAATTTTTTAAAATTACATTAATTTGAATAATACAGCAGATATATATTGCTAACTATCAATAAGGTTAATTTTTAAGTAAATATTTTTTTATTCCAGTACAAACTTCTAAAATACAATCACATATAATTTTAGCATAGCTATTACAAATCAATTTAATTATGGTGAAAAAATTTATTGACCATATAAAAGAAAAAAATCTTTTACTTTTCTAACATCAATCGAAATATTGGTGTAAATTTGCGCCACTTTTCTGAACGGAGACTATAGCTCAGTTGGTTAGAGCATTGGATTGTGGTTCCAAGGGCCGTGGGTTCAAATCCCATTAGTCTCCCAAAAATAGAAGGTAGTGTCAGATAGATACTACCTTTTTTATTCATCTTCGTACAGTAATACCTCGCTGCTATCCGTACTTTCTAAATAAATATCATCTATCGTCATGTGCTTTTGAGGGTCTACTTTATCACCAGAAATCTCCATCATAGGTATTAAAACAAAGTTTCTATGGTACAATTCTGGATGAGGTATTTGTATTTTTTCTGATGTAATAATGAGATCATCACAATATAAAATATCAATATCAATACATCTTTGCCCCCACTTAACAGTGGTTTTCCTACCTAATTCCGATTCTATTACTTTGGTCAATTTAAGAACATCTTCGGGTGATTTGGAGGATGTAATCTCAATTGCTACATTAATAAAATATGGTTGGTCTTTTAAACCCCAAGGTTCAGTTTCAAACAAGTTTGATTGTGATATTACATCACCTACAGAGTTTCTGATGGCTTCAATTGCCTTTAATATATTTTTTTTCCGATCTCCCTCATTAGAGCCTAAGTGTAACCAATAGTGATGCATATCCAAATTTTGGGTAAAGGTAATTGTAATCTCATATTTTCTTATGAGTAGATAAGTATTTTGACGAAAAATTACAACCTATAGAGATTTGTTATCCCTCCACTGGCTCTCCGCTTAAATTGGCATTTAGTGCTTTTACTTTTTCTGAAAAATCAATTTCAGAAATTGGTTCTTCCACAACGGTGATATCATTATGTATACTTGAAAAGAGCTTAGCGCTCACTAAGTCTTCAGCTGTTTTCTCGTATTGTTTTTCATCCTTCATCAGCCTTTCTGCTAGATTGTCTATGAACTCAAAACCTACTTGAGCTTGACCGCCAAAGTATCCATACACCTTTTTGATAAATTCGAGTTTAATATCTTCTCTTGAAATGTGTATTTGATATTTCTTGATGAGATCTTCCCTTATTAAGGCCCATTTCAATGATTTCAAATAACTATTTAACTCTTCATCTGTGATCTTCTTATCATCTGATTGGGCATCAAAATCAATAGATTTGCGGATGAATTCTTTTGGGAGTGGTACATCTGTGGCATCTAAAATATGTAAAAACATATTAGAATACATATGACTTACAGCATCATTATTGTATAAATCATTGTATTGTTTTCTTAGATCTTCTCTCAAAGAAGCTTCATCAGTAATCGTGTCAACGCCTAATTTTTCAAATAAAGTGGCATCTAATGTCGCTGGTACCGATCGGGTGATTTTTTCAATCACGCCTGTAAAATTAGGGCCAAATTCTGTCTCTTCGTCATTCTGGCCAAGTATATGTTTATTTACAAACGCTTTAGGCTTGTCTTCTAGCTGATAAATATTGAAATTAAATGTATCACCTGGGTGCGCAGAATTAAGTTTGTTTTTCAGCGATGAATCAGCTATGTCATCAAAGCTTATAGGAATGTTTTTTTGAATACCTCCTTCTTTGACCCCATTTTCATCATTTTCCTTGACATCTACATAGATTAAGTCTCCGGACTGAAGTGTACCTTCAATGTTTTCATGAGTACCATTTCTTTTCAATAAAGATACAATGGCCTCATCAATTTTTATTTCTGGAACTTCGATCTTATATAAAGTATAACTATCTTCAGGATTTATTCCTTTTATTTCAATGTTTGGTTTAATACCTAATTCAAACTTGAAAACATAATTTTTAGAAGTGTCTGTGGTGATTTTTTCTAATGAATCATCATTTACAGGGATGAAATTACCCAAAGTTTGCAAGTTGTCCTTCTTTAAGAAATCTTGAATTGCTTCTTGCAATTTTTTTTGCACAATATCATGAATGGTCTCTCTACCATAGAATTTATTGATAATATGTTGAGGAGCATTTCCTTTTCTGAATCCCTTGATTTGGGCTTTGTTTCTAATATCCTTGAGTGTCTTTTCAAAGTCAGTTTTGTAGTCTGTTGGTTCAATAGTCAAATCCAGTTGTAAGTGCAATGGAGCTAACTCTTTACTTGCAATTTGCATAAAACGATAAATGAAATGTGATTAAATATTGAAATTTTTTCGAACGTGGAATCGAATGAAGTTTAAGGTGCTTTTTGCATACACCAAAATATATAAATAAAAGTGCGGGTGGAGGGACTCGAACCCCCAAGCCTCGCAGCACCAGATCCTAAGTCTGGCGTGTCTACCAATTTCACCACACCCGCAATTATCAGAACTTTTGCCTTGTTTGAAAAGGCGGCGCAAAGATATATGTTTATTCTACTATTATCAAATAATTCTATTGATATTTTAAAAATTTATACTTTTATTTGAAAGGATAATCATATTTAGATTAAAACAAGTGTAGGGTAATAAAAACAAGAGGAAATTGTATCAATTCTATATATAAAAGCAGTAATTGTCTTTGATTCAGATTACTTTCTTAGAGACTGTTCAATAAAGTGTGTCTATCTATCTTTGCAAAATGAATAAAGAAGAAAAAGAAAAGTTAGAAGCGATAGCGCTTTACGAAAGGATGAAACAACGACTCTATTCAAAGAGTCCTTGTTTGGAGACGGGAGTCCGTTTAGTGAGCTGTTACAAAACATGGTCAATAAAATGTTGGAGGGTGAAGTCGATCATCATATAGCAGATGAATTGAACATGGGTAAGAGCAATAAGCGGAATGGATATACGAAGAAACAGGTCATCACACAAAGTGGCCCTATCGAGGTACACACACCCAGAGATAGGAATTCAACTTTCGAGCCTGAACTGATAGGTAAACGAGAAAGGGAACTCCATAGCGGCATCGATGAACAAATCATCGCTTTATACGCACAAGGCAATTCTGTTGAGGATGTACGAAGATTGATACAAAAGATCTATGGGATAGAAATATCAGTGGGGAAGATATCTCAAATTACGGACAATGTATTGCCCGAGATTGAAGCGTGGAAAACTCGGCCATTGCTATCATTTTATCCCATTGTATATCTGGATGCGATACATTTTAAGGTGCGGCATGAAGGCGTGTATAGTACTAGGGCATTTTATACGGTGTATTCGGTAGATTGGGCAGGCAACAGGGACTTACTAGGCTTGTACATCAACCAAAGTGAGGGAGCCCACAATTGGGGATTGGTATTACAAGACCTGAAAAAGCGAGGCGTTGAAGACATTCTTGTGATATGCACAGATAATCTGAAGGGATTTTCACAGACGATCCAGGAAGAATATCCAAGAGGTATTATTCAAAAATGTATAGTCCACCAAGTAAAAGTTCAATGAAATATGTGGACGATAAGGATGCGAAAAAGTAGTAGCTTCGCTAAGGAAAGTATATAGCGCACCTACTGAGGAAGCAGCCATATCGGCCTTCGAACTGTTCAAAGAACAATGGGGTGAAAGATACAAATACGTAGTAGAACAATGGGAGCAATCATGGGAAGAACTCATGGCATTCATGAACTTCGGCTCACACATACGCAGGATGATATACACAACCAACCCTGTGGAGGCACTTCATAGAATCATTAGAAAAATCGTAAAAGGCAAAGCTGCCTGGGTATCGGAAACAGCGTTACTAAAACAGATATATCTATCCCTGATGCACAATGAAAAATCTTGGCGGAGAACAGCGAATAATTGGAAATCAATACAAAGAGAAATCATGTATTTATATCCAGAAGTAGTCAATCAACATATCAGATAAGTCAGACGTATGAGCGCAAGAGTCCAGAACATGATGCTTCAACTTGAAAACAAAGGTATGCTTTGTTCCAAATCAGTAAAGGCTAAAATGAATGGCTCCTATGTCGCCAGCCTTGACAGATTTTCCACAAAGCATGGTAGTTGTTTACAAGTTGAAGCATCAAAAACCTATCATGGTTGTTTTATTAATTATTTTTTAACCCAGACACACTTTATTGAACTATTCCCTTTCTTAGCGTCATACTATGTAAAACTTGGCCAATAGGCAAATTTTAGAAAAACAACCCAACTTCCCTTGCTCATACCTGCAATATAAAATTAAATAGTTTCAATGTTGATTGTGTACAATTGTGTAAAATGATTATATCTTCATGAAATTTTAAAATTTATTAAACCATTTTACTTCTCAAAGGTCTATAGTGAAAATCGAATAGAGTGCGAGTATTGTTGGTTGTTTATATTAGTATTTTATTTCTCAGCTTAAAAGCCCAAGAGATTTATTTTCCACCCATTACTGATGGAATTTGGGAAACGAGTTCTCCCATCTCGATTGGGTATTGTCAATCCAAAATTGATAGTTTATATCATTTTTTGGAATCTGAAAATACTAAAGCTTTTATCTTATTAAAAGATGGTAAAATAGTGCTGGAAAAATATTTTGGCGTTTATTCGCAAAATTCAATTTTACATTGGGCGTCGGCAGGCAAGACTATCACATCATTTATGGTTGGGTTAGCGCAACAAGAAGGATATTTGCATATTTCAGACCCTACATCTAAATATCTTGGAGAAGGCTGGACTAATTGTACTCCAGCACAAGAAGGTAAAATCACAATACGGCATCAGTTGACCATGACTTCGGGTCTTGATGATGGTGTACCTGACCCATTTTGCACAATTGATACTTGTTTGGAATTCAAATCGAGTGCAGGTTTGCGATGGGCTTATCACAATGCACCATATACCTTGTTGGATGGAGTTATAGAGGATGCTGTAGGCAAAACTTTGAATAGTTATGTCACTCAAAAATTGAAGAATATAACTGGTATGACAGGGTCATTCATTCCAATAGGCTATAATAATGTCTTTTTTAGCAATGCAAGGAGCATGGCTAGATTTGGATTGTTAATTTTGAATAAAGGCAATTGGGATGGAAATCAAATATTGTCAGATGACACATATTTTGATCAGATGGTAAATACATCACAATCACTAAATCCATCCTATGGATATCTATGGTGGTTGAATGGGAAGTCATCCTATATGATACCTCAACTTCAATTTGTTTTCCAAGGTAAGCTTTCTCCCAACGCACCTGATGATATGATATCTGCCATGGGAAAGGGTGGTCAGTTTTTGAATATTGTTCCGAGTGAAAATTTAGTTTGGCTACGGATGGGTGACGAACCAAATAACATTTTAGTTCCATTTTTATTGAATGATGACATTTGGGCTTATGTCAATGATTTAAAGTGTGTTTCGGCATCTGATGATGAAGAAAGAATAGTGCAAAAAGTACAGATATTTCCTAATCCTTTTCAAGAAAATATTACTGTAAAATCCCACGATGCAATAGTCCGAATCGAAGTCTTAAATGCATCAGGTCAAATCTTGAAAACACCAGATCAACATCACTTTTCTACAAATGAATTGGAAGTTGGAATGTATTTTATCAAAGTATTTTTTACAAACGGAAAGGTCTATATACAGAAATTAGTAAAAATATAGACATTATACACTGCTTTGATTGTACTCGTCAGTATTTAGTTGTGTTATTTCTTTCTAGAATTCTTGTAATACAATCATTCCAATAAAAATATGGAAAAAAAGCAGAGAAGAATACTATCTGCAAAATTCATAATGTAACTTTGCATCGCTTAAAATAATCTTAGTAACATATGCAAAACATAAATCCGACCAAAACTAAGGCATGGAAATCACTTGAAATGCATTTTGATGAAATGAAGTCAGTTAAAATGATGGATTTGTTTCAAGCCGATCCAAAACGCTTTGACACCTTATCTATAAAAGGAGAAGATTTTTTATTCGATTATTCAAAAAATATTATTGATGAACAGACTTTAACCTTGCTCATTCAATTGGCTGAGGAGTGTAAATTAGGTGAAGCAATAGAGAGTATGTTCCAAGGTGAAAAAATAAATAGAACAGAAAATAGAGCTGTATTACACACTGCTTTGCGCAATACATCAGCCAATCCTGTCATACTCGATGGTGACGATGTGATGATTGATGTACATCGCGTACAGACGCAGATGCGCATCTTTGTTGACAAAGTGTTGAGTGGAACTTGGAAAGGATTTACAGGAAAACCTATTACAGATGTAGTTAATATTGGAATAGGTGGATCAGATTTGGGGCCATTGATGGTGACAGAAGCCCTGCGTCCTTATGCCAAGCATCTGAAGGTGCATTTTGTATCCAATGTAGATGGCACACATATAGCTGAAACACTAAAAAGGGTAGATATGGAAACTACGCTTTTTCTCATTGCTTCGAAAACTTTTACTACACAGGAGACAATGGCCAATGCTTTCACGGCAAGAGAACATTTTTTAAAGAAGGCAAAAGATATAGGTCAAGTGAGAAAACATTTTATAGCTCTTTCTACCAATACTGAAGCAGTGCATCAGTTTGGAATTGACCCTGAAAATATGTTTGAATTCTGGGATTGGGTTGGAGGCAGATATTCACTTACATCTGCCATAGGTTTGTCAATAGCTCTATATATTGGGTATGATAATTTCTATAGACTTCTTGAAGGATTTCATGCTATGGACTTGCATTTCAGATATCAAGAATTTCATAAAAACATGCCTGTCATTGCTGCTTTGATAGGTATCTGGTATACAGATTTTTTCGGGGCAGACACAGAAGCAATTTTACCTTATGATCAGTACTTACACAGATTTGCAGCCTACTTTCAGCAAGGAAACATGGAGAGTAATGGGAAAACTATCAACCGATCAGGGGAGAAAGTCACTTACCAAACCGGCCCAATCGTGTGGGGAGAATCAGGGACAAATGGGCAACATGCTTTCTACCAGCTTATCCATCAAGGTTCCAAGATGATTCCATGCGATTTTATTGCACCTGCCTTATCTCAAAATCCCATAGGTAGACATCATGTCTTACTTTTGTCAAACTTTTTTGCTCAAACTCAAGCGTTGATGCAAGGCAAAACAGAAGAGCAAGTGAAGGCTGAGCTTACAGCTAAAGGAATGACAATGGAAGAAATGGCTGACTTAGTGCCACATAAAGTTTTTGTAGGGAATAAACCTAGTAATTCTATATTAGTAAGGGAAATAGATCCATTTACATTGGGTCGATTAATAGCATTTTATGAACATAAAATTTTTACGCAAGGTGTGATCTGGAATATTTATAGTTTTGACCAATGGGGTGTAGAACTGGGTAAACAACTTGCTAATCATATTTTACCTACACTTGAAACAGAAGAAAAAGTCTTTGACTTTGATAGTTCTACTAATGGATTGATCAATACATGGAAAGATATGAAATCAGTGTAATGATGTTGTTTATAATTGCATTTTGGATTTTAATGTAAAAAAGTAGGTAACATCTTGATGTGATTTTTGTGGATACTATCGCAAAGTTTGTCCATAAAAACCTATTATGGAACTTTTCTTCAATTGATATCAAATTTTAAATTTGGGTTTAATAAATTCAAATATTTATTTGGAAGGTCTATTTATTCCTTAGTTTTGCACGTCAAAAATAGTAGTCGTCTATATGGGTAAGAATAAATTGGAACGGTTTGAATATTTACATAGATGTTCAATAATTTATCAGAATTTCGATCCACTCATGCCCAATCTTATCCATATGGAAGAAGATATTGGCACTCTAAGCGGTGAATGGAGGAAGAAGCACTTTAAAAATTACAACCCAATCATTTTAGAGCTCGCTTGTGGTGGAGGAGAATACACTGTGAATCTTGCCATGCAATTTCCCGATAAAAACTTTATTGGAGTAGATATCAAAGGTGCCCGAATTTGGAAAGGAGCTAAAATTGCCATGAAAAATTCATTAGACAATGTGGCATTTCTACGAACTCGTATAGAGCAAATATGTAATTTTTTTGGGACGGATGAAGTGGATGAAATCTGGATAACATTTCCTGATCCTTTCCTTAGAGCAAGCAAGGAAAATAAACGATTGACATCTAACCCATTTCTTGATATGTATAATAAAATTTTGAAAAAAAACGGATTGATACATCTGAAAACAGATGACGATACCTTGTATGACTTTACTATGCTGACCCTTCAAAACAGGGAAGGAGCCAATATCTTATATACAAATAATGATATTTATGCTAGTCCGTTAAAATTCGAGACATTGGCATTCAAAACATATTACGAAGTCAGCCATTTATCTATAGGTAGAACTATCAAATACATCCAATTTACAATCTAAGATCATGCACTTACCACTGATAAAGGAGTCAATCATAAAACATATTCAGGAATTCAAATTCAAGCCTCAACCGCAAAATCTATATGAACCTGCTGATTACATCATGGGCTTAGGAGGAAAACACATTAGACCTATCTTTGTAGGTATCGGTCACCAATTGTACGATAATAGCCTAGATGAAATAATAAATATCGCTTTGGCTATCGAAATTTTTCACAACTTCACTTTGATGCATGATGATCTCATGGATGAATCAAATCTTCGTAGAGGTATGCCTACTGTTCATACAAAATACAATCCGTCCACCGCAATACTTTCAGGAGATGTAATGTTAATTCACTGTTACGAATTGATTTCTGATTTTGTAGCTGAACACAAGAATTTTGACTTACTAAGGATATTTAATACTATGGCCATTCAAGTATGCGAAGGTCAACAAATGGACATGGACTTTGAGCAAAAGCAAATTGTAGAAATCAGTGATTACATTGAAATGATAAGAATGAAAACATCAGTATTGTTAGGCACCGCTATTGAAATGGGAGCTTGTGCAGCTGGTGCTCAATCAGAAGATAGGAAGCATCTAAACGCTTTTGCTGAAAATTTTGGAATAGCATTTCAATTGAGAGATGATGTTCTCGATACCTTTGGAAATGATATCACCGTTGGAAAACGTATAGGTGGTGACATTATTAGAAATAAAAAGACTTATTTATATTTGAAATCTCTTGAGCTATGTTCCGTAAAGCAGAAATCAGAACTAATACATTATTATTCTTCCGAATACTTGGGGTCTGATATGGAGAAAATCCAAACTGTCACTGACATTATGAAAGATGTACATGTATTGGAGTATGCTAATCAGCTTGAAAATGCATATCAAGATCTTGCTTTTTCACATTTAGATCAATGTAATGTAAAGAATGAAGCGCTAAGGCAAGAATTAAAGTCATGGATCGAGACCCTGACTCAAAGAAAGAAGTAAAAAATACTACATTAAGTCTGATATAAGGTGAAAAAGACAGAATAAAATAACTCAAGATTACTTTTGCACTGCATCCAAGGCTCCAGTGATATCTCTAATGATGTCTCCATAATATTCCACACCAATTGAAAGTCTGATAAGATTATCTGTAATTCCAATTTCACTTTTATGGGTTTCATCGATGCCTGCATGCGTCATCGTAGCCGGATGCTCTGCGAGACTTTCTGTACTACCAAGGCTTACAGCAAGCTTAATCATTTGTAGTCCATTTAAAAATGCAAAAGCCTCCTTTTCTCCACCTTTGATTGTGAATGACACCATAGCACCTGGCCCTGTACATTGATTCTTGTAAATACTGTATTCAGGATCAGCTTCAGAAATTAATCCAAGGTAAAATACTTTTTCTACTAATGGGTGTTGTTGAAGCATTTTAGCAACTTCAATGGCATTTGCAGTTTGTTGTTCAAATCTCACTTTTAATGTTTCCAATGATCTCAAAAGTAACCAACCAGTCCATGGGCCTGCCATATTGCCAAGAAATGTTCTCAATGTCTTGATTCTCAACATTAATTCTTTATTTGACAAGACTGCTCCAGCAATCACATCACTGTGTCCACCTATATATTTGGTCGCTGAGTATACAACTATGTCGGCTCCATGCTTCAGTGGATGCTGATAAACCGGACCGAGATACGTATTGTCCACCACAGTTAATACTTTCTTTTCAACGGTTGAAAGGGTCGCAGCGATACCGGAACAATGCGCAATATCGATCAATGCATTGGTTGGATTTGCAGGTGTTTCGATATAAATTAGACTTATTTTTTGGCTAAGTCCTTTTTCATTTAGCTGTTTGACCACTTCATCAATGGGCATTATTCGAGAAAAACCAATCGCTTGAATACCATATTTTGGTAAAAAATGGTTGATAAAATGATCTGTTCCTCCGTAAACAGGCATGCTGTAAAGGATAATATCGCCAGGATTTAGAAATTCTAATAGTACCGTACTTATGGCTGACATGCCACTCTCAAAAACTGCACAATCTTCCGCTCCATCCCATAGTGTGAGCCTATTTTCAAGAATCTCAAGGTCTGGATTATTAAGTCGGCTATATATCAAACCTAGCTCTTCATTAGGTTCCTTATCTCTCAACCCATATGCCAATTCAAAGAAAGCTTTACCTTCTTGTGCATTTTTAAATACAAAAGTTGATGTTTGAAAAATAGGACATTTGATAGCACCTTCTGATAGTTCTGGTTTATAGCCATAAGACATCATAAGTGACTCTGGTTTGAAAAGGGAAATATCTTTAGGATTCATTTTGCAAGGTTTATGTGGTTTGTATTTTTGGATCGATTGTTAATTTGATTGAGCGAGGAGACTTTCAGGTGTAGGATTGATGGCAGAATTAAACATCCTTTCTTCTAGATATTTTCTACCTGGGCTAATAGATTTATTTAAATATTTTTCAATCATTAAACTTGCTATCGGTGCAGCATATTCCGCACCAAAACCCGCATTTTCAATAAAGACAGCGATGGCAATTTTAGGATTTTGTTTTGGGGCAAAACCAAAAAATACGGAGTGATCTTTTCCATGTGGATTTTCTGATGTGCCAGTCTTTCCGCAGATTTCCAATCCAGGAATGAAAGCTATTCTAGCTGTTCCGGATGTCACTACCAATTCTAATCCATCGACTACTGGTTCAAAATATTTTGGGTCTATGCGTACGGTGTGTTTTCTAGTATATTCTTGGGGAATAGCTTGACCTGACATATATTTCTTAATCAAATGAGGGGTATAAAAATAACCTCTATTCGCGATCGTTGCGGCAAGATTTGCCATTTGGACTGTAGTCAACTGTAATTCACCCTGACCAATACCCAATGATAAAACCCAAGCTGATCTCCATCCATTCTGTTCTTTTCGGTAAAGATAATCATAGTATTTTGAGTCTGGTATAAATCCTTTGTTTTCATAACTGAAATCCAAGCCTAGCTTATCACCAAGTCCAAAATCTCTTAAGAAATTATGTAATGTATCCATACCTCTGCCTGGATTTTTATACCCATATTGATCAAGAAAATCGCGAATAACCTGAAAGTAGTACGTATTACATGAATGTTGGATAGCTTCAGCTATGTTCTGGCAAGAAGCATGAGAATGGCATTTTTGTACTTTTGATGCGCTAAGCCTATAGTATCCAGGACAATAAATGGTTCTATCAATCCAGGTCGTTCCTTTTTGCAATGCAATCAATGACATGATAGGTTTGAAAATAGAACCTGGTGGATATCTATTGGTAACTGCTCTATTATTTAAAGGCCGACCTATGGTGTCTTGAAATAATGATGTGATATCTTCACCTCTACTGCCATCCAATTTTAATGTATTGGGATCATAGCTAGGCGCACTGACCAAAGCCAAAATTTCACCTGTTGATGGTTCAATAGCAACTATACCTCCTTTTTTATTGGACAATAAACTATCTGCATATGCCTGTAATGTCAGATCAATGCTCATCATGATATCCTTTCCAGATGTAGGTAAACTATCCAAAGCTCCATTTTCGTAAGCACCAATTCTTCTCCCTAAGTTATCTTTAAGGATGTATTTTATACCTTTTGTACCGCTTAAATCGTATTCATAAGCCAGTTCTATTCCAGATTTGCCTATGAAATCTCCTGGTAAATAAAATCCATTAGAAGCATCAATGATTTTTTGGTCCACCTCGCTGAGATAGCCTAATACGTGTGCTGCTGTATGATGAGGATATTCTCGAATATTTCTTTGCTCTACTGTAAACCCGGGAAACTTGTACATGTGCTCTTGAAAAATCGAAAATTGTTCAGGCGTAATTTTTGATAGAAAAACAAAGGGGATGGCTTTATGGAACTGGGGATTTTTCCAATTTTTACTGAGGTTTTGAATAAAAGTAGCTTTGTCTATGTTCAATAAGGCACAAAATTCTGCGGTATCCATTTTTGGATCAATTTTGTTGTATGTGGCTTTCAATTCATAAATAGGAATATTGTATACCAAAGTTTTTCCATTTCTGTCAAAAAGTAAACCTCGAGATGGATATATGATTTTCTTTTCTAATGTTGTCCTTTGTGCTTGGTCTCTATATTTTGTTGAGAATAATTGTATCTGCGCTGCCTTGATCAATAGCATTGCAGACACAAAAATAACAACAAACATGATATGATTTTTCCTGGATTCAAGTGCGTTCATCCTTAGTATTTGGTTCTGAAAATAAATTGGATAAGAAAAATACTAAAGATTGAAACGATAAAACTAGTAATTGTATTGAGTAAGATGTCCAGAATATAGATAAATGTAAATATTTCAAGACTGAAATAGGTGAATATTTGGACAAAAAGATTGATACTTATATAAGAAATAAACCAAGCAAATCCAAATTGTCTGATTGAAGGTACATCTTGGATATTATAACCATCAAATGGCTCCACAATGGCAAAAGAAAGATTACGTATATAACCCATAAGTACTAAGGAGCCAGCATGTACTCCTAGGGAATTATCAAAAACATCTATGATCAATCCAATGACGAATGATATGAGAATAACCAAAGCTTGCGGCATTCTGACTGGAAGTGCGAGAATGGCAAGTGGATAAATTATGAAATGCACATCTATGTGGTTGCCAATTTGAAAAGCCATGCTATTAAATATCCATATCTGGGCTAAAACCAGAAATAGTATTCTTAAAACATTTATGATATTGATGCTATTACTCACGATCTTCTTGGGATTCTAATGATAGTTGCTCATTCGAAAATCTGTTTTTAATGACGTAGGCATAGTTGAGTTTTGATAAGTCATTAAACAATCTTACTTTCATAGTATAACTGTTGCTGCCGATCTCGATGTCATATTTCTCAATTTTACCCACTAATATGCCTCTAGGGAAAACTGTAGAATATCCACTAGTGATGACGGTATCTCCTATCGATACTTTATGATGTTTTGGGATATCCTGCAAAGTCATGTATTGTTGATCCATATCTTTCCACACTAATGTGCCAAAAGAATTTTTATTCTTTATAGAGCAAGAAATTTTTGTCTGTGAGTTGAGAATGGACATTACTTGAGCGAAATTTTCAGTTACATTCTTCACAATTCCTACTATGCCGATAGAAGATTCGATCACACCCATATTCTGGTCTATCCCATGTCTTCTGCCGCTACACAAAGTGATGTAATTATTTCTGTTAAATATATCATTCCTACAAATACTTGCTGGAAGAATATCATAGGCAACATCTAGACTGTCTGCATTAGGAATAGATTTTGTGGCATATTCTATGACAATAAGATTTTCTATGAGATTAGCATTTTGTCTCATCAAACTGTCATTCACTTCTTTTAATGAAAGGTATCCGTCTATTCTTGATCTAACATTTTGTATTTTAGAAGCATATACATTAGATGAGTTTAGATATATCTTTTTTTGCGCCGAGTTGTAGTTGATAATGAGATTAAAACATATAATTTCCAACACGATAAATAGGATATGTGCCCCGTACTTAGCAATGAGTTGGAACGCGTTATACATCTAAACTTTCTAAATTAAATACTTTTCCTATCCATTAAAAATGAATATTTATGCGAATTTTTAAGTGCTATACCAGTCCCACGCACTACAGCACGCAAAGGGTCATCAGCGATATGTACTTTAAGTTTTGTTTTTGCTGCCATTCGCTTATCCAAACCACGCAATAATGCTCCACCGCCTGTCAGATATAGACCTGTAATATAGATATCAGAAGATAACTCTGGCGGAGTGTCTTCTAGCGCCTTTAAAACTGCTTCTTCAATTTTAGCGATAGATTTATCGAGGGCTTCGGCTACTTCTATATGGTTTGTAAACACTTGCTTCGGAATTCCTGTGAGCATGTCTCTACCGTTTACAGCAAATTTTGGTGGTACATCGCTGATGTCCGCTTGAGCAGCACCAACGTGGATTTTTATTTGTTCAGCTGTTCGTTCACCGATGAGGATATTATGTTTTCTCTTCATGTAATCGATGATATCAGCTGTAAACTCGTCGCCGGCTATGCGTAGCGATTGATCAGTCACAATACCTGAAAGCGCAATGACCGCAATTTCAGTGGTACCACCTCCTATGTCAATGACCATATTTCCTATTGGTTCTTCTACATCCAAGCCAATGCCCAAAGCAGCAGCCATAGGCTCATGGATCAAGTAAGTCTCCTTAGAGTCTACGTGGTCGGCAGAATCAAATACAGCCCTTTTTTCTACTTCTGTGATGCCTGAAGGAATACATATCACCATCTTTAAATGGGTAAAAAACCTACGTTTTTCTCCAATCATATTGATCAACCCCTGAATCAAGGCCTCAGCTGCTTGGAAGTCAGCTATGACACCATCTTTTAGCGGGCGAACAGTTTTAATATTGTCATGGGTTTTTTCATGCATTTGCATCGCTTTGTTACCCACTGCGATGACTTCATTGGTATTTCTGTTGATGGCAACGATGGATGGCTCGTCGATGACCACTTTATCATTTTGTATAATGAGCGTATTGGCTGTGCCAAGATCCACGGCCAATTCTTGCGTAAAAAAATTAAATAATCTCATTTTATAAACTAAAGGAGCCTAAAATTTTATAATATTAAAACAAGCATAGGGTTATAGAAATGCAAAAGTAATATATTCTGAATAATAAAGAGTTATAATGTGTGTGAATAAATAAAAGACCCTTGTATATATTTACTTTCATAATATATAATCATGTTTAAGAATATTATTTTGTAAACGGTTGATTAGAGAAAAATTTAGGAATTTAAATTGCTTTTTACGGAGTATGCAGAACTTTATTTGAAGGGATGAATTTGGAAGTTTTGTGGGAGATAATTTATTGGTAAAAAAATTTGAAAAATAGTTTAAAAGTCTTATATTTGTAAGGAATTTAGTTATTATGTATCGTAAGAGATAGAACAATATCCATATGGAAAAAGACATTATTTTCACTTTAAAAATTATTTTTATGAAATCCCCATGATGCAAATATCACATTTCTGAATGATTAAAGATGGTGATATTATTACCTGATTTTCAAAGATAAGTAATTCCGCAAATCAAACAAATTCAACAACTTAGCAAATTTTAAATATATGAAAAATTTACTTATTTTATTAGTTGCATCCACTTTTGCCACTGTTGGTTTAAGTCAAAATACATACCTACCATTTATTGGTCAAAATAAATATTGGATATACGGGCAAGACAATGGTTGGGACATAAACCCTAGACAAATAGAAGCTTTTATATTTACCATAGGAGATGATACGTTAATAAACGAATTAACATACTCAAAACTCATCAAGCATCAATTACCTGGTGAAAGTCCTTGTTCAGGATATCCTTGTTTTACACCATATATTCCCTATCAAATCAACACAAATCATAAAACTGCCTATGCTTATTTGAGAGAAGATACACTTTCAAAAAAAGTGTATTGTTTGCCAGCATTTGATAGTTATAAGTTTTGTGACTCAACAGAACACGTTTTGTACGATTTTAATCAAGAAGTGGGCGATACTTTGATCAGGTGCAATTCACTGATTCATTCAGGATGGCCAATAACAGATCACTACTTTGTGATAGACTCAGTAAATACGGAATATATGTATAACAAGACCCGCAAAGTTTGGTATTTTAATGGATTTACGTATGGAGGATTGCCATATATAATAAATATGCGAATGATAGAGGGCATAGGTATAGACAGAAATCTGGGGTTTTATACAGATTATACAGTGACATTCGGTGGCTATTGTGAAGGTACTCTTGAACAATGTAACATCATAAGCCAAACACAGGATGAAGTAAAAATATCCAAGCCGATGCAGGTGACATTCATTCCCAATCCAAGTGGTGATCAAATTGAATTACTGACAGACATAGAGATGCAGAAGTGTCAAATCTTTGACCAAAATGGACGAATCGTCATATCAACTACGGAGAAAGAAATTAATGTAAGACATTTGTCTTCTGGAGTTTATTTTGTGAAATGTTTAGGGACTAATAACACCAATTATTTTTCAAAATTTGTGAAAATGTAGGACAATAGAGCGGATATTGACATGTCCCATAATTTTATATTTGTATTTTAAGGCTTATGATTTAACACATTATTTTTTTAGTCTAAAAAAATTTTTAAAATTATGAACTTTCTTCTGGATTTTATATCTTTGTTAAGTAATTACAACTTATAGGGTGAAAGATTTGATTTCATTCTAAATTTATATCTATGGATGTTTTTTATTATATTTATTTACACTAAAATTTATTATTATGTACACTTTTTCTTACAATGCAAAAATGCAAAAATGCAAAATTTAGATTATTTTATTTTTTTATTTTAAGCTTGTTTTTATCCTCTTGTGCTGATGAGATTTCCAAAACACAAGATTCTGCCAGCACAAATGTTTCGTCGCGATCAGGACTTCTAGGTGATTCTTGTTTTGAAGAAGAAGTTGGACAATGCGATGTACTTGCGTACAATTTCATTAATGTTGAGGTAGATGGATATGATTGTTTACTTAATATCACTGTTGAAGCATGTGTGGAAGTTTCTGAATTTGCCACAGTGGTCACAGTTGGAGATTATCATATCACAAATTTATCTAACTGCCCAGACATATTGATTCCTTTATCAGATTTGATTCTAAATGAAGAAACGCCAAAAGGTGAAATAAATCAATTTATATCAGATATTGATAATCTTATTTTTCCTGTTTTGGATAGTTTATTATATTTAAGATTTGGAAAAAATAATGACTGTTATACCTCGGCAGGTACCTTTACTACAGAGTATATTAGGACTTCATGTAAAAGTATTTGTCTCTATGAATTGATTCAAGATGATCCGAGAGGGCCCACTGGTGATGAAGGTGGTGCAAGGAGTACACCTATTTCAGGATTTATAAAATCCCCATGTGATTCTGATGGTTGCTGCATAAGATCTACAACGATTTGTTTTAACACTGAAACTAATCAAATAGATTTCAACACAACTGTAACCCTGCAAGGTGGTGGCCCAGCGAAAGTTTGTGATGGAGGAAGTCCTGATATACCTGATATACCTGTCGGATATAAAATAGTGGCTTGCTCTCCATGTATAGCTACATGTGAATAGTAATATATTATATGGGTTGTTTATAATATCAATTTTGCTACTTTTTGTTGAACCAATTTTAAAGGTTGGATTTATTAAGTATTTAATTGAGCTTTTATAGACAACCCCTTCAATACTAAAATATTGTAAATGAAAATACTTTTTACCTTTATTTATTGCACGATCTGTTTAGTTGGCTTTAGTCAACCTATATATCCCAAAGTAAAGCAGGCGGAACCAATATGGAGTCATTTACTTAGTAATCCAAACTATGTTGTTGTGGACACGCCAGATTGGAAGGGTCATTATGGCAATGCATATAATTCTATAGGATTTATGCATAATTCGCTAAAAATCAAAGATGACTTTGCCTATTTTATCGCAGGAACTCATGATGACAACATAGCAAATGATGGTTACGGTATATATAAAGTCAACTACAAAACAGGGGAAATCGCATGGGGAGAAATCTATAATAAAGCATCTGGCGCACCAGGATATTTTGCTTGTGCTGATGAAGTCTTGTTTCGCAGTGATGGGGATGTAGAGCTGATAGGTAATAGAACCATCGACCCGAAAGGGTGGAATTATTACCCAATGGCCTACAGGCGTGTGTACGACGATATCACAGGTGAAATAAAGCAAATGCACTATGATACATCCAATCAGTCGAATGTACCATACAGATCAGGGGCATGGATGGGAGAAAACTTTATATTGCAGGAAGATTCTTTGTATTTGCAGATATATTTCCACCTGAATATACCAAAACTATCTATAGATGCGATACAAATCAATGGAAATCAGGATAGCGTGTATAACTTTAAATCCATAGAGATCTCCTATGATAGTATTACAATAGACGCATTCAGTTTTGTTGCATTTAATAGTGAAATCTTGAATGACAGCCTTTGGGTATTATTGGCTAAAATCAGAGCCAGTGATCAGGAAGTCGAGCATGATAGAATGGAACTGTACTTTGTAAACTACAAGAATCCAGACCATATCTTTTTGGAGCGAAGGGTGGATGTTTCAGACAAAGTAATATATAATCCGCTAAGCAGAAACAATTTTGATATGATTAAAGACGGGGAAGACTTGTTGATTATAGGGATTTACCACGACTATGATTTAGATCCGCATCAGCAAAACTATCTCGTACGGGTCAATGCCAAAGGAGAAGTTACCGAACATCATCCGAGGCTTACAGTTCCAGATTCTTATTATGCTCAATATTTGCCTATCAATAGGGTGGGTAATAAATATTATTTATGGGGGTGGAGATCCGAACATTCTGACAAAATAGAATCATTTGATCTACTATCCATGGACAAACAAGGCAAGATCCAGTATGAAGCTTCATTTTTTACCACGGACGATAATGTTGAAGATTATCTTAGCTCTCAAATCGCAAAGATAATTGGCGATACTTTGATTTTGATAGGTAGATATAATGTTGGAGAAGCAATCTTGTTAAAGAAAACTTCTTTTATTATGGCCTTTGATCTGAAAGATTTGAGAGAGGGTTCGATAGTGAAGTTGGATGATCTATTATCACAATTTCAGTTTCGAGCTTATCCTAATCCTACATTGGGAAATTTCACCACTGACTTGCCCGAAGTTAATAACAATGTTACAATACATTTTTTTGATAATACTGGGAGCATGGCATATAGCTCATGTGCGTTAGTGACCGGTGCCAACAACTTAGATATTAGTCATTTGCCATCGGGTACTTATTACTATAAAGTGATAGATGGTGTGAAAGTTTTAGGTTTTGGCCACATAGTAAAAGTAGATTAATCCCTTTATGTGGATAAAATAGTTCTATCATAAATGCATAGCGGATCTGACACACATCTTGTTTCGGGGTGACAATTTATTAAACCTTGGTACAATTTCGTTGGCACGAGAAATTACCTTCGATTCTAGAAAAATGGGGAATGGTGGCTAACGGCAGTCTGTTCAAAAACTAACTTCAAAAGTAGGGTAAAAATTTTGTTGAAGCCCAATTTTGAGGTAATTTTTTAAAAGAAAATTTTTTGAGTTTTTTGAACAGTCTGACGGTTTGCAGCTTGGCGAAGTGGCTGAAATCTAAGCACAAATGTTCAGTTTTGTACATAAGTTTTATAGAAGAACTGAACTTGAATTAAGCACTGAACCCGCCATTTTGCCAAACTGCTGTTGCCTGCTGGCTTTTATTTTAGTCGTTCAAATTCAAAAGATAATTTCAAACTATCGCCTGAAACAATCGCATTCATTTTGTCGCCATTTTTCCAATATTTTATAAGTTTGGGGAAATCTAACGTGCCGTTTTTACATTCAAATTTATTTTCTGCTAATTCTGTCATATCAAATTTTATAAAATCCTTTTCATCTGGAGTTTTTACTAATAAATTCCATCTTCCTTTTGTCTGAATTAGTTTCATTTGTTCTTGACTTAAAGTATCACGATTTTGAAGCGTAAAACCAATACCATTATATTCAGTATCATTTGTTTTTTGCCAATTTTCAAATGTTTCTTTTCCTTTTTCTTCGTTTGTGCGTTTCCAATTTCCTAAAAGCCAATCAAAATTTGCTGTTGCTGGAGTTGCTGTTTTTTGGTCATTTTGTTTTGTGTTACACATAGTTAATGTTGCTAATAACATTAAACTTATTTTTAAAATTGATTTCATATGCTATAAATGTATTAATTCGTTTTCTAATAAATATTCTTTTCTGATTTTTTGGTTCAAATTATCAATGGTTGTCGCAATTAAACTATTTGATTCAATAGGATTTACTTCACCTATTATGTTCGCTTTTACCAAATTGAAATATGTATGTTCATTAGGCAATTCTTTCTCAACTTCCGATAAAATTTTCAAAGCCAATTCGGTTTTACCTACTTTACTCAAGCCATAACAATAGTTTAGTTTGATAATAGGCGAAGAGGAAATTTGTTGTAATATTTCATAGAGATTTACAATTTCTTTCCAATCATTCTCGGTAAAATTTTCAACTGTCATATATTTTGAAACGATTAAAGCTTCGATATAAAATTTGTCTGTCGATTTTGGTTTTTTGAGAAATTGTAATCCTAATTGAAATAATTCTTGATTCCATTTTTTTCTATTTTGATAAAAAAATGAAATCAATTTACCATTTTCAATTTTTGCTGGAATTCGTGCCGTGTGCAAACAGAATATTGCTAATAAATTGCTTGTACTTTCAGAATTATATGTTTTGAATAAAAGTTTGGCTAATGAAATGGTTTCCAAGCACAAGTCTCTATTTATAATTTCTTCGATTTTGTCATTAAATGAGTCAAAACCAATATTAAAAACAGCATACAAAATCTCTTCAACAATAGAAATTGTTGCTTGGTTTGCCGAAATGGTTTGTATGTCCGTTTGTTTTAATTCACATTCTTGTAAAATACTTTTTTTTGTCCGATTAATGCTTTTGTAAATGGTTTCACGATTCAATAAAGTGCAGTCGTGTATTTCGTCAATACTCAAACCGAATATATTTTTGAGAATGAAAGTTGTCTTGGCTTGTGTTGATATAATTGCCAAAGAAGCTATAAGGATGATGGTTTGAAGCCGCAAATCCTTATCATTTTCTAAAACTTGATTGCCATCTGATGATTCAAATAGTTCAGAATTACTTTGATTATATTTTGCTTTTAATTGGTTTAATACATCATTTCGAGCGACAATGAAAAGCCAATTTTCATTGTTATTTGGTGTTCTATTTACGTTCCAAATTTTTAACGATTTCAAAAATGAATTTTGAATGGCATCTTCAATTTCAGAAACATAATTTGCACCAAACTGACCTAATAAACCGGAAAATAGCTTTCCAAATAAAGCTCTATAATTTATTTCGCTTTTTGGAAATAAATCATTATTCATAATCTTCCATTTCCATTATTGGGCGAATTTCAGTTGTTCCACCAAATAGGTGTGTCGGACATTCTTTTGCTAATTCTACAACCGTTTGCAAATCGTCTGCTTGTAGTAAATAGTATCCGCCAATAATTTCTTTTGATTCCAAATAAGGTCCATCTTTAACTACAGAATCTTTTCCTGTAATTAAAACTCCTTTTTCGTGCAATCCATCTCCCGAAATCAAATGTCCTGCTTCAGCTAATTTGTTAGCCCAACTCATATGAGCATTTGCAATTTCTTGCATTTCTTTGGGTGATAATTCACTCATTTTTTGAATATCTTCGTGAAGTAATAATAAAAATTGTTTCATTGTAAATTGTTTTTAAATTCAACTAAAGACATTTTAGTATCTCAATTTTGGACATTTTCAGGATATTTTTTTTCAGCGGTCTGTTTTTCTAAGCTTGCAGGCAACACTTGTTATACTCCGCATTTCTATTTTTTTAAAAATTCATCTTTCAATTTATATTCGTTTACTCCTTTAATTGCCATCCTATAACTTACACCCAATTCAGCCATTAGTCCAGTTGCTTCATCAATAGATAGTTTGATATACCTTAAACCAAAATGTAAATTTAAATTATTCTCCAACAGCACTGGTGAACCATAGTAGTATATTGGGTTAGATTTACCAAGTTTGATCGGATAGTTGACTACAACGCCAGGACTCCATCCCTTCAGCTGAATCCAATCAGGATCATTTTCTCCAATTTTTTCAATTATGTTTTGGACACCAAGATTTAATTCTCCTTGAATATTAAACTTATCGAACCACTTCCCAAATATTAATCCTACCAAAAGTGTTGGTGGTGCTGAAAATTGCTCCCTTGTTGAATTGATAGGATATTCTTGCTTTAGATTATTTCCGTAGAAACTCATATTTAATCCATATATCAGATTGTTTTTACCAGCATATCCTAAATCAATTTTCATTCCTCCTCCAAAATCTAAATGTTCCGAAGGCCTTCCAAAGAATTGGTTTGCTAATCCTCCAATAACCATATCAAATCTTTGGTCAGATTCTTTAAGATATTCGAAATCTTCAAGTTTAGCTTCGTTATATGCACTTCCTTGAAGAAGTCCAAATGTTCGCTGATTATACTTATACGAAGGAAAAGTTAGCTTCATAAAATAGATAGACGGCTCAGGTATTCCATTTCTAATTTGAGGGTTGAAATTTTCTATTTTATCTGTCCTTTGTATTAGGCTATCAATAATGTCCTGATTGGTGACGCCATTGATTTCAGATAGAGTTGGATTGCCAGTTTCATCTATTGAAAAAATGAATTCAATTTCTATATTCTCAATTTCTTCTCGTTGTTCTTTTGTGAAATCGATTCCATAGTATTTAATGGCAAGTTGATTAATTCCATTCTTGGGACTTGCATTTTGATTCAGGGTATCGGAAACTTGAGCTTCTAAACTTAGAATCGCAATCAGTGTGAAAATTATTGATAAATTGTATTTCATCTTTTCATTTTGTGGAGACTAACGTCCAGCACTGGCGACGGACGACCGATAGGGAGTCTGTACGTCCAGTGCATTGTTGTGTATGGTATTATCTTTTAATCAATTTCCTTGTATAAAAATTACCATCTTTTGTAAATACTACAGCAAAAATTAAACCTGAATTAAAATTTGGAAAACAAAAATTATCACTAATTATTTCTTTTTCACTTTTTATCAATAATCCTTGAGAATTGTAATAATATATACTTTTTATGGTATTCAAATTGTCTATTTTAAGGTAAATATTATCAAAAAAGGGGTTTGGATAAAATTCAATTTGAGCTTCATTTTTACTATCTTCAGTTTTTACAATCGGACCTTTGCATGATTCAGATTCTTCGCAAAAAATGTAGTGATAATCACGAAATCCAGTTTCATCAAAGTGACAAAGCAGGGCGTCCCCAAGATTGCCAGCAGTCCAAGATGTAAAACTATAGAATGGATTTGAAATATTGCCAATTCCTTCAATCCAAATTGTTTGCTTACAACTTGGGCAGTTGATATGAGATAGATAAAATATTTTGGGAGTTTCAATATAAACTTCTGGCGACAAGAAACATGGCGAATATTGTGGAAGAAGAGAAGAAATACTGTCAACAACCATTTCAAATGCATAATACTGAAAAGCACTCTTTATTGTATCTCCTTTTTTCAAAGAATAGTCATATATCATTACTTCTGTTGTGTCATAATAATAGTAAAATACTTGTTTATTTAGATTATCTTCTCTTGCAAAAGTATAGTATTCATAATTGCACAAATCGCCTAGGTTAACTATTTTTTTATATTGATGATTATTTATAGTAGTATCTCCTGAAACAATAAGGTGATGATTACAACTTGCTTCTTGCCAAAAATAGTGATGCCAAGCACTTCCTTGTTTAAGCATTGGATGATATTGACTATATCCTATAATCGGTGCAATTATTAAAACTATTACTATGGATAGGATGTTTTTCATCATTTTTTAAATTTTTATTTATTCTGACTAACGTTAAATTTTACCATTGACTATCAATTTGTTGTAAAACCAAGGTCTGCATTTGTCAGTGCAAATTTATCAATTTGTTTTCGGATTCTTTTCACTAGGCCTAGTTTTCTTTTTTCATCTAGGTACATATAACCAGATGGATTCTGATAGGGTTGGTTTTTGACTACAATATTCCAAATGATTACTGCTAGTTTTCGAGCCGTGGCACTTACTGCTGATACTCTTCCTTTTCGAAAACTTATCCTTTGAAAGAAATCTCTTAGCGGCGTTGAATCCTTTAAATTTCCTATGGCATTAGCAGCGTTTCGCAATGCTATTTTCAGTCTGCTGCTTCCTTTTTGCATCTTACTCGATAAGATTTTTCCGCCACTTATTTTATTATTAGGAGTCAGGCGTAGCCAACTGGCAAAATGCTTTGCCGAACTGAATTTTTTAATACCGTCTATGCCTACTTCACTCATAAGCGTTAATACTTGGCATAGCTCATACCTTCTATAGCTAATAGATCATTTCCTTCAAACATTTGATATGACTTGAGATTTAAGTCTATTCCTTTCGGTGTATTCTTATTGATTCGTTTATACGGCTTTGCTTCTATGGTGTGCTGTTTTTTATTTTCATCACTATCTATAATCTCATTTAGTTTTTTATTAATCTCAATATCGCACTCTTGAATCTTCTTTTGTAGTATATCAAACATTTCCAGTTCTTGATTGAGTGCAAACAGGTAGTCTTTTCTACCATTGCTTTGGAGTGCTTTAGCTATCTCCTGTTCAGATTTCCGACAGTTGCCATGTCGAAGTTGAGCCAATTTTTCTGGATTTGTTTGTCCATCACATATTGCGCGAATGATCAATAAACCTGTTAACCCACAAATATCGTTTACTACTACATCAAGTCTTAGGTTGAGCAGCCTGAGATATTTTTGCATTTTTAGTTGTTGAAGCCGCACTAGTCAATAAGTTTGATCTGTGACGACTGTATGTTCTCAACTGCTCAGTTTGTTCATCAGGCAGAAAACTACTTGAAAGCAATCCAAGACTATGGAGTTTTTGTATCCATTGGCAATCCATGATGTCCGTCTTCTTACCTTTGATGTTTTTGGTAAATTTTCCATTACAAAGAATGACATCAAAGTCTCTACTGATCAGTACGGCAAATAAGTTTTGCCAATAAGTGCCTGTGCTTTCCATTGCAACCGTTTTGACACCATTTGATGAAAGCCAGTCTGCCAAAGCAAATAAATCATCATTTAAAACTCCAAATTCTCGAACATGTTCTGGTTGTTGGCCTAAGGCCACCCAGTGAGACCTACTACCGATATCAATCCCCGCAGCATGAGGATTAACCATTTCCATTGCAATAACTTGATTTTCCATTTTCAAATAATCATTAATACGTGAAACCATAAACTCTTCGGAGATGTGCTTTAGGCATTTTATTTATTCTGAACGGGGTTCCACCTAAGGTAGACCGCCAATGAAGTCATGGCAAACATCTCAACCAGGATTGCGCTCGTGCTTCTATTTTTAAGGAGAGCAACAGTTTAAAAATCGGCCTTGCAAGAGCAAAGCTAAAGTACGAAATTATTCATTGCAATGCTACACTCGTTAGCTTACGAAGTCATTTTTTGATATAGGGGGGATCGTGCACAACGTTTTGCACTGGCGACGGACGACCGACAGGGAGTCTATACGTCCAGTGCATTGTTATAGCCAGTGGTTCTAATATTATTCAGGTTCCAAAACTGTTTCAAATTTAAGCGTTGTCTGTTCTAAAATTGGTTTTAGTCTTTTTTCAGCCAAGTCAATATATTCTTTTGAAATGTCGTAACCCACAAATTTTCTATCTGATTTAATTGCAGTAACTGCCGTTGTTCCACTACCCATAAAAGGGTCAAGGATTATGTCTCCTTTAAACGAATATAGTTGAATTAATCTGTAAGGAAGTTCTTCTGGAAAGGGTGCTGGGTGTCCAATTCTTCTTGCACTTTCAGCGTTCATTGTCCAAATTGATTTTGTCCATTCCATAAATTGTTCCTTTGTTATGGAATTTTCTTTTTGCCCCTTTTCTCTTTTGTATTCACCTTTTGAGAAAACTAAAATGTATTCGTGTATGTCTCTTAAAATGGGGTTTGCAGCACTTTGCCAACTACCCCAAGCTGTTGAAGGGCTTGCACTTGCAGCTTTATTCCAAATGATTTCACCACGCATATTAAAACCAATGTCTAACATCATTTTGGAAATGTAGTCAGAAAGTGGTATGTATGGTTTTCTACCAAGATTAGCAACATTTATGCAAGCACGTCCACCATTTACTAAAACTCTGAAAGTTTCTATAAATGAGTTTTCTAAGAGTTGTAAATACTCTTTCAAGGACAAGTCTTCGTCATACTCTTTTGAAACATTGTAAGGTGGTGAAGTAATCATCAAATGAACAGAGTTGTCGGGCAACTCTTTCATATTCTCTGCCGAGCCAAGAATGAATTTGTTTTCCAAATCATCTGGAAAATCATTTTCATTTTTATCAAGAACTTTTTTGTCGCCAAGCTCGGAGTAAAGTTTAGAATTATAAAACTTTGAGCTGTCGTGGTTAATTCTTCCGTTGGTTCCGAACGCACTTGTTTCTGTTCCTTTTGGTCTTTTCATTTTAGCTTCGGATTAAGTTTAAAAATTTTTCTGCTTTTGCAATGTCTGTATTTTCCTGACTTGAAATTCGTATAATTTCTCCAAGTTTCATTTTTGAAATCATTGAAGAAAAGTAGTTCATATCATTTGTTACAAGTTCTTTGCAATTATTAAAAAGTTGGTCTCTATCTAAAATTGTTTGGAAACCCAATTTTGGTGTGTTTTTTACATAGTCAGAATTAGTAGGCTTAGGATTTAAAGACCAAAAACCTTGAATAACCCCTGAAGTTTTTAAGAAATCTACTTTTTTAACATAGCTGTCTGTTATAGGACTGTTACCTAAAACAACCACAGGTATTTTTGTTGAAGCAATGCCCGAAACACGAATATTTATTGACTTGCCTATTGCTTTAAGCATAGAGTCGGAACGCAACAATGCGGGATTTCCTTTGTGTTGTTTGTAGTCGCCAACATAATCAACATTGTTTGGGTGTGTATATTTGTAGTTGGAAACAACACTCATTTTGATTTCAAACAATAGCTTTATGTTTTCAGGTTTTTGAACGGTATTATTTGTTGTGCAAAATGCAAGGTCTGCACTTGATTGTCTTGATAGACCAAGTTCATCACAAACTACGCTATTTACTGCGTGAAGTCCTAACTCTTTTGCAATTTGTTCAAATAGTGTTTTACTCCATTTTTCAGTAAACTGTCCTATTAGTGAATTTCTACTTTGCAAAGTTTGTCCTTCTGCGTCTGAACCTTTTGGTACATAAGCAAAATAGCCACCTTGCAAATTATAAAATAATTGTTCAGGGGAAGCAAAATTCTTTAATGCTTCTGTAAAAAATTGTATCTCAGTATCGTTGTTCCAAAGAGTCAATGTTATTATATTTTAGTTTATTAATTTAAAGATCAAAGATATCATATTTTATCAAAATTTAGATTTCTTAGTTCTTTCTCCGTTGGCTATAACTATTTTATTTCCAACACAAATATATATCAACTTTCGCATTTTTACCACTTTTGTTTGTTCCAAAATTATCAATAAAAATTTACTGCATTGTAATCAGTCACGATTTAATGAGGGAACCATGCAAAACTATGTATGGCTACTTTAGCTTAAAGGAATTTGAAACCTTTTCTATCACAAATTTGTTATGCAACATTTGGTCATCAACATAAACGTGGTTATTATTCCGTCTATGGGAGAAAAATTCGGAGCATCATAGCTATTTTGTATAATTTTCCTTTCGCTACAGGGACTAATGGATGTATCATCTCTATTTTTTCTTTCTTTTGGGCTTTTCAGGCCGCTCAAAAGAGGCTAAAATATCCTTGAGCTTTAGTGTTTTCGCGTCGGTCAGATCGGTTACTTCTTTATAGTCGAGGCCGTCCACTTCTAGCACTTGTATTTTTTTTCCAATATAATTTTCTATGGCTACGAGGTAATCCTTTTCTTTATCATCACAAAAAGAATAGGCGATGCCTTTCATTCTTCCACGACCCGTTCTGCCCACTCTGTGCACATAGCTATCTGGCTGCTCGGGCAAGTCATAATTGACGACAAAATCTACATTGGGTATATCGATGCCACGAGCGCTTACATCGGTAGCAATCATAAGTACATCTTGGCCATCTCTGAAACTTTGCAATACGGCGAGTCTGTCTTTTTGATCTTTCTCTCCATGCATGACTACTGATGTAATGTGCACCCTCTCCATAGCTGCTTGTATGCGTTCGGCGCGTACTTTAGTACGGGCGAATACCAGAATCTTATTTTCAGGATGCTCTCTTACTAGTCTTTCAAGAAAATATCTTTTGTCATCCATTTTTACAAAGAGTACCGAATGGCTGACGTTTTTTGATACGGGATCTTTGGGTGATACTTGTATTCTTATAGGATTTTTTACCAAGGAATAAGCTAGTTTTTTTATAACATCGTCTATGGTCGCGGAAAAAAACAGTGTTTGTCTTTTTTCGGGAAGGAGCTTAGTGAGATCTTGTATATCTTTTAAAAAACCGCGTTCGAGCATGTGATCAGCTTCATCTAGTACAAGGATTTTGACCCTGTGCAACCTTATAAAACCTTGGTGTACTAAGTCAAAAAGGCGTCCTGGTGTACTGATCAGTATATCTATGCCTTTTTCGAGTTTTGCGATTTGCGGCCCTTGTTCTACTCCGCCAAAGACCGAGAATGCCACCACTCTTGTCCCTTTGCCCAAGGTAGAAAATACACCATTGATCTGGATAGCCAGCTCTCGGGTTGGAACCATGACTACACATTTGATACCATCCTCTCGTTTTTTTATCTGGTTGGCGTGGATGGTGTGCAAAATAGGAAGGGCAAATGCGGCCGTTTTGCCAGTTCCTGTCTGTGCTATCGCCAATAAATCTTCGCCTCTAAGTATATTCGGAATCGCTTTGTACTGAATATCTGTAGGTTTCTTAAAACCCATTTTCTCGAGATTGTCTTTGATCTCATCTACAAAGTGATATTCTGAAAATTTCATCTGTTTATTTTTATTTGTTTTTTAAAGGTCAGATGGAATCCCCATGATTTAATCATATTGGTTTGTGTTGTTTGCATCATGGGGATTTCATGTGTTTAAAATTTGCTAAGTTGTTGAATTTGTTTGATTTGCGAAATTGCTAAACATCGAAAATCATGAAATAATTTGACCAACTTTAATCCCCACGATTTATTCCTATTGGTTTGTGATGCTTGCATCATGGGGATTTCGAGTGTGCTTATATTTGAAAATTACACTAATTTACTGCGATACATTTGTATGGTATTGCTTAGACCATAATAGAGTGCGTCACAAACTATAGCATGACCGATCGATACTTCGAGTAGGTTAGGGATGTGCTCTTTGAAATATTGCAAATTCTTGAGATTCAAATCATGTCCTGCATTGATACCCAAGCCCAAGTTGTCGCAAATGTTTGCAGCGATTATAAATGGCGCAATGGCGCGCTCTCTGTCAGCAGTATAGTCGTGTGCATATGGTCCGGTATAAAACTCAATTCTGTCCGTACCCACTGTTTCAGCATGGACAATGCGATTTTCTATCGGGTCAATAAATAAGCTGACCCTGATACCTGCTTCATGTAATCTAGATACCGTTTCTTTTAGAAAACTATGATGGGTTACCGTGTCCCATCCTGCATCTGAAGTGAGAGCTCCCGGTTTATCAGGTACAAGGGTACATTGGTGGGGTTTGATTGCTGTCACTATTTGCAGGAATTCTTCAGATGGATAGCCTTCGATGTTGAATTCCGTAGTTACCAAGTCTTTGAGTGGCTGCAGGTCATCATATCTGATGTGCCTCTGATCAGGACGTGGATGTACAGTAATTCCTTGAGCACCAAAGGCTTCGCAATCAGCAGCAATAGTCAGGAGGTTGGGATAGTTTGCGCCTCTACTATTTCTGATTAGGGCAATTTTATTGATGTTTACACTAAGTGATGTCATACAATTGTCTTTTTAAAAATGATATAATGGGCAGTAGTGTAAAAATTTCTCAACAAAGGAATCCGAGTCAAAATTGGCCATACCTTTCTTTGGCGCAAGCCAAACTTGAATTTATAAATAGGATTAAAGAACCAAAATACTTCATCTATGATGGTAAAATGGTGTATTTTTAATATGCGATACATTGTTTCAATGTTGATACCTGTAGCATATACATCCATTAATTCATGGATAGTTGCTGGCTTTTCGTTACACCACCGCAATATGGAATGGTACAATTTTTTTGGTGCCAAATGAAGCCAAGGCCATGCGCGCAGGTACTTGCTACTCGCTATCTGCTGATGACCACCAAAAGGCATCCACCAAGGTGGATATGCAAAAAATATGACACCATCATCTTTGAGCAATGCGTGGAGTGTATCGATGAAGCGCATCTGATCTGGTATATGTTCGATCACATCTTTCAAAATTATAATATCAAAGTGACCTAAGGACTTGGATTGCACACTATCATAAATATTTTCATTTACGATGCGGGCCTTACCGTCATTAATTTCTTTTGATAAGAAATGCTGAGCATCTTTCACTCTACTTTCAGCAAGTTCTACACCCACACCTGTACAGCCTTGTTGCAAGAATGCCTTCAGAACTCCAGCTTCGCCACAACCTACCTCTAACACCCTGGAATTGTCATCAATACTTTTATATTTGCCAATAAAAGGAATGATCTCCTCCAGTGTCACAGTCACTTGTATATCAAAATACCTTTTCTTGTCTTTATGAAAGTCAAACATGCTTTATTTGCCTTTAAAATTGGCTGGTCTTTTTTCAATAAATGCTTGGGCTCCTTCCTTAGAGTCTTCACTGCCAATCATGCTACCGAAATCAGAGTATTCAGCTTTATAACCTTCCATATCTCTAAAATAGGTATTGACCAATTGAATGGTTTTCATCACCGCCAAGGGACCTTTTGTTGCAATTTTTTCTAGGATTTCTTTGGATTTATTGACTTCTTGACCGGCATCCACTACGTGAGTTACCAACCCTAAACGATATGCTTCATTGACGTCTATCATATCCGCTGTCAGCAACATTTCAAGTGCTTTGGCTTTGCCAATAAGCTGCACCAATCTTTGCGAGCCACCGTAACCAGGCACCAATCCAAGATTTACTTCTGGTTGTCCAAACCTTGCCTTGGCGCCTCCCACTCTGATATGACAAGCCATTGCTAATTCGCAGCCACCGCCAAGGGCAAAGCCATTGATAGCAGCAATGACAGGTGCATGGAATTGTTCTATTTTAAAAAATACATCTTGCCCTCTTTTTGACAATGCGGCGCCTCCTACAGCATCCAAAGTTGAAAATTCTTTAATATCGGCTCCTGCTACAAAAGCTTTTTCGCCTGATCCGGTGATAATCACACCTTTTAGACTTAAGTCACCATGATGTTTTGTAAAAAAGTCATACAAAGCATCAAAAACAGCTTTATTTAATGCATTCAATGCTTCTGGTCTTTGTATGGTGATCAGTTTAAAAGCTCCAATTTCCGTTATATTTATTACATTTTGCATAACCTGATAGGTTTTAAATATGAGAGGTCAAAGGTACCGCTTTTAAGGCAAACTTTACATATTGGTATCTTATGTAATAAATGTAACATAGGAAAGAAGTCTATTTTTTTCAAATTATGTATTTTTGCCAAAATATCCGTGTATGTCGAAAAAATCATTTGTAGTCAATACATTTCAACAAAAGTGTCCTAGGTGTCAGGAAGGGGATTTGTATATAAAGCCTTTTAATATTAAAAAACCTGTAAATATGCATAATGAATGTCCAATTTGTGGGCAACTTTATGAACCGGAACCAGGATTTTATTATGGTGCAATGTTCTTGTCATATATTATGTCAGGATTTGTGTTCTCGGGTTTAGTGGGTTTTTGTATCATCGCATTGGGTATGAACGTCAATGCAGCAATCGGCGTACTTTTGATATTCGCAGCGCTATCTTATTTTTTTCTATTGAGATTTTCAAGATCACTATGGATCAATATGATGATAAAATATGATCCAAATGCAAAACATACAAACACTAAAAAATCGTTTGGATATTAGAAAAGGAATTAATTTTGAAAAATAGATTCAATAGACTAACCTCTAAAGAATGGTTGCCATTTCAAAAATCTTGGTTTAAGTATCGCGATGATTTCCAATTATATAGGGAGCATGTCAGATTCTTTTGCAAAGCGGAATTTAACGGTGCTGGTATATACTTCTCTGGTACTGAAACTGCATTATTGCAAGAGATAGCGAATGATGAAGGACTGCAAATATCCTCTACTATTGGTGAGAATGATACCTATGAATACATACTAATTGATTTGAGAAAAACGATTGCCAATTTAGATCAAAGTAGTAATTGTTTAGCACATATTTCAGATGTAGTATCATTGGTTTCAGATCTATTGGAAAAACTTGAAGATCGTAGGTTTGTGACCGTATTTGTGCCACAATTTATAACGTCAGATCAAACTTTTGTGCCTATGGCATGGATGCTTGCGTATTCTTTAAGTAAAATAATACATCTCAAAGACGAAAAAATAGCTTGTTTGGATGGCGATTATGATCTAAATGATACGAAAAGTACTAAGGATGTATTTTATTGTCTTAATTTTAGAAAAGATGCCAAAACAGACATCCGCAAATCAAATACAGACATTGATGTTTTTCTCAAAAATGGATACTATCATAATCGCATGATGGAAAATGTCGAACTGGAGAAGTGGTTTATACTAAAACCTACACCTCGAAAAAAGAATGAAATCCTACATCCTGCCAAATATCCTGAAGATCTGGTAGACATGTATGTCAATGCCTTTACTGCGCCCAATGCCAATGTATTTGATCCAATGTCAGGGACGGGTTCTACGCAAGTCGCATCTCTTAAAAATGGTAGGAATGCTTACGGTACAGAGTTAAGTCCTTATTTTCACAACATAGCGGTAGAGAGATGCCTATCTCTAAAATCCCCGTCGCAAATGATGCTGTTTAATGATGGTGGACATATCGGAGATTTTGACATAAAAAATTTAGATGCTCGGCATATTAATCCAAATGATTTTCCACCCATACATTATATCATTACTTCACCGCCTTATTGGGATATGCTGAATATGAAAGGGGCTGAAAATCAAGCAAAGAGGGTAGAAAAGGGACTACAAACAAACTACTCTGATGATGACTCTGACTTGGGTAATATTGCAGATTATCAAACGTTTATAGATGATTTGGCTGCTATCTACATCCATCTTAAACATATTTTGGTCGATAAGGGTTTGATGACTATTGTGGTCAAGAATATTAAGAAGAAAGGCATGAATTATCCGTTTGCTTGGGATTTGACGCATGCATTGATGGATGATTTTTCACTTATCGATGAGACTTTTTGGTGTCAAGATGATATCAATTTGGCACCTTATGGATATGGCAATACATTTGTAAGCAACACTTTTCACCAATATTGTCTCCATTTTCAAAAACGCTAAAGATTATCCTATTAATTGGTTTTGTGATAGTTTACATCTTAGACTATTGAGTTTCATGTCTTCGTCAAAAACAGCATCAAAAATAAATGGCGTATTGGATATACAATAGTCATAAATGAAACTATCTGTTTCTGGTATAGGAAAATTTGAGATATTTTTTATTGGGACCCACATCAATTCTCCTTCATCACAATCATGCGGGATATACTCTGAAACATCTACTTTGTATATAAAACTTATCCAATTATAATCTAGGGGAGATGTTTCTACTAAAATTCCACTAAAATTTGGGTTGGATATGGCGTAACCTGACTCTTCTTTTACCTCTCTGATGACCGCTTGATCTGGTGTTTCAAAGGCATCTATTTTGCCACCTATGGGAACATAATATCCTTGATGCGGTGGATATTTGCGCTTAATAAGTAAAATGTTATCATCCTGAAAAATCAAGCAAAAGACAGCTGACCTTTTACTCCCAAGAAAATCATTCTTCATTTTTGAGTTTTGACAATTGACTCTCTTGTACCAAATTAATCAAACTCAAGGTTAAAAACCAATAAAAATTACTTTCATTAAGCTCTTCATACATATCAAAAGCACGAAGCTGTGTTTTTGACTCATATCTCGGATTTCTTAGGTAGCCTATTTCTTTGCCATTTACAGAAACTGGATGAAGTATTCTACTATCCGCCCCTTGGATGATAGCTTGAGTTTCGCCTCTTGGTGTTTGCAATTTTCCATCAGATGTAATGAAGCCTGTGTGAACATCGTTGAAATAGGTGGCTATAGAGCCATCCTTTTCAATATAGACAAATTCATCTTTTGACGTTGCTACTATTGTTAATGTTTGATTTGCAGAATAGTTTTTTGTTGCAAAAGCTATCACATTTTCATAAAAAATTGTGGTAAAAAAACCCATAGTAATTTTGGTAAATCCTCGATTTTTTTTCTCAATCGTGTGATTTGTAGATAGTAATTCTATCTCTTCTCTCGAAAATGGAACTAACAATTCTTTCAAAGGCTTCATTTCAGCTCTAAGTGTCTGAACATCGCGAAGCATTTGATTTTTTGAAAGGGACATTTTAAGTAAAAACTGCAAAATGTCTTCTATTATCATGGAATAATATTTTCGGCAAAAATATTAAAAATTGTAGGAATTGGTGGTAATTCTATTAATTGTTCTTCTCATACGTCGTATTGCCCTCTCTTTCACTTGTCTGACGCGCTCTCTGGAAAGATTAAATTTCATAGAAATTTCTTCTAAGGTAAGTGGTTTCTCACCATCTAGACCATAAAAAGCCGACACTACCTGTATCTCTCTAGGAGATAGATGCTCCATACTCTCTAAAATTTCCATTCTGAAAGATTCTTGCATAAGACCCATATCAGGAGAATCTTCATCGCCAACGCTCATGAGATCAATGATAGGAATAGCATCTATATCATCAGAGATTGGAGCATCAACAGATACATGTTTTTGGGTATTGCCCAATAAACTCTGGATGGTTTCGATATCCCTACCCATGATTTCTGCCATCTCTTCATACGTAGGCTCTCGCTCATTTTTTTGTATGAATTGGTTGTATTCAGCATGAATTTTGAGATACTCTTTTGTCCTATTGTGTGGAAGTCTTACTATTCTAGAATATTCAATAATGGCTTGGAGTATTGCCTGTCTTATCCACCATACAGCATATGAGATAA
>JAWKLK010000003.1:0-339410 GCA_041392785.1 Saprospiraceae bacterium
AACTTGTTTATATCCGCCACAAATATATATCAACTTTCGCTTTTTTCCTCCCCACTCCTAAAATATTTCTCACTATCAACACTCCCCATCAACCTATCTAGTGGACTCACTATTTTATCAATACTTTGATTTGTCACATGCGTATAGATCAATGTAGTGGTGATATTAGCATGACCCAATAGTTCTTGAATATAACGTACATCTGTGCCTCCATCCAATAAGTGTGTTGCAAAACAATGCCTTATTGTGTGTGGTGTCACTTTCTTTTGAATGTTTGCACTCTTTGCCGCTCTTTTCACAACATTTTGCACTGACTTCTCTGAGTATTGGTATTTGCGATCCTGTCCTTCAAATACCCAATAAATGGGTTTGTACTCATCAAAGTACCTCATTAACATCAATTTTAATACGCCACTGAATGGCACTATTCTATCCTTTTTTCCTTTACCGCTTCGTATCATGATCTGCTCCCTATCCCACCACAAATCTTCTACTCTGAGATGCAAGATTTCATTTAGACGCATTCCCGAACTGTATAATGTAAAGAGTAATGTGGTATGTTTTAAGTTTTCAGTACTTCGCAGCAATCTATCTATTTCTTTAGTGCTAAGTATCACTGGCAAAGGTTTAGATTTCTTTGGCCTTTTGATCTCTTCAATGACAAGTTCTTTATTGAAGATGACATGCTGATAATAAAACTTGATGCTGTTTATGGATGTGTTAAGCAACGATTCTGAAACCTTTGGTGCACCCAATTTTGCCATATAATTGCGAATATCAGCACTCGTAGCTTGATTCACATTATCCTTGCCTACATGTCGTACATATTTCAAGAAGGCACCTAGATAGCTGTCAAATGTTCTTAAACTATATCGCATAGCACCCAAAGCATCTAGATACTGCTCTATGATGTCTCGCAAATCTACATCCACTTTTTCTAGCCATCGGCGTTTCCATTCACCATAGGAAGGTCGATTCTTTTGATAATCTTCACCTATCAATGGCAACCTGTTAATGATAGTAGCCCCATCTTTACGGTAGCTATCTATGAGCCTATTGACCAAAATAGGATCATTAGGTATCTTCCACCTTTGATGCTCTTTAAGATACTCACGCTCTGCCATACGTTTTACAATATCAATATTTGCTTTAAATCCAGAAATCCGTACTATGACAAAATGTCTCTCTTCTGGAACTCTATATATTGTTACTACATAGGGTTTCGCAGTCATCAGCAAAATATCTTCTATCCTATTATACACATTGTTGTCCCATACATTATAATAGGCTTGTATCGACACTAAATTTTCTAGTGTCCCTTTGACTATCCATTTCTTGGCACTTTTATGCCACCACCCATTTAGGCTTTTTACAAACTGGACTTCATTAGTATTGTACGGAATCTTTAAAACAAATTTACCTCCACTGAACCATACTTCTCTTCCACCTGTGATTTGGTGTATGTCACTCTCTCCATTTTCACCATTTAGAGACAGAGTTGATGTCACATCTTTATAAGATGTTATGCCGGTATTGTCGCTATGTGCTGGTGAGTGAGGAGCGGATCCGGTCAGTATATGTTCAGCCTTTTCATTTTGATTCGTACCACCTTCCAAGGTGTCTTGAGCAATTCCTTTTTTACTGTCTATGATTTCGTGCGGAATATCAAGGGCCAAAAAGGATTTCCAGCATTTACTTTCGTAAGGTATGTACCATCCATGATACGTCTTAGAATAATGTATTCTTTCTATCGTTTTTAGTTTTTTCAGTAACTCTTGATTATAGTTAAATGACAGAAGAATCTGCGTAGCGCCACGATGTATAATTTTTCTTACTTGTATCATAAGGAAATTCTAATCTGCAATCATTTTAATAAAATTTTAGTCCGACATTTTTACTTCATATCAATTCTTAAATAAAAAATATTATTCAAAAATCCTTTCAAGGCTTCGCCGCTCATAAGTCGCACGCACTATGATACTTAAAGCAAATAAATATTGGCGAAATCGCATTTTTCCATAATTATATTTCTTTTATGACATTTTCTTAAGGAAAAAGGAGAATTCATGGATTAAAAATAATAACTTTTATCATATGTGGTAAAAAATTTCTTAATAATTTTAAAAAAATTAGAAAAAAAAGTCCAGTATTGACTAGCTAAATCCTTATTAACAATGCTTGCTTGAACGAAATTGTATCTTTCATTGTTACACATAACGCTTATAACGCAATTTAATTAAAAAAGAATAACGACTCAGTCAATATGGATATCTCAGGTTACAATCAACTGATTTTCAAACTTGATCAATTTATTAGAAAGTATTATATCAATGCGCTTATTAGAGGTTTACTATATAGCATTGGCACTATACTTGCAATGTTCTTAGTCTTCAATGTACTTGAGTACTATTTCTATTTTAGTACTGCCGTTCGGAAGTTCTTCTTTTACACTTTCATTCTCACATCAGGAGCGGCTATCATGTATTGGGTTTTAGATCCATTGATTCGCTATCTTAAACTCGGAAAAACTATAAGCCATGAAGAAGCTGCAGTCATAATTGGCAATCATTTTTCAGATGTAAAAGACAAATTACTCAATATATTACAATTAAAAAGGCAAGCTGATACTACACACCAGCAAGGCTTGGTGCTTGCTAGTATAGAACAAAAAACTAAATCGATCCAGTTAGTCCCATTCAAAGCAGCTATTGATCTACAAAAAAATAAAAAGTATGCCAAATATGCTTTACCACCTTTAGCTTTGCTTTTGTTTATACTGTTCGCAGCTCCAAGTATCCTCAAGGATGGAACAAAACGTATCATCCAAAATAACAAAACATTTGAAAGAGTAGCGCCATTTTCCTTTGTTTTAGACAATAAAGATTTGAAAGTCATACAAAATCATGACTTTACTATCAATGTAAAAACTGAAGGCACAGTACAGCCTAATGAAATGTATGTGATAGTGGATGATTTTCTATATAAAATGGCAAGATCCGAAGAAAATTTATTTACCTATACCTTTAAAAATGTTCAAAAAGATCAAGACTTTATACTTCAATCTGGCAATTTCAACTCCAATTCATATCAGCTTAAAGTCATTAAAAAACCTAATTTACAGCATTTTTCATTACATCTTACTTTTCCAAGTTATTTAGGCAGAAAAGGTGAAATATTAGAGAGTATTGGCGATATTTCAATTCCTGAAGGCACTAGAGTGCAATGGATTTTCGATGCATTATACACGGATCAATTAACCTTTCAGTTCGCAGATAAAAAAGCACTAGAACCTGCATTGAGAAGTGGCGATTCAGAATATAAATTTGATAAGAGAATCACCAAAGATGAATCATACACTGTCTTCTTGTCCAATGATCAGATTGCCCATCCAGATAGCCTTCATTATACCATAGCAGTGGTAAAAGACCAATATCCAACCATCGCAGCAGAACAGATTATAGACAGCACAAACAAAACATCTATTTACTTTGTGGGTAATGCATCAGACGATTATGGAATCAAATCTCTCACTTTTAATTACACGATTACGCATGAGAATGGTAAAATGGAGCCCAACAAAGTAGTACCTCTTGGATCAACTGGGGGCAGGGAGTCAAAATTTGAGCATTTTTTAGATTTGAACAAAGTTCAGTTAACTTCTGGAGATAAAATCACCTATTTCTTTGAAGTATTTGACAATGATGGTGTCAATGGCAGTAAATCTTCCAAATCCGTGTTGATGACGTTTGAAAAACCATCCTTAGAACAACTTGAGAACCAAGAGCAAGCCAATGATGAATTATTGAAAGACGAGTTGAAAGATGCACTAAAAAAAATGGACAAGTTGCAAGAGCAAATGAAAAAACTGAGAGACAAGCTATTGCAAGAAAAAGATATGTCTTGGCAAGACAAAAAAGAAATGGAAAAATTGCTTGAAGAGCAGAAAAAAATCCAAGAACAAATAGAAAAGGCCAAAGAAAAACTAGAAGAGAATATAAAAAACAGGGAGGAACTCCAGAAAGACTCTGAAACAATGGAGAAAGAAGAAAAGCTGCAAGAGATGTTTGAAAAGGCAGCGGATCCCGAGACAAAAGAATTGATGGATAAAATCCAAGAATTGATGCAAGAGCTAGAAAAAGAAGATGCCGTGCAAATGTTGGAACAATTCGAACAAAACAATGACTCGAAGCAAAAAGAAATGGAACGACTTCTAGATTTGTATAAACAATTGGAAATGGAAAAAAATATCCAAGACCAAATAAAAGATCTTGAAAAACTGGCTGATCAACAAGAAAAACTAGCAGAAAAAACAGAAAAACAACAAGAATCTAAGGAAGATTTAATGAAAAAACAAGAAGAACTCAATAAAAAAATGGAGGACATCAAAAAGAAACAAGAAGAACTCGAAAAACAAAATAAAGAGTTAAGTCCACCAAAAAAAATGGATGAAAAGGCCGAAGAAAAAATGGATGAGATAAGTGATGAAATGCAGGAAAGTCAAGAGCAGATGCAAAAAAATGATTCTCAAGGTGCATCTAAGTCACAAAAATCAGCTGCCAAGAAAATGAAACAGCAGGCGTCTGATATGAAAAATGCTATGCAAAGTGGAAATTCAGATCAAGCTGGGGAAGACATAAAAACCATTCGCCAGTTACTTGAAAACTTGGTTACATTATCCTTTGATCAAGAAAACCTCATCAATGAAATGTCTCCTGTGTTTGTTACATCACCCTTATTTCCGAAATCCATCCGCGAGCAGTATAAATTGCAAAATGACTTCAAGATCATTGAAGATACACTTGTAGCCCTCAGTAATAGAAATGCAGACATAGAAACATTTGTTATGGACAAAGTCCATGAAGTCAAATATAATCTGAAAGAAAGTATCCAATTTCTTGAGGAGCGCGATGTCAATAATGGACAAGAGAGACAGCGACGAACTATGAAAAATGTGAATGACTTAGCACTTATGCTCAATGAATCCCTTGAAAATGCTCAGAAACAACAAGCATCTGGAATGCCAGGTAGCCAAATGTGCAACAAACCTGGAGGAAAAGGTAGTGGCAATAGCGGAGGCAAACCCGTAGACAAAATTACAGAAGGCCAGCAAGGGCTTAATGAAAGCCTAAAGCAAATGAAAGAGAAGATGGATAAAGAAGGCAAAGAAGGAGGCAAAGCCAAGGATTTTGCACAGGCGGCAGCACAACAAGCAGCACTCAGAAAAGCACTTGAAGAGTTACAAGGAGAGAAAAAAGAACAAGGAAAAGGATCTGAAGCACTCGAAGAGATCATCAAGAATATGGATAAAATCGAGACCGAACTCGTCAACAAACGTCTGAATACAGAGACATTGCGTAGGATGAAAGACATAGAGACTAAGCTTCTGGAAGCAGAGAAGGCTGAAAGGCAAAGAGAATTGGACGAAAAAAGAAAGTCTGAAACAGCTAAAGATATTCAACGTGAAGTTCCGAAGCACATTCAAGAATATCTAAAGAAGAGACAGGCCGAAACAGAAATGTATAGATCCGTCTCTCCTACCCTAAAACCTTTCTATAAAGGCTTAGTAGATGAATATTACCAATCTGTAAAAAATAAAAAATGATAACTGCTTTAATATATAGCAGAAGCTCGGCACAATATTTGAATACACAACATTATTGACCACAAAAAATGAAAGTCCATATGCTCACCATTACATCCGATCCCAAAAACATATTCCAGATAGAGCACTATCTTACCGAAATAGGTATTGGGCAGGAACAAGACAAGTATGGAGATATTTTAATATCACTCACAGAGGCGGTAAATAATGCCATGATACATGGAAATGAAGGTGATCAAAACAAACACGTACATATCTTAATCAAGGAAATGAAAAATGGTATTTCATTTTGCGTAAGTGATGAAGGTGCTGGATTCAACCCAAATAAGCTCCCCGACCCTACTTCTGAAGCTCAGATTGAAGTGTGTGGTGGCAGAGGAGTACACATTATGAAATGCCTTGCTGACGATATAAAATTTGACAATAATGGCAGTACTGTAGAGATGTTTTTTTCTATGCAAAAAAAAATAAAAAGTGCCTTCTAAACAAGGATCCCTTCAGTTTTTTGCCGAGCCACCCACCAAACATCCATTTAAAAAAGAACAAGAAAGTATAGCATCGTGGCTAAAAGATGTAGTCTCATCTGAACATAAAACTATTGAGCAGATCACTTATATCTTTTGTAATGATCAGTATTTATTGGATTTAAATCAATCATATCTGCAGCATGACACATTAACAGATATCATAACATTTCCCTATAAGGAAGGCGATATTCTAGAATCAGATATATTTATAAGTATAGAAAGAGTGCAAGAAAATGCGCAGCTGTATCAGGTTTCATTCCAGCATGAGTTGAGCAGGGTTATGGTACATGGCATCCTGCACCTCATTGGGTATAAAGATAAGACACCTTCAGACAAAAATGTCATGCGTGCCAAAGAAGAATACTATATATCAAAACTTCAAGATCAAACCAATTTTTTAATTTCATAAAAATCGAATTACCATGCCCACACCGCATATTGAAGCAAATCAAGGTGAAATAGCACCATCTATTTTATTGCCAGGTGATCCATTAAGAGCCAAATTCATTGCTGAAAACTTCCTTACAGATATAAAACAGTTCAATAGAGTGCGCAATATGTTTGGCTATACTGGCTATTATGGAGATAAACGAGTGTCTGTGATGGGTACTGGTATGGGTATGCCTTCTATAGGTATCTATTCGTATGAATTGATAAAGTTCTATGGAGTTAAAAACTTAATAAGAGTTGGATCTGCAGGAAGCATACAACCCCACATCAAAGTCAATGATATCGTCATAGCACAAGGAGCCTCTTCCAATTCTAGTTTTAGCAGACAATTCAAACTTCGTGGCGAGGTAGCAGCATTGTCTGATTGGGGACTTCTTTCCAGTGCGGTGAAGAGAGCAGATGCATTAAATTTGAACTATCATGTTGGCAATATCATGAGTAGTGATACTTTTTATGATTTTGAAAATGATTCATGGGAAAACTGGTCTAAAGTGGGTATCTTATGTCTTGAAATGGAAGCTTTCGCCCTATTTCTGACTGCACAATCTCTAGGTGCTAAAGCCTTGACGATTTGCACCATTTCGGATTCCTTGCTTACAGGTGAGAGTATGAGCCATCAAGATAGAGAAGTAAACCTTAAGGCTATGATGGGACTCGCTTTAGATATCGTATAGGTTGATTACGTATTGTAGTATCCCATAAATTGCTTTTTTCGCATACTTAATACCCCAAAAATGGCTTCTGAAATGATATTGCTGCTCATTTTTGATGAACCTCGTGTCCTATCCTTAAATGTAATAGGAACCTCTACAATGCTGAATTTTTTAGTAAAGGCATAATATTTCATCGCAATCTGGAAGGTATATCCGACAAAATTAATCTTGTTCAAATCTAATGAATCTAATACCTTGCGAGAATAACATATAAATCCTGCTGTAGGATCCATGATGGGCATACCCGTCACCATGCGCACATAAAGAGATGCTGCCTTAGATAGAAAAAGCCTATCATTAGGCCAATTTTCTACGTTTCCACCCTTGACGTATCGGCTTCCGATAGACATATCATGACCATCCAAACATGCTGTTAATAGACGTGGAAGATCATTAGGATTATGGCTAAAATCCGCATCCATTTCGAAAATGTAGTCAAAACCGCATTCCAAGCCATATTTGAAACCTGCTATATAAGCCGTACCTAAACCGTACTTTCCAGACCTTTTTAATATGAAGACAGACTTGCCAAAGCTTGGTAGCGATTCCACAAGTTGAGCTGTACCATCAGGTGAATTATCATCTACTACTAACACATTAAAATGCTTTCCTTGATCCAAAACTGCTTGAATAATGTCTAGGATGTTTTCCTTTTCATTGTAAGTTGGAATGATGATAAGAGATTGGTTCAAGGATATGATATATTAATTCAGATTACGTAATTATATACAAAATTAGTGTTTCGAATACGAAAATAATTGTTTTTTACTTGACTATTTTATTTTTATTTTCACTTTACTATCTATTCCTTCCATATCTTGGGTGTGTATCACATCCAGAATATTCGGATAAACCTTCCGCCGTTTATTGAAGAAAACTTCTAAAGTCATCCATTCTGCTTTCTGAATATCCTCTGAAATTTGTGGTTTCGGTGTTTGTTTTTTGGTTTCTATCAGGTACCAATGAGACTTTTTAATCACTCTTTTCCCTACATTACTTCTATACGTGTGTCTTGTAATCCCAAGCTTATACAGGATGGTCATTTTCTTTATCCCTGTTTCCTCTTCTATTTCTCTGAGCGTAGCTTCTTTTTTGGTTTCCTTTGGTTCTATTTTACCTTTTGGAAGATCCCATGATCCGCGTCTGAAAATAAAAAGATATTCGCCTACTTCATTTCGTACCAAACCACCACCAGCTTCAATAACTGTAAAATGCGATAAAAAATCCGATTTTAATACATCATAATCGGCATAGTGAATAATCACTTTTTGCGCCTTCAATGTCCTTTCCAGCGAATAAATAATATCAAGTAAATGCTTTGGATTTCCATTATAGTGTACTATCATAGAACCTGGTGCATATATATCGGCCATGACTACATTTTCAGAAGCTTTCAATGTTACTTCTGCTTCATTAATATGAATTTTGTACATTTGCTTTTAAAATCGTGAATGATGAACAAATTTGAGACGACATTAGCTCAAAATTTGATGCAAATAAACGCAATTAAAATCAGATTGCAAAATCCATTTACTTGGGCATCTGGAATAAAAAGTCCCATTTATTGTGACAATAGAATTACATTGTCTTATCCAGAAATCAGGCATAGTATCAAAGCAGGTTTGGCAGGACTCGTGCATGAATTTCAAAGTATCAATGCTATATCTGGTGTCGCTACCGCTGGTATAGCCCATGGCGCACTGATAGCCGACTATATGAGCTTACCTTTTTCTTATGTGAGAGCATCAGCAAAATCCCATGGCAGACAGAATAGTATCGAAGGTGATATAGCACACGGTAGTAATATCATGGTGGTAGAAGACCTAATATCTACGGGCGGAAGCTCACTAGAAGTAGTACAAATTCTCAGAGAAGCTGGGCATAAAGTAGGAGGAGTCATAGCCATTTTTGATTATGAATTTCAGATAGCTAAAGATAATTTTTCTAAAGCTAATTGTAGTTATAAATCTCTACTTACTTATAGCAAACTCCTTGACCACGCTGTTTCTTCAGGATATGTTACCAATGACGAAGCAGCTGTATTGAGAGTCTGGAGTTCTGATCCGGAACATTGGTACCAAAATCACTTTATTCAATCTTAAAAAACAAGTTTTTAAACCGATAATTTACATCAATGAATTTTTATAGAGAATCATCCCAAAAATTTCTATACTCATATTTAAATAATGCTTCACCTACAGGATTTGAAATGCCAGGTCAAAAATTATGGCTTGAATATTTAAAACCTTATATCGATGAATGGCATTTAGACAACTATGGCACAGCATATGGCATCATTAATCCAGGTCAGGATTATAAGGTAGTCATAGAAGCCCACGCAGATGAAATTTCTTGGTTTGTTAATTATATATCTGACAATGGTTTCATTCAGGTAATCAGGAATGGTGGTTCAGACCACATCATTGCCCCTTCCATGCGTGTCAATATCCATACAAAAAATGGTATTGTTGATGGAGTTTTTGGCTGGCCAGCTATACACATTCGCAGAGGAAAAGACGAAAACTTATCACCAACAGTTGAAAATATTTTCATTGATGTAGGAGCAAAAGACAAAGAATCTGTTCTAAAAATGGGCATTCATGTAGGAAGTGTAGTGACATTTAAGGATAATCTCACAATTTTAAATGACACATATTATACTGGACGAGCTCTAGATAATAGGATAGGTGGATTCTGTATCGCAGAAGTGGCTAGAATGCTTCATGAGAAGAAAAAGAAATTGCCATTTTCTTTATATATTGTCAATGCTGTTCAAGAAGAAATTGGCCTTCGAGGTGCTGAAATGATAGCAAATACCATAAAGCCTCACGTTGCCATCATTATGGATGTGACACATGATACCAGTACACCACTTGTCAATAATAAAATTCACGGAGATATCAAATGCGGTGACGGCCCTACCCTAACCTATGCCCCAGCAGTCCATAATAAATTACTCGAATTAGTCATCGACACTGCTGAAAATAAGAAAATTCCGTATCAAAGATCCGCAGCGAGTAGATCAACTGGCACCGATACAGATGCATTCGCGTATAGTAATGGTGGAGTACCTTCAGTCTTAATATCATTACCGTTAAGATATATGCATACCACTGTAGAAATGGCCCATAAAACTGATATCGAAAATACAATAAAGTTGATATATGAAAGTATCTTAAATGTCAAGAGTGGCCAAAGTTTTAAATACTTTTAGGCATATTATATTTTGTTTGATGTAACTATCATCATATTTTATTTTTTTTGTACATTTAGGTAACAAATAAAAACTCCTATGTGATTTAATGTTGACCAAAAACATTAAAAACACTGAGTATATGTTGCCATTACCTACATACGATATTATCAAAACTGCTTATGCCAACAAAGGCTTTACCTATTTTGAAGGCACAACTCCTTATAATCTCAATCTTTGGGGCATAAGGAAGCAATATGGGGAGATAGACTTATTTGATGATTTGTTAGGAGTTTCCTATTTGGATGAAAGTGGCCAACCAAGACTTTATGCACATCATGCCACAGTAGATCCAGGAAAATACTACTTAATCACCAAAACAGGCAACCACAATGGAACCTTCATATTAGCTCCAGGTCAGTATCGTGGATGTTGGAAAACCGGCAATCATGGCTCTAGCAGGTATCTTGCACTTGTTCAAAAACCTAATTATACTGGATTTAAAGGTTGGCGAGATAGCATTCTGAATGGCATCATAGACAGAAACCTTAAAACAGACGGCACTTTTTATACGGATGTAAAAGGTTTAAATATGCATCGATCCAATACATCCTACCAATCACTAGTAGGTCGATACTCCTCCGGTTGTCAAGTCAGACAATGTTATGGCTGTCATAGTATAATGATGGATATAATCAGCAAAGCACTACATTACTTCTCTAACAGCTTTTCGTACACATTATTTGAAGAGGAAGATGTATTTCCTACAAGTAATACAACTACGAGAGGAAATAATTCTACGCAAAAGATAAGAAAATGGCCTGAGGACTTTATCAAAATTCACAACTAGATTTACTAATATATATCAACATTCAACCCATGGAAATCATAAAAATATTTGGAACAAAATTAACTGAACAAGATAATAATAATCATCAGTTTGCTAATACATTTATTGATAAGATAAAAAACGAAATTGCTTCTTATAAAATTGAGCCACCTCATCGTTCTGGCAGCAATATTTCTACGGGAGTTTTGGATAATAATGGCATAGTTTATTATGAATTCGAAGACAATACCTATGTATTTCTTACTCCTGAAGAAATAAAAACGTTATGTCACCGTGAGAGAAGCAATCCGAAGTTTAGATCAATACATGTAGCTGAAGATGAATTGTTTTTGTCTGTGTCACTTAGTGATAATAATACTCGTGACGGATGGGTTAAGAAAGCTATTACGAAATTTGTAAGCTTTCTTACACAATCCCAAATGGATGACTTCATTGGAGGTATTACTCAAAATATGGTATATAATAAAGCTAAAGAATTAGAATCCAACACGGTGCCTACAGAAGGCTTAGTCCATATTGGAAACGATAAAGGATTTAGCAATCCAGTATTTACAGAAAATAATGCTCCCTATTTCTTACTAATTCATGGAACCAATAGTAATACTCTTGGTGCATTTTTTAATCCAGCACCCAATACTAGCGAACTTGAAAATAATTCAATAATTTTTTCAGAATTGAAAAAACAATATGACAATAAAATACTTGCCTTTGAACATCACACTCTGACAAAATCTCCCTTAGAAAATGTTGAACTATTGTCAAAAGAACTGCCTACATCAATAGAGTTAACCATCATGACTCATTCTAGAGGCGGCCTGGTATTAGATACACTTTTGATGTGTTTGGATGCCAAACAAAATCCTGATAAAGCAGATAGAATAAAAGAATGTTTGCAGTTCGAAAACTGTTCCCATGACGTTAAAATATTTGAAAATATATTAAATAACCTAGAGGGTAAAACTATTTCTGTAAATCAAATTATAAAAGTTGCAAGTCCTGGTGGAGGTACCACACTCCTTTCTGACAAAATCATAGACTATCTAAGAGTTATCACATCTTTTGCAAGAAATTTTGCACCATTAGCAGGAGATGTTGTTATAGAATTAGCAGAGAAGCTTATATTTTCTATACTAAGGTCAAAAGACAATAAAAATATCTTACCAGGATTAGAAGTGATGAACCCTGAAAGCCCATTCCTAGATCTCATCAATACTTATCCGCTGAAAAAAGAGCCTAAAAGTTATATTGTTACCGGCCAAACTAGATTAAACTATAGTATAGGCGCAATAAGTCACAATTTGTTGTTTCTTGCAAGTCGCATTTTCACTGCTGAAGCAAATGATCTAGTAGTCAATACTGCTTCTATGACACAAGGTATTCCTCTAAAAAATGCTTTGGTAACTTTGTCAAATGACGGTCATGTATTTCACTCTTCTTACTTTTATCAATACAATACAGCTTATCAAATAAAATTAGCTATAGAATCAAAAGGTGAATTCAATCCACAAACTCTTTTTAGAAGCCTTGATTCGTCTCAACGTGGAATTGAAGTTGAATTTGGACACTATTCGCATAAAAATATAAGTGGCAATAAGCCCATCACTGTGATCATCCCAGGTATGATGGGATCCACTTTATCTAAAAATAATAACCAAATTTGGATTGGCTATTGGAACATTTTTACGAGGTCATTACTCAAAATGGGGGTAACAGATCCTGATATATTTTCCGATGGAGTTATTGCAACAGCATATAAATCTTTTTGTGAATTTTTACTAAAAGAAGGCTATGACGTGTACGTAATTCATTATGATTGGAGAAAATCTTACATGAGTCAGCTACCACTGTTGGAAAAGGAGTTAAATTTCATTATTGAAAAATCTAATGGGCAACCTATTAGGGTAGTATCACACTCCAAAGGTGGTCTTTTGATGAAGCAACTTATTATTTCTAATTTTGATCTGTATCAAAAACTCGCTCTTTCTACAGATTTTAAATGGATAATGTGTGGAACTCCTTGGTTTGGTTCTTACGCAGCTGTTAAAACCCTAATAGGACAAAGCAATACTTTAAAAAACCTAAAAAGAATCTCATTTCTCGTTAGCTATAGGCAATTATTGGAGATTTTCTCAAAATATGAAGGAGTCTTGGAAATGCTACCTATGAATTTGACAAACTCTGAAATAATAAACAAAAACCGAAAAGGTCTGCCACTTTATGATTATTCTGATAATTCTGTTTGGAAGTTCCTATACAATATTGATAAAACTAATAATTATAGGTGGGTCACCCCTGAAATGAATAAGTCTAATTTTAAAAACCTAATCAACAGTACTGCAAACATCATTTTTGGCTATAAAAACGAAAATTTAGGATCAAAAACTTATCTAAATAGTGACCAAATTTATTATTTAGCTGGGGAATATGAAGAGACACCTTACAATCTGGTAGTTAACGAAGAAACAAGCTCCTTAGAATGCGAAAACATCCCTTTCAGTGGGGATGGAACAGTCACATATGTAGAAGGGATACCTCAAGGTATGAATCCTGAACATGTCTATTATATATCGGCAAAACATGAAAGATTGCTTGATGACAGATCTTCATTCAGAAGTATTTTACAATTATTGGAAAATGGAACTTGCAATCTAAAAAATACACCGGCAGAAAAAGATACACGAAGTCTAAATCAGTACTTCATCGAACCAGTTTATTCCAATAAATTTCAAAAATCAAACCAAGTCCACGAAAATTTAAGACAATTATTCGGAACCAACACTGGCGACAACTTTACAGTTTCAGAAGGATTTATACCATTACAAGTAGAGTTATCGCATGGCGATTTGAAATTTTGCGAAGGTCCATTGATGGTTGGTCATTTTGAAAATGAAGCAATTACAAAGGCAGAAGCCCATTTAGATACTTTATTGGAAAATTATTTATCAAATAAACTTGCAAGTGACCACTACCCTAATAATATTGGTGAGTCACTATATATTTTCAAATCAAAACTCCACAAACCTAAAGGTGGATTAATCATTGGACTAGGAAATAATTTTAAACTTAGTGGTTTTGGATTGACGGAATCAATTAAGAAAGGTGTTATTTCTGCTGTTTTGGCACATCATGAAAGTCCGCATAGATATACTAGCCCACTCACTACCCTCTCAACACTCCTCATAGGTACAGTTTTCGGTGATTTAAATATCCCGACATCAATGAATGCCATAATAAGCGGAGTGGAGGAAGCAAATATTTTCATTGATAAATTGAATATAAATGAAATGGGTAAGTATACGAAAATTTCAAAATTAGAATTTATAGAGATTTTTCAAGACAAAGTACTTAGTATCTTTTACGAGCTAAACAGATTAAAAAATCAAGGAAAGATTTCCTTTGATCCAAATCAAATAAATACTAAACCTGGTAATAAAAATTACCTAAGTATAAATTATGATAACAATAAATGGAATCAGTTAAGGATCAGATTGAATGGTGGTTGTCCAGTTTTTGGAAATGATGATATTTCAACCATAACATGTTATCAATCTTGTGCCAATTGTGAAAGTGAAAGTAAATCATTGCCAACAGGCAAACAAATCGCACATTGCACACACGCACAAAAATACTTAGAATTTGATTTTGGGTACGGTATAGCAAGAGATGAAAATAGAAGGAACTACATACCTCTAGATTCAATATTGGGATACATGGAACAAATCAAAAATGAAACCAATGATAATAAAAATTGGGATACTGAAGTATCAAAAACATTGTTTGAAATGCTTGTACCAAATGATTTTAAACAGGATATCCGCTCACAACGCAATTTAGTTTTAAACCTCGATACCGAAATAGCATCATTACCATGGGAACTTATACAAGATACCGCAATCTCCCAAAAACCCATCTGTGTAAACGCCGGAATGATACGCCAACTAAACACAAAAAATTTTAGAATAAAACCTAAATACAGCAAAAAAAATAATGTATTAATCATCGGTGATCCAATCATTGAAGGTGCTAAATTTCCACAATTACAAGGAGCGAAAGAAGAGGCTTTTGCAGTTTCCAGTATATTGCCAAACAACCTAAATGTCATCGAGAAAATTAATGCTACAAGTGGTGAAATACTCCAAGCAATTTATGCAAACGAGTCTAAAATGATCCACATAGCTGCCCATGGTGATTTCAATCCATTGGATTCAAGAAAAAGTGGTGTTGTCATTGGATTCAATAAAGTCATCCAAACTCCTATATTTTTGACAGCTGCCAATATCACACAAATGGATGTAGTACCTGAGTTTGTGTTTATAAATACCTGCTATTCTGGAAAAAATACTGGGGAAGCGAATGCCATTTCATATAGTACATATGGCTTTGCAGCAAATATCGGACAGGAATTCATAGCAGCTGGTGTAAAAGCTATTATCGTAGCTGGCTGGCCTGTTTATGATGACCTAGCCCTCCTCTTTGCCACTGAATTTTATAGAAACTTTTTTGAAGGCACGCCGTTCGGGGAAAGTGTTTTAATTGCGAGAAGTGCCTGTTACAACTTAGATCCCGAAAGAAATACTTGGGGCGCATACCAATGTTATGGCGACTATTTGTATCAATACAAAATAGAAAGAAAAGATAATGAAAAGTCATATCTTTTAGATAAAGAGGTATTGAATGACCTCTCAAACCTGAATAATCAATTGGACTACTATAAAGGTTCATACTCAACTATAAAAGATCAACTCAATGTAATTAATGATGCTATCCTAGCCTTAAATATTAAAGATGGAAAAATACAGGAAAAATTAGCTGAAGCGTATTATAAAATTGGAGATTTGGAAAAAGCATTCGAAACATATCAAGCATTAATGAATCTGAACAAAGCTGATTTTTCGGTTAAGTCTATTGAACAATTACTCAACATAGAAGCAAAACGTATAGTGTCCATTACTATACCCAAAATAAAAGATAAAAACATATACGATCAATCTCTAACTTCCTTAGACACCATCATAGACAATTTGAAACTTCTAGGAAATATTGGCAATGGGCGCAGTGGAGAAAGACTCTCTATCATAGGAAGTACATACAAACGGAAGGCATTCCTTCAAATTAAAGCAAATGAAGACCATACTGCATCATTGACACAAGCTATTGATGCATATAAGGAGGCATCTAATAATATTAAAGAGGATCATTATGCAGAATCAAACCTTCTACTTTTAGAATTCTTTATAAACCCAAATAATCAAAAAATAAAAAATAGCAGCAAGAAAATTAAAAAATTAGATGAATTCAATGGTGAATATTTTAAAGATATAATCAATTTCAATAAGGATTTGCTAGAATTCTTATTACATGGAAAAATAGACAAGATATCGAAAGATGAATTAATTTATTTATCATTGAGAGATACCTATGACTATATCTGGGAACATGGGGGATCCAGAAATAATCTGTCTGGAGAAAAAGAACAATTAGAAATGACAATAACATTTCTTCCAAAAAGTGTTAAGGATTATTCAGTAAAAATCACAGTTCTAACTAACCTACTCGATTACTTATCTCAACTTTAAAAAATGTCAAAAATATTTATTTCCTATAGGAGAAGTGATACAGGCTATCAACCCGAACAAATCAAAACCATATTGTCCAAATATGTGTCTGAAGATGTCATTTTTTATGATCACGTCATAGATCCTGGTGAAAATTTTCCCGAAATATTGAACAAAAGGCTCAAGTCTGCAAAAGTAATGCTGGTTCTCATCGGTAGAGACTGGTTATCTGCTTTGAAAAAGAGACAAAAGGACAAAAACACAATGGATTATGTGTTACTTGAAATAGAGCGCGGATTGCAAAAAAATAAACGAGACAAAAGTTTTAAAATTTATCCAATCTTATTTGATGGAGAACCTATGCCGGCTGCTAAGGACTTACCCGAAAGTTTAACTGCACTCACGCAATTCAATGCCATAAGTATCTCTCAAAATGAAATACAACAAAAAATTTCAAAACTCGGCTATGAAATTTGTGCAGACATAAACAGTACTATACAATGTTTCTTAAAAAAGCACCTAAAGCTGAGTATAGCATTATTTATTACATTAGCTTTGGCAATATTGTGTTTAATAGTTTGCAAGCAAGAACCCAAATGCCTTGCTTTTGCCAATGGCGATATAAAGATATTATTGATTCCTAATAAAGATAATAATAGTAGTCTGGCCATACAGCAGTCCTTTATTGATGGTTTATCACCGTTCAACGTTTTGGTAGAATTTATGAAGGGAAAGACTGAAAATGTCTCTATCAACCAATTGCAAATATTATCAGAGACATGCGTTCCTGATGTTACCATAGATCAAAGAAATGCAAAGGATTTCAGTATTATTTATAAAAGCGATGAAATCAAGACGTATTTATTGAGAGAATTTAATGGTGCCAATTTCAACAGTACAAATTTGAAAACACAGTCAGAGCTAAATTGTATTTTGTTGAGCTATTTGTACCATAAATCAAAAACAAATGCCACATCTATCGCCAAAATACCTTGTTTGTCAAACATCAAAAAATCAGACAAAATAGCTGCAACAGATACCTTGGGCAACGCCTTAGTACAATCTGCTGCTTTAATTTTTGAAAAAAACAATATGCCAGATTCCGCCTTAGTTTATCTCTCAATGGTAGAAAAAGGAGGACTAAACCCAGATACAGTCTATACTCGCATAGCGCGTACAGCTATGCAAATTAAGAATTATACTAAAAATATTTCAGCCAATACAGAATTGATAAAAATAGCAGAAGCAAGTAAGAACTTGCAAGCAAAAGAAAATCACCTTCTCAATAGAGCACAAGCCTACATCTTAAATTCAGACGTGTCTAATGCAAAAAAAGACATCGATGTTCTAAAATCTATAAATAAAAATAACTCCAAAATTGAAGAGCTGGAAAAGCAAATATCAAGTACGCGCTACAAATGCTCTAGTGGCAGTTGTGTAAATTTCATTTCCACCAATAGTAATGAAGGGTTCGCAAGTTTGACCCTCTGCACAAAGAATTGCAATCCTACTTATACTCGCTACAAATGTTCTAATGGCAGTTGTGTAAAATTCATTTCCACCAATAATAATGAAGGTTTCTCAAGTATGAACCTCTGCCAAAATAATTGTATACCTACTTATACTCGCTACAAATGCTCAAATGGCAGTTGTGTAAAATTCATCACCACCAATAGTAATGAAGGTTACTCAAGTGTGAACCTCTGCCAAAATAGCTGCAACCCATTTCAAGGAAATTGGAAAAATACTGATGCATCCACAAAAGGAATAACAAGGATAGACATTTCCTATTCTGGCACAAAAATGAATGTACAATGTTATGGCAAATGTCACCCTACGGATTGTAAATGGAAAACGATATCAGTACCAGTAACTTCAATGTCCACACAGTTGTATAAAGTAAATCTAAATGATGGTATTGCAATGCGCTCCATAACGCTATCTTTAAGCCAGTCTGTACTTAAAGTCAATATGACATCAGATTATCTCGACACAAGACCAACAAGAAATGAAGCCTATACTTTCAAAAGATAACACAAGAACTTTTGGAATCCATTTGTGGCAGGCAAAACAGCGGCGGCATTTTTTGTTTACTTTTTGTGTGCTGATGAAAAAAAAGTAAAAGGCTTGCCGACATGTATCTAATCGCTAAAATTTTAAATTTGTGCTATTTTATATGTTTCTTGAAATTCTTTATGGTCTATCCTATAAAACTCTGAGCCATCAAGGGGACAGGCTAAAAAATCTCCTACCTGAGGAATAGTTCAATAAAGTGTGTCTGGGTTAAAAAATAATTAATAAAACAACCATGATAGGTTTTTGATGCTTCAACTTGTAAACAACTACCATGCTTTGTGGAAAATCTGTCAAGGCTGGCGACATAGGAGCCATTCATTTTAGCCTTTACTGATTTGGAACAAAGCATACCTTTGTTTTCAAGTTGAAGCATCATGTTCTGGACTCTTGCGCTCATACGTCTGACTTATCTGATATGTTGATTGACTACTTCTGGATATAAATACATGATTTCTCTTTGTATTGATTTCCAATTATTCGCTGTTCTCCGCCAAGATTTTTCATTGTGCATCAGGGATAGATATATCTGTTTTAGCAACGCTGTTTCCGATACCCAGGCAGCTTTGCCTTTTACGATTTTTCTAATGATTCTATGAAGTGCCTCCACAGGGTTGGTTGTGTATATCATCCTGCGTATGTGTGTGCCAAAGTTCATGAATGCCATGAGTTCTTCCCATGATTGCTCCCATTGTTCTACTACGTATTTGTATCTTTCACCCCATTGTTCTTTGAACAGTTCGAAGGCCGATAGGGCTGCTTCCTCAGTAGGTGCGCTATATACTTTCCTTAGCGAAGCTACTACTTTTTTCGCATCCTTATCGTCCACATATTTCATTGAACTTCTTACTTGGTGGACTATACATTTTTGAATAATACCTCTTGGATATTCTTCCTGGATCGTCTGTGAAAATCCCTTCAGATTATCTGTGCATATCACAAGAATGTCTTCAACGCCTCGCTTTTTCAGGTCTTGTAATACCAATCCCCAATTGTGGGCTCCCTCACTTTGGTTGATGTACAAGCCTAGTAAGTCCCTGTTGCCTGCCCAATCTACCGAATACACCGTATAAAATGCCCTAGTACTATACACGCCTTCATGCCGCACCTTAAAATGTATCGCATCCAGATATACAATGGGATAAAATGATAGCAATGGCCGAGTTTTCCACGCTTCAATCTCGGGCAATACATTGTCCGTAATTTGAGATATCTTCCCCACTGATATTTCTATCCCATAGATCTTTTGTATCAATCTTCGTACATCCTCAACAGAATTGCCTTGTGCGTATAAAGCGATGATTTGTTCATCGATGCCGCTATGGAGTTCCCTTTCTCGTTTACCTATCAGTTCAGGCTCGAAGTTGAATTCCTATCTCTGGGTGTGTACCTCGATAGGGCCACTTTGTGTGATGACCTGTTTCTTCGTATATCCATTCCGCTTATTGCTCTTACCCATGTTCAATTCATCTGCTATATGATGATCGACTTCACCCTCCAACATTTTATTGACCATGTTTTGTAACAGCTCACTAAACGGACTCCTGTCTCCAAACAAGGACTCTTTTGAATAGAGTCGTTGTTTCATCCTTTCGTAAAGCGCTATCGCTTCTAACTTTTCTTTTTCTTCTTTATTCATTTTGCAAAGATAGATAGACACACTTTATTGAACAGTCTCCTACCTGACAGACCATATTTTCACCCCATTGTGTACAAATAAGAAATTTTTCAGGCCAGCACATTTGCTTAAGCACAAACTTCGTTATGCTTCTGGCATAAATCTTACCCAGAGCTTCATACTCAGACCAAGTATCATCGATTTCTCGATTGAATTGATATCTTTCCAAAAAGATTTTCTCCTTAAGTATATAAGATTCTCCTGCTGTTGTTTGATTTTTTATTATATAATCTCCTGATGACGCAATATTCACAGTTTCTATACCTGAAGAGGTAATAGTTATTGTTTTTTCCCTTGTGATACATTTGCGAGCATATACTTTTGTTACTTTCTTATACAAGGTGCCATCTTTTTTCAACCACGCGACGATTTCTTCAACACGATCCTGAGTCAATAAGACAGGTAATGATTTGAGATGCTCAGAATATTTCTTTTTATGTAAAGACATTCTATGTAAACTGAAATACATACAAATATTAAAAAAAATTTCAGAAAAAAATAAGTTTTTTAAACAAAAAACCTTGCATTACATAAGAGTAAATTTATTGAATTAAATTAACGATATCAAGCCAAAACATGAATCAGAAAAAAATTGATTTGAAAAGTAATACACGATTTTATTATAATATCAACTTTTCAAACCCATTGTTTGTATACATTAGAATTTTATTGTATTATGAATTGGGTTAAAGCACTACACGATGCCTTTTCAATTATTTCACTTTTCATTTATTGTGAAAATTGTACCTTTGCCCAATGAATGATATGGTAATAATTTTAGATTTTGGCTCGCAATACACACAACTGATAGCCAGAAGGTTGCGAGATCTAGATGTCTACTGCGAAATCCAACCCTATAACAAGCCTTTTTCATTAGACACTGCTAAGGCCCTTATCTTGTCAGGTAGCCCAGCATCTGTTCACGATACCGCTAGTCTCCAAATCGATATATCAAATGTGATAGGCAAGATTCCTATATTATCTATTTGTTACGGAGCACAATATATTGCACATGTCTCCGGCGGTAAAGTCGAGAGGTCTCAAGTAAGGGAGTATGGCAGAGCATCCATGCAATATCATTCAAACGATCCCCTATTTAAAGATATACCAGATGCACATCAAATTTGGATGTCGCATGGAGATTCTATTACGTCACTTCCTGAAGATTTCGCATTACTCGCCACCTCATCAGATATAATTGCTGCATATAAAGTTGGCAATCTACCAGTTGAAAATCCAACTTATGGTATTCAGTTTCATCCGGAGGTCACACATAGTCCATTTGGAAAAGATGTACTCCGAAACTTCATAGAAATAGCAGGTATTACTCGCAATTGGGATGCTTCAAACATCATCCATCAATCCATAGATATGATACGGGCATTGGTAGGCAATGATCATGTCTTGATGGGTTTATCAGGAGGCGTAGACTCAACCGTGGCAGCTATGTTGATAAAAGAAGCGATCGGTGAACGGTTACAGTGTATTTTTGTAGACAATGGACTTTTAAGAAAAAATGAATTCAACCAAGTCCTGCATTCTTACGAAGATATGGGTCTCAATATAAAAGGTGTAAAAGCACAAGATCTATTTTTATCGAGACTTAAGGGTATTTCTGATCCAGAAGCCAAACGCAAATCCATAGGTAAAACCTTCATCGATGTCTTTGAAGCGGAAGCAAAATCATTACCAAAAGTCAAGTGGTTGGGACAAGGTACCATCTATCCCGATGTCATTGAGTCAGTATCTGTACATGGTCCATCTGTTACAATCAAGTCCCATCATAATGTAGGTGGCTTACCAGAAAAACTACATTTAAAATTGGTGGAACCATTACGATTGTTGTTCAAAGATGAAGTACGAAGAGTGGGCAAAAGCTTACAAATTTCTGATGATTTATTACAGAGACATCCGTATCCAGGTCCTGGATTGGGCATTAGAATTTTGGGAGAAGTGACCGAAGATAAAGTAAAACTTTGCCAGGAGGCAGATGCTATTTTTATAGATAAACTTAAATCATCTGGTTGGTATCAAAAGGTGTGGCAATCAGGAGCAATTTTGCTTCCTGTCCAGTCAGTGGGCGTCATGGGTGATGAAAGAACATACGAATCTACCATCGCTTTGCGTTGTGTAAATTCTATTGATGGTATGACAGCTGAATGGAGTGCGCTACCACACGAGTTGCTTGCAGAAATCTCATCAGAAATAATCAATAAAGTAAAAGGAATAAATAGAGTAGTTTATGATATCAGTACCAAACCACCGGCTACTATTGAGTGGGAATAATTTTCTTTGGATTCTAGGTCTTGTTTTTCTTGGATGGAGCAGTTGCACCCCGTTAAAATCTACTGCTAAACCTAAGCCGGGAGTACAGATTATTACGCCTGACAAAACACCTAAACCTGAAACTAAAACCCAGCCAGAAAAATCCACTCCCACGCCATCACATGCTACTACAAAAGAAGTCAAAATTTCAGCTGTTGACACCATTCACCTTATTGAAAAACAAGAATCTGTTCCTCCTATCACTGTAAAACCAAAGAAAACTACAAAATATACTGAAGGTCTTAATCTAAAATCAAAGTATCACATCAAGTTATTACTTCCATTGGAATCAAATAGAGGTTTAGTAGGCGGTAACCAACAAAGATTTGTGCATTTCTATGCTGGTGTTTTGAAAGCCTTAGAAGTATTGGATGATAGAGGATATAAATTTACAATAGATGTCATAGATACACAAGAAGGCACCTATAAAGTCAATGCAAATGTATCAAATATATTAAGCGATAGTACCGATTTGATTATTGGACCGTTCGAAAGGGATGATGTGAAATTGATATCAGAAGAAGCCAAGAAAAAAGGCATTCCCGTCATGTCACCTTGGCAAACTAGTACAAAAATAACCTTAGAAAATCCTTGGTACATCCAATTAAAGCCTAATCTAAAGGAACATTTCGTCAAACTAGCTGAGGTTTGTAGTAAAGAGTTTAATGAAGGAGAAGTTGCTATTGTAGGTATCAATAATAAAGAAACGAATGCATGGATAAATTACTTCCAAGAGTCAATAAAAAAGAAACGAGGACAATCATCAAAGAATTTCTTTACGACTTATTTTGTCACAAATGACAGTCTCATTAATGCACCATCAGCATTTTACAGATTGTTCAGTAATCCAAAGATTAAAGCTGTACTATTGCCAAATTATTCTTTTAATGACGAAGATTTTGTATATCAGGTTTTGAGAAAACTCATGGCTGAAAAAGGAAATAATCCATTGGTTGTGTATGGCATGCCTTTATTGATAGAATCTGAAAAAATTGATTTTGACTTCTATCATGCTTTAAATATGAGAATTGTAACTTCAGATTACATTGACTTAAATACAAGTGAAATACGTGAATTCAGAAGACAATTTTTGAATATATACGGTGAGATACCACTACAAGACGCACTCAAAGGATATGCAGTGATGATGTTAGCAGGTGAAAGCCTAACCGACTATGGCACTAATTTTCAATCTTACATAGCAAACAAAGATATCTCCTATTTGCAAACTATTTTTAATATTCAGAAAGCAACATCAGAAAATTTCGAAAATGACACTACCGTCAGGGATGCCTTAGATTACTATGAAAATAAGCATCTAGACATTATTGAGTTTAAAGGCACAGGTTTTGTCAAAAGATATTAATCAACAGCGCTCGTCTTTTTTACTGCCAGATAGAGAAGAAAAACTTAAACGAGCCGCCGCCAATAGACAACATGATCTTACGGTCATCCTTGAAAATGTCCATGACCCACATAATATTGGAGCGGTATTGCGTTCATGTGATGCCGTAGGAATTTCCGAAATTTATGTGATTGTATCTGAAAATTTTATATCAACCAAAGAGAAGTACATCGGAAGAAATAGCGCTTCCGGATCAAAAAAATGGGTTGAAATTCATTTTTTTACCGACTTACAATTGTGTATCAATGAAGTCAGAAAAAAATATGACCAAATCTTCGGAACCCATTTGAGTGCAGAGTCACATTCATTGTATGATCTTAATCTTGCCAATTCTATAGCTTTAATGTTTGGGAATGAACATGCAGGATTATCAGATGAAGCTTTAAATCTCTTAGATGGAAATTTCATCATCCCCCAATTCGGATTGGTACAATCTCTCAATATTTCTGTCGCGTGCGCCATCAGCATTTTCGAAGCTATGCGCCAAAGAATCTTGATCGGAGCCTATAACAATGTGTTTGATACCAATGACCCCAATCATGCCCAAGCACTAGATCATTTTCTTTCTAAACAATTTCCTAGAATTTGAAAACTAGATTTTGGCATACACTTAATTATACTATCACGTAAAATAGCCTTTTTTTAACGCATATTAGGGTCAAAAAATGCTTCAAAATAGTTCAAATTGGTGACTTTCTAATAAGTGTAATTTGCCTTAACTACACTTTCTAAATTTGATTTAACATCATAGATACTTCTTTATGGGCAAATGACCGCAATGTGCCATTCTGCTCCAAAATGACAAGGTTCCCTAATGCATCGACTTCTTGCACCTGACCAAAAAACTGAACATTATTATTGTCTTTAAAAAGCATCCACTGTCCTACACCAAACAATTTTTGATGATACGCTGAGATAACCATATCAAACTCCCCATCATATAATTGCTGATACCAAAATGCAAGGTTATCTCTCAATATGGTTATTATTTCTTGGACATCAAACTTCTTTCCTGTGGTAGCCAACATAGTGGTGGCACTACTTAATGATTCTGGAAACTGAGATTCGTTTATATTGATACCGATACCAACTATACTGTGCGAAATACCACTTCCTTTAAAAGTATTTTCGATTAAAATTCCAGAAATCTTTTTATTGCCCACTAATATATCATTGGGCCATTTGATAAAAACATCTTCAGATAAAAATTCCGAAATGGTGTTTTGAACTGCTAAGGCAATTGCTTTATTAAAGGTAGTGAGATGCGATCCTGTTAGCCAACTCGGGTTCAAAACAATAGAAATTAAAACATTTTTACCTGCACTACTAAACCATTTACTGCCAAAATGTCCTTTGCCACCTGTCTGAAAGTCAGTTTTTATTAAGGTACCCTCCAAAACTGTTGTAGTCTGAAGTAGTTTTGATGCATAATTATTGGTAGAATCCACTTCATTTAAGTGAATTATTGGAGAATTTATAAAATTAATATGGTTCTTTTGCAACATGGAATAAAAATTGTTGCAAATAAGCGTAACTTTGCGGTAACTTCATAAGTTTTTGACCATAAAGTTTTTTACATATTCAAAAAAATAGAATTTGAACATTAACACATTAATTCCAAAAGATCCTTCAATACATGAAATGAATGATCTTATTGTAGACGCTATTCAAGATATCAAAGGAAAAAGAATAATTAAACTTGATCTCACAAAATTAGATGATGCTCCAGCGAAATTTTTTATTATTTGTGAAGGAGAATCCACCACTCAAGTAAAAGCTATTTCTGAACGAATCCAACAAAAAATCAAAGAAACCTACCAAATAAGACCAAATCATACGGAAGGTGTAGATGGGTCTAAATGGGTTTTGGTCGATTATTTCGACACAATAGTCCATGTATTTTATCCCGAAACACGACATTTTTATGAAATAGAGGAACTATGGGGCGATGCTTCGATCACAACCTACGAAGACGATTGAACGCTTTGTAAAACTACTTTACCCATCTTTGTGTTATAACCCAATATTAATTTTGAATTTTTATAATGGAAGATAAAAAAGAACAAAAACCAAATAACAATCCGACTAAATTTAATATTAATTCTTATTGGATTTATGGATTGCTTATATTAGGATTTTTAGCCATTAATTATTATGTCAGCATCAATTCGGAGGTAAAATCTATTGATTTGATTGACTTCGAAAAAATGGCACAAGGTGATGAAATTGATCGAATAGAAATTATTAATAAGGATTTGGTCAATGTCTATGTAAAAAAGGACATCATTGATAAAAAATATCCCGAATTAAAACAAAGTAAGATGTACGGATACAATCCACATTTTACATTCAGGATAGGTGATATCGGCGTATTTGAGGAGAAACTAGATGAGTTAAGTAAATCAGGTCATTCTGTGTCTTATACTTTACGCCAAGAAACAAATTATCTAGCGCAAATCATAGGTTGGATTTTACCTTTCGCTCTTTTGCTTGGTGTATGGTTATTTATCATGCGTCGTATGAGTGGTGCATCAGGTGGCCCTGGCGGTCAAATATTTAATATTGGTAAAAGCAAGGCCACCCTTTTTGACCAAAATACCAAAGTCAATGTCACTTTTGCTGATGTAGCAGGTTTGAATGAAGCAAAAGTGGAAGTCATGGAAGTTGTAGATTTTCTTAAAAATCCTAAAAAATATACTTCACTCGGTGGTAAAATACCAAAAGGAGTTCTTTTAGTTGGTCCTCCAGGTACAGGTAAAACTCTCCTGGCAAAAGCAGTAGCTGGCGAAGCTGGTGTACCTTTCTTTTCTATTTCAGGATCTGATTTTGTAGAAATGTTTGTTGGTGTAGGAGCTTCAAGAGTACGTGATTTATTCAGACAAGCGAGAGAAAAGGCGCCTTGCATAGTGTTTATTGATGAAATTGACGCCATTGGAAGGGCTCGTGGAAGGAATGCTATCCAAGGTGGCAATGATGAAAGAGAAAATACATTGAACCAGCTCTTGGTAGAAATGGATGGCTTCAGTACCGATAAAGGTGTGATCATGATGGCTGCCACAAACAGACCAGATATTTTGGACACAGCGTTATTGAGACCAGGCAGATTTGATAGACAAATAAGTATCGATGCACCAGATATCCAAGGAAGAGAAGAAATATTCAAGGTACATCTGCGCAGTATCAAGGTTTCTCCTGATGTGCTACCAAATATCCTTTCGGAAATGACGCCAGGTTTTGCGGGTGCGGATATAGCAAATATATGTAACGAAGCAGCTTTAATTGCTGCAAGGAGAAATAAATCCGAAGTTGATCTTGATGATTTTAATTATGCCTTGGATAGAGTGATCGGTGGTTTAGAGAAAAAGAACAAATTGATTTCTCCCAAAGAAAAGGAAATTATTGCCTACCACGAAGCTGGACACGCTATCTGTGGATGGTTTCTTGAACATGCAAGTCCTTTGGTCAAAGTCACTATAGTACCTAGAGGCGTTGGGACATTAGGTTATGCACAATATCTTCCTAAAGAAGAATACATCATTCGTACAGAACAGTTACTCGACAGAATGTGTATGACCTTGGGAGGTAGAGCAGCTGAAAAAATTGTCTTCAATAAAATTTCTACCGGTGCTCAAAACGACCTTGACCAAGTCACCAAGATGGCATATGGCATGGTTACAGTCTATGGTATGAATCCTGAGGTAGGAAATGTTTCATTCTATGCTATGTCGCAGGATCAATTCAATAAGCCTTACTCTAATGAAACAGCAAGACTGATAGATGATGAAGTAAGAAAACTCATAGAAGACCAGTACGAAAGAGCTCAGTCTTTATTGATTGAAAAAAGATATGAACTCAATCTTCTTGCTGAAACTCTTTTGGAAAAAGAAGTTTTACTTAAGTCTGATGTAGAAAGACTGATAGGTACTAGGCCTGTGCCCCTCGATGAGCTGGCAATTCCAAATAAAACGATAGGTTAGTTGTTATAAACATAATAATAAAAGACGAGATGCAGAATATTGTTTGTGTCTCGTCTTTTTAATTTATATAAAATGCCAGAAAGGATACTAACTTTCATGTTAGCATTATTGAAAAGTAGAACATAATGAACTGTTACTCATTTTGAAAAAAGTAGCAAAGTAACCTCATCCATTTAACCATGAACTTCACTATTTTTATTACTTTTGCGGTTTTTTTAATTTAATATACCAAAATCTTAATATATAATGTTGGCCAAAAGTGAAGTTTTCGGTTATACGCCAAAAAAAGAATACAGTAAGAGTGTAGCATACTTTTCTATGGAGTTTGCTATCGATCAATCATTAAAAATTTATAGTGGAGGATTAGGGTTTTTAGCAGGATCACACATGCGAAGTGCTTATGAACTTAAGCAAAATATGATAGGTATCGGCATGCTTTGGAAATATGGATACTATGACCAAGGAAGGAATATGGATGGAAGCATGCATCCTTACTGGATTGAAAAACATTATTCTTTTCTTACTGATACTGACATTGTATTTCCTGTAGAAGTGCATGGTGCGACAGTATTTGTAAAAGCTTTCTTACTCAAACCTGAAGTATTTAATACTGTTCCAATTTTTCTTTTGAGTACTGATATCCCACAAAATGATCCAGTATCTCGCACCATAACTCAAAAGTTATATGATGGAAATGAATCAACAAGAGTCGCACAATCTATTGTTTTAGGGATTGGCGGTGCGAAACTTATGGATATCTTAGATTTTGGAATTGAAATCTATCATATGAATGAAGGTCATGCATTGCCATTGGCCTTCTACTTATATTCAAAATACAAAGATATAAATGAAGTAAGAAAACACGTCGTTTTCACAACACATACACCGGAGGAAGCAGGAAATGAAGAAAGAGATTTCGGATTATTGAGTAGAATGTCATTTTTCAATGGGAATAGTGATGATGAAATAAAAAATCTTTTAAATATCACCAATAATAGGGTAAATTATACCTTATGCGCCCTTAAAATGGCTAAAATTGCCAATGCGGTATCACAGATGCATGGTGATGTCTCAAGAGAAATGTGGTCTGGGTACAATGATATTTGTGAAATAAAGTCCATTACTAATGCCCAAAATAAAAGATATTGGAAAGATGAAGTCCTTGAAAAAGCCTATGAAACGGATGATGACAAGCTCTTTATAGCTCGCAAAAAGGAAATGAAAGCGGAATTATTTGATATTGTAGCAGATCAATCTGGCAAAATTTTTAATCCTGATGTATTAACAATAGTTTGGGCTAGAAGATATGCAGGTTATAAAAGGGCCGATTTAATAAAAAATGACATTCAAAGATTCAATGCTTTAGCCAGTAACACCGAGTTTCCTATCCAATTGATATGGGCTGGAAAACCGTATCCATTAGACACACATGCGATTGAAACATTTAACGCACTATATTACATGTCACTATCTCATCCCAATATTGCTGTTTTGACAGGATACGAACTATCTCTCTCTGCAAAACTCAAAAAAGGTTCTGATGTATGGTTAAACAATCCTAGGTTGTACAGAGAAGCATCTGGTACAAGCGGTATGACTGCCGCCATGAACGGTTCCATCAACTTTTCAATTCCTGATGGTTGGATTCCAGAATTTGCAAAACATGGTTATAATAGTTTTATAATACCTCCTGCAGATAGAGAATTGAATATTGATGAACAAAATAAGATAGAGAGCAATTCGCTTCTAGACATTTTGGAGAATGAAATCATTCCTACTTATTATAAGAAGCAGAAAAAATGGATTTCAATTGCAAAAAATGCTATGCGTGATGTATCACCAGCATTTGAATCAGGGCGGATGGCAAAAGAGTATTATCAAAAGTTATTTACCTTGGAAATATAATCCTGCATAACGTACAACAATTTTGCTATTATTGCATTATTTTTAAAAATTTTAAAGTGAGTCGTACACAGGCAGCCGTTTTTACCATAGCTCTCGTATTGATTTTGGATCAAGTTTTAAAAATCTATGTTAAAACGCATATTCATTACGGTGATGGGTTCAGTTTATTAGGGTTAGAATGGGCTAGAATCCATTTTGTTGAAAATGAAGGCATGGCCTTCGGTATTAGCATTGGAGGTAAAATAGGTAAATATATATTGAGTATTTTTAGAATAGTGACGGTTTCAGTTCTTGTGTACATTTTGAGAAACATGATTAAAACTAAAGAATCTATTGGTCTCATAATATTCTTTAGCATGGTCATAGCAGGTGCCATAGGCAATATTATTGACTCTATGTTTTATGGTATGATATTTTCAGAATCCTATTTTCATGGTCCGATCGCTACATTGTTTCCACCTGAAGGAGGTTATGGTAGTTTCTTAACAGGCAAAGTTGTAGACATGCTCTATTTTCCATTATATGATGGCCCGCTACCTGCTTGGGTGCCATTTATTGGCGGAAAGCCATTTGAATTTTTTAAGCATGTATTTAATATTGCAGATGCTTCTATATCGATCGGTGTGGTTTGTATACTCTTATTCCACAGATCTATACTCAAAAACAATAAAAAAGAGCAGACTCCTGAGTCACTACAACCCATTCAGGATGAAGATTAAACTTATATTTTTACTATTTTGTTTGACAATGGTAATAAATCAATCCGTTCTGAAAGGTCAATCTTCTAAGGATACTTTGATCTACATCGGTGATCCGATGTGTTCTTGGTGTTATGGTTTTTCGCCAGAACTGGATAAAATAATATTAGCATTTCCAGAAGTTCCACTTGAAATCGTTGTCGGTGGATTACGAGTAAATGGAAATGAAAGCATGATGGAATTGCATGATTTCCTTTTTAAGCATTGGCAAGATGTGCACAAAGCTAGTGGTCAAGATTTTAATTTTTCAATTCTCAGTCAATCTGATGTATTGTATAATACAGAACCTGCATGTAGAGCCGTTTTTGTCATCGGCCAGCTTGCTCCAGAAAAAAAATACCAATACTTTAAATTAGTCCAGAGAGGATTTTATTACCATAATTTATTGCCGCACGATGCTGAAAACTATGCTAGGATGGCTTCCGAATGCGGGGTAGATTTTGACCAGTTTTTACAAATATTTGAAAGTAGGCAGGCAAAAGCGGAAGTTTATTCTGATTTTGAACTAGCAGAAAAATTAGGTGCCACCGGATTTCCAACATTAATTGCAAAAATAGATGGCAAACTCTATTTGGCTGCGCAAGGATACCAAAAAGCAGACAAAATTATTACTTTATTGAAAAGTAGAGGACTTTAATGTCAATTTACATACCATAACACTTTGAGCTCATTAGCACATTTACAGAATGTATTCGAACAGGACCCAAGGATTGGTCAAATACATGGCATTACCCTCAGTGAAGACCCTCAGTGCATACATCTTGAAGGTATAAAAGGTGCTTTAGATGCCTTCATCATGGCAGGTTTGATGGCATATACCCAAACACACCATATCTACATAGCACTTGATAAAGAGGATGCGGCATACATGTTTACTACTTTACAATCGATTTATTCAGAAAAACAAGTTTTGTTTTTTCCTGATTCATTCAAACGCCCTCAACAATTTGACGAAGTAGATAAAACTAATATCCTTATAAGAACAGACTCCATCAATAGACTTTATAAATCAAAAAAACCAAAAATTCTGGTCACATATCCAGAAGCAATTTTTGAGAAAGCAGTAGATCCTTCCCACTTAGAAAAAGACAAAATTGAGATTAAAAAAAATCATAACCTAGACATCAATACCATCATTGAATTATTGGTCATGTATGGTTTTGAAAGAACTGAATTTGTGTATCAACCAGGACAGTTTGCGATCAGGGGCGGCATCATAGACATTTTTTCGTATGGAAATGAGTGGCCCTACAGGATAGAATTGTTTGATATAGAAGTGGAAAGTATCCGAACCTTCAATCCGTTGACACAACTATCTATAGCAAATATTCAGGAGGTAAGCATTATCCCAAACATCAATACTTCATTCAAAAGCAGCCAGAAAGCGAGTATTTTCAAAATTCTGCCATCTCTCACATGTGTATGGATTAAGGATTTCGAAATGCTAAGAGATAAACTTTTGCAATGTTTTGAAAAAGCAGAAACCTTCGCGTCAAATCTCATTTTGGAGAAAGAAGACGAACTGAAGGCTATTTATGATGAAAGGGCTTTTATCTATCCTGCGGACATAATGGATGAATTGTCAGAAAACCATAAAATATTTTTAACACAGTCAGGAAATATTCAAAATTGTACCACTATACCTTTTTTCGCTAAACCGCAGCCTTCATTTAATAAAAACTTTAATTTCCTGATCAAAGATCTTCAGGAAAATACTGAAAAAAACATCACAAACTATATTTTTACAGATAATGTAAAACAAATAGAGCGCTTCTACAACATTTTTGAAGATATGCGCGTACAATTGCAATTTCATCCGTTACACCATTCACTACATGCGGGATTTACAGAGAAAGAATTAGGAATAGCTTGCTATACTGATCATCAAATCTTCGAGAGATTCCATAGATATAAGCTTAGACAAGGCTATACAAATGAAATGGCTATCAATGTCAAAACCTTGAGAGAATTGCAACCGGGAGATTATGTGACACACATAGATCATGGTGTCGGCAAATATTCGGGTTTGGAGACTATCGATATCAATGGTCATAAACAAGAATCAGTCAGGCTCATCTACCAAAACAATGATATCTTATATGTAGGAATCAATTCATTGCATAAAATTTCAAGATATGTAGGAAAAGATGGAACCGAACCAAAGTTGAACAAAATCGGATCTGATGCTTGGAAAGCATTGAAGCGCAAAACAAAAGCTCAGGTCAAAGATATCGCAAAAGAACTTATAAAACTCTACGCCCAAAGAAAAGCATCCAAAGGGTTTGAATTTCCACAGGATGGATATTTGCAAGATGAACTAGAGGCCAGCTTTATTTATGAAGACACACCTGACCAGTACACAGCAACCCAAGATGTCAAATCTGATATGGAAAGGCCATATCCCATGGACAGGTTGATTTGTGGTGACGTAGGTTTTGGTAAAACAGAGGTAGCCATTCGTGCCGCCTTCAAGGCAGTGGTGAGTGGCAAACAAGTTGCCGTTTTGGTGCCAACAACCATCCTAGCATTACAACATTTCAAAACATTCGGTGAAAGGTTAAAGGAATTTGGTGTCAAAGTAGACTATATCAATAGGTTCAGAAGCACAAAGGAAAAAAATGATATTTTCAAAAAGGCGAGTGAAGGTCAAATTGAAATATTAATAGGAACTCATGCCATTTTAAGTAAAGATCTTAAGTTTAAAGATTTGGGATTGCTTATCATCGATGAAGAACAAAAATTTGGTGTTGCAGCCAAAGAAAAATTGAGAACCCTCCAAGTAAATGTCGATACTCTAACGCTTACAGCGACTCCTATACCTCGAACGTTGCAGTTTTCTTTAATGGCCGCACGAGACCTTTCAATAATTCGCACACCTCCACCTAACCGTCAGCCAATACATACTGAAAGACGGATATTCAATGATGACTTGATAAAAGATGCCATTTATTATGAGGTTCAGAGAGGAGGACAAGTATTTTTTGTTCACAACAGAGTGAATACACTTTATGAAATGGCAGGACTGATCCAAAAGTTGTGTCCTGACATAGAGATAGCTATTGCACATGGGCAAATGGAAGCACATGCGCTCGAAAAAACACTGGTAAATTTTATAGATGGTCAATATGATGTATTAGTCAGTACTAACATAATTGAGACAGGATTGGATATCCCGAATGCAAATACGATGATCATAAATAATGCACACCAATTTGGTATGAGTGATCTGCATCAATTGCGTGGCCGTGTAGGACGATCCAATAAACGCGCTTTTTGCTACCTCTTTGCCCCTCCTCTTTCCGTATTGACACCTGAAGCTAGAAAACGCATTCAAACTCTTGAAGAATTTTCAGACTTGGGTTCAGGTTTTCAAATAGCTATGAAAGACATGGACATTCGTGGTGCCGGTAATTTATTGGGAGCAGAACAAAGTGGTTTTATTGCTGATATTGGATACGAAACATACCAAAAAATCCTAGAAGAAGCGATCGATGAACTCAAGGAAACTGATTTCAAAGAACTTTTTGCGGAAGAATTGGACAAAAAGCAAAACTTTATTAGAGATGTCGATATCGATACAGATATAGATATGCGTATTCCAGACACTTATGTGACTAATATCCAAGAAAGACTGAGTTTATATACAGAATTGGATACATTAGAAACCAATGACCAAATTGCCACTTTTAGAACATCACTTAAAGACAGATTCGGACCTATTCCCATTGAAGTAGAAGAACTTTTCGATGGATTGAATATTCGATTTATGGCAAAAAGATTGGGTTTTGAAAGAATAGTCTTAAAAAACAAAAAACTGAATTGCTATTTCATTTCAAATCCTCACTCAAGATACTTTGAAACAAATACCTTCAAAGCTATCATGCAATATATTAGCACAATCGGAATTAAGGAAAGAATTTCATTAAAGCAGACCACATCTTTTCTCATCATGAGCAAAGAACACGTACGGTCCCTAAATGAAGTGTTGCGGATACTCACCGTAGTTGAGACGGCTATAAATGACCTGATTCTTTAATTTCAAAAATGATTTGTGCCATCTATTTGGTCGATCACGATTATATGTTAAATTATAGCTCCAATAAGTGTTGCAGACATCAATGATGCTATCGATCCACCTATCAAGGCTTTCATACCGAATTCAGACAGGGTTTTACGCTGTCCTGGTGCGAGCGAACCAATTCCACCTATCTGAATGCCAATACTTGCAAAATTGGCAAATCCACAAAGCATATAGGTAGCCATGACTATAGATTTATTATGCACCAGATGGATAGCATTTTCAGGATTCTTTAAGCTAGCAAGCTGAGAATAAGCAACAAATTCGCTTGCAGCAAGCTTTATACCAAGTAGCTGCCCCATAGCCATAATGTCTTCTTTTGCTACGCCAATCAACCACATCAGTGGAGCGAATATCATTCCCAAGATTGTTTCAATTGATAATTTATTATACATAGTATTAGCAGAAATGATGGAATTTAAATTGGTCACATCTCCCACAAAACCTAACAGTGCATTCATCATCGCTATAAAAGCTATAAATACAAGGAGCATTGCAGCCACATTTGCTGCCAATTTTAATCCTTCCGTAGTACCATTAGCGATCGCATCAAGAATATTTGTCCCAATATTTTCATAAGATACCTTTACGTCCGTATTTATCGGCTCGGTCTGTGGATACAGAATCTTAGAAATAACTATCGCACCTGGAGCTGCCATGACTGAAGCTGCAAGAAGGTGTTTTGCAAACTCAAGCCTTTGCACTGGATCATCACCACCCAAAAACGAGATGTATGCAGCCATTACTGCTCCCGCCACTGTAGCCATACCTCCAATCATCACCAAGAGCATTTCCGATTTATTCATCTGTTCTAAATATGCTTTTATCATAAGCGGAGCCTCCGTTTGCCCTAAAAAGATATTACCAGTGACAGACAGGCTTTCTGCACCTGAAATATGTAGTAATTTTGTAAAAATCTCAGCAAACAATTTTACAACTAATTGTATCACTCCTAAATAAAATAATAAAGATGTCAATGCTGAAAAAAACACAATTGTGGGCAAAACCTGAAACAAAAATATAAATCCAAAATTACTTGTATCCATCAATTCATTTCCTAACAAAAAAGTGGTACCTGCCTTGGTAAAATCCAATATTTGGACAAATAAATTTCCAACAAATTCAAAAATTGATTTAATGAAACCTATTTTAAGTACGCCCAATGCTAAAATCAATTGCGCTAGTAAGCCAATTGCGGTGGTTTTCCAATTGATAGCTTTTCTATTTGAACTAAAAATATATCCTATTCCTATCAAAACAGCCATTCCCAAGACACCTCTTCCTATGTTGTAAACTAAATCCATTTATGCTCGACTTTTGTAAAATGATTATCTTTTTATAAATTTGTCCGAAAAATAACGATTTTTTTTTATTCAAATGATTTTTTACAATTAAACCGAATATCATTCAATAGATTTTCAATGAGTCTAAAAAACCCAAATACTTATTTAATAGGAATTTCAGGAGGAAGTGGATCAGGAAAAACATCCTTCATAAGAGATTTGAAAAGAGCTTTTTCTCCATCCGAAATTTGCTTTTTATCTCAAGATGATTACTATAAGGCCAGAGACCAACAAATTTCTGATGAAAATGGAGTAAAAAATTTTGATCTTCCAGATTCCATACTTTTAGATGAGTTTTATTTTGACCTTGTAAAGCTTATGAATGGGTTACCTGTCCAGAGGGAAGAGTATACTTTCAATAATGAATTGAGAAATCCTATTATGCACATACTCACTCCTGCTCCTATCATCATAGTAGAAGGATTATTTGTATTTTATGATACAAAAATTTTCAATCTTTTAGATCTGAAAATACTAATACATGCATCTGACACACAAAAAATAATTCGTAGAATCAAAAGAGATCGTGTGGAAAGAAACTACCCTTTAGAAGATGTATTGTACAGATATGAACACCATGTATTACCCTCTTTTGAATCCTTCATTTATCCCTTTTTTAGCAAAGTTGATATTGTGATCAACAATAATAAAAATTATGATTTAGGTAGAGATATGTTGATTGCACACCTTGAAAAAACCCTAAAACGAGAACCTACATCGACTTTAGAAAAGTAGTGAATTAACTTTTGTCACCATTAATGAGTAATCATTCTTGGAGTACGGTTCTTCATCATCTCTTTTCGCTCAATAATTTTCTGCTCTCTAATTGCCTCATATTCTTTTGCTGTCACTCTTGTACCTTTTTGCGGCACTTCAATTTCTATTGGGGTGTTCATTTTCTCCACATTCAATGCAATGGCATGTAAATCAGCACTTTGCACTTCCATAATTAACCCTGGCAAACCATAAAAATTATCGGGCCCATGAGATGATAGCAATGATGGGGAAAAATACACTACTACATTATGGGTACTGTCTTTGTAGATTGCTTTGATACAAGTAAACCCACAGATGTTCTTTTGTTCACCAGCACTTATTTTCCAAGGAAATAACGCCAGCGAGTCCAATATAAGAAAGTCTTTATCAAAAAAATTTACTTTTGTGACACTTTCTTTATTAGCTAGGTTTTTATAGATATTAGGTAACGATTTGGATCTTTGTGCCAGCATTCTCCGCATAAACCCAGACTCCACTCCTATGGCAGGTTCCTTATAATCGGGATCCTTCATATATAAAGATTCACTCGTATTTACTTTTAGTAACATTTGAGTGGTGTAGTCATTTGGCATACCAGGCATAATTTCATCTTCGGTGAAATATTTTGTCAGCTTATATTTGACTTTTAAATGGGTATTTTGACTCATGAGATTGCCCATGCAAAGTAAAAAAATTATAAAAACAAAACTTGATCGTATACTCATAAGATTTGAATAAAGTACTATTATAATCTGAAGCAATATTTGCTAATATTTTCGATTGTATTAACGCAAATTTTATATAATAGTTACATCTTTTATACGCTTTATCTGTTTAGAAAATACAATAATATATTAGGAAACTTGAAACATGTGATTTTTATGCGACATGCAAAATCTTCTTGGGCAAATTTTTCCTTGAAGGATTTTGATAGACCGTTGGATGAAAGAGGTAAATCTGATGGACCCTTGATGGCTGAAAGATTAAAGAGTATCGTTCCGAATCTAGATATTCTTATTGCAAGCCCCGCAGTGAGAACAACACAAACTGCTGAATATGTTTCTAATACATATAATACTGATATTCAATTTAATTCACAATTATATCATGGCGTCCCAGAGGCCTATTTAGATGCCTTGCAAGATTTGGATGAAAATTGTCAAAATGTAATTTTATTTGGTCACAATCCCGGAATTACAGAAATTGCAAATATGGTGTCAAAATCCATCATTGATAATATACCGACCTGTGGTATTATTATTACAAATACACATGCATCATGGAGCAATATCTCATTCCAAGACTTAACATTAGAACACATCATCACACCAAAGAATGCCGAGTTTTAAATATGTTTTAGCCTGCTGTATTGGCCTTTTGGTATTTGCTGCTTCTTGTCAGGTCAAAAAACATGAAACAGTACATTTTGATAGAGATAAGATAGTTCACTTTTTGGTGGATTTTTATACAATACAAAGTGCTTCTGCATTGTCAGACAAATCCAAACAAGATAGCCTGTATCGCGAATATGCAGAAAAATATGCGATCCAACACAATATAAGTCTCAATGAAATTCAAAAAGAACTTAAAAATCTTGAATTCTACCCTGATTCACTCATCGTTTTTCAGAATATGGCTTTAGATACCTTGCGAATGATTCAAGAAGAAATAATCCGGAATAATGAACTAAAAGAAAAAGAATTGCAATGAACTTATTTAAATTAATTGTTACCACCGTGTTTTTAACACAATATTCCCCAAAGATTTAATGTCAGGATTTCCTGTAAAAATCACTCTTCCTTTTTTAGACATAACTTCCCATGCGATAAGGCTAGTAATATCATCGATGGCACCTGGAACATCAGTATTATCAGCAATAGTAAACGTCCTATCTCCTGTCATTACGACTGCCTGTTCAAAATCTTGATGCACCATTAATAAATCTCCTCTCCCATCTAGAGCTGCTTGATAAATTTCCTGCAAATCACTTATCACTTTTCCATTTCCTACTGCTTCCTTTATTTCTGTAATAGCAGCTATTCGCCTATTCTCCTGAGATACTTTTAAAACACTGTATGCCTGCAACCCAATGTCATGGTTTGTCATGTGATTGTGATTTAGTGCCTCATGCCCTAGATAAATATTTGGTTTATCAGCAGCTTCCAGAAGTTTGTGATACGTCTCGTCAGAACTAATTACAACACAATTCAAATTTGTATCATTGTGCAACCTACCGACGGCCTTGTCCAGTCTATTCAGATAATCGTGCATCATATCATTAACTTGTTTTGGATCTGCACGTTTGTCAGAATGGGTCAAAATATGCGTATTTTCATGGTATGGAAAGTCTGCATTTTTGACTTCATTAAGAATCACATCATTCAAAGCTTCATACATATGGATACCATGTGTATCTATCACCATGACAAGATATTCTTCACTTCTATTGTACGCTTTTATAACTGGTCTAATGACGAAGTGATTTGCGATGTGTACCCCGCTATGACTTGTAGACCAAGGTGAACGAACCACTTCCTTTGTGTCATTCGATAAAAACAAGTGTAAACTATCTAAATTATAATTCACATCTAGCTCTTCTGATACACTTTTCAAATTATCAAGAAGGTCTGAAACACTCCTTTTTCCGTATTTTTCTATAACTTTCTCTTCTGCTTCTTTCACTAAATTTTTTAGTACAATTTCATCTGCAAGATTTGCTGGATGTGTTCTATGCGTGTTAAGAGAAATTGTTATACAGGGTTCGTTTGTTTCACTTGCCAATTGTTGCAATACGTCTTTAAGTGCCATAATAAGATTGTTTTTGATTAAAAATTTTGATTTATACCTACAAAATTAATATTTATAATCCAAAACTCTTTTGTGATAGAATATGATATTGCTTTATGATCAGACTGATAAATATCATGCATCTTATCAAAACATCTATACATCTCATCAGATCTTTACTATAACAAAAAGAGTACTATATCAAGCCTGTAGGGCTTGCATATCCATAACCCTAAGCGTTAGCTTAGGGATAACAAGTAAACTGCACCAAGCCTGAAGGGCTTGTATATCCATAACCCTAAGCGTCAACTTAGGGAAAACAAACTGCACCAAGCCTGAAGGGCTTGCATATCCATAACCCTAAGCGTCAACTTAGGGAAAACAAACTGCACCAAGCCTGAAGGGCTTGCATATCCATAACCCTATGCGTCAGCTTAGGGATAACAAGTAAACTATAACAAGCCTGTAGGGCTTGTATATCCAAAACCCTATGCGCAGCTTAGGGAAAGCCAAGTAAACTGCACCAAAACTGAAGGGCATCTCTTCAAAATAGATAATAGTAAACTTTACATACTTTTGTAATTTAAAAAAAATTTAATTCAAAGCAAATATTTAAATTTCAAAATTAAACTCTTGTGGCAATGACAAAGCAAATTTTTATCAATTTAGTAGTAAGTGACCTCCTAAAGTCCATGGAATTTTACGAAGCACTTGGATTTACCAACAACCCACAGTTTTCTGATGACACTGCGAAATGTATGGTTTGGAGTGATGCCATTTTTGTCATGATTATGACTAGTGACAAATTTGGATCCTTTACCAACAAACCTCAGGCAGATACAAAAAAGTCTATTGCCGGGATATTCTCATTGTCCGTAGAAAGTAGCGAAAGCATGCATAACATCATGTCCAAAGGACTTGCAGCAGGCGGTACTGAACCAAATGAAATGAAAGATTATGGATTTATGCAGTTGCGAACTATAGAAGATTTGGATGGACATACATGGGAGATTTTCCTAATGGATATGTCAAAAATGCCAAATGATGCAACGTAATTTCATTTTAAAAATAAAGGTCCTCTATTTTGATTATAGAAGACCATTACATAGACTATTGTTATTTTTTCACATTTTAATCCATTTGCCTGATGTGATTACCTTATTGTTTTGTAGTACTTCATACAAATATGTACCGCTTGGGAAGGCTTGCAATTGTAAAGAAATGTCTTCAATACCTACATTTTTTTCCACATAAACATTTCTTCCTGATATATCGCTGACATAGATATCTCCATGACCTTCTCTACCGGGTATATCGAGGTGAAAATATCCTGTGGATGGATTGGGAAAACAATATGACAGCATTTTATCATGTTGATCTTCTACAGCTACTGGGCCCATACCTAACTCCTTGCGCGATACTTTTATAAAGGCGGATGTATTATTACCATAGGCAAATTTTCCTCTATTATTTTCGTCATAATAGGCATATGAAAATTGCGTATCAAAAATTATATGGTCGTCATCAGGGTAGATAAATCCATACATATATGGACAAAAATTCGGCTTTGATAGTCCTATTTGCTTATATTTTTTATACACTTCACCATCATAATGCAGCACATCAATGGCTATTGTGTATTCCCTAGTTGATAGATTACCTGTAAGATTCCACGCCGTCATCAATAATTTGTCATACTGCACATCGTGCCATATAGTGGCATCATCATATATTCTGTAAAAATCATCTCTAAACTGTTTTGTACACAAGAGATTTCCCTCGTAATCACACTGATAGTGCCGTAAATTGTAGCCCTCCACGCTCGGAAATGCCTGCACATAAATGATGTATTCATCGGTATAGGACAGCATCTGAATCAGATATGGTTCAAACCCAAAGTGAGTAATGTCTATTCTACTCACCTCATTCAGATAAGTATCCATGGTAACTAAAAAGTATTTATTATCAAACTTCACATCAGATTCCAGACAATAATACTTTCCACCCTTTTTCGAATAATAAGATCGACCTATTTGGCTATTTTGAGGTGCATATTCCAAACTGTCTGTATAAGAGATTTTTCCATCGATATCTATATAGCCTTTCATTACGATACCATTGGTTATGTTGATCAATTTGTCGTATAAAAATTCTACCCTGCCCAAAGAATCCAAGCCAAAAACGCTCCAATTTTGGCTCCCAAATATGGCAGAGTATTTAAAAATGGGATTAGATTTTGGGCAATCAAAAGAAATAACTTTACCAGACATACCATTTAGAACTAACCTAAATAAATGGCAATCAAATGGTGTACGATCAAAAGTTCGATCTGTCCTGTCATATTCCTTCACTTTACGAAAACCAATAATGACTACATTGTCATTTTTATCAAAAGTTTGGTACATGGGTACGAGCTGATTATCATACTCGGATGTATCGATATTAGTATCCCACAATAAGGCACCGCTATTCACATCTATACAGCTTACCTTAAATCCCAGCCAATCATAGGTCACTAAAGCATGGCTTTTTACCAACTTTCCTTTATGCACAAAATCTCCATGAGTTCGTAGGTACCGAAACATGTTTCGCCCATCAAAGGTATCCTTACTTATGAAAGTCGAATCATAAATATGCACTACCCAATCGGGATTGAGATTGTCAAACGGTACTGACTCGAAAGGTACTACTGGTGGTTCAACCAAATATTTTTGTCCTGATAAAGTAAAGGAAAATATCAATAAGTTTAGTGTTATGTATAAAGATTTCATGTCCTATATTTTTCAATTAGCGATTATCCCAAAAGCTTTACAACGACAATATAAACATACATCAAACTTCAGGAAATTGAATCAAATAATTATTTTCTCATTCACTACTAACCACCGCGTTACCATTTTACTATCACGATGTTGTATAAATAATCTTCATTATAAAAATAATATAAAAATCTGATATGTTAATAAGTTTCTAATAAAATACTTATAATTTTATTATTTAAATATATATTTAATTTATTATTAATGATTAATATATTATAATAAACATTAATCTTCTAAATATCCAAATTTCCCATTGTTGAAATCTTCAAATGCTTGCATCAATTCTTGCCTTGTATTCATCACAAATGGGCCATGAGCAGCTATTGGCTCTTTGATCGGCTCTCCACTTAAGACTAAAAATTTAGCATCTGACAATGCTTCCAGAGAAAATTGTTCGCCATCATTAGCCATAAGTGCCAAATAATCTGAAGGTACGGTATCCGCATCATTCAACAATATTTTTCCTTCTACCGTCAGAACCACAGTATTGAAGTGCGACGGCAATGTCAAATCAAATTTGGTTCCTTCTTTAAGGCTTACATTATACACATGCATGGCTGTAAATGTAGTTGCTGAACCTTTGATCCCACGATACTCTCCAGCTATAACTTCTACTTTACTACCTAAATCATCGATAGGATAACTAGGTATATCGGCATTTTTAATAGCTTGATATTTAGGCGCTGACATCTTATATTTGGCAGGTAAATTCACCCACAGTTGCACCATTTGGAAAGGTCCGCCTTTTTTACTCCATTCCGTCTCGTGAAACTCTTTATGTAGCACTCCACTAGCTGCGGTCATCCACTGTACATCACCTTCTTGTATAACGCCTCCTCCACCACTACTATCGTGATGTTCTACCTTACCCTGATATGCAAAAGTTACCGTTTCGAATCCTCTATGTGGGTGCACACCTACACCTCTCGGAGATAGTGAAGGCGCAAAATCGTGTTTTGCGTTATAATCCAAGAGAATAAAAGGATCCATTCTATACATATCGAGACGAGGTCCACTTGGTATAAAATTATGTACCTGAAAGCCATCTCCAACCCAGTGTGGTTCTCTAGGAGCCACGACTAATTCTACTGATCTACTATTTTTCATTTTAAAAACATTTAATTATGGTGCAAAGGTAGGACATTCAAAAACGACCACCATTGATCTAGGTTAAGTAGTGATGTTGCGAAAATTTTTAAATGCAAGTTCCTTTCTTACTCGGCTTAAGCTTTCCAGAGCAATACCTAGATAAGCCGCTACCATAGTTTGGGGAATACGTAATAAAATGTCAGGATAAGTTTTAGTAAATTGCAGATACCTTTCTTCCGCAGTTTGGCTCATGAGCATCATTACTCTGGCTTGCAAATAACGTATCTGTTCGTGCAGTAATAGATTGTAAAAATCCCTAAATTTTGCAGATTTTTTCTCTAATTTTTGTAAGAAACCATCGTCAATAAAAGCGATTCTTGATGGTTCTAGAGTCTGGATAAAATATTTGGATGGCTGGTGAAAATATACACTTTCGCGATCCGTCAAAAACCAACCCTCAGTAGCAAAATGTAGGATATGCTCTTTGCCTTTTTCATCTATAGCATATTGTTTTAATAGCCCTTCTTCAACAAATAAGATATGTCTGCAATGCTCATTCTCTCGGAGCAAAAATGCGTCTTTCGGATAATTTTTTATTATACAGCTTTTTTGAATTGCATCCAACTCATCTTCGCTGATACTAAGATTTGTAGTGAGAAAAGATTTAAGACTAAAATGATTCATTTACAGTAATAATTGATATCTACTCAGAAGATATTTACTCCAATGTCCCTTGTGTCATTTTCTCGAATCACTCGATCGTCAGTTTACCTGACTTAGCATCCATGTACCATAAGCTTCATTGACTTGAGCAATCCAATGCACAACAGCTGGTGTTTCATAAGGATGCATTTGTAGTACTTTTAATTCCAATGAGGCAATATGATTCAGTGTGGTTTTTGCAATCAAGTACACTTCAGTATCGCGCTGCATCCCATCTCCCCAATGAAACATGCTAACACCTTCTATCATATTGGTACAAGCTGCCAATTTTTGATTGATTAATGCTTCTGATATTTCTATCGCAATATTCTTGTTGGGACAAGGAATATAAAAAACTACTATCTCCATTACATTGCTAAGATTTCTGCCATTCGGATCAATTGCTTGTTTAGCGGTTTTGATTTATGAATTGCTTCCTTAAATGGTGTTATAATTATTTTGTCATTGATGATTCCCAATGCGACTCCAGATTCGCCTCGCATCAATGATTGTACAGCACTGTGACCCATTCTACTGGCCAATACTCTGTCCATAGCAGTAGGAGATCCGCCTCGCTGTAAATGTCCGATGATGGTCACTTTTATATCATAATCAGGATTCATGGCTTTAACTTCCCTAGCAAGAGTAGAGGCATCACCATTTTTGTTTCCTTCAGCTACGATGACTAAATTAAACAATTTCTGACGTTTGATGGACAGCCTTAGTTGTTCTGACAATTCTTCGATAGTGGTCTCTGTCTCTGGTAAAAATATGGCTCCTGCCCCACTGCCAATACCTGTATGCAGTGCAATATAACCGCTGTGTCTTCCCATCACTTCTACAAAAAATATTCTGTTATGAGAATCCGCGGTATCTCTTATTTTGTCTACTGCTTCGATGGCAGTATTGATCGCTGTATCAAAACCAATAGTGTAATCAGTGCCATAAATATCATTGTCAATTGTGCCTGGAAGTCCGACCATAGCGACTCCGTATTCGTGACAAAATACATCTGCGCCCGTATATGTTCCATTACCACCGATGACTACTACCCCATCAATGTCATTGGCTTTTAAGTTTTCGTAGGCTTGCTTTCTTCCTGCTTCAGTGCGGAAAGCTTCGCTTCTTGCAGTTTTCAGAACTGTTCCACCACGCTGAATGATATTTGCCACATCTCCAGCCTCCAATCTTTTTATTTTACCTTCTACCATGCCGTCATATCCACGATAGATGCCATAGACATGCAAATCATGATACACTGCTGCTCTGACAACAGCCCGTACTGCAGCATTCATGCCAGGAGCATCGCCACCAGAAGTTAAAACTGCAATTCTTTTTACTTTGCTCATATGCTATAAATTAGTTATATGTTAAGTGATAACGCAACAAATTGTCCAACGGTCGTTGTAAAAATTCTACATTATTAATCCCTGCTTTCTCTAAAGATTTAACCAGTATTTTTTTGTGAATAAATGCAATCGACCCAACAAAACCAACTTTATCGTTGTGATGTTCAATTTGCTCTTTTAATTTTCTATTAATAAAACTATCAAATAAGACTGTTAAAATATTTTCAGTCCATTCATGATCCTTCCACTCGGTCAAAAAGTTTGCAAATGATGCCAAAAAAGCTGCTCCACCTTGATCTTTATACAATGAATGAATCAACTGATCTTTAGTAAGATTATAAATACTCCTAAAGTTTTCTTGAATAACTTCCGGCATTTCGTTATAAAAATACTGCCTTAAAACCTCTTTGCCTAAATCACTGCCAGAACCTTCATCTCCGATAATATAACCCAAAGAAGGCTTCAATGTTTTAATTCTCTCTCCATCATAACCAGCACAGACCGAACCTGTACCTAGAATACAAATAACACCTATATCTTTTTGAAATATTGCCCTAGCGGCACCTAACACATCGGAATACATGAAAATACTACCTACGAAACCATTACGTCTTAGGTAGTTTGACATAGAGTCAACCATAGTTGAATTTGTGATACCTGCTCCATAAAAATATACTGCTTCAACAGACTTAAACCCTTCATCAATACCCAAAGGTTGCTCAGCAAAATTAGGCTGCGATGCAGGGTTTATACCTTTGGTTTCAGCATAAAATTTCTGATGTCCATCAGTCCAAACCCAGTCAATTTTTGTGGCTCCACTATCTGCAACTACTATAGACATACAGTAACTTTTTTATAACCCACAGGCACATCTTGTGGAGAAAACAGTTGGATCAACATATCCTGCGCCATCCAGTTCCCAATAAAACTTTGATAATGTATCCTTACCATATTCGGTCATTGTGGCACTATGAAATAGCCTGCCATTTATCATGGTGAATACAACATTTTCGCTTACTTTAATATCTGTCAATGGATTTCCATCAATCACAATCAAATCTGCAAGTTTACCTTTGGTCAAAGTACCAATTTGGTGAGACATACCTAACAATTCTGCACCATTGACTGTAGCTGATTTAAGAGCTTCAAAATTGGTCATTCCGCCTTGCTGCAACATCCAAAGCTCCCAATGAGCGCCTAACCCTTGCAATTGCCCATGTGCTCCTAGATTGATATTGACACCTGCATCATTCAATTTTTTACAAGATTGCGAAGTAAGAATATGCCCCATTTTATAATCATCCTCGGGTACCATAGTCCTGTGACGCGCTCTAGAGTCGACCACAGATCTAGGAGTGAATTTGAGCAATCTCTCTTTTTCCCACACGTTGGTATGTTGATACCAATAGTATTCGCCGTTTATACCACCATAATTTACAATCAAGGTCGGTGTATTACTCGTTTTCGTCTTAGACCAAAATTGGAGGACATCGCTATATAGCGGTGCAACTGGAATGTTGTGTTCTACACTCGAATGCCCATCAGCTACCATAGACAAGTTGTGATAAAAAAAAGAACCACCTTCTGGTACAACCAAAATGCCTAACTGTCGCGCTGCTTCAATAACTTGCTGACGCTGCTCGCGACGAGGCTGGTTATAAGATTTTACAGAAAATGCACCAAATGCTTTGGTACGTCTAATGGCTGATTTTGCATCTTCTAGCGAATTAATATCAGCCTTAAAATCGCCATCAGCACCATATAGAATCGTACCTGTAGAAAATATTCTTGGGCCAATCATCGATCCAGCTTTTACCATTTCGCTTTGTGCAAAAGTAATCTCTGAATTTACAGACGGATCATGTGTAGTGGTAACTCCATAAGCCAAATTGGCAAAGTACTGCCAATGTTTTTGCGGACTTATGCCATCCCTAAATGCGCCTAAATGCGCATGTACATCTACCAATCCAGGCATAACGGTTTTGCCCGTGATATCTATTTTTTTAGCATTTGCAGGGATTTTAGTGGCATCAAATTTACCTACATATCTCAGTTTATTACCATCTGTGACTATGAGGCCATTTTCGATCGTGTTTTCATTTTCCATTGTGAGAATATTTCCTCCCACTAACGCAAATATATTGGAAGGAACATCAGATTTGACAGTAAGTTTTATCTCCCTTCCAATGCTATCCAGCGGAGGCAAAGTATCCATTCCCGAGTTTAGAAAAGTAAATCGATCTTGTAGTGATTCAGAAAAATATCTATTGCCCAAGGTCCAATGCAAAGTTTTACTATCAGCAGACCAATGTAAGTTTAAACCTGCATCTTTGGCTACTAGAGAAACTGGAAATGCTTTGGTTGTAGCTGAAAGTCCAATAGCTTGGCCAATATGGGGCATAGCAGCGACATAAACTTTATACAGTTCTGTGAATGCCACCCATTTGTCATCCGGACTAACTACAAAATTTGTGGTATATTTTGTGTTAAAAAGTATATCCTCGGATTGTTTTTGCAGATGCACCCTTTTTAATGCTTTAGTCAATGATCCGAACAAAAAACCACCCGTGGTAAAATAGACATATTGTCCATCACTGCTGTACTGTGGATTCTCCCCGTTACTTATCAAGAAAGTAGCTGTGGTATCTGACAATTTTTGAGTAAAAATGCCTGAATCTGCGCCGTACATATAACCCTGATGGCCATTCCCACTTTCTTTGCGATAGACTATTTCCTTACCGTCTGGAGCAAACTTTGGCGTCCTATATATACCTTTCTCACGTGACAAAGTGCTAATATTTTTTGTTGTAATATCAAACAATTTGATTTTTCCCAAGTCTTCATCATTCCATGTCACAAACACAATAGACTTTCCATCAGGACTAAATGCAGGCTCACTTTCGAAATCATCTTCATCTGTCAATCTCCTTGGAGCACCGTCATTTTCTGACACGTACAAATGTCCTAATGCACTAAATACCAATGTCTTACCATTGGGAGAAGTCACCAAATTTCTCAAAACTTTCACATCAAACTTATCGGTATATGCATCATTTTTAAATTGCACAGTTTCCATAAATTTATGTGGTACATCCACTTCAAAAGGGATATCAACTGCGTTGCCTGTGGTCACATTGATACGCTTAATTTTACCCTTTGACCAAATCACAATTTCAGCATCATCAGGCATCCAATCAAAACCTGTGTATACACCAAATACTGTCCATGCCTCCTGCTGATCTTTACTGAGATCATCATAAATAGGCCACGCTCTCCCTGTCTTTAGGTCTTCGACAAATAGAATGGATTTTGTCCTATCACGTCGTACATATGCTATTTTATCGCCTTTATTCGACACCTGTGGCCTGCAAGCAGAGCCGATAACTTTTTTGGTTTCCCCTTTTGCAAAATCGTACTTAAAAATGGCAAAAATCTCATTATTTGGGTCTTTATTATATTGAAAATAACCGCCAGGATATACGTCTTCACTATAAAAAAGTGACTTCCCATCAGGCGAGATCGCAGGTTCGTTGACGTCTTGTTGGTCATTTTTACGTTTTGTCAATTGAATCCCTTCTCCACCAGAAATATGGTACATCCACATTTCTCCTGCACCAAGTGATCTCGTAGAGGTAAAATGCTTTCTTGCCACGAAGTATTGACCATCCGGCATCCACACTGCATTGTTTAAGAGCCTAAAACTTTCTTTGGTGATTTGAGTAGCATTTTTTCCATCGCTATCCATTTTCCAAATATTGTCACCTCCACCGGCATCACTGGTATAGAGTATCTGTTTACCATCAGGACTCCATCTTGGTTGTACTTCCCAAGCGAGACCGGAGCGCAATATTTGTGCCTTACCTCCAGAAATAGGCATGACAAAAATATCACCTAGTAAATCAAATACGATAGTTTTTCCATCAGGACTGACATCTACATTCATCCAAGTGCCTTCGCTCGTTTTGATATGATGCGTAGCAAATCTGCCCGGTGGGTTATTGACGTCCCATTTTGGTGCTTTGTCTTGGGCATTGATGTTAGTACAGATGCAGAAGAGCACTCCTATCCAGTATTTTGACAAGTGTTTCATTTTATTATACATTCAAAATTTTGTTCATTATTTAAATATCCGATTAGTGTATCTCCAATTTGTATTTTGCCCACTCCAGATGGTGTACCAGTATAAATCAAGTCTCCTTTTTGTAAAGTAAAAAATGTAGAAATGTGGGAAATAATCGCTGGAATTCGAAACATCATCAAACTGGTATTACCATCCTGTACCAAAGTCTCGTTTTTAAAAAGTTGAAAACTTAAATTGTCCAAGTCTACATCGGATTTTGGGATAAATTTTCCAATGACCGCCGATTGGTCAAAAGCTTTTGCCTTTTCCCAAGGGTGACCTTGAATTTTTAACCTATCTTGAATATCTCTGGCCGTGAAGTCAATACCTAGACCCACTTCTTCAAAATAGTTATTGGCAAATTCAGGTAAAATGGACTTGCCATTTTTACTTATTTTTACGACAACTTCTACTTCGTGATGGATATTTTCTGTAAAATTTGGATGATAAAAAGGCTTATTGTCATGCAATAATGCAGTGGCTGGCTTCATAAATACCAAAGGTTCGGTAGGCATATCATTACTCAATTCTTGGATATGCGCTACATAATTTCTGCCAATACAAAATATTTTCACTTGTTGCTGATTAATATCTCCAATTACAAAATTCAAAGGTACAAAAAAAATAGTTTGCTATTATTCCAAAATATGAAGTTTAAAATAAATTACCACGTGGTTTTACAGATCAGATTGACCAAATTTAGAGCCAAATGATTACCTTTGCGGCTTATTAAAATAAAATCACATGAACTTTGATATTATAGTATTGGGCAGTGGACCAGGTGGATATGTTACAGCTATCAGAGCATCACAATTAGGATTTAAGGTGGCTGTTATAGAAAAAGAAAGCCTAGGAGGTATTTGTTTGAATTGGGGATGTATACCTACTAAAGCATTATTGAAAAGTGCTCAAGTATTTGAATATATCAACCATGCCGCCCAATATGGGATTACTACTACCAAGCCAACCGCCGAATTTGATAATATCATAAAGCGCAGTCGCTCTGTAGCTGAAGGTATGAGTAAAGGTGTGCAGTTTCTAATGAAAAAAAATAAAATTGAGGTCATTTTTGGTTTTGGACAATTGGCAAAAGGAAATAAGGTGATCGTGACAGCAGAGGATGGTAAAAAATCAGAATATACTGCATCTCATATCATCGTAGCCACAGGTGGTAGGGCAAAAGAATTACCAAATTTACCTATTGACGGTAAGAAGATCATTGGTTATAGACAAGCGATGACCTTACCCACTCAACCAAAAAAAATGGTTGTTGTTGGCGCGGGGGCTATTGGTTTAGAATTTGCATATTTCTACCACACTTTGGGAACAGAAGTCACAATTGTAGAATTTTTAGAACAAGGATTATTGCCTAGAGAAGATGCTGAAATCTCAAAGGAACTCACAAAAATCTATAAAAAAGCAGGAATGAAAATCCTTGCAAACACATCCGTTGAAACAGTGGATACAAAGGGTAAGGAGTGCAAAGTTACTGTCAAAGATCGCAAAACCGGAAATACTGAAGTAATAGAATGTGATCTTGTTCTATCTGCTGCTGGAGTGACTCCTAATACAGAGAACATTGGCCTAGAAACATTAGGTGTAGTAATAGAAAAAGGTATGGTAAAAGTTGATGATTTTTATAGGACTAATGTGAGTGGAATTTATGCCATTGGCGACATAATCCCTACACCTGCTTTGGCGCATGTAGCAAGCGCTGAAGGTATCACCTGTGTAGAAGCTATCGCAGGCCACCATCCTACACCTATCGATTATTCTAATATTCCTTCTTGTACTTACTGTTGGCCTGAAGTAGCAAGTGTCGGTATGACAGAAGACCAAGCCAAAGCAGCTGGTCATACCCTCAAAATTGGCAAATTTCCATTTTCAGCGTCCGGAAAAGCTAGTGCTGCGGGCGCAAAAGATGGTTTTGTCAAGATTATTTTTGATGCTAAATATGGTGAATTATTAGGTTGTCATATGATAGGTGCCAATGTCACTGAAATGATAGCAGAATTGGTGGCTGCTAAAAAATTGGAAACGACGGGTCTGGAGTTGCTCAAAGCAATACACCCACATCCTACCATGAGCGAAGCAGTCATGGAAGCCACAGCAGCAGCATACGGTGAAGTCATACATTTGTAAAAACTTATGGGAAAAGTAGCCATCATCTCTGATAATCACAGTTATTATCACGAAGAATTATTGTCACATCTAGAAGATTGTGATCAAATATGGCATGCCGGTGACATAGGTTCCAAAGAATCTATTGCTCCCTTACTGCATTTTGGCACTTTTAGAGGTGTCTATGGCAATATTGATGACACCAGCATAAGAGAACTGTATCCAATTAATGACATTTTCACCTATGAAGGTGTGAAAGTTTTTATGACACATATAGGCGGATATCCAGGCAAATATACAGCAAGGGTATCCGCTATAATCAAAGAAGAAAAACCACAACTATACATTTGTGGCCACTCACATATTTGTAAAGTCATGCCTGATAAAACTAATGGGTTAATACATATCAATCCAGGCGCATATGGCCATCATGGGTTTCATAAGATTAGAACATTTATATTACTGGATATTCATGAAGGTACCATTAAGAATGTGAGAGCGGTAGAATTAGGGATACGCGGCATCGAGTTATAATCTACTGAAGCGAGAATTATTATGACTTTTTTCTTCTAAATTTTTCCCCCAACCCTTTAAAAAATTTGCGCATACTACTTTCTCTCTTCCAAAATACATAGCGCAAAGAGATGCCTGATGTACTAGCAAACCAAGATTGAGATTCGTCTCTCTTAATGAGCGCCATTGGCAAATAGTCAAAACTTACATTTAATTGGCCAAAAGTGACCTCTGCACCCATAGGAAAAGTCATGCCGGCATTTGAAAAGGTTGTTTCAGAAGTTTTTGCATTGCCTATGAAAACTCCACCACCCATGAAAAAGTTAAATCGCTTTGACAATAAACCATAATGTTGTTTTACTGAGAGTGATGTAAATGTATTTCGATAAAGTGTTCCAGGTTGTATTAAAAGTTCAGCAGTGGTCTTATTTGCAATACGTTGTGCAAATGTAATTCCAAGATCTTCTCCAAATCTGATACCGCCAACAGTGTTATATTTCTGTCCAAATGACATGAATGGAATAAAAATCAAACAAGCCAATCCAATCAAACTTCTTCTATGCATGAAAACTTTTGTTATGTGGACGAAATTTTGTGCAAAATTAATATATAGAAAATGTTAAACTTTTGGAATAAAAATACAAAAGCCACCAAACATATGTTGTTTGGTGACTTTATTTCTTCACGAATTACGAGAAAATATTAGTTTGATTTGATGTCATTAGCAACTTGCTCAAGTTTCTTAGCAGTTGCGTCTCTGAAATCATTCCAACCATCTTTCAAGTCTTCTCCTAATTTTGCTACATCATTATTAAGTTCTTGCAAAGAAGCTGTCAATTTTGCTTTTTTAGCTTCAAGTGCTACTTTTTCTTGCTTAGTTGCTTTAGCCAATTTTTCATCGATAACTTTAATTTCGTTTTCAATGTTTGTAGAAGCTTCTTTGATTTTCATACCAAGGTCATTTTTCTCTTGCTCCATTGCTACTGCAACAGTATCAACAGCACCTTGTACTTCTTCTTTAACTTCTTGTGCAGCATCTTCTACTTTGTCTTGTGTAGATTGCTTACAAGAAATAACACTTACAGCCATAAAAATAGCCACTAAACCTAATAATTTTGAGAAATTACGTAACATTTGTTTACAAATTGATGGTTAAATAATATTGTTAAAAATTGAATCAAAAATACGTACATTCACATTAGAATATTATATTAAACTCGTGTTTAACAATAGATTACCCAATTTAACAAATCATTGAAAAAAATAATATTATTTGGGAAAGTTTTATACTTCAATAGCAAGATTATACGTATAATGCAGGATGAATTTCTTTAAGACATCTATTCTTTTAATGCTCTTAAGTGTACCTTTGCTATCGTTAGCGCAAGGTAAAAGACAAGATGTATTTGTTGACAAATTGACTTCTGACACAATCCACCTTAGTCAAAATACAGTTATGCCATCCTCGGTGGTGATTTATGTTGAGAGTGATACTATTAAAAACTATATCTTAAAAAACAATATGTTAATAATTCATCCAGATATATTCAACACGTATAAGGGCAAGACTATTAGGATATCTTTCAATACATTTAATGAAAATTTTGAAACACCATTTAGACTGCTTGACACCACTAGTATTTCGGTACATGATGGTCCTATGCCCGACGGATTTGTGTATATAACAGATAGAAAATCTAGGAAAAATATCATTGATGCAGGTAGATTAAACTATTCAGGAAGTTTTTCAAGAGGATTTTCAGTTGGTAATGCTCAAAGTCTTGTGCTGAATTCCAATTTTGATATGCAACTTCAGGGTGACCTCGGTAGCGGACTCAAAATAGTAGCAGCAATCTCAGATGCCAATCTCCCAATCCAAGTGCAAGGAAATACACAACAATTACAAGAATTTGACAAAGTTTTTATTCAAGTTAGCAAAGATAGAACCGCAGTCATAGCAGGAGACTATGAATTGACCCGCCCTTCATCTTATTTTTCAAACTATTATAAGAAAGCACAAGGAATACAGTTACAGAATACTTCAAATCTTTCCAAGAATACTACAATTCAAACATCTGGAAGTTTTGCCATATCGAGGGGAAAATTTGCGAGACAAACTCTACCTACTAAGGAAGGAAATCAAGGTCCATATCGACTAACAGGGAATAATAATGAGAGATTTATCATAGTACTTTCTGGAACAGAAAAGATTTACTTTAATGGAAAATTACTGACACGTGGATATGATCATGACTATACAATTAACTACAATAATGCTGAAGTGATTTTTTCTCCAACACAATTGATTGCTAGAGACTCAAGAGTAATTATTGAATTTGAGTACACCGATTTGTCATATTTAAGATCTTTATATACACTAAAGAGTACCATTCAAGGTAAAAATTATAGTTCAACATTTAGTTTTTACAATGAACAAGATAGTAAACAAGCTGTAGGAGATGTGTCATTGGATAGTATAGATATTCAAAGAATGGAGGAAAGTGGTGACGATTTATCAAAAAATGTGAGGGTCAGCATCCGAGCGATCAAACCAGATGATTTGATGGGAAATACGGCCATATATTACAGAGGCATGAGTGATCCCAACAATCCGGAACTCCCTATCCTTATTTATACCAGTGATCCAGATAGTGCCCAATATATCGCAACATTTACTGAAGTGGGAAGTCTCAAAGGGGATTATATTATTGATAACACATTGAATATCAACGGAAGAGTCTATAAGTACGTAGGCAGAAATAATGGCTCCTACCTGCCTATAATTTCCCTTATTCCTCCAGAAAAAAAACAATTAATCACGTATAATTTTAACATCCAGCCAAAAAAAGACATGAAAGTCTATGGCGAGGTGGCATTCAGCAATCTAGATAAAAACAGATTTTCTAGCATAGATGGAGGAGATGACAAAGTTGCTTAGGTGGCCATATTCAAATCCAGCAAAAATTTAAATGAAAAAACGTCCCTTTGGGAGTTTGATATCAAAGCTGATTATGAAATGGCACAAAAAACATTCAATCCACTCAATCCTTACAGACCAGCTGAGTTCTTAAGAGATTGGAATGTACAGAACTTGGCGAGTACACTTGGTGACGAGCACATATTTTCAGGAGGTATAAATGCCAAATATGGAAAGTCCCTACAGTTTTCTTTTTTCGAAAATCTGTATCAAAAAGGAAATTTTTATAAAGGAAGTAAACATGAAGGCACATTTGATGTCAACACTAAAAGGCTTAAGAGTAAAATTCAAATTTCGGTTCTAAATGCAGATGACAGACAAAATAATATCACAACCACCTTCATACGACCGAATGGACATGTTCAGTTTCAAGTTTTAGACAAAGATAAGCTTATTATAGGTGGAGAAATGGAGAGTGAAAAGAATGCATCACTGTTAAATATTTCTGATTCTCTTTCAGGCAACAGCTTATATTTTTTGAGATCACTTGTCTTTGCAGAAACAAAATGGAATGAAGCATTCAGCACAAAGATATCTTATGGTAGTAGAGAAGATAAGCTGCCATTTCACGGTGACCTTGTTGATGCAACTACCGCAAGAGATTTCATAGTTTCCGGTAGATGGTCTAAAACTGATCGTATTCAATTGGGGTGGCATTTTACATCAAGAGATTTCATCCTTCATAATCAAGAAGTCTTAGTTGGAGAACAATCAAAGAAAACACTATTGGGAAGGTTGGATTTTCAATACATTTCAAAAAATAAAAGCATTCGATATACCAATGCCTATAATGCCAGCAGCGGACAAGAACCAAAACTTGAATACGCATTTAAAGAAATAGAAAATGGACAAGGTGAATATGTCTATATTGGAGCATCTACCACACCCAACTTGCAAAATATTCAAGATTTTCGGTATGATCCATCTAACCCATTAGCTCGTTATTTTAGATTTTCATTACCTAATAATGAATTTATCAGTACAAATAATGTGGAATTCATTCAAAGTCTTTCCATTGATATGTCAAAAATATATTTTCCTCAAGAAGGTAAACCACTGTCAAATACGAAAAAATTTATTGCAAGAATTTCCACGTTGTCAAATATACAATTATCAAAAAGGCTGCATGGAAATAATAATGAACCTTCCTTGGCTACTTATCTCGATTTCTCTCTTGCCGATAGCACTTTAGTAGCATTTAATACTCTACAATCACATACGCTCTTTTTCAATAGAGGTCATGTAAAATTTGATATGCAACTCACGTATAGGATTCGAGAAAATAGGATCGTGCAAATCACAGGAGCTGAAGACAATGGTGGTGATGACATAAATGGGAGAATCAGATACGGAATAAGTAAAGGTTTCGACGCAATTTTCAATTTTGAAACAGGTACTAAAACTTATGCGTCAGAGACTTTTACTACAAGAAATTACAATATTCAATACTTTACGTTAAAACCAGAAATTAATTTCCGTCCTAATGGAAAAGTTCGAATAGGAATTAATTATGGATATACACAAAAGCAGCAGACTATTTATAATATGGAAGCAGCAACATTACATAATATTACGACAGAATTTTCATGGAGGGCAATACAGAAATGGACATTTGATCTCTCATCAAGCTATGTTAAAATAGCATTTGATGGTGAGAAAAACAGTTTTTTAGAGTACGATATGTTAGATGGTTTGAAAAAAGGGGCAAATGTGCTTTGGAATTTAAGAATGACCAAAAGGATGTCTAATAACATTGATTTAAGTTTCCAATACGATGGCCGCAAACCTGGAGAAAACCCCATTATCCATACTGGTCGAGTACAAGCCAAGGCTACATTTTAGACCAAATGTTTATCTAAGATATCTCTTATATAGTCGATAAATTATGCATACAAAGTAGTATTAGTGTAGTTTTGCATAAATTAGACACCCAATTGTTAGAATCTTTCAAAAGTCAAATCCGCCAATGGTCAGAACATTCATGGTTCTACCATCTGATATTTTGGTGCATACTGCTGCTTTTGATGTTTACAACTTCGATTAATCAATTTGGGTTTTGGTATGCATTCACCATAAGTATAGTCAATGTTGCATTTTTTGCACTCTTTGCGTACTTTGATTTTCTCATACTTTTTCCTAGATATGCTAAGGATCGGAGAATTGGACTTCATGTTTTGTCTTTAGCCATTGCAGCAATAATTTTGACACCGATTAAAACCGCAGCTCTTATATTCACTTCTACTGGAAATACGAGTTTACAGATAATTTTAAAAGACGATGTGTTCTTTATTTTCATATCCACATTTATGGTGGGTGTAGGCACTACACTTTTTTGCATTGTAATGGAATGGATGGTTGAGAAACATACGAGAGTCGACCTCGAAAGTAAGACATTGCAAACTGAATTAAAATTACTAAAATCTCAAATAAATCCACATTTCCTATTCAATACACTGAATAGTTTGTACGCCCATACTTTAAAAAAATCTGATGAAGCACCAGAAATAGTTTTGAAATTATCTGAAATGATGCGATACATGCTATATGACTGCAATGAAAAAGAAGTTTTTTTGGAAAAAGAGATCACCTATATTCAGAATTATTTGAATCTAGAATCGTTGCGCCATGGAGATAGGATAAAAATCACATTCGATATTTATGGTGATGTGGGCGAACAGAAAATAGCTCCTTTGATACTAATGCCATTTATCGAGAATGCTTTCAAACATGGGACAAATTCACAGATCAAAGATGCCTATGTTTTTCTTAAATTGGACGTTCAAAAGGATGACATCCATTTTAAAATGGAAAATAGCAAAACACCTTCAATACCCAAATCAACTTTAATCAAATCTGGTGGAATCGGATTAGCTAATGTCAAAAGGAGAATGGAAATTTTATATCCCGAAAGGTATAAATTGCATATTGAAGAAAGTCCAAATACCTATAATATTTCTTTACATTTAAATCTTAAAAATATAAAATCTTAGTGCTATGCATTGTATAATAGTAGATGACGAACCGTTAGCCTTAGACATTTTGGAAAATTACATTCAAAGGTTTCCAAATTTAACTTTGGTGGGTAGATGTGAAAACGCTTTTCAAGCCAATGAAATCCTTCAAAAAGAAAAAGTGGATCTTATGTTTTTGGATATTCAAATGCCGGGATTGACTGGCACAGAATTCCTTAAATCATTGAATATGCCACCGCTTGTAATATTTACTACTGCACACCCAGATTTTGCCGTACAAGGCTTTGAACTGGATGCAGTAGATTATCTTATGAAGCCTATCTCTTTGGAACGATTTATAAAAGCAGTGAATAAAGCTACAGAAAAATTTCAAACCGCGCATCCACAAGATAAAACCGAAGATGTCGACAATTTTTTCTTTGTAAAAGCAGATAAGAAATTGATTCGAATCAATTATGAAGATATCTTATATATTGAAGGTTTAAAAGATTACGTCATCATTCGTATGGAAACTGGCAGAGTCATCACACTACAAACAATGAAAAGTCTTGAAGAAAAATTGCCCGATCACATTTTTAGACGAGTGCATAGATCATTTATTGCAAATATCACCAAGATCACAGCGGTACAAAGCAACAATGTTGAATTAATAGAAAACGGCAAAGTAAAGCAAATGCCTATAGGTAAAAATTATAGAGATGATCTATTAGAGAAAATAAAAGAAAAGAAATGGTAATATTAAGTCAATCTATCACATTGCGCACCTGAAGAAATCGAGATTTGTAATATGGTTCATACATATGGTCAATGGTGATTCCCTTTTGCACAGATGAATGTATGAAATACAGTGTGTCATTGGACCAATGATGGACAAGTCCTACATGGCCTGGTCTAGAATTATTTTTACTCCTGCCACGAAAAACCAAAATATCTCCTGGTTGGGCCTGAGAAACATCGTTAACCTTGATTCCATCATGCACTTGTGAGATTGAAGACCTAGTAACCACAACGTCTATTTTAGACATCAGATACCGGACATATCCAGAACAATCAAATCTGTGCACGCCATGAGACATTTTATATGGTTTACCAAGAAACTGCTCTGCCAATTCTATAACCTTTTCCCTCTTCGTATTATGATTCAAGATTTGATCTTGGTTCATTAAAGGCAAAGGTAATAATACAATAAAAAAGAGAACAGTACGCATATTTCAGCCAATTGGGATTTAGAAAAAAACGCAAATCAATGTAGCTTTGTTGTTGTAATAGGATATTTTTAAACTTCAAGTTGATGGAATACGCATATATCCCACTACTTCTTCCTTATTGGTACTTTAAAAATGAGCATTATAGTTAAACGTGATTTCAATTTACATTATACATAGAATGAAAATTATTTTCTATCTCCCTAAGTTTGTCAGTAGAAGCGGTAGTTTTGGTACTACTTCTAGTTACTGATGAAGATTTCAAGTTACCCATATTGGTAATATTTTTTTCGACTTTATTAATGTCTTTGTCCATCACAGTTTCCACATCAAAAGCCAAATCAGCAAGTTCAGACTGAAATTCATTTAGTTTCTCTTCCTTATTAGACCTAGTCAAATAGATATCAATTGGATGTTCAATAATCGTATCTAAATTTAACTTTTTTCTAGATGCAAGTGCATTTCTAATAAAACTATTGGCAAGTTTATCCCTTTTTGTTAAATGCCCAGGAATTTGAAAATTGTCAAATGTAGATTTTATAATTGAAGTATGATCGTACAAAGTAGAATCAACATATGATTTTTTGGCAAATGGTGAGATTATGATTGCTGGTACTCGTACACCTAGTCTATCAAATGCAAAACCATCATCGCTCTTTAGGTCATCAGGCGGAACACAACGAGGTGGTGGCACATGGTCATAAAATCCACCATGTTCATCAAATGTAATAAGCAACAACGACTTATTAAATACCTTCTTATGAGAATTTAATGTGTTATAGATGAAAGCTACCAAGTTTTCTGCATTTTTAAAATCGGTATCTGATTCCGAAGAATTATTGCCTGGATGCATATTATTAGTAATGCCTTTTAGAGCAAAGTGTTTGGGTTCGATAAATACAAAGTTTGCTAAATTGTTATCTTTGACATCTTTTTTAAAGTGACTAAACGAGCGAAAACCACCGTTACCTTTGAACCATAGCTTATAAAAAGCCCATGTTTGTGGAGGTCCATCATGATAGATTTGCCACTGAAGTCCATGGTCCGCAACAGCTTCAAAAATGGTTCTGTTTTTATAAAACCTAGTCTTTATGTTCACTTCACCATTAGATGTGCCTGCAATGGCAAAGTTTCTATTAGGCCATGTTTCTCCAGGCACTGAGCTATGCCAATTATCGCAAAGTACAAACCTGCGCGCCAGCTCTGCCATAATAAAACCACATTTCTTATCGGATTCGGTATCTATGGCGCCCATGATTTCTCCAATATCTGAAGTCCCACGTTTCAAATTCTTTTTATCTGAAAATGCTTTTACAAATCCATCATTCTGGCCACCAATTCCAAGATCCATTTGCAACATAACCTCTTCATGGCTATGAGGCGGGTCTGGACTGATGCTTGTTTTGGATGTTTTATACACCGTTTTAGGAGTGGCATCAGTTGCAGAAACAGGATTGAACTCATTTCCAGTCAAACCATTTATTTTTTTAGGATGTTTTAAGAATCCAAATAAATGATCAAAGGACCTGTTTTCAAGCATGAGCACGATGATGTGTTCGATTGGTGATTTCATACTTAATGTTCAAATTTTATTGTTTTTGAAGGGTCAAACTAGCTTACAATGGATATCGAAAATTGTTCTATAGATTCATGATTCCATGGTTGACATAAAGAAATTATAATTGTACTTACTCCAATTCCGATGATCTTAAAGTAAAATTTTCTAACTCCTGCTGCCCCTTCAGAATCCAAATTTGGTGTATATTCTGACTTAAGAAAATTTATATTAGTCTTACTATAATCCAATACTTCCCAAATATATCCAGTGGTTGGATTTTCTGCCAAATGTAGCACAACTTGTTCATCTTTGTTAACATAAATTTTACTACCGTTTTGAGTTTTATAAATTTTTATCATTGACCATGCGATATTAAATCAATAAAAATACCTGAAAAGTGCTTATATCACTTAGGTTATAAGTCACTTTTCAAGCAATAATCATAATACTTACCAAACGTAAATTTGCGTTACTTGGTTTCCATCTAAAAGGTAATTAATATTTGAATTTTTAACTTTGGCGGAAGTAGCTAATACTGTCAGAGCTTCATTAGCAGAGTCGATAGAATTTGCTAATTTTACCCAGCCAGTGTTTGCAACATACATCCAAGTATTACGAGTTTCATTTGTTGAAAACAATCCTGTAACTTTTTTATTGTTGTTCCAAATACCAGCACCAGAGCTATCATCAAAGAATTCATTGATACCAGATGGAGGATCTATTGTTGGGGCTGAAACCATTCCACTTTCAGAACTATTGTTTACAACACTTTCTAACTCTATGGATGGAATACTTGCACCTTCTCCTTCAACTATAGTTATAGGAGGATTTTTTAATGGGGATTTTGACATTTTATTATGTTTTAAATCGTTAGAAAATTAAAATACATACACTTGTTGTATCATACTATTTTGTATGATGACATTGACATTTGAGTTTGTTGTTTTTGCAGAAGCTAAATGCGTTAGCATATTAATAAACGCTGTATCATTTGAATTGCCAATTTTTTTCCAACCATGGCCACTGCTGAGAAATACCCAGGCGTTTTTATTTTCATTAATTGCCCATAACCCCTGCACTTTTACATTATTAATGTTATAATTATTTACGATTCCATTAGGACCATATACTTGCCCCTCAATCCCACATTGCCCGAAAGCAATTCTAAAATACCCAGATTCTCCAAATGTTGATCCCCAACTATTTTTGCAAATCCAGTAACCACCCGCAGAATTATAACCAACGATACAAACACAATGTCCTCCTAGCAATGAACCTGTACTATATCTATAAACGCCAGATCTATAATTGTAAAAATCTTGGTACACCAAAAAGCAAGCCTCAACCGGTCCTTTAGTTGCAACATACTCTTTTATGGCCTCAATTCCATTAATTTTTGAATAGCCAGTAATTTTTGAAAGTCTGCTATCCCATCCCGTTAGTCTTCCGCTGCAATTTTGGTCACCGGCACTATATGGATAATAATTCTCTTCTGTTACACCCTGCGATTGAAAAAAACTCAAAGCTCTATCTGGCCACCATCCATTACCACAATTTCTTCCTTCAGATCTTGCATGACAATAAAATAAATGTGCTTCAGACAAATCAATGGTATAATCGGCTCCACGCAAAATTTTAATTTGGCTTTCCACAGATGCAATAGTCCCAAAAGCTACACAAGACCCACAGCTGCCTTGATTTTTAACTGGTGTTACGAAATTACCACCGTTATTTCTCCAATCTAAAGCACTTGGAGCTCCAAAACCACCTCGTTGTGTTAATGATGCTGATGATAAATATTTAGCATAGTCTTCTGCTCCCATTCTTTCTTGATCTTCCAAACTTGCCTCTCCTGGGCCTGGAGTAAACCCAAGTAATGTAATTTTTTCAGAAACAGATAATTCTGAAACATTTGTAACACCAGCTTCCCAACCAGCATTTGAACTTGCAATTGCTTCCTGAATTGCTTTAAGTTCTAACTTCTCTTTTGCCATTTTTAATAAATTTATTGGTTAATGATTATTTTGGAGTTTATTCATACGATGATCATTCGCGCTTTCATCTCTCATTTTAGGGAGACTGAATACTATACCATCTCATGAACAATATTTTAATTTTGAATACATTTGATTAACTAAATACTCTTTGCCCAAATTCTGCCGCAGAGCTTTCTGTTTGGTTGGTCTGATTGTTTCTGTATGTGGCAAGAGCTCTTTGCACTTGGCTGTCCAAAATCCGGCGAGTGACATTGCCATTTGTAGCTCGCAATACGCGGCAAAATTCTCTTGTAAAATGTCCTCTTGTCTGTCCATTAATGACACTTTCGTAAGATAACTGGCTATCTTTGCACCCAGCCCACAACGTGTGTTTCATGTTCTTTACTGTTACCATTTGTCTTGAATTAATACTCGGCAACTCTAACTCTCTTTCATGGAATGTGTAAAATAGTGTTTCAGCATCTGGTTCTATCATACGTGCTCTCAATCCTTCCGAAAGGTTTTCTTGACCTGGAACAACTCGCGTCCCTGTACCGGAATGGCAACAGTCAAAGATCACTTCTAGGTTTACACCTGCTTTTAAACTTTTCTGGAAAAGTACTCTAAAAGTGTCATCAGCTATCACACCAGCGGATGCATAGTCATGGGGACATATAGCCTCATCTAATTTATCAAACTCATAGTCACTATTCAAATTCGCCACTCTGGTACCATGTCCAGAATAATAAAATACTAAACTATCTCCAGATTTAGAATTTTTAAACAACCAATTAAGATAGGCTAAAATGTTGCTTCTTGTGGCTCGATAATTGGTTAAAAGTCGGATGTTTCTTGGACTGAAACCGCAAAGTACTAATGTATTGGCCATATCTAAGGCGTCATTCACACAACCATTCAAGTCTGGCCCTCCTGTTCCGATTGGGGCATAGTCATTTACCCCGACAACTAATGCTTTCTTTGTCATAAAATTTTTGTTTATACTGAAAAAAATAAAATAAAAATAAGCAGTCCCTGATTGAATACTAAATCAAAAGTACCCGTAAAAAGTTACAATAATAATTGCAAAACAAAAATAAATTTATCCATTATACTGTCTTTTGTATTTATAGCAATACTTTATTTGCAATTATGCGTCAATATTAGTTAATAGTATGATTAATAGTCATTGCATTCAAGTCAATTGTTACCGTTTACTTCATAGTTTTTTTTCAAAATAACACAAACCATCATCAACTGAATAGATGAAGTGAAAAAATAGTATAATATTAAGAAAAGTAAAAAATCTTATAGTAACAGGTCATTCCCGTTTGATCACCACCGCATAACCCTGCCCAACGCCGATACACATTGTTACAAGAGCATATGTTGCTTGTCGCTCCTGCAATTCTATTGCGGCTGTAAGCAATAGTCTGGCTCCTGACATTCCTAACGGGTGTCCCAAAGCTATGGCTCCTCCATTAACATTAATACGAGGATCCGTTGGAGAAATTTCGATAGCTTTCAAGCAAGCTAATACCTGTACTGCAAAGGCTTCATTTATTTCTATGAGATCCATGTCTTGCAGCGTAAGACCTGCCCTTTTTAACGCTAGTTGAGATGCTTTGACAGGTCCAATACCCATGGTGCGTGGCTCTACACCAACTACGGCACTACTTACGACAGAAGCTAACGGTTTAAGACCAAATTTAGCTGCTGCTTCATCATTACCTATGAGTATTGCAGCAGCACCATCATTCAATCCAGAAGCATTACCGGCAGTCACAGTACCTCCTACTTTGAATGCGGGCTTAAGTGTAGAGAGTTTTTCAATTGTAGTTGCTGGCTTTATGAACTCGTCTTTTTCGAATAATAAAGTTTCTTGTTTGCCTATAGAGATTGATACAGGTATTATTTCTTTAGCAAACCTACCTTTATCATTTGCTTTTGCTGCTTTTTGCTGTGAATTGTAGGCAAACTCATCTTGTAAACCACGCGGAATGTCATAGTCTACTTGTAAATTTTCTGCTGTCTCCCCCATGGCTTCTATGCCATACATCTCCTTCATTTTTGGATTGACAAATCGCCATCCAAAACTTGTATCATACATTTTAGCATCTGTTCCATATGCAGTAGAAGTCTTTGAAATAGCATAAGGACCTCTTGTCATGTGTTCCACTCCACCTGCTATAAATAAATTTCCATCATTGGCTTGAATAGCCCTATGCGCATGCACAACTGCAGACATTCCAGAAGCGCAAAGTCTATTCACGGTCTCGCCAGGCACGCTCACTGGTAATCCAGCTAAAAGCAAAGCCATTCGCGCTACATTTCTGTTATCTTCTCCTGCTTGATTTGCGCACCCTAAGATGACATCATCTATGTAGTTTCCATCTATTTCCGGATACCTCTCCATCAAGGACTTTATTACAAGTGCCGCTATATCATCAGTTCTAATATCAGATAAAGTACCCTTAAATGTTCCAATTGGAGTGCGTAAGCCATCAAAAATAAAAGATTTTGCCATTCTAATATGCTGTTAGGTGAAGCAAAGGTACAAAATTTGTTTTGCGCAAAAAAATGACAGATTACAATGGTAGGATAAATCATTATGATAAAGGTTTTTATCCCTTCTTCAATTAATGTTAAAGAACTTTGTTATCTTGCATTGTAAAGCATTCATTTAAAGTTAATAAACACATTTCCAATATTATATAATTTTATGAACTGTAGTCGTTTTTCAAATTTTATTTCGAATATTGCTGTCTTTATACTTACATTTAGCATCCCGTACGCCATCAAAGGACAGACTAAATCATATGATTGGAAAATTGAACAATACAGTCCTAATATAGTCAAATTAACGTATTTACCAAATAGTTATGAAAAAAATGAGAATGTCAGTGATGCCGTCATTTTGCAACCCTTTTCTGACAATAAGATACCTATCACGCTAAGTGATAAAGGTGCAACAATACTTGTTGGAGATACGGTGCATATTTCATACATTGAAGATACCACGGGATATAAAGGCTTTAGCTTAAAGCTCAAAACCAACGAAAAAATCTATGGTGGTGGCGAACGAGCAATTCCAATCAATCGTAGGGGATTTGCTTTTGATTTGCACAATAATCCGTGGTATGGTTATGAATATGGTGCAGATAATCTCAATTATTCTGTTCCGTTTTTCACATCTTCTCGTAATTTCGGTATTTTCTTTGACAATCCATCATCAGGAAAGGTTGATATCGGAAAAAGTGATCCTGATCACATGAAAGTGACTTTTTTCAGTAGTGAATTGAATGTTTTTATCATTTTCGGAGATACATCACAAGACGTATTATCACAATATCATACTTTGACAGGGACGCAACCATTGCCTCCAAGGTGGGTTTTGGGTAATTTTATGAGTCGTTTTGGATATAAAAGTGAAAAGCAATTAGTCGAAATTGCAAATGTGATGGACAAGAACCAAATCCCTTATGACGGCATCATAATAGATTTATTTTGGTTTGGCGACCAGATAAAAGGGACTCTAGGAAATCTTAGTTGGGTAAATAAAAAGTACTGGCCCAACCCCAAAAAGATGATTCAAGAGCTTTCTGCCAAAAGAAAAAAAACAATTTTGGTTACAGAACCATTCGTATTAAAATCGTCACTAAATTATAATAAATCAAAAAAATTGCATGCGGTTAATGACCGGAAAAAGCCATATGTGTTGACAGATTTTTATTTTGGTCCGGGTGGACTTATAGATATTTTTAGAAAAGATGCTCGCAATTGGTTTTGGAAACAATATGACAAACAGAATAAAATAGGTATTCAAGGATGGTGGGGTGACTTAGGCGAACCTGAAAAACACCCTTCAGACTTATTTCACAATTTATCTGACTTTGGGCACAATAGATTATTTAGTGCTCAAGAGGTACATAATATTTATGGGCATTATTGGACCAAAATGTTGTATGAAAAATTTGAAAAACACTATCCAAATACTAGACTTTTTAGCCTGAATCGAAGTGGTTTTGCTGGTACACAAAGGTACGGTATATTTCCATGGAGTGGTGATGTATCTCGTAGTTGGGGAGGGTTAAAAGCACAATTACCCTTGATGTTGGGCATGGCTATGAGTGGCATACCATACATTCATTCTGACGCAGGAGGCTTTGCTGGCGGAGAAGGTGACTATGAATTGTATATCAGGTGGCTGCAGTTCTCTGCATTCACTCCTATTTTAAGACCTCACGGAACAGCATTATTTGATATTGAACCACAGGCGTTTAGCTTTCCTTCTGAACCTGGGCTAATGCCCGAACCATATCTTACATATGCTAGGAATATCATTCAAACTAGATACAAGCTTTTGCCTTATAATTACACTTTGGCATATTTACAAACCACACAAGGAAAACCATTGGTTTCGCCGATGTATCATGCATTTCCTTTTGATCAAGCTGTGAACGATATAGAAGATCAATATATGTGGGGAGATGATATCATGGTTGTGCCTATTTTACAGAAGGGTCAAACTCAAAAGAAAGTTATCTTTCCCAAGGGGAAATGGTACAGATTTAGTAATGATCACAATCAAGAAGATACTATCTATGAAAATATTGCAGAATTCGATTGTCCATTAAATAGTACATTACTTTTCTCAAAAAGTGGTGCAATCATCCCAATGTCAAATTCAAATGGCACATCATCAGAAGATTTTCATACAAAAGCACTTCAAATTCACTACTATGTTGATACCGATCAATCAAGTCATTACATCATGTATGATGACGATGGCGTCAGCAAAAATGCACTAATTGATGGACATTATGAACTATTGGACATCAAAGTAACACCCGAGAGAAATGGTTTTGGTATTGTTATGGCACAAAACCACCATCTATTGTCAGCATCTCAAAGAAGAATGATTTCATTTATAATTCATGGCCTAAACACAAGTCATGATTATGTATATAAAATCGAAGGAGAGCAAAAATATCAGCCATTGCATAGAAACTCAATACCTATCGCCATTACAGATAAGAGTATTAAAATTCATGTAGAGCGTATAAAATAATCAAATAGGATACTAAAAAGGATATTTCTTCAAAACTGCTTCATTTACACTTTTGACATATGGGAGCAGCGTTTAATTTAGTTTTGTCAATAAAAGTAAATAATCAGCAGCGGCAGACTATTTAAAAAAGGTGATTACTCAGCATTATTCATTCCCTATATAAAATGCAATAAATATGCTGAACGGAACAACAATCGGTAATATTTTTTCGTAGTAATAGTGGCAATATATTCTTAATTAAACAAAATGACTAAAAATGAAATGGTCTTACATACTATGTGTGTCTGCATTCTTGAGTTGTACAAGAAATGAAACAAATAATTCAAGCTTGACTTGTGAAAAAGCATGTATTTTAAATGATGATACTTTTAATAGCTTAGTACCAAATGAAGAGCTTAGTATCTCAATGGCATTTTTTCAAGACGGATGCTTGACCGTAGAATATAGTAGCGGCGGATGTGATGGAAGTACTTGGGTAACTTCATTGGTAGCTAGTCAATCAATCGTAGAAACAAATCCACCTATGAGAGAAATTAAGCTAAACCTAATCGACAATGAGGATTGTGAAGCCCTCATTTATAAGACATCTAGCTTTGATGTGAGTGATTTGCGGGGAGATTATCCAACTGTGTTCTTGATTTTAGATGGATATGATGAGCGTATAGTGCTGAATGAGTAGATTTGAATGCTACAGATTGAAATATTTTTTTTACTTTATAGTCTTCAATGATTCAATCATTAAATCTACTGACAATAAAATCTGATCCAACTTCTCAATTCATTAACTAATATTGCCACGTCTGATGAAGGATTGCTGTTTATGGGCAGTGAATCACGATGAAAATCTTTTAATTTTTGAGCATTGTGTATTGCAAAATCTTCATTTCCATAATTATTTACTTGGTCGATGATTTCTGTTTTACCATGACTATAAATGAAAGCTGGATTAAATTTCTTTATTTCACTTTCAAGCATTTTGTAAATATTTTTTCTTGATATAGGTCTTTCGTGCGCTGGGAAAGTAAAATGTAGGAGCAACCAAACCTCAAATACCTCATTGCTTAATGCAATCTTCAAATTTTCCTCCTTTGCAAGTTTATAGGCATCGTAAAAACGTTTTATTTTTGTTTCATTTTCATCAGCATCATCTTTGTCAAAAACTACCCAAGTAAAATCCATCTCTCTTCTTGATTCGGCTGAAAGTTCTTCCCTTATTCTTATTGTAGATTGTATCACACCCAGTGGGTCATATCCTGTACCTATTGTTTTTAAAAAGATGGTATCTTCCGGAAATAAGCTTTTAAATTGCTCAAAATAAGCAGGTTCTGTGATTTCATCTTCACAAACTATCAAGAAGTATTGTTTATAAGATTTCCATCTTTCAGGCCGTCCTTCTTTTTCCCGTCGTCGGCTACGTCCTTTAGCGTGACCTTTTTTTGCCATTTTTTATTTAGTATTTACTAATGAAAATGACTTTTTAAAAGTGGGAATTGCCCCATATCTACCTTCCAAATACCTTTTTTCTTTATCTATATCGTGACGTTCCTTTAAATTATCATTTTTATATCTGAAATCTGACAAGGCAAATATCTCCGTTGATTCCCAATGATTTTTTTCTACAAAGTTGATTTGATCTCTACGCAGTTTCGCATAGTGGAGGATGTTTGTATCATGTGTGGCAAAAATGATTTGAGCATTTTTAGGATTGGTTTTTTTATCTAGAAATAATTTAATGGTATTTAATGTAAGAAGCGGGTGCATTTTTGCCTCAATCTCATCTACTATCAAGACTCCACCATTTATAAGCGTATATAACACTGGCCCACTAAAATGAAATGCTTTTTTTGTCCCTTCTGATTCTCTCTCTTCCATTGGCCACACCACTCTTTTTTCTGTCAAGTCTCCTGATAATCCATAATAATTATGAACTGCATTCACTTTTAGCCCCGTTTTTCCTCTCAATTCTCGTACTATAGAATTCCTTGCCACTTCAGATAAATTTTCTGGCAATTCACTTGGGTCAAATTCTTTTTTATCAATCAATACATCATGAACGCCTAGATTGAGTATCTCAAAGTAATTTTTAATTTGAGCAGCATACTTATCATTTTCTAGCAATTGAATGGTACGAATGGCATCTCTACTTGTTTCGAGACCATCTACATATATAAATTTATCAAACCACTTGAAAATGCGTTTTGCTTCTTCGATATTGAACAAGTCACAAAATGATAAAAACAATGCGTTGTCTCTTGTTGCTTCAATGGCAGCATTAATGATTTTTTGGGATGCCTTCAACGGTGAAAATACTTCAATCGTATCATAATCGCGCAGGAATAGCTCTACTTCACGGCCTGTTTTCTTCCTAAATAGCCATTCTGCTATGATCTTGTCATTATCGAATTCAAAACCATATCGGTATCTTATGCCATCTACCAAAAAGGTGATTTCCATTATGCATGGCTTCTGTTCATATCCTTCTCTCAACAAAAAAGGATCATAAGGCAACTTGGCTGTACTATTGGTTTGAGTAGATAGATACAAAAATCGATCGAAAAGCTCGAACGCACTTAAGACATTACTTTTGCCACTACTATTGGGACCATAAAGGGCTAACGCATTCAATATTCTATAATTACCTTGCTCAATTACATTGGATTCAAAGTCCTTTTGCTTCGGCGAAGGTAGTAAACTGATGATTTGTTCATCACCAATCGACCTATAATTCGACACTCTAAATTCTATCAACATACGTTATTTTGTAAATATTCAACAAATATAGGGCATTTCGACGATTTATTCAATTCAAAATGTCATTATTTTTGTCAAAATGTCATTTGTACTCGTTATTTTCTATTAGACATATCTTTATACAAGTGTTAATCTGACATAATGGCTTGATTATAAAATTGGTATGGATATTGATAAATATGAAATGAAATAACATATATTAAATTTAGATTATAAATAAATGACAGTAGAAGAAAAGATTTATGTTAGTTGGCAAAAAATTCGTCCTTCACTTGATGAGATTGATGATAAAAAAGAAAAAATCAAGAATTATGAAATTAGAATTAAAGAACTGAATGAGCTAAAAGAGTTTTCAGAAAATATAACTTCAGTTTATAATGATGATGATGAAATTAATAATCTTGAAGAAAAACTTAAGTTAATTAAAAAAACGATTAACTTAAAAGATTTATTAAATTTTGAAAAATTAATGCAAGAAGATAATTTAGTTTATATTTATACTAAATTCAAATTTAGAAAATCAAATAGAAAAATTTCAATTTCAATAGATAATTATTATGACACAAAATTTAATGGTCTTTTTAGAGAATATGATATAAACAATCTACAATTATTAATTGACGAAGCCTAAAATCTAAACCCACAAAAAAAGCCCGAACCACTTTCATCCAGTAATTCGGGCTTTTTAATTAATATTGTAGGGAAATTACTTCAATTCCCCACCAAATACTGCCTTCATATATGAGCGATTCATAAATGCTATATTTTCTAACTTAATTTCCTTTGGACATTCTGCTTCACAAGCACCGATATTACTGCAATTGCCAAAACCTTCTTTTTCCATTTGATGAATCATGTTCAGTGCGCGTCTATCTGCCTCTACCTTCCCTTGAGGCAACAATCCAAGATGGCTTATTTTTGGCAGAAGTAAATACAGCATAGCTGACCCATTCGGACATGTGCCGCTACACAAGCACCAGCAACCAATGCATGCTGCTGCTTCAAAAGACCTTCGGCTAAATCTTTTTCTATCGGAATAGCATTACCATCTGGTGCTTGCCCTGCATTGACTGAAATATAGCCACCTGCCTGAATAATCCTGTCAAAAGCCGCTCTATCCACTTACCAAATCCTTGATAACCGAAATGCCTTTGCTCTATAAGGTTCGACTGTGATAGTGTCGCCATCTTTATAATGTCGCATGTGTAACTGACAGGTAGTAGTACCAAGCACTTGGTCCATGAGGCTGTCCATTGATCACTAGACTGCAAGTGTACCACAGATGCCCTCACGACAATCATGTTCAAATGCTACAGGTTCTTTACGTTGTTGAATCAAATCTTCATTCAGTACATCCAACATTTCTAAGAATGACATATGGGTGTTGGCTGTGACTTGATAAGTTTCGAAAGCTCCTTGTGCATTTGGTGACTTTTGTCTCCACACTTTTATATTTAATTTGATATTCATTATCCTAATTTTTTAAAGATCAATTATTTATAACTTCTGGTTTTAAGTTCTACATTTTCAAAATGCAGCATTTCCTTAAACAATTTAGGTTCATTATCATCCCACTCCCACGTAGCAACATAAGCGTATTCAGCATCATTTCTTTTTGCTTCTCCGTCTGATGTTACTGACTCCTCTCTGAAGTGACCTCCACAAGACTCATTGCGATTTAAAGCATCCAGCATCATTAGCTCGCCTAACTCCATGAAATCAGCCACACGTAGCGCTTTCTCTAACTCAGGATTGTATTCATTATTAGTACCTGGTACAAAAACATCCTTCCAAAACTCATCTCTCAATGCTCTAATCTCTTGGCGTCCCAAAGCAAGGCCTTCTGCATTTCTCGCCATACCACACTTGTCCCACATTATTTTACCCAAACGTCTGTGAAAACTCTCTACAGATTGACTACCATTGATATTTAATAATTTTTCAATACGCGCTTTGACGTTGGCTTCAGCCTCTTTAAACTCATTACTGTCAGGATTTATCTTCGGAGTAGAAATTTCATTGGCTAAAAATGTACCTATAGTATATGGAATGACAAAATAACCATCTGCTAATCCTTGCATTAATGCTGATGCACCTAGCCTGTTAGCCCCATGGTCAGAAAAATTGCATTCTCCCATAGCAAAAAGCCCAGGAATATTGGTTTCCAAGTTATAATCCACCCAAAGACCTCCCATGGTATAGTGGACAGCTGGATAAATTTTCATGGGTTCTTTGTAAGGATTGTCTCCGGTGATTTTTTCATACATTTCAAATAAGTTGCCATATTTATCAGAAACCACCTTTTCTCCTAATGTAAGTGTTTCTTCTTTGGATGGGTTATGATTTCCTTGTTTATTGGCTTCTGCCCTTCCATAACGTTCTATGGCAGCTGAAAAATCTAAAAATACAGCCAAACCTGTAGGACTGACTCCATGACCTTTGTCGCATTCTACCTTTGCTGCTCTTGAAGCCACATCTCTAGGTACTAAATTACCAAACGCCGGATATCTCCTCTCTAGGAAATAATCTCTATCTTCTTCAGGGATGGAAACACCTTTCATTTTTCCTTGCTGGATAGCTTGCGCATCTTCTTTTTTCTTAGGAACCCAAACCCTACCATCATTTCTCAATGATTCTGACATCAAGGTCAATTTTGATTGGTAGTCACCGGAAACAGGAATGCAAGTCGGGTGAATTTGCGTAAAACAAGGGTTAGCCATATAAGCACCTCGTTTGACAGATCTCCATGCAGCAGTGACATTGCACATCATAGCATTAGTAGAAAGGTAAAATACATTGCCATATCCTCCTGTACCTAATGTCACAGCATGTGCACCGTGTCTTTCTATCTCACCAGTCAATAAATTTCTCGCTATTATGCCACGCGCTTTGCCATCTACGATAACCAAATCCAACATCTCATGCCTATTGTACATTTTGACGGTGCCTAGTGCTATTTGTCTTGAAAGTGACTGATATGCGCCAATGAGTAGCTGTTGTCCTGTCTGACCACGTGCATAAAAAGTTCTAGATACCTGCACACCACCGAAGGATCTATTTTCTAAAAGACCACCGTATTCTCTAGCAAATGGTACTCCCTGAGCCACGCATTGGTCAATGATATCTACGGAGCACTCAGCAAGCCTATGAACGTTTGCTTCTCGAGATCTATAATCACCACCTTTTATTGTATCATAAAATAATCTATAGATGCTATCTCCATCATTCTGATAGTTTTTAGCAGCATTGATACCGCCTTGTGCAGCAATACTGTGCGCCCTTCTTGGACTATCATGAAAAGTGAAACATTTTACTTGATATCCTAATTCGCCCAAAGAAGCCGCAGCAGCAGCTCCTGCTAGACCTGAACCCACAACTATGATTTCCAGTTTTCTTTTATTGTTTGGAGCTACTAATGGAATTGTAGATTTATACTGTGTCCATTTATCAGCCAAGGGCCCCGATGGAATTTTTGAATTTAAACTCATAACACAAAATTTTTTATATCAATCACAAATAATGCGAAAAATGGTTATTGTCAATTAATGAATTAAAAAATGGTAAACAGGAATAATGATGTATCCCAAAGGAATCAAAATAGAATACCATTTACCAAATCCTTTAATGAAAGGTGTGTATTTTGCATGATTAATACCCAATGTCTGGAAGGCACTCTGAAATCCATGCCATAAATGAAAACCTAATACAATCATACCCAAAACATAACCAATCACGATAATCGGATTTTCAAAAGCTTGAGCCACTCTGAAATACAAATCATTGACGGAGGTATCACCATAGGTAGCCATAGGAAGGCTCCCAGATTTCATTTTAAACCAAAAGTCTCCCATGTGGATCAAAATGAATGCAAAGATAAGCATACCTAGCAAAGCCATATTTTTTGATGCCCATGTCGTCTTATTATGATTAGCTACCGCATACTTACTTCCTTTTGCGCCTCGATTATAAAGGGCAAGTGATACGCCTACAATTGCATGCAGTAATATAAAGAAATACAATCCATAGGAGACAAACTTGATAAGTGGATTGGATGTCATAAATTTTGCATACATGTTGAATGACATTCCTCCATCATCTTTTAGCAATTGCAAATTGCCAACCAAATGAATCAAAAGGAAAACTATAAGAAACAAACCTGTCAAACTCATTAGTAATTTTTTACCAATGCCAGTCTGAAAAAAATTAATCAACCATTTCATATGTAAATACAATTATTCTGTTAAAAAAAATGGAGTTAGATAAAACCTATAACGCATCCCACCTTGTAGTGTGTCTTGAATTGATACGTCGAACATTTGATTTTCGTTTTGAATATTCTTTGCGCAAATTTACAAAATCAAAATTCAAATCAAATGCCTAAGTGCAAAGAAAATACTATTTAGAATTATTCTAATCTTAACCAAAACTACTAACTATCTGAACAGGTGAAAAATAACATCGCCTTTACTGTTTATTTCAATAGCAGGCGCTGGACATTTAAAAATATTAAAGATAGAAAATGCAGTTTTGAGATAATGATTTTTCACATTGATACCCGAAAGATCTAAATCAGGACCAATATAAAATTTCCTATACCGATCATAAGAATCTCCTAGTTGATATGTTGCATCACCTATGATCCATCTATTTTCAAAACCACCATACATGTTGCCTGCACCTGTCCCGATAGCTACATTTAACCACTTTGGCCATGATGTGTTTGGAAAAAATGACCTAACATTAAAAGACATCCAATAGGTCTGACCATTGTAATCTTTCAAAGCTCTTTCGAAAAAACCATCTCCAAAAAGAGCTTCCGTTCGGACTAGAAGTGTGGATGAGGATTTACCATCTGTTGATAATAAAGACAAATTAGGATGGGTGGGTGGATAAGATGCATACTTAAGTTTGATGCGTTGCTCGCCCCAATAATATTGTTGTAGAGCAAAGGTGGTAGTTCCCGAGATATTGGCAATCATGTCACCTGTACTAAAGCCCCATTTGTTTGAAAAACCATCCATAGTCTCTAGTGTCGTTTGAAACAATGTACCCGTAAGAATGCCCACCAAAATGCTCTTCCGTTCAGATAGGCCTGCCCATTTTGCGCCCTTATAACAGATCACTCCTTGCATATAGGCTGTGTACCAATGGCCAAATTTATCCATATTCAACCATTCTCCATTATCATTAAAAAAATGAAATTTACCTAGATCCTGTTTTTTATACCAAGCTTGATATAATCCTACTGACATGCCTACATAAATTCCTGCACCAACAGTTGATATGGTGGTAAACCGCTTGATATTGAATGAGTCAGATGGTTGTAATGCATGCTGCGCCTTCAAACAAGCTAAGGTAGACATCGTCAAACTAAATATGAGCAATACTCTTATCATAAGATGCAAAGTTATACCTAAAATTGAGACTTATTTGATAAATAAGGTAATATTATGATGGTATAGTCAGAATTGCCCATTTATATTATCTTTGCGACTTCAATAAATTTAATTCGTATTAATATGCAATTGATAGATGGAAAATATCAATTTGATGGTGGCATATCCCCACAATACTTAGTAGATACGTATGGCTGCCCTCTGTATGTATATGAAACGAAAACAATTAAACAACAGTATGATCGGTTAGTCAATGCATTCAACGTAAAGAATTTGCGTATAAACTATGCAATGAAAGCACTCAACAATCTTGAAATACTCAAATACCTTCGTCAATTAGGTGCAGGGTTAGATACTGTGTCTATTCAAGAAGTCATGATGGGTCTTAAAGCCGGATTTTCTCCTGAGAATATCATCTATACACCCAACTGTGTTTCCATAGAGGAAATTGGGTTGGCAGTAGAATTGAATGTAAAAATAAACATCGACAACATTTCAATACTTGAGCAATTTGCTGTATTATACCCTAATCATCCTGTTTGTCTTAGAATAAATCCCCATATAATGGGTGGTGGAAATAGTAAAATTAGTGTGGGCCATATCGATTCAAAATTTGGTATCTCCTACCATCAATTACCGCATGTATTGAGGATTGTCCATTTATATCATATACCTATCGAAGGTATTCACATGCATACCGGCAGTGATATTTTAGACATAGAAGTATTTCTACAAGGAGCAGAAATACTGTTTGATGCAGCGGAGCATTTTCCGGATTTGAATTATATTGACTTCGGAAGTGGATTTAAAGTGCCATACAAAATTGGCGATATTGAAACAGATGTAGAAGAGCTAGGTGAAAGAATTAGTAAGCGCTTCAACTCTATGTGTGCTCATAGGCAGAAAGAGCTGACGTTGATGTTTGAACCAGGAAAATTTCTTGTAAGTGCATCCGGCACTTTTCTTGTCAAAGTCAATGTAGTAAAACAAACCACTTCGACAGTTTTTGCTGGTGTAGATTCCGGCTTGAATCACCTAATAAGACCCATGTTATACGACGCGTACCATCACATCGAAAATGTTTCAAAAGTAGATGGTAGAAAACGTATCTATACCATTGTAGGTTATATTTGCGAGACGGATACATTTGGCGTCAATAGACAACTCCCAGAAATTCACGAAGGGGATTTACTTGCCTTCTACAATGCAGGTGCTTATTGTTATACTATGTCATCCAATTACAATTCGAGATACAGGCCAGCAGAAGTGATGATCCACAAAGGGAAAGATTATCTAATAAGAAGGAGAGAATCCTTTGATGACTTATGTGTAAGTCAAGTATCCACTAATGTTTTTTAATAATCACTAGCACATGAAATTTTCATCAATTATTTTTTTATTTATTCTTCTTGGTGCTTATGCTTGTGTTAATAAGCAAAAGATATCACTTCGAAATTCGAGTAAAAATATCAAGTCCATTCAATCTGAAAAATTGGTGTTTGAAGATGAGACAAGCTTTCAAATTCCTATTGAAAATCTCGACAAAGTATTTTATCTAACGAGACATGCAGAAAAAGACACCACCATAGCAACAGACCCAAGATTGACAGAAGCTGGATATGCAAGAGCATCAAAATTGGCAGATATTCTTATGGGAACAAGGATAGATGCCATCTATTCTACATTATATATGCGTACTATGTTGACAGTGGATTCTGTCGCAGATGTCAAAATGATGAGCATTTTACCGTATGAAAATAGCAAGCTACGAGAAACTATAGATGACATCAGTGATTCTGACAAGTATAACCGTATTTTGATGGTGGGCCATTCCAATACGATACCTTCTATAACAAACTCAATAGCAAAAAAGGAAATATACAAAGCTAACTTTGATGAATCAGATTATTCCAATTTTATCATTGTAACAATTTATAAAGACGGTACCAGAGATACCTACACACTAAAATATTAATACCCATGATTTCAGCAAGGTATAATGCAACAGAGATCGAAGCCAAATGGTATGAACATTGGCTATCAAAAGGCTATTTCAGATCCATTCCCGATGAAAGAGAGTCGTTTTCTATCGTCATTCCGCCACCCAATGTCACAGGTGTATTGCACATGGGGCACATGTTAAATAATACCATTCAGGATATATTGATTCGTAAGGCACGACAAGAAGGTAAAAATGCTTGCTGGGTACCTGGTACCGACCATGCATCTATAGCCACTGAAGCAAAGGTAGTGCGCATGCTGAGAGAAAAAGGGATCAAAAAAAGCGATCTCACGAGAGATGAATTTCTCAATTATGCTTGGCAATGGAAGGAAGAGTATGGAGGTATCATTCTCCAACAATTAAGGAAACTAGGGGCATCCTGTGACTGGGATAGAACAGCTTTCACTATGGATGACATTAGAAGTGAGGCTGTCTATAAGGTTTTTGTTGATCTTTACAACAGCGGAAAACTTTATAGGGGTAATAGAATGGTAAACTGGGATCCTGAAGCCAAGACTGTACTCTCAAATGAAGAAGTCATCTATGGACTCGAACAATCAAAACTATATCATGTCAAATACGAGATAGACGGATCAGATGACTTTGTTGTAATAGCCACTACTCGTCCAGAAACCATACCAGGTGATACGGCCATAGCAGTACATCCTGATGATCCAAGGTACCAACATCTAAAAGGTAAGAATGCAATAGTGCCCATCATTGGCAGGAAAGTGCCTATAATCTTTGACGATTATGTGGATAGGGAGTTTGGTACTGGTGCGCTTAAAGTGACACCTGCGCATGATGTCAATGACCATGAAATTGGGAAAAGGCATAATCTAGAGGTGGTGGATATTTTCAATGCTGATGGCACCATGAGCCAATCAGCTACAGTATATATTGGTGAAGACAGATTTACAGTCAGAAAGAAATTTTCCAAAGATTTGGAGGCGCATGGTCATATTGTAAAAATAGAAGATTATCAAAATAATGTTGGACGCTCCGAGCGTACCAATGCTGTAGTAGAACCCCGACTTTCTCTACAATGGTATGTAGACATGGAAGCTTTGGCTACTCCTGCTCTTAAAGCAGTAATGGAGGATATTGTTGAATTTTTTCCAAAAAGTCAAAAAAACATCTATCGTCACTGGATGGAGAACATTCGAGATTGGTGTATATCCCGACAACTTTGGTGGGGACATAGAATACCTGCTTGGTATTATCTTGAAGATGTGTTTGTGGCTGAAAATGCAGATGAGGCCCTTACCATTGCAAGAAAGAAATATCCTCACCTTACACTAGCAGACTTGAAACCAGACGATGATGTATTAGACACATGGTTTTCGTCATGGTTGTGGCCGATTTCTGTTTTCGATGGGTTTAATGATAAAGATCAATTGGATTATTATTATCCAACGTCCGTTTTAGTTACAGGTTGGGATATTATTTTCCTTTGGGTGGCACGTATGATTATGGCGGGATATGAATGGACTGGAAAACGACCTTTTGATAAAGTATATTTCACAGGAATGGTGCGTGATAAACAACGCCGTAAAATGTCAAAACAATTAGGCAACAGCCCAGATGCCTTACAACTTATAGAAGATTATGGAGCAGATGGCGTGAGATTCGGGATGATGGCCAGTTCACCAGCAGGCGGCGATCTACTTTTTGATGAAAAACTGGTGGAGCAAGGGAGAAATTTTAGCAATAAAATGTGGAATGCTCTACGCCTTCTCAAAGGATGGGAAATAACTGATGCCGATCAGCAAAGCGATAAAGATGCTTTAGCGTCATTATGGATGGAGCAAAAAATCCAGGAAGCTTATAATGAATTGACAAAAAACTTCAGTGAATTCAGGCTTTCAGAAGGATTGATGTCTTTGTATAATCTTATATGGAATGACTTCTGCTCTTGGTACCTTGAAATGATAAAACCTCAATATGGTGAAAAAATCCATCAAGCTACCTATGCTCAAGCAATACAATTGTACAGTGATCTATGTACTTTACTCCATCCTTTTATGCCATTTATTACAGAAGAGATTTGGCATCATCTCAAAGAAAATAGAGAGACAGACTGTATTATGTCTGCTTATATCCCCAGAACTTCCACCGGGAATCACACTTTGGAACCCATCGAGATCAGCAAAGATATCGTCACGTCAATTAGGGATATTAGACAAAAACAAGGGATTAAGATGAAAGATGCATTGGACTTATACATACTTACATCCCATAAAACTGAAGGGCTTATTACACTTTCAGGTTGGAAAGGGATTGTTGAAAAATTAGGTGTACTGCAAGATATTCATCTTACGGATCAGGTAGATATTGAAGGTATTAGCTTTATCACAGGTGCTGAGAAATGCATTTTACAAACTATGCAATCAGTCGACATTGATGCTGAATTAGACAACCTGAATAAAGAGTTAAATTATCAAATAGGTTTTGTAGATTCGGTGATGAAAAAATTGTCAAATGATAAATTTGTCAATAACGCCCCGGCAGATGTTGTTGCAAAAGAGAATTTAAAAATGGCTGATGGTCGTGAAAGGATCAAAATTCTTACAGAAGAAATTGAAAGATTAACCAAACAAAAGAATTCTTAGCCATGAAAATTTACACAAAATCAGGTGATGATGGTATGACTTCTCTACTTGGCGGTAAGAGACTTAAGAAATACGATATCCAAATTGAAGCCTACGGTACGGTTGACGAATTAAACAGTCATATTGGTTTATTCATTGGCATGATTCAAGATTTTGACGATGTTTCATTGCTCACGAGCATCCAAAATAGGCTGTTTGATATCGGTTCCATTTTGGCTAAAGACCCAAACAAAGATATTCCACTTCCGGTCATTGATGAAGATGATATCCTGCTTCTCGAAAATGCCATTGACACAATGGAGCAAGTGCTACAACCTTTGCGCAATTTTATTTTGCCGGGAGGCACGATGGCTGTTTCCCAAGCCCATGTTTGTCGTACTGTATGCAGACGATCTGAGAGGCGTGTGATATCACTGGAGAGAGATGACATTGCCATCCTAGTCAAATATCTCAATCGACTTTCAGATTATCTTTTTGTCAAAGCCAGACACATAGCACATATCCAAGGATGCAAAGAGGTGGTTTGGTCGCCTAAAAAAAAGTAAATGCTGCAAAAATCAAAACAATATAGAGATCAAGCCATGACACCTGCGAAATTTATAGCATCAATGGCTTACAAACTACCTTCATTGATCTTTTGGGGTATTAGGTTAAAGCGTCTTGAAGAAGATACATGTACGGTTTCATTACCTTATAACTTCAGGAGTAAGAATCCTTTTAAATCGATATATTTTTCTGCTTTGAATGGCGCAGGAGAGTTATCAACAGGATTACTCTGCCAGATGCATTCTCAAGATTTCGGAAAGATATCTATGGTCGTGGTGGAATTTCAGAGTAAATTTTATAAAAAAGCTAAAGGCACCACTTTTTTTACGTGTAACGACGGTGTCAATATCAGAAGTGTTTTAGAAAAACTCACATCAGGAGGCACTGACACCATCAAAACATATAGCCAAGGCACTGACGAAAATGGCAACAAACTGTGCGAAATGTGGGTGACATGGTCGTTTAAAAAAAATGATTGATCAAAATTTAAAATTCAAGACCACGTTTAATAATTGCATGCCTGTCTTATTAAATTGGTACTTGTAGTCGCCGTAAGTTTCACCAAAATTTTTCTTATAGACATACAAAACTTGGCTCTCCAGACCTGCCAGGCTTCCACCAAACTTATATCGCAAATCCACATTCAGTTGCCCATAGGATGACAACCCATACTTATTTAGGGTAAAATTTTTAACATCAGGCAGATCAAAGTAACCAACCAGAATCGAAGGATTTAATTTTTTAGGCCTTCTGAGCTGAACCTTGAAAGTGATTGCCGTAACGTCCCCGAAGCCTTCATTGCGCTCTCTTGGCATAAAAGTATAAAAGTAGTCTCTACCCCACTCTCTCGGCATCAAATATCTACCATCCGCCGATATCCTATTAAACGACAAAGCCTGCGCAAACTTGCCATGTTTTGCACTCATTTGAAAGCCACCAATCCAAACGGTTTTGCTATTTTGATGATAGGCTAAAGCCATATCTGAATTTCCGCCATCACCACTTTTAGTTTGCGCGGCTCCCTGAAAACCGAATTGCAATTCAGAATTGCTCAGCGTGTATTTTTTCTCAATTTGAATTAAATAGGTATTAGAAATATTTTGAATGTAATTATACCAAATATCAGCCTTGAAATTATTAGTAGGTTTAAATTGGTAGTTGATCATTCCCACACCTCCTGTGGTAGTATTGTTATAATAATTGGATTTTTTACCATCAATACCTACGCCACTTGGATAAATACCAATTGACGCACCCATACTAAACCATTGAGAAGTACTTCTTGGGCCAATCCCAAACATCCATCCACCTTGAAGTCTACTTTTATTATTGATTTTTCCCTCAACCCAGAATCCTTCGACAGATGTTGGTCGCATTCGTCCATCCTGCAAATTGATGAAAGGTGTATTTATAAGTTGACGACCAAACTTTGCACTGATATTTTTATATTGATATTGTAGGTATAATTCTTCCAAAAGATTGAATTCAGACAAGTCATCTGTATTTTTTAGGTCAAACAATCCAAGTTCATAGCGATTGATTTGTCCTGTGATCGAATCCTTCGCCCACAAATCAGATGATTTCAAAGGAAAGATATAAAACCCACTTACAGCAATATTAAAATTGTAAAATGATTTAGACTCAAATCTTAAGCCTCCACCAATGGCTTGTGCGTAGTAGTCACTCAAATTTGATGTATTGTCCGTCATAGAAAGAAAATATCTGAAATGACCATGAATCGTCCCAAATCTCAATGCATCCAATAATTTTGTTGTATCCTTTTTGGGTGTAACATTATTCCAAATATTGGGTTTCTCTGATAGCTCTTGATGCTGACCAAATACCCTTCCTATTGTGATGATTATCAACACAATCCATACAAAATATTTCATAAAAACTCTATTAAATTAAAGACCGGCTTTGATATAACTCCAACCCTTTTCTTCTTTTTCCACTATCTCTAAGATGCCACCAGGCACTGTCCTTGTTTTTGCAATCAATTGTTCCTTTTTGACTTTCTTTTGCTGCATGGTAAATTCACAAGCTACAAAATCAACCCCATTAGAAATCAAACTTTCCACTTGTCTTGTATAATTGGACTTTTCTTTATGGATCAACTGTAGACCCGGGCCGTGGCAGACCACCTCCAACTGACTTTTGGGTGCCAATTTCTTGAGGTTATTTAGTTGTCTGATCAGGGCACTATGATCAGTTGTATCTTTGGATGCCATTTGAAAAATAATCTTATGCTTTTTATTTGAAACAACCGCATTTCCTTGCCCAATAATAAACGTAGATACTAGACTAAAGGCTATGAATAACAATATTTTATACATAATTTTTACTATTTAATTATTATCTGAATGTATAATCTACTCCATGTACTTGGGTCAATAAAGTACTTTCTACATCAAGTGCTACGGCTGCCTTTTTAATGGTTGGAGTCACAGGAGAATTACTTTGTAAATACTGACGCATATTTTCATGTAAAGTGTAAGCGTGATTTTTTACGTCTTGCACCTGCTTCATTCTACAAATCATATCATCAGGATCCCCATCTCGCTCACAAGCTGCTATGGTATACATCTTCTCAGTATCTAATGGAGTATTACCAATAGTGACTGATTGAACTCTCTTACCATCTTCACCAAATGCGTTGAAATTCACTTGCATACCATTGAACTTTATAACCCAACCTCCGAATCTTTTTGAAGCATCTTTTGCAAATACATTTTGTAACTCTTTTTCAAGCCATTTTAGCAACACATCTCCTTTTACAGCTCCAGTTCTGATATGGCTATCTACTGGCAGCATATCAAAAATATAACCATTCGTAATAGGAATATTACCTGTATGATCCCTAGTGGTCATGGGTGGGCAAAACCTAAACCCATTTGAAAAAACAATATCTATTTCCGGCAATTTCCACCTTAATGCATCTAAAACTAAGGTATCGATGGTATTTTCAATAACAAAATAACGGTATAATGGTATAGTACTATAACCTACGACTTTCTGAATATCCTTTAAATATGGCGATTCATTTTGAGTGATTAAGTTTGTCATTTTGGAATCTGCTTTGTAGCTGTCGACAGATATTTCATCAAGATCATAATCATCCTTTATTACTTTACCATCTTTAACAGTAAGTGTCAATCTGCCAACAAAAGAACCAAAAGCGCCCGGTTCCACTACTTTTGCAAATTTACCTTGTATGGGTTTTCTTACCCTCTCGTGGGTATCGCCGCCAAGAATATAATCCACTCCATTGCAGACATCTAGGTTTGAAAGATGAATTTGTTGAGAAAGTCCCATATGGGCTATGACCATGATATATGCACACCCTTCTTGATTTTTCAATACATCTACAAAGTGGGCAATATTTTCTTCTGGTTTGGTATATAAGATTCCTTTACTATAATTTGGCGATTGTCTAATAGGTACTAAGTGATCTGTATAGCCTATAAAACCAAATTTGACACCGTTGACCGTCCAAATATAATATGGAGGAAAAATGTGTTCACCTTTCTGACCATTAACATTGTGAAACATATTTGCGCAAACTTTTGGTGCTTGAAGTCCACCTAATAATTTTTGCATTTGCTTTTTTCCATAAATCACCTCCCAATTTCCAGGCAAATAAAGATCATACTTCAACCCATTCAATAAAGGTGATATGGCTTCCCCCATAGTTTTTATAGATAATTCGCTACCTTGAAACATGTCACCAGTATCAATGGTAAATACGTGCCTATTTTGTTTTCTAATTTTTTTCAGATATGTCGATAAGTGTGCGTAGCCTCCAGTTTTTCTAAATACAGGTGCATTATTTTCCCAAAACAACTCATCATGGGCGTGTAACTGGCAGTGAACATCCGTGGTTTGCAAGATAGTCACTTTAAAATTCAGCTCATCAACTTTCTTCTTTTTAACAGAATCTTTGCTTTTTGCTAATAAGTTTGGAAGTACACCAACGCCAACTGTGGCACCTGTGACACCAATAGATTTGATAAAATTTCTTCTGTTTTGTCCCATGATGCTAATAATTATTTTGATTTCTTATAAAAGTCTTGAATAGGTTGAAAAGGTCCAAATTTATGTTGTTTTTCTGAAAAATTGTCCGCATATGGTCCAAAAGGATGATCGATTGGTTTTTTTGAAATATCTGGCCAATCCTTTGGTACATTTTTATGAGGGCGTGATTGCGAATTGGCAAATCGGCCCACATCCCAAGCTTCTTCATCAGAAGGCTGCGGTGCGGTATGGGTGGCACCCAAAGGCATATTGTATTTTACATACTTGGCAAAGTTTATTCTATACAAGCCAGCAGCATCATTGTAAAAGAGTGTTTCCCCCATAATGGTGGATATACATATTTTGTGCCATCGACTGCTAACAAAGCCTTCTCCTTTAGCCATATGGCATGAAGCACATTTTGTCAGATACACTTCTTCTCCTTTAGCAGAGTCAACAAGGTCGGTTTAAAAATTCCAAGGTTTTCAAACCTTGGGATCCTTTCGCTTTATCTCCTTTGGCAACATTTTCGCCTAAAAATTTCATATAAGCTACTATAGCTATCATCTCCTTACTTGTAGTATCAATTGGCATCCCATTGAGGGCTCCTTTCAAAACAATCATTGATTCGCTTTGGGATAGTCTCTAAACTCCCACTTCTTGCACGCATTTTTGGATATAGAGATGCCACAGAACCATAATTATTACCAAAAACTGCAGTTCCAGCATTAAGGTGACAATTTTGGCAATTCATCCCATTACTTATACTTGAAATACTGCCCTTTGGGCCAAAATAGGTTGATGTGTTTTGAATTAACTCCTTGCCATAAGTTACTAATGCCTTTTGATCTGCATTCTGAATGGATTCAACTTGCATTGGGTGCCAAAAATCATCTTGTTTTACTTCAGGCAACTTATCTTCTCTCACGGTGACGGTCTTAGTAGGCAACTTAAAAGTCAATATTCCAGCTTCGTGAAGCAACAATACAATCACTAATATGCTTAACGCAAAAATAAAAGTCATCAAATATTTGATACTCTTTAAAATAGCAAGAAAATACTCTTGTTCGTTATATTTCTGCATAAGGCTGTGTGCGTTTAGTGAGGCAATTTTGATTTTAGGAAACCATACATCCAGGTACCAAATATTGCGCTGATGACCGTCAAAAGTATGACGGTAGCTCCTGTTCCGATCTGAGCAAATAGAGGTCCAGGACACGCTCCAGTAATGCCCCATCCAATACCAAAAAGTAAACCTCCAATAACCGTACCCCAAGTAAATGGCTTTTTATTGATGACAATGTCTTCTCCCGACAATGTTTTAATATTAAATTTTTTTATAATGTATACTGATATCATTCCGACTATAACTGCACTACCTATGACGCCATACATATGAAATGATTGGAGTCTGAACATTTCTTGGATTCTAAACCACGAAATGATCTCAGCTTTAACAAAAACAAAGCCGAAGATGAATCCTACAGTAGAAAATTTAATGATATCTGCTATTGACAAAGATTTTAATTGATGTTTAGTCATACGAAGTATTACATTGATAAGATGAATGGAACAATTAGATTTGCCGCCAAAAATCCACCTGCCATAAAACAGACGGTTGCGACTAATGATGGCCAATTCATTGCAGATAAGCCCATGATAGAGTGACCACTAGTGCAGCCATCAGCGTATCTCGTCCCGAAACCGATCAATATCCCACCTATCACTACAAAAAGAAATCCTCTCCAAGTTGATATGCTTTCCCAAGAAAAAATCTGTGTAGGTAAGAAAGGATTAGAAAAGTCTGTGACACCGTACTGTTCCAACTCCAACGCCAATTTTGGATTGATATGAATAGAATCCGGATTGCTAAAAAAAGTTGATGCAATCAAGGCACCACCAAATATCCCTCCAATAAACATCCAGACCCAAATTTCCTTCTTCCAGTTGTATTGAAAGTAATCAATATTTTTGGGGATACATGAAGCGCAAATATGACGTAATGAAGATGAAATACCAAAATTTTTATTGCCGATAATCAATAGTGTGGGAATAATCAAGCCTATTAACGGGCCTGCCACATACCAAGGCCAAGGTTTCAAAAATGATTCCATCATAAATTTCCTAAATATTTTAATGAGGTAATTTATCCTTAACTATTCCATACAAGTATGTTCCTAAAATGGCAAAAAGGAAAACTATAATCATTGCCACATAGCCATAACCAATATTCACCACCATTGGACCAGGACATGCACCACTCAAGGCCCATCCCATACCGAAAATGGTGCCACCAATAAGATATCTTGGCACAGATTTCTCTTTTGGGTGGAATACAATAGGATTACCTTTGTAATCTCTAAGCTGGAATTTTTTAATAACAGAGACACCGATTACACCTATTAAAACAGCCACTAAAATGATTCCATACATGTGAAATGATTGAAATCTGAACATTTCTTGAATTCTATACCATGAGATTGCCTCCGATTTTGACATAACAATACCGAATAATATTCCCGCAATTACAAACTTGATATATTTTACCATAACCCAGATGATTAATTTTTAAAAAAGTAATGGAAATAAAATATGTGTCATAAAAAGTCCGCCTAGAAAAAACCCAACAACTGCAATGATAGATGGTATTTGTAGATTTGATATACCGCTTATGGCATGCCCTGATGTACACCCTCCAGCATATCTACTTCCGAATCCTACTAAAAGTCCACCAAATCCTAATAAACCAAATACTTTCAAAGACAAGATGGCTTCTAAGCTAAAAAGTTCTTTCGGTTGAAGATCCGAAGGGGCCTGAAATCCTAAAGAATTTAAATCAGAAATAGTCGCTTGAGAAAGTTCCAATTGTTTACCATCACTCATGAATTCTCCAGCTATCCAACCACCAATAATAGCTCCAAGTAGAAACATCAAGTTCCAGATTTGGGTCTTCCAATTAAATTTAAAGAAATTTGCATGATTACCTGCGCCTGCTATAGAGCATATGGTTCTTAGGTTTGATGAAAACCCAAATGACTGACCAAAGAATATGATAAGCAACATAATGCTTCCTATCACAAAGCCTGAAAACCACCAAGACCAAGACTGTGCTAAAATTGTACTCATATTTAATCTAAATGAAATGTCACAATGGGTTTAAATAAATGCTTAACAAGGGCTTCTGCACTGCTAGAATGAAAAACTCCTCCATCGCCATGCGTACCTATGAAAACGATATCTGCATCTTGATCAGAAAGAAATTTAGAAACGCCAGACTCTATATCATCACCTATAATGATACGGTTTTCATAGTCCTGTATATTATGATCTTTTGCATACATGTCCATCTGTGCAAGCAAATTTTGTTCTGAATCTACAGATAAGCTCTTTGAAATATATAGTTGAAATACTTTGGCATTAGATGCTTCCACCAAGGTATTCATAAATTCGGGATGCTTTTCTTTGCTCTCTTTAAAATCATGAACGAAAAGGATATTTTGAATTTCCAAATCTGATCTATCGCACATGAGCGAAAGCACAGGTATGTTTGATTTTCTGGCCAAGATTTGAGCTTGAGTGACAGTCAATTTTTCCTTTAGTCCCCACAATCCTTTAGTACCCACAATAATCACATCTATGTGCATCGTATCCGCAAGTGACAAAATGGTATCAGTAAGCTTACCAAATTTTATTTCAGTGGTAGTTTCAACCTTGGCGTTCACCTTCAAGGCATTCAATTTATCTTCGCCTTCCCTTTTTAATCTCTCTACATAAGCAGGATCTATCTCACCGCAAGTAAATACATTTCCGTTGTTATCCAAGGTAACCGTTTCTGGCAAGTCAATGACGTGAACGAAATGCAAGGACAAATCCATATATTCTGCTAACTTTTCTCCCATTATCCTAGCAAAACTAGTTTGTGGAGTAAAATCAGATGGGATCAGAATGCGTAATTTTCGTCCTTCATTTCTATATGTTGAGATTGTTCGACTCTCTTCTTTTTGCTCATCAATGACTATCCTTCTATTCAGTAATTGGGCCGTGGATTCAAGAGCTCCACCATCAATTACATTATGGATTCCGTTTTCGTCCAAGATTCTTTTTGCGTGGACACTTCTATTTCCACTTCTACAATATACAATCAATGTCTCAAAATTTTTAAGCTCTGCTATATGATTATTGATTTGCTCTAAAGGTATATTGACAGAGCCTTGTACATGACCATAATTAAATTCCTTTTCACTTCTTACATCAATTATATGTGCTGAATCAAAATTCATTAGTTCATGATCGACATTTGTAAAAAGCTTTTTCAGAAAACCCAACATAAACTTTATATATTTTTATTTACAAAAACAGAAATAATCACAAAAAAAGAGCTCTTTAACAATAACAAGCCCCATTAACAGAACAAAATAGCCAAAAGCAGGCTTCAATTTTGATCCATCTATACGTCGAATACAAGGCGGAACCAATTAGTATTCCAAAAATAGCAAAAGCAGATATAAGAAATAATCAATTTCCAGTCCACGACTGTATCAAGGAGCTTTCACCTAAGAACCCTATCAGTGATTTCGCTGCGATGATGACTAATGATGTACCAACTGCTTCCTTCATAGGTAGTTTTGATAACAGCACCAATGCAGGAATGATTAAAAATCCACCACCTGCTCCGACTAAACCTGTGATCGTACCCACCAGCAAACCTTCGATAAGAATAAGTGGATAATTAAATTTTTGATCACCTGTAGTTTCATCTGCTTTTTTTGATTTTTTTATCATGCTAAATGAAGATAACAACATCAAGACTGCAAATAAAAGTAATAATAATACATGCTTGGTCAAGACAAAATCACCTGCTGTAAAAATGGTTTGGGGGATGGCCGGAACAAGATATGCTCGTGTCAAAAATACGGCAATTATGGAAGGAATTCCAAACACTATAGCTGTTCTAATATTTACCAGGTTTTTACGAAAATATTCAAAACTGCCTATCAGGGCTGTAAGCCCAACAATAAATAAAGAATAAGAAGTAGCAGCAACTGCATCTATAGAAAATAAATAGACCAAAACCGGAACTGTAAGTATAGAACCACCACTACCAATCAAACCAAGTGACACTCCTATTAATATCGAAAGTATATACCCTGCTATCTCCATTTCCAATTGCTATATTTGCGAGCAAAGGTAATATGACGAAGATCATATTGTTGTAACAATTGTTACTGCCTGCCTTTATGCTAAAGAAATTTTAATATGCACATTTGTGCTAAGCTTTTAGAGTTTTTAAACCTATTGAATTATTCGTTGTTTTCAGTCAGTATCAATTATCCAATTAATGAACCACAGACAAAATGAGTTTTTAAAATATGCAAAAGGACATTTAGGTATGTCCACGATGCATCTTGAAAAATATGCGGAAGCAATAGCTCCGAATATCAAAGCATTCACACCACAGGTCATTGAAGAAAGACAAATGAATATTGTTGGCATGGATGTATTTTCAAGATTAATGATGGATAGAATCATTTTCATGGGAGTACCAGTCAATGATTATGTAGCTAATGTGATTCAAGCACAGCTTTTATTTCTTGAGTCAACTGATCCAAAACGTGACATTCAGATGTTTATCAATAGTCCAGGGGGTTCAGTCATAGACGGAATGGGTATCTATGATACAATGCAATATGTCACTCCTGATGTAGCAACTATTTGTACAGGCTTGGCAGCTTCGATGGGCGCCGTATTGTTATGTGCTGGTAAAAAAGGCAAAAGAACTTGTTTACCGCATTCCAGAGTAATGATACATCAACCATCAGGTGGCATGCAAGGCCAATTTACAGATATGGAGATCTCTTACAATTTAATAAAACAATTGAGACATGAATTGTATGATATCATTGCACATCATACTGGTAAGACATTTGATCAAATCGAAAAAGACTCTGAAAGAGACAACTGGATGACATCTCAAGAAGCAAAAGCATACGGACTTGTAGATGAAGTATTGGATAGAGTCAAAAAACCATGATTTGTTTTATTTATTTTCAAGTAGAATATGAGTAAATATAAGGAAAATATAAGGTGTTCATTTTGCGGTAAAGATAAGCGCGAAGCCATCATGCTGATTGCAGGTATAGATGGTCATATATGTGATGCCTGTGTAGAGCAAGCTTATGAAATTATAAATGAGGAATTAAAAGTCAAAGACTCAAACCATTTCAAAAAGAATAGCAAACTCCCCACATCTATAACACCAAGTGAGATAAAACACTTTATAGATCAGTATGTTATTGGTCAAGATGAGGCAAAAAAATTCATTTCTGTTGCTGTATATAATCACTATAAAAGATTGAATGATAAGTCAAAGGGAGATGTTGAGATTGAGAAATCAAATATCATTTTAGTAGGAGAAACCGGCACAGGTAAGACATTATTGGCAAAAACCATCGCAAAATTCTTGGATGTCCCATTTGCTATTGTAGATGCTACAGTATTCACAGAAGCCGGGTATGTAGGAGAAGATGTTGAAAGTATGTTGAGTAGGCTCTTGCAAGCTTGTGATTATGATGTCACTGCTGCTGAACGAGGAATAGTGTATATAGATGAAATTGATAAAATTTCTCGCAAAAGTGATAACCCTTCAATTACTCGTGATGTGTCCGGTGAAGGTGTACAACAAGCATTACTGAAATTACTTGAAGGTACAGAAGTCAATGTACCACCGCATGGTGGCAGAAAACACCCTGAACAAAAAATGATTAAAATTGACACAAGTAACATTTTGTTTATTTGCGGTGGAGCTTTTGCAGGAATTGAAAAGGTGATTTCAAGAAGGATGAATACACAAGTTATAGGCTATAATAATGAAAGTAAAGAGCTTGTGGATAAAGACAATATGCTTCATTTTATAAATCATCAAGATTTAAAACACTTCGGTCTTATTCCTGAATTGGTAGGAAGACTACCTGTTCTCACTTTTCTAGAGCCATTAGATACTGAAACATTAATCAAAATTTTGACTGAGCCTAAAAATGCCTTGACAAAACAATATAAACGACTTTTTGAGTTGGAAGGCATCCGATTAGTATTTGAAGAAGATGCTATTCAGATGATTGCATCCAAAGCTTTGGAATATAAATTAGGCGCTAGAGGATTGAGATCTTTATGTGAAGCCATACTCACAGATGCCATGTTTGATCTCCCTTCACAAAAAGACGTTAAAGAATTTATTGTTAACAAAGAATTGGTCGAAGAAAAATTAAATAAAACAGCTCTTCGTAAGCTTATAGCAGCATAAGTTTTGTATAAAGTTAAGGAAATCTTTTATACGCTTCAAGGTGAAGGTACACATACTGGAAGGCCTGCTGTATTTTGCAGGTTTTCTGGATGTAATCTTTGGTCTGGTCGAGAAGAAGATAGAAATAAAGCGATCTGTTCATTTTGTGATACTGATTTCCGAGGTACGGATGGCCACTTGGGTGGTGTTTATACAGGAAGCGAATTAGTACATATAATAAAGTCATTATGGCCAAACCCAGATATACCCACTTTTCTTGTTTGTACAGGTGGTGAACCAACTTTGCAATTAGATTCCGAATTGATACACCTGTTGCATGATCATAATGTATGTATATCGCTATAGAAACAAATGGAACGATACCATTACCTAGAGGGATTGATTGGGTTTGTGTTAGCCCAAAATCCCATGCCCCAATTGTAGTTAAAAGCGGCGATGAATTAAAACTTGTATTCCCTCAGATGCAAAACCACCCAGTGGATTTCCAACATTTAGACTTTAAGTACTTTTATTTGCAACCACTTGATGACCACCAATTACTTGAAAATACCAATGCTTGTGTGGAGTTCTGTAAACAAAACCCTCTGTGGAACCTAAGTATTCAAACACATAAATACTTAGGAATAGAGTGATAAAGGCGGTTACTGGATCACAACTACCATCTTTGACATCCAATAATCGCATTACAGCTTCCTTCTGAATCTATTGATTTATTCCCATCTTTCCAGTTTTTAGCATTAAAAAAAATGTGTGTCGTAAAGACACTAAAAGAGAAAGCAAAACCAGAATTAGAGAGATGAACAGGACAAAGTAGGTTGTTTCATTTCGAAAGAGATGAACAAATCGAAAGCTTTGATTGCGGACAACAGTAGAATAGAGTGTGCGCCGGCTAGACAGATTGATGGGAACTGTAGATTACGAAAATTCTTTGAGAAAATGAGATAAAAATGGAAAGTTGATATATATTTGTGGAGCTTATAATTAAGTTTTGCCTCATGAAAAAGAACGTACCAATACTAAATAAAATCGTATTTTTGCTGAATGAATAGTTATCAAGGAACTTTATTTGACTTACCTGAGCTTGAAGAGAAAAAAGTTAAGGACTTAACGGCCACTTTTGCCGACAACATGAAAATGCCAATTCACAAATGGTATAGATACACCGCAGGGTTTTCAGCAGCTTGGGTAAGCGAACTTATACGAGAAGAAATAAGCAACGGAAGAACAAGAATTATTGACCCATTTGCAGGTTCAGGAACTGTTCTCATAGAAAGCGAATTTGCTGGCGTTGAATCCTATGGAGTGGAAGCACATCCATACATTTATCGAATCGCAAAAGCAAAACTGAATTGGAATTATCCTGCTGAGAAATTCAAAGAAGAAACACTTTCATTATTGAAAATTGCAAAGAGCAAAAAGATAACTCAAACTGAATATCCGAAATTGATAATGAGTTGCTATCCATTGGATACTATTCAAAAACTGGAAGCACTTAAACAAACATGGCTGGACACAAACCAAGATAATGAAATTAAAAACTTCAATTGGTTTATCATTACTGCAATTCTTAGAACAACATCACCCGTTGGAACGGCACAATGGCAGTACATTCAGCCAAATAAAACCAAATCAAAAGTAATTGACCCTTTTGTGGCTTTTGAGTCAAAAGTCAATGATATGTATTTGGACATGAAACGAACTCAAAATCGTTTCAAAAATGTGGTTGATTCAATTATTTTAAATGAAGATGCACGAAACATTGAATCAATTCCTGACGGTTGGGGCAACCTTGTAATTACTTCACCACCTTATGCCAACAATTACGACTATGCAGATGCCACAAGACTTGAAATGACTTTTTGGGGCGACATTAGCGGTTGGGCAGACTTACAAGACAATGTGAGAAAGCATTTGGTGAGAGCTTGCACACAACACGTTTCAAGACTTGGCGACAGCATTGACAGCATTTTAGAAAATCCGAGATTAGACATAATTAAATCGGAACTATTAGAAGTGTATGGAACGCTTAAAAAAGAACGCTTAAAACATGGTGGCAAAAAGAATTATCATTTAATGGTAGCCGCATACTTCAACGACCTTTCAGATGTGTTTCATTCATTAAGACGAGTAACAAATGTAAACGCTAAAATGTGTTTTGTTATTGGCGATTCAGCACCATACGGAATTTATGTTCCAGTTGACAAGTGGCTTGGAGAGTTAGCAATATCAGCAGGTTTCAGTGATTACTCTTTTGAAAAATTGAGAGACAGAAATATTAAATGGAAAAATAGAAAACACACAGTTCCTTTACACGAAGGAAGACTTTGGATAAATAGTTAAGAAATGGCAGAATCACCGGCACATAAATTTGGACAGATAATAGGCGACTTGTTGGAATTGGCTTTGGAGCCATATTTACAGAAGTTCGCACGAAAACACAAACTTTTCCTAGATAAGAAAGGTGAACGTAAAGCACGTTCAGGAAAGAAAGTTTCTTGGACTGATGCCAACAACAACAAACACGATTTAGACTTTGTGCTTGAACGTGGCGGAACAGAAAATAAAATAGGGATTCCTGTTGCATTTATTGAATCTGCTTGGAGACGATACACCAAACACTCACGAAACAAAACACAAGAAATTCAAAGTGCTGTATTGCCTTTGGCAAACAAATACAAAAGCTCATCACCATTTGTTGGAGTTGTATTGGCAGGTGAATTTACCCAAGGAGCATTGACACAACTGAACTCACTTGGTTTTGGTGTGCTTTACTTTCCTTATGAATCGGTTGTAAAAGCATTTGCGAAGTTTGGAATCAATGCAGCATCTGACGAGAAAACGGCAGAAGCAGATTTTAGAAAGAAAATCGAGAGTTGGAACAAACTACCCAATAAAGAAGATGTTGCCAAAGAACTATTGAAACTAAATAAAAAAGGCGTTGACGAATTTTTAAGTTCTCTTTCCGATTCTGTTTCACGCTTCATTGAACGCATAATCATTTTACCGCTTCATGGCCAGGAAAACATTTTAAACAACGTAACCGAAGCAATTGATTTTCTGAAAAAGTATTCAGAAGACAAACCAAAACTTCCTTTAAGCAAATACGAAATCATTATCAAATACAATACAGGCGACAGAATTGAAGCAAACTTTAAGGATAAAAAAGACAGCATCAAGTTTTTAGAAAATTACAAGTAAATGAATCACGAAGGCACAGCAAAGGCTTTGATGAACATGCCGCCCATCGGGACGGCACGTCACAAAGCCAAACCGTTAGCACTTCTACATTTTTCCCAAGCCAAAAATAATTTCCCAGCCTCACGTTTGTTGAAAATTGTGTAAAATTATAAAAGGAGTAAATTTGCAGAAAAAATGAGTATTGATTATCAACAACTTAGCGAATGTTAGTAAGAATTAAAAGAGATAGCAAAACCAGAACTAGAGAGATGAACAGGACAAAGTAGGTTGTCTACTTTCGAATGAGATGTACAAATCGAAAGCTTTAATTGCGGACAACAGTAGAATAGAGTGTGCGTCCTCTAGATAGATTGATGGGACATGCAGATTACTGAATTTTTATAAAAAAAAGAGATAAAAAAGGAAAGTTGATATATATTTGTGGGAGATATAATAATGTTATCGCTCAGTGTAAAAAACCGACAGAAACAACAAAATTAAAAGAATATAAATGAACGCAACAGACCCATCTTTAGCTAACATTCTTCAAACACAAGGTAATTTAGAACATTATCACGTACCGAAATATCAGAGAGAGTACACTTGGGGAAAAATTGAATGGGAACAACTTTTAGAAGACATAGAAGAGAATGACCCGGGCTACTTTATGGGTAGCATTATTTGTATTGACGACAATCACGAGTTAGGTCCAGGAGAGTCTAGAGTATATGAAGTTGTTGACGGTCAACAAAGATTGACAACCTTATCCCTATTGTTAATGGCTATTTATCGAGCCTATCTTGAATGGGAAGAAGAATTAACCGAAGAAGATGACGAAGAAGAAATTGAAGATTACAAGCTCAGGTTAAGCAACATAAGGAAACAATTAATTCATAAAAAGAATAGTATAAACAAAGCTGAAACAGGATACTTCAAAGAGAAAGACAAATTCTGTTTTTTGAGAGTTCAACCTTCAACGCAAAGAGCAAATTATAATGATTATCTGCATATATTGGCAGAATTGGGCTTAATCAAAGGTAGTTTTAACTCTAAATTTTGTGGCATACGTAGAATCTACAAAGCTTTTAATTTCTTTTATGACCATCTGCCCGAAACCTTAGAAGAACTGAACGAATTACTGCATAAAATTAACAGTTTAAAGTTTATTCATATCGCTGTTTCTTCGTCTTCAGATGCATTTACATTGTTTGAATCTTTAAACAATCGTGGCGTTCCACTTTCAGTAATGGATATAATCAAAAATAAAATGCTAGCCAATTTGGAAAAGCAACACAAGATGAATATTGATGATGCTTATGACGAGTGGCAAAGTTTACTTGAATTTTTACCTGAATACCAAGAGCAAGAAAGATTTCTAAGACATTATTACAATGCATTTAAAGTATATCCGGACATAAAAATTGAAAAATACACTAGAGCTACAAAAAGTAACCTTATAAAAATATTTGAACAGTTCATTAAAAAGAATGCCAAACAACTTTTTGATGATTTAATTGAAAAAGCCGAAACATACAATTACTTCATTCAGCCTGAAAATTATGATGAAGACAACCAAACAAAATCTTTAATAGACCTAAAAAGGATTGGGTCAGCCCCATCATATTTACTACTTTTGTATTTATTCAGTTTGGAAAACAAAGCTTTTAATGACAAAGAAAAAAGTTTAGATGATGTGCTTTCATTTCTTGTAAATTACTATATCCGAAGAAATATAACAGACTTTCCGAATACACGAGACCTTGATGCTATCAATATCGAAGTGATTGAAAATTGCCAAAAACAACTAGATGACAATAAAAAGCTAAGTGGCAAAACGATTATTGATTTCTTAATCAAAGGAAAGGGAAAACCTGCCTCTATAGAAAAATTAAAAGAAGGATTGGAAGACAACTTGTTTTATTATAATTCAGGTATGGCAAGATATGTATTGGCAAAACTTGATGAAGTAACTCACTCAAGAGAATACAAGCCTGACTTATGGGCGAGAAACGAAAAAGGACTTTTAGTTTGGACTGTTGAGCACATTTTTCCACAAGGCAACAACATTCCTAAACATTGGATTGAAATGATAGCAGATGGTGACAAAAACAAAGCACAAGAAATTCAAGAAAATTGGGTTCATTGTTTAGGCAATTTGACACTTAGCGGATATAATTCTCAATTGTCAAATGCCAGTTTTGAAACGAAACAAGATCTACATCAAAATAAAAAATTCTTAGGTTATAAAATCAATATTGGGTATAAAAATGGTTTATCTCTGAATAATATTGAGTTTGAACATAATGGAAAAACAACGAACTTAAGCAAGATAAAAAAGTGGACAGAAGAATCTATTGAATCAAGAAATAACGTAATGGTTGATTCTCTTTTAAGACTTTTTGCATTTGAAGAGAGAGAACTTAATGAAATGAAAACAAGTGATGAATAAAACACCGAAGCGATAACATCACCTATACGCAAGCAGGGGTTTCGTGCTTCGTAGGACAGGAAAGTGCTAAATTTAAAGTTCAGTTCTTCGTAGGAAGTTCAGTGGTTAAGATCCCTGCCTGCGTATAGCTGAGAACCGTTAGGCTCATGAGAACGAAGAACACTATAAACCTATCCGAACTTCCATCAGGAATACTTTTCTTTGTGGTCGGAGACCAAAAGTTTAAGGTTTTGAAGGAGTAAATGGCACTTTTTGTCAATTTTTGTTGTTTCTTTATCAAATAAAAGTCAAATATGATAAGTAAAGAACTTAAAAACAAAGTCAAAGAACGTATCGACCAAGTAAATGATGCACATTTACTTGAAGAAATCCTTAATTTGATTGACTTCGAAACATCAACCGATGAAATTTTTATAATTCCAATAGAACATAAAAAAGAATTGGATATTAGTATAGAACAAATGAAAAATAGTCAAACAATATCTAATGAACTTGTAGATAAAAAAGTTCAACAATGGCTCTCAAAATAGTTTGGACGGAAAACGCTGAAACACATTTAGAAGCTATTCTTCGTTATTGGAGTGAAAGAAATGAATCTAGTTTTTATTCACAGAAGCTTTACAATTTGTTTCAAAAAGAGCTTGATGTTTTAACAAGATATCCAGAAGCAGGAGCAAAAACAACTAACGATTTGATACGAAAAAAGACTGTAAGAGACTATTTTATATATTATAATTTTGATGACAAAGTACTAACAGTATTGGGACTTGTTGATATGAGAAGAAATCCAAATTTCATAAAAACATTTGAAAAATAAAGAATCACGAAGCCATAACACAGTATAGAACGACATTTTTGCTATCGCATAAAAAGTCATGAACATAAAACGTTCTAGGCACTTCTACCTTTTTCCCAAGTCAAAAATAATTTCCCAGCCTCACGTTCGTTGAAAATTGTGTAAAATTATAAAAGGAATAAATTTGCTGTATATATAGTATTGATTATCTACGACTTAGCGAATATTAGTAAAACTAAAAGAGAAAGCAAAACCAGAATTAGAGAGATGAATAGGACAAAGTAGGTTGTTTCATATCGAAAGAGATGAACAAATCGAACGCTTTAATTGCGGACAACCGTAGAATAGAGTGTGCGTCGGCTAGACAGATTGATGGGAACTGTAGATTACCAAAATTCTTTGAGAAAAAGATATAAAAACGGAAAGTTGATATATATTTGTGGAGCATATAAATAAGTTATCTGGAACTAAAAAATAAATGAAGAAGTATTTTACATCACAATCCTTTAAAGAACACGTTGTTCGTCGCTCTAATTATGAGATGAAGAGACGAAGGCCACAATACAAGAAAAAGAAAGCATTTAAAAAACAACTATTAAGACTAAATAAGGACATTATATATAAACATCAAGGTGTAAAAGAATATTATAAAGAAATTATTGAAGCCCCACATGAATTTTCATTTATTGAAAATACGGAAAATATTTTGCGTTATTTAAATAAGGCTCACAAAAAATTGAAAAATGATATAGGTGTTTTTTTCGATCTTCAAAATATTAAAAGTGTGACATCTGACTCAGTAGCTGTTTTGTTAGCACATATTGATGACAAGGAATTTACAGGAACATCTACCGTTGAAGGAAATTACCCTAAAGATAAAAGCCTTCAAAAATATTTTGTAAATTCAGGATTGCATAATTTTGTTAAAACCTCAGTTAATGGAGACACTGGATTAAATGTTCTACATAAAGAATCACATATTAAAGTAAAACCTGAGCTAGCGCATCACGCTTGTTTAAATCTCTTAAATCACTGTAATGTGAGTTTTGATGATCTAGAACCAATCTATAACATTATTATTGAATGTATGCAAAATACTAATAACCATGCTAGTTTAAACTTAGAGTGTAAATATAGATGGTGGTTACTTTCATTTTTTGATGATGATGATTGTTCTACATCATATACATTTTTAGATCTCGGAGTTGGCATTTTTGATAGTCTTGTAGTTAAAGATTTTATTAACAGAAACCTACATAAATTTGGAATTGTATCAAATGAAAAATTAGCTTCATTACTTTTGAAAGGTCAAATTCAATCAAGAATTGAAAAAGATAATAATATTAGGGGCAAAGGTATTAAACAAATTCTTAAGTATTCTAAATTGGAATTATTTGAGTCTTTTTTCCTAGTATCTAATAATATTCATATTAATTTAAAATCGGAACATATAACACTTTTAAGTGAAAATTTTAGTGGAACATTATATTATTGGAAAATAAAAAAAATATCATGAGTGATTACATAATTAATATTTCTGAAGATTTTTCTCGGAATCCAGGTGCAAGATACATTTCTGATGGTAAATATTCAGGTGAAGCATTTTTAAATGACATCTTAGAGCCTACGTTTTTAAAAGCAAAATCTGAAAATGTAAAATTGAGAATATTACTAGACAATGTTATTGGATATCCAGCATCGTTTGTATCTGGTTCCTTTGGAGTTCTATCATTAAAGTATGGTTCTGAAATTGTTTTGAATCATATTGTATTAGAATCCGAATTGAATCCTGCAAGAGTAGAGAAAATTATTTATGAAATCCAAAACCCTACATCAAAATGAGCAAATTAAGTATTATAATATCTATTATCATTGCAATAGTATTTTTTATAATCGGAATTATTGTTGATAATATTCCATATTTTACTTTGTCCAATGAGTTTGAGCTAGATGATTTACTTTCAATTTTAATTACAATAATAATTGCAATATCAATACCTCTATATCTTCAAAAATGGCAAGAAAATCAAAGGACTTTGAAGGATTTAGTAATTGATGATATACGAGAGTTGTTAAAAATAAATGATGAAATAGCAAGTAAGATTTCAAATTGTAAATCTTCTGGTATAATAAATAATGATGACAGGAAAATAGTTATAGAATCATTTGATAAAATAGATAGGAAAATAGCAATTTTACAATCTCAGATTCAAGAAAATTATCCCAACAAATCATCAGGTCATCTTTTATCAATTCAAACAATAAGTAGAGAATATTGGTCAAATACAACTGGAGATGAATTAATGAAAAACCAGACTAATCCCTCTGTTTTTAGCCAGAATTATTATGATAAATTTAGATTGCATTCGGACAAATTTGAAAAGGAATTGAAATTATTTGCGCATAGAGTTAATAAATATTAAAGCTCCAGATAACAACGGCTATGATGTACAGCTTCCCTATCGGTCATCCGTCACATAGCCTTGGGCGTTATGTAGGATGAAAAATAAATTTGCAAAAATTACCAAATATTGGTAACTTTGTACTAAAATAGAAAAATGGGCAAAAATACATCAATATCCTTGGGAAATCATTTTGAAGAATTTGTTCAATCAAGAATATGTGAAGGAAGATATACAAATGCAAGTGAAGTGATTAGAGCTGGGTTAAGATTATTAGAAGAAGAAGAACAAAAGTTTTATGCTTTACGAAAGGCAATCCAAGATGGAATTGACAGTGGAATAGCAGAAGATTTCGACCCGAAAACACATCTAAAGGAATTGAAACGAAGAAAAAAGGTCAATGGCTAAGATTAATTTTACTAAAAAAGCCAAGATTGACTTAGAAGAAATATGGGAATATACTTATGAAACTTGGTCAGAAAAACAAGCTGATAAATATTATAATGAACTTATTGAAAAATGCCAAGAAATAAAAAAAGATTTTAAACAAGGCAAAGACTATTCAACACTGTTCCCAAATTTGAAAGGTTATAAAGTTAGCAATCACATTATATTTTACAGGCTATTGGATAAAGGTAAAACAATTGAAATAGCAAGAATTCTACACGAGAAAATGGATCACAAAAAACACCTAAATGAATGAATCACCCTACATAACAACGGCTTTGAAGAACAGATTTCGCTATCGCTTCATCCATCAAATAGCCTGGACATTATGTGCACTTCTACATTTTTCCCAAGCCAAAAATAATTTCCCAGCCTCACGTTCGTTGAAAATTGTGTAAAATTATAAAAGGAGTAAATTTTCTGTATATAAAGTATTGATTATCTACGACTTAGCGAATATTAGTAAGAACTAAAAGAGATAGCAAAATCAGAACTAGAGAGAGTAAAAGGACAAAGTAGATTGTCAACTTTCGAAAGAGATGTACAAATCGAACGCTTTAATTACTGAAAACAGGAGAGTAGATAGTGCGTCGGCTAGACTGATTGATGGGAACTGTAGATTACCAAAATTCTTTTAGAAAATGCGATAAAAATGGAAAGTTGATATATATTTGTGGAGCTTATAATTAAGTTCTCAGTAATTATTAACAATTATGTGATATATAATGGAGAAAATAATTTTACTTTTTTTAATGATGGTAAACTGTTATAGTAGACCAAACCGAGTTCCAGACAATACAGGAACTTGTATTGAAACAATCACCAAAAATGAAGTTGTTAGTAAAGACGAATTTTTAAAATGTATTAATGAACTAAAAATTGATACAATGTCCAGTGAAGCTTTTATACGGCTTACAGGTTTCTGGAATTCAAAATTAACCACGGTTATAGATCGGTTAGAACATTTAAGTTTCCAACCACCAAACATTGAATATTACGATTTCAAAGATGAACCAAAAAATGTACATAGACTTCGTGCTGTTAAGGAAATTCTTAGAAGTTTAATCAATAATCAAAGGATTAAAGATGAAGTTTTTATTAAAGTTTTCGAAAATGATAATAGCCAAAAAATTCAAAGTTTTTTACTATGTAACAAAACAAAACATTCCAGTAATCTACAGGATTTTTTATATACATATGCAATAAGGGATTCAAATCAATATTCTGCACAATATAGTTTGCGCGATCAAATATTTGATGCATTATTATTAAGAAATGACACTACTAAATACATTGATCAAGTTCTGCTATATTATTCTTCAAAAGAACCAAAAAATTTAGATATAAAAATTATGAGATATGTAGGCTCAAATCGCATCGATATTATTTCAGCAGAAAGTAAAAATAGGTTAATTGATGTTCTTTCAGAGCAAGTATTTAAAGTATCTTCAAATGAAGAAAAATCATTAGATAATAAATTACTCGCAATTGATAGACTTCTATCAAATAGATCAAACTTGACTAGTAGATTTGATTCATTAAGAAAACTTTTGAATTCAAATCGTAAAAAAGCTTATGAGCAATTAAAATATGAAGTTGAAACAAGAAAAAACTACTGAGAACAATGTACATGACGATCATGCTCCTTACGTCGCACGCCGCATGTACTAGGCGTTGGCTGTCATATTGTGGACGACCCAAAAGGAAAAATTGTTGAACCAATAAAATTAAAAAAGATGAAACGAAACATTTTTATTACGTCTTGTCTGACAGTAATTCTGCTGACATCTTGTAAAAAAGACGACAATGTAGAACTTTCAAAATCGGACTACATTGTTTTCGGACATTTCTACGGAGAATGTATGGGAGAACAATGCGTAGAAATTTTCAGGTTGGAACAGGACAAGCTCTTTGAAGACACCAAAGACCAATATCCAAGCAGAGACGCTTTTTATGACGGGAACTTTGTGCAACTTTCGCAACAAAAATTTAATAATACCAAAGACCTGACAAATTATTTTCCGACAGACTTGCTAAGCGAAACAGACACAGTAATTGGACAACCAGACGCAGGAGATTGGGGTGGACTTTATGTGGAATATAACTTTAACGGAGTTAGAAAATTTTGGTTGTTAGACCAAATGAAAAGTAACGTTCCGACAAAGTATCATAATTTCATTGACAAGGTAAACGAAAAAATAGGACAACTAAAATAAAGTCGAGTAGGCAAAGGGGAATCTCACCCCTAAGCCTCTCTCAGAACCGTACGTGATAGTCTCCCATCATACGGCTCTTCTTAATCCAAATCTTTAAGGTCGAAAGCCTTCATATTGCCAATGTTCAAACAAATTTGGGTAACTCCGTGACAGGCTTTGCAAATACTTGTATGCATAGCCCCATCGCTGTTTCCTGTACCTTCGGTATTTGTTGCGTATCCATTTCACAAGTCGAACGTGCAGCAGCCGAAAGACTTTCCGCATCTCGCTCATTCGGAACTTGCCGTAGTAGTTTATCCAGCCTCGTATTTTGAGCTTCAATAGTTCAGCAATCTTACTGATGGGGAAATGTACCCAACGATGAAAATCCATCATCTTCAACTCGTTTGCTATTCTGCTTCTGCTCTTTTGGCTGATCGCTGGGCTAAATCCTAATTTGATTTTCCCTCGCTCTTTTACTACTCGTGGCTTGAATGTATAACCTAGAAAGTCAAACTTCTGATACCGCACTTTGAACGGCGGTTGGCGTTTTTGATTGCGGCGGCAATAGACGATTTTTGACTTCTCTTGATTGAGTTCAAGTTTGCAGTCTTTCATTCGTTGTTTCACCTTTTCCAGCAATCGCAACGCTTCTTTGATGTTTACACAATGTATGACTATGTCATCTGCGTATCGCTCATAGGGTGTGTTCGGACTTACTTTGGTTATCCATTTGTCAAACACTATGTCCAGAAAGATATTGGCTAGCACAGGACTGATTACTCCGCCTTGTGGAGTGCCTTTGTCTTCTGGGTATTTGTCCGTTCCGTCTGCCAACTGCACAGGAGCTTTTAACCATCTTTCTACATACATGAGTATATGTTTCTCATCGGTGTAGTATTTTACTGCTTTCATCAGTAACTCATGGTCAATGTTGTCAAAAAAGCCTTTTATATCCAAATCAATGACCCAACTATATTTCATACAGTTTATACGACATTGTTCTATGGCTTCGTGGGCCGATTTGTTCGGTCGGTAGCCATAGCTGCTTGGATGAAAATGTTTGTCAACAACTGCTTCCAGTTCAGACGCAATCACTTGTTGGGCTACTCTGTCAACTATCGTGGGTATCCCCAATGGTCGCATTTTACCGTCTCCTTTAGGTATCAGTACTTGGCGTACAGGCTTCGGAAAGTAGCTCCCACTAGACATCCTATTCCATAAAGGATATAGGTATTTACGTGGGTTTTGAGCTACTTGCTCTATGCTTATTCCGTCAACTCCTGACGATCCCTTGTTCGCTTTCACTCGCTTGAAAGCTTCGTTTACCTGCAACCTGCTTATCGGTTGCGATTTGTGTTGTTCATCAAAAATCATCCTTAAAATTCATTTAAGTTGTTATACAATAAATCAACTGACTAAGTGAAGTCCTTCGCTCGTCTCGCATTTCTACGCGACTCTCTTGGGTATTACCGCTACTACGACTTCATCCGCCACAGTGTAGGAGCTTCGCTACTTTCTGCCTTTTCCATTCGGATTCCCAGCATTTTTGCTTCTCATCTCCTACCCTGTTTCTCCTGTTCCTTATCGAAGCCCAGACTCAGGTCTTGCCCTCTTAATGCCGTGTGCCGTGTAGCCAGTAAATCAGGTGGCCGCTACACTCTGTCTCTTGGGGTCGCTCGCCCCCTTGATTTTGACACAGTAAAGGTTATTTTCGACATGTCTATAAGGGTTCACTTGCGTTCAACTCCTGTATCTATACCATACAATCACTACTGCTACAATCCAGTATGAACTTGCTTTGACCTTGTCGCTCAATACCTTTGCTCTTTTACAAAAGCACCACAAGGCGGTTTGGAAAATACGCCTGCACGTCTTATCCGATAGTCCAACATTTAAGTTCTATCTTTTGTGAGACCTCCGTCGTTGCCCTTTTTCTTTGGGGGACAGCTCGTTGCCGATAGCTCTTAAAGCCTATCATCTTCGATAAAGTTGTGTTACCATTTCAAAGAACTTTATTTATCTTTGTACCCTGTGGTAACGCAGGACACACTACGAACAGCCAACACGGGTTTTGCGTCAGGCGGGGTGACGTGCAAACTTGGAGCTTTGTGCTTCTATTTAAGTTCAGTGGTGGTTGACAGTTTTGTGCTCCGAAACTCGCCCTAACGCAAAACCCGGAACCGTTGTAAGACAATAAATTAGAAGAACCTGAATTAATGGATAGTGAATACATAAGGATAAAGGAATGGCCAACTGAGCATGCACAGAAGGCATATGATAGCAAAAATTACATAGAAGCAATGCAAGTTCTACATGGCTGGATTGAAAATAAACTTCAAGAATTACTGATACTTACAGGTAGCATAGACTTTAAAATGGATTCCTCGAAAACTTGGGATATAGCAAATCAAGTGAGCTATATAAACGCCGCAAGAGTTCTTTTCATTCTTTCACAAATAACCGAAACTGAATATCAAAAAATTATAAAATTTAATAGTCTTAGAAATCAGATCATCCACAAGGTATTTCATGAGCCATACAAAAAAGCATATAAAGGAATTCCTAGAGCAGAATATGATAATGTATTTGAGCAAGGAAAGGAATTAGCAGATTTGCTACAGTACAAAACTGAATTAAAAATCGAATAAAACGACTTACGACAATGGCTTAAAAATCATAGCTGCCCTGCGGGACAGCAACGCTTTTTAGCCGGGCCGTTAGCACTTCTACATTTTTCCCAAGCCAAAAATAATTTCCCAGCTTCAGGTTCATTGAAAATTGTGTAAAATTATAAAAGGAGTAAATTTGCTGTAATATTAAGTATTGATTATCAACAACTTAGCGAATATTAGTAAGAATTAACTCGAAACTTTAATTGCGGACAACAGTAGAATAGAGTGTGCGTCGGCTAGACAGATTAATGGGAACAGTAGATTACCAAAATTCTTGGAGAAAAAGCGATAAAAACGGAAAGTTGATATATATTTGTGGAGCTTATAATTAAGTTACCTGCAACCCTACCAAATACCCTGCAAACATTGAGCAGATAGACAAAAACTAACCCAATACAACTTTTCTGTGCTTTTGACCCCAAGCCACAATTTGACCAATCAATGGTTCTAACGACTTGCCATGTTCAGTTAGGCTGTAACTAATCGTAACAGCACCAGAAGTATCTACCTCACGACTGACCAACTTATTCATTTCAAGATATTTTAATTCTTTAGTAAGTGTTCGAGGTGTGATACTTCCTAAATCTCTTTTCAGTTCATTAAACCTTTTTTCCTTGTCGCAAAGACTTGCCAATATTGCCCCACGCCAACGACCACCAATAACATCAATGACATCTTGGACATCTCTTAATTGAATTTGTTTTTGTTTATTCTTCATTTTATTAATATTAATAGTATCCTAAAAGATAGTGGTATTTTCTGCAAATGTAGTATATTTTGGATACTATATTTATACATTTGCAGCGAAATAATTTTAATAGAAAATGAACATAACAATTATAGGCGCTTCGGCAGGTGTTGGACTTGAAACGGTTAAAAGAGCATTGGACAGAAACCACAATATCACAACGCTCTCTCGTTCTGAAATTAATTTGTCAAGTAGGAACAACTTGACAACGCTAAAAGGGAGTGCAACTAATAAAGTCGACCTAATAAAATCAATTGAAAAAGCAGATGCAGTAATTGTGGCTTTGGGAACAGGAAAAAGTATGAAAGCAACCACTTTGTATTCTGACTTTGCCAAACTTCTTGCGGAGGTTCAGATAGAAACCAATACGCAAATTCCATTCATTGTTCTTACTGGATTTGGTGCAGGAGAAAGTGGACAATACAATGGATTTATTATGAAACAGTTTTTCAAGTTTCTTTTAAAGGATGTCTATGCCGACAAAACCAAAATGGAAGAAATAATCACCAATTCAAAAACGAAATGGGTAATTGTAAGACCAGGATTACTTAAAGACAAACCTTTGACCGAAAAATACAGGATTGAAACCAAACTTTACAAAGGAATCAATATCGGCAGTATCAACCGAGCTGATGTAGCTGACTTTTTGGTAAAACAAGCAGAAAAACCAACTGAATTAAACAAATACGTTTCACTTTCAAATAAATAAAAAATGACTAATCAAACTTTAAACGTTGGCATACCAACACCAGTAAAAATCTTCACTTGGATATTAATATGTGCAGGTTGTTTTTTCTTTTACGTTTATACTTTCAATCCCGCCATTAGTTTTCCGAATGCGAGTTTGGACACTTACTCGGCAAAAATGGGTTTTGGAAGTACAGGAGTTAGAATTATTGGAGGTGTTTTAATTCTACTTGTAAGCCTTCTTGCCAACAAGCCCAGTTGGTTATTTGCAACACTATTGGGTAGAGTTTTTGTAGAAATTGGTGATTTAATTTTAGGATTAATTCTTGACGGTTTCACTCCGAATACAATTGCCTTAATCGTATTAGCAAGTTTAGAAATTTGGGCAGTTTCAAGACTTTGGAAAGTCATTAAATCAAAACCTTAGACGAGAAAAGAAAGGGCAGCAGGTAACTGCAGTTTGGCAAAATGGCGGGTTTAGTGCAAAATTGAACATTTGGTTTTCAAAAGAACTTTAGTGCTAAAAAGGAATTAAGTGCTTCAAAGTCCGCCACTTCGCCAAGCTGCAAAACGTTGTAAGTCATAAAAGCGAAATAATGGGACAAAGTGCTACTTTATACCAAATTAAGGAACGAGTCTTCGAAAAATTAGCAGATGATCCATCATGCTTCAAAGCTGATATGGCTGAAGAATATGAGATATTCGAAAAAAACTTCGAAGGCTTATTATTTGTACTATCCAAAAGTATTCCGAATGAATCTAAAGAGATAATTAATCAAATCTTCTATCCATCTAACTATTTAGGGGAGAGTATTAATTTTGATTCAATTGACTTCGAAAATTTGGAAGACGAGTCAGTTTTAGAAAATGAACCGATTAGTTATTTAACTCCGCAATTGGTTGGTGAATTGAAGAGACTTTTGGATGATATTAACAAGACTGATTTTCTTAGTAATTACAGTTCAACAGAATTGAATGATAATGGCATTTATCATGAAATTTGGCATGATGATGAATCTCCTGACCAAGTATTAAACAAACGTGACATCGAAGAAGGATTTGATTTATTACGCAATCTATTCAATCGAGCAAACGAAGAAGGAAATTATATTCTAGCATTTGTCGGATGAATAAAAGACGACTTACATGCATTAAAACGCATTTTACATTAAACGTTATAGGCACTTCTACCTTTTTCCCAAGCCAAAAATAATTTTCCCACATCACTTTCGTTGAAAATTGTGTAAAATGTATAAAAAGAGTAAATTTGCAGAAAAAAATGAGTATTAATTATCAACAACTTAGCTAACGTTAGTAAGAACTAATTCGACACTTTAATTGCGGACAACAGGAGAATAGAGAATAAAGACGCTTACTTGATCACTTCTACCACCTTGACATCCAATAATCGCATTACAGCTTCCTTCTGAATATTATTGATTTCTTCCCAACTTTTGCTGTAAATTTCCATAGTTTTTTCTCTTTTCAAATGGTCAATACAAGTTTGCAACGCTGTTTTCAATGCTAGAGTTTGGGAGGCCAATGTAGTTTCGGTTGATGCAATATAGATAGTTTTATTTGATGTCACAGCGGATTGAAAATAAGGACATACATCAGTAAAACATAGTGTGTCATTGCTGACGACCACCTTTCCCTTTTTATCATCAATAACCAACACTAAAGTTGATGTAGAATCTAAATTCTCAGGCAGCGCGATTAGTTTTGTATCAAACTCACAAGTACCATTTAAGGCGGTAGGTTGAGAGTTTTGTGTAGAATCTACGAGTGGAATGGCAGCAGAAATCACAGGTACTGCAATGGGAACAATTTCAGGGCCAAATGAATATTTTATATGCATTCCAAAATAGGTGTACCAATCTTTTTTGATACTATTACCGCGCAAAGTTCCAGTATTAACTATTACAGGGTTGGTTCCTAAATATTCGCCTGTTCTGTTGGATAATGTTCCTGCCAAAGTTTGTCCTGCTGCTACAAACTCATTATAATTCACATATGAACCAGAGACATCGTCTAGGTAATCTGTATATGTTCTATTGGTTGTAACTTCTAATCCTAAACTTATTTTCTTAGCGATATCAAATTCTATAGTTCCACCGACAACTCTAGTAAGTGTGTTCAAACTATAAGGTTCTTTATTTGAATTAGGTAAAAACTGTCCTTCCGTTCCTAATGGTTGCAATCGTATCAGTTCATTATTATAATTTGCCTTGGGATCAAAAAGTGTGATTCCAGCCCCAGCAGTAGTGTAAAGCCTAATTTTATATTTATTTAGTCCTTTTAAAAAATAGTTTATCTTGAAATGAGTTAGTAAACTGAATTGAGTAATAGGTGACACAAAACTTAAATTGCGAACTTTTCTCTGTGGATCTCTCGCATATGCATCATCACCTGAAATTGAACCATGCAAAATTCGAGTACTTAAACCAAACCAGTTAAAAAATTCAGTGCCAACACTGGTACCATAAGCAATATTACTTGGTCCAAAACTAAGCTTAATTGGTTGTGGAGCAAGGTCTCCTTGGTAATACATAGAACCTACATGAACATTGACATAAATTCTCTGTCCTGTGATATGGGTGGTGATCGAAAATAAAAGATACACCACAACCGTAACAAATGTTTTAAGTTGCTTTGAATACATTTTCGGGTTTCAGGTCACTCCTATGTATAGGACGGATTTTAAACCGAAATATACATAAAGGCAACAAAGGTAGTAGAGAAATTTTGTTTCGGCAAGTGATGTACATCTGAAAACTACTAAAAGTCAAATAGTGACAAATGTCCACTTTTTAAGATTAAATTTCAAGAAGACCATAGGGTAAAGACATATTTACGATTTTATTAATATCATCTATTGACTGTACGAATTCGGAATTTAGAGGTACTAGATAAGTCGAATGATCATTCCCAATGGTGGCCATCAGTTGCATAGGATACTCGTCAATGCTTTCAATTTTACCTATAATTTCATCACGGTTATAAACAGTATAATCTTCCAAATCCTTCAACAAAACTGATTGTGGAAGCTGCTTTGGATCATACTGTATCTCGTTGATATACAGCGACATACCATTCAGCGCTTGTACAGATTCAATGCCTTCAATACCTTCAAATTTCATCAAATTGTTGTGTATCTCAGAATTGTCTTCAATAAAATAAGGCACATAACTACCCCATTGCACCATGAAAACGAATTTTTGCTTTTTTAAAATTTTAATATAGTCTGTATTTAAATTAACTTTTATCCATCCATCTTTACCATAGGGTTTCACTACTTTACCTAATTCAAGATAGTGTTCTGAAAGTTTTCCTTTTATCATTTTATGGTTGATATGAAATTAATGTTAGGATGTGTTCAAATCCTTGATTGGCCTTTATGCTCCACGGTGATTGCAGATTATTGCCATTGCAATCATACATAATCATATTTCGTTTGACTAACCCAATATTTTTTACGTAAAAATCTTCAACTTTTCTGATATCTATGACAGTTTCTGAGTTTGCCATTGAAATTTCAAGCATCGGATATAAAGTTCCGTTGAGATCAAAAGTTGCGTCATCACTGACTACTTCCGCTTCCCAACCTTCATAAAGTTTCATAATATCACCTCCTGCATCCACCTGCAATGAAGGATCAATAAACACTGTGGGATTCCACTGTGTGCCTAATTTCAATGGGAAAACTAAACTCAATAATGAAATATTTTCTTCATTTCTTATTACATAATTACTGTCATTGAACATAGTCCAAGTATTAATTGGAGTCCAATCATGATCTAAATTCCGCTTCCAAAATCTGAACACTCTTTTCACTTCTTTGCCTTCTGCATCGATATAAGAATCCCCAATTACTTCCTTTATATAGGACCTTAATGTATCTCGTCTAGGCCCACCTAACCTTACAATAATGCTATCCGAAGTGAAAATTCTTTCGGCACCTTGACTTACAGGATAATATTCATATCCAAAGGTGGAGGAATCTACATCTTCTACTTCCTCATTGCAAGCAATTAAACCAAACAATAACAAAGTCGTAAAAAAATATATGTGCAACTTCATATTCGAATTTATAAAATCAATGATTAAAACTCTTCTCTATTATTCCACCTCCAATTATATCATCATCTTCATAAAAGACAGCAGATTGACCAGGTGCAATACCTTTCACATTAGCCAAAAATTCGACGCTAACCTTATCGTTTCCAAGCATCGTAATATTTGACAAGGCACCTTTGTCATTATATCTTACTTGTGTAATACATTCTAATTCAGAAGACAATGATGGATATTTCATCCAATTAATTTTTGACACTGTCATACCATTTCTCACCAATGCTTCCACTGGCCCCAAAACTACTGTATTGGTATCAGGATGAATGTCTGTGACAAACATAGGTACCTTAAATCCTCCGCCCAAACCTTTCCTTTGACCAACGGTATAAAAAGGATATCCTTCGTGTTGCCCTAGTACATTCCCCGATGCATCTACAAAGTTTCCTCCTGATACACGTTCTTCCAAACCATCCACTCTTCTCTTCAAAAATCCTCGATAATCATTATCAGGAACAAAGCAAATCTCATAACTTTCAGCTTTTTTTGAGAGTGCTTCGTATCCGAAGTCCTTCGCCATCTGTCTTATTTCGGTCTTAGTAAAATTCCCTAAAGGAAAATGTGATCTGTTCAAACATTCTTGTGATAAACCCCAGAGAACATATGATTGATCCTTGCGGTCATCTTTGCCTTTAGAAATAAATAAACGGTGATTAAGCTCTTTTATTGTGGCATAATGACCCGTAGCGATGAATGCACAATCCATAGCGTCTGCCTTACGCAGCAATGCGCTCCATTTTATATGAGTATTACATAATACACATGGGTTTGGTGTGCGCCCATTTAAATATTCATCTACAAAATTGTCAATCACGTAGTTACCAAATTCATCTCTTATATCTATAATATAATGTGGAAAATTCATATCAACAGCAACTTGTCTCGCATCATTTATGGAGTCAAGCGAGCAACATCCAGTCTCCTTCTTAGAGCCTCCGGATGCAGCATAATCCCACGTTTTCATTGTGATTCCGACTACTTCATATCCTTGCTCATGCAACATCATAGCTGCTACCGTGCTATCGATACCACCAGACATAGCCACTAATACTCTGCCATTTTTACTCATTCAATAATAACATTGCTTAAAGTTGCAAAGATAAGTGTTTCAAGCCAAAAGCATCTAATTATGCTTGATGTACTTATGTGTAGGCAGCTATCTGCTCAACATATCAATGCTCTCTTGGAGAAATCTTCGCATTGAATTGTGCACTCTTTATATCTGGATCCATTTGTATTGTTTCCAAAAAGTCTTTGGGATCGATTTTACTTTTATCAAATGTGATAACCCACAAGTTCAAATTGGGTGCGATTTTCTTAACAAGTTTGACATTGAAGTCTTCATACTTCTTAATCCACTTAGCTAAGAACATATTTTCATTAGGCTCTATAATTATTTGATTATCTAAAACAGGCATTGGAGGAGTTTTTCTCTCTTCCCCTATGACGTCACCGCTTGTTACGGTATTTTCATATGGTTTGAGCACATTCCAGTCTTTTGAGTAAACTATATTTTCCAACAATAGCTGCAAATCCATGATTGCTTGTGGGCGATCATTTTTTCCAGTAATTTCTTTTTTTACATTTCCTTTTTTAAATCCTAATTTGATTAAAGGAAAATCAATGATATCGCTTGGGTAATCATCCTTAAAAGAATAAAAGTCTGCTTTTTCAAACGCGGATTGGAGCGTTTGATATTGTTCATCCGTTATTTTTTTTTCGTAAATGCCAAAAATTTCAGTGTTTGCTATTCCCTCAAAAATTGCTTGTTTATTAGGATAAATATAAAGATTATACACAGAACATTTTCCAAAACAACTACCCTTTTCTAAACTGAAAGTTGCTTTGCTTTTATCAAGGCTCAAAAGCTTTTTAGTTGAATTACATGCTGAAATTCCAAATATCATTACAAAAAAAACAATATACTGCTTCATATTTATAAAATAAGTCGCTTTCATAACATCAACAATCCTACCAAAGTTACAATTCTGCATCCATTAATTTTAAGTTTATCCAATGGGTTTTTATTCATAAATATATTGAATACACCACTAAAAAATTTAAAATATTAATATAAAATGGTTTACATATTAAAAAAATAAAATTATTTGATTCTTAGCAAATTTTTTGTTTTACTACCAATGCCTTGGCATGATTTTGGTACAGTACTATGCAGTTCAGATTTATTTAAGGAGTACTTAAGCAAATTGTTACTCGAGACCGGTGAAAGGGGAATTTAGCCGGTCTCATTTTTTTTATACATCTTCTATTAACTCTCCTTCTATTTTCTTGTTTTCTTGGAGTAATGCCAACACATCACCGAGCTTGGTTTTCAATTCCTTCCTATGCACAATAAAGTCCAAAAATCCATGCTCAAGTAAGTATTCTGATGTTTGAAATCCCTCAGGAAGATCTTTTTTGATAGTCTCTTTTATGACACGTGGTCCTGCAAAACCTATGAGTGCATTAGGCTCAGCAAAATTAAGGTCTCCTAGCATAGCAAATGATGCTGTAACCCCGCCTGTAGTGGGGTCAGTCATAAATGATAGGTAAGGAACTTTCTTTTTAGCCAATTGTGTGAGTTTTGCAGAAGTTTTTGCCATTTGCATTAACGAAAAGGCTGATTCCATCATTCTTGCTCCACCAGATTTTGAAATTATCATAAATGGAACTGAATTTTCAATACAATAGTCTATTGCTCTTGAAATCTTCTCCCCCACAACTGAACCCATAGATCCTCCTATGAATCCGAAATCCATACAAGCTATACACAAAGGATACTTCTGCACTTTTCCTACTGCAACAGACATGGAATCATTCAGTTGTGTCTTCTTATATGCATCTTCTAGTCTCGAAATATAAGTCTTCACATCCTTAAATTCTAGCATATCCACTGAGTGGATCTCATCAAACATTCTTGTATACTTTCCATCAAATATCAGATCAAAGTAATTCTGGGAAGATATGCGCGTATGAAAATCACATTTTGGACATATAAAAGCATTCTCTTGCAACTCAGCAACAGTTGTCATCTCATTACACTTTGGACATTTATGCCATACCCCATCTGGGGTTTCTTTTTTATTCTTTGTGGCGGTCTGTATGCCTTCCTTTAGACGTTTGAACCAACTCATGAATACTCATTTTATTTCAATAAAGATAAACTGCACTTGTGCGGATAATCCTGCAAAAATAGACATTCCATGTATTGTGAGGTAATAAAATATGAGCATTTATTATATAATTAATTAACACATATATAAGGTACTAATATGTGCAGTTTTGCAAATGCTTCAAGGATATTTGCTCTGGAGCGAAAAAAAAGTTATATTTTTATATAGAATTTAAGACATTTGCGGTAAATAATATCACATTCATTAAATAATTTTTATGTCAGCAGCCAAAAAAGAGATCAAACGCATTACCACTCACATCATTCAGACAATGAAAGAACAAGGTGAAAAGATTTCCATGTTGACATCTTATGATTTTAGTATGGCTAAAATTGTTGATGCTGCAGGTATTGATATTATTTTAGTTGGAGACTCAGCATCTAATGTGATGGCTGGTCATGAAACAACCTTGCCTATCACTTTGGAACAAATGATTTATCATGCCCAATCAGTTATCAGGGCAACTGATCGAGCTTTTGTAGTAGTAGATCTTCCTTTTGGTTCCTATCAAGGTAATAGTACTAAGGCTTTGAATTCAGCGATTGCTATAATGAAAGAATCAGGAGCGCACGCAGTAAAATTAGAAGGAGGCGCAGAAATAGAAGAATCAGTTTCACGCATTCTATCCGCAGGCATCCCTGTCATGGGTCATCTTGGCTTGACACCTCAAAGTATATATAAATTTGGCACATATGGAGTCAGGGCAAAAGAAGAAGCAGAAGCAGAAAAACTCATACAAGATGCAAAATTGTTAGAGGCAGCCGGTTGTTTTGCCATTGTACTAGAGAAGATTCCCGCAACGTTGGGAAAGAAAGTCGCTAGTCAATTACATATACCTGTGATAGGTATTGGTGCTGGAGATGGTGTCGACGGTCAAGTACTTGTTTTACATGATTTATTAGGTATAACCAAAGATTTTAGCCCCGATTTTTGAGAAGATATTTAGATCTTTACACCTTGATGAAAGAAGCCGTAGAACATTATATTTCGGATGTCAAATCTGGTGATTTTCCAAATAAAGTGGAGCAATATTAGAAAAAAGGTATGAATAAAAGTAAACATTTTGTACGTAATCTTCTGATTATCGGATTGTTAATCTCCGCTATTTTTGCAAGTGTAGGATACTACTTTTTATATGCACCAAATACTTCATTATCTGAAAACAAATCTATTTTTATCCCTACGGGTAGTAGTTTTCAAGATGTAGAAAAACTTTTGGTTTCCGAAAATATAATTAAAACTGCCTCAACTTTCAGGACTGTCGCTGGAATCATGCGTTACAAACAGGATAATGTACCATCAGGAAAATACAACTTCAAGACAGGTATGTCCAATAAGGCTATAATATCAAAATTGCGTAGTGGCAATCAAGATCCGGTAGATTTAGTGATCAATAATGTGCGGTATATCAGTGATTTAGCTGGAAAAGTATCGAAATATTTAGAAGTAGATTCGATGACTATACTAAACTATTTCAATGACCCTGGTACTTATTCCAAATTTGGTTATACCAAAGATGATTTTCTTTCGATGTTTATACCAAACACTTATAAACTGTTTTGGACTGCATCACCTGAAGATTTTGTAGAACGTATGTCCAAAGAACACAAAAAATATTGGACGCCAGAAAAAATAGCGTCAATTGAAAAAAATAATCTCACTACAACTTCTGCCTTTATTCTCGCATCTATTGTAGAAAAAGAATCAAATTATAATGCAGAAAAACCACGTATAGCTGGTGTTTACTTGAACAGGTTAAAACAAAATATAAAACTTCAAGCTGACCCAACCGTGGTATATGCTATGGGAGATTTTACCATTATGCGGGTTCTTCATAGCCATTTGTTTTATGAGTCACCATTCAATACTTATTTGAATTATGGATTACCTCCAGGACCTATATGTATGCCATCTTTACAAAGTTTGGAAGCTGTTATAAATGCAGAAAATCATGAATATGTTTATTTCTGTGCAAAAGCAGACAATTCCGGAGCCCACTCATTTGCGGTATCTTATGGTGAGCACTTAAAAAATGCTGATGCTTTCGCGAGGTGGCTTAATGAAAAAAATATCAAATAGTATCTCATGAATTATTTTGATCTATTAGGAATTAATGAAAGTTTTCACCTAGATACGGCTGAATTAAAAAGGAAATATTATCATTTAAGTAAATCATTACACCCTGATTTACTACAAAATTCTTCAACTTGGGAAAATCAGGCTTCAGTTCTTGAAACTGAGAAAATAAATATGGCTTATGAAACGCTTAAAGATCCATTCAAAAGATTGAAACATCTACTTGAAATACACGATGTATTGAATGAAAATCAAAATGTTGACCAATCATTTCTGATGGAAGTGATGGAAATAAATGAGAATATTATGGAATTGGAAATGGAATCAAATATTGAATTGCTTAAAAATACCCAAAAACTCTGGAATGATCTTTCACAATCTATTGACACTGAGATACAACCATATTTACAAAAATTTAATGAAGGAGATCGCTCACAAGAGAATTTTGCTGCCATAAAAAGAATATTTTTTAAAATTAAAATATTTATTGCGGATAAATGAAAAACTTTCTACCTTTGCACCTGCATAAATGAAAAGTGCATTTTTGCTTTGCCGAAGTGGTGGAATTGGTAGACACGCTGGACTCAAAATCCAGTGCTAGCGATAGTGTGCGGGTTCGAGTCCCGCCTTCGGTACAAAAAATATTACTTCTTGTCTTATAGCAGCTACCTAACTACCCTTCAAATATATAATACGCAAAACCGAATTACTACTCTTTATTTTTCATCATTTGTTATATATTGCATCCATAAATTAGATTTCAGTTTACAATTTGATAAAAGTATTACATACTGCTGATTGGCATATCGGAAAGTCGTTGTACAGACAACCTTTAGAACAGGAAATGTCCTTGTTTTTTAATTGGCTTTCAGAACTGCTAATCCGAGAATCTATAGATGTTCTCCTTATTTCTGGTGATATTTTTGACTACTCAAATCCTACACATCAAGATACAACTAGGTATTATGATTTCTTGACGAAAATGGCTTCACTAGGCATCAAAGTTATCATCACGGGTGGCAATCATGATTCCATTTCCATGCTTAACGCACCATCTGAGCTATTAAAAACAATGAATATAGATGTATTCGGAGGAGTTAAAACAGATTTATTTGACCATATTATCCCAATATTTGACAATGAAGAGGTCGTAGCTGTAGTTGCGGCCATACCTTTCCTAAGAAATAAAGATATAAAAGGATCTGCAAATATTGACGCTTTGATGGAAAGTATAGCTGATGAGGAATCAGCCATTGCTGATATTTATTTTAAAATAGTGACTGAAATAACATTGAGATATCCCGGAGTTCCTATCATTGCTATGGGCCATCTATACATGCGAGGCGCCATAACATCAGACAGCGAAAGAGATATTCATATTGGTACGTTACAAGGAATAAATAAGCCGTCTCTCCCACCCCAAGTATCTTATTATGCACTCGGACACATTCACAAACCACAACTCGTAGGAAATGATGAAATGTGTAGGTATAGTGGGTCACCTATTTTCTTAGATTTTTCTGAACGATACTATACAAAACAGGTATTACAACTCAAAATAGAGAATAAAACAATAAAGGATATCACATCGCATCCTATCCCAATCTTCCGCAATGTTTCTTCACATAAAGGCGATTTCAATTCCATTCAACTGGCATTGGATACGATTTCAGTCTCAGATTATGGTCTAAAAGAGTATGTGGATTTGACTATCGAAGCGGAGCAATTAGACAGTTTTGAAACAAGCAGAATTGTCCAATTTATTGAATCAAATTTACAAACAGATACCTATATTATAGCAAGATACAAGGTCATCTCAAAGACCAATGAAACACATTTTCTTGAAAATACTTATGTCCTGAATGAATTGAGTCCGATGAATGTGTTTGAAAAATTTCTAGAAAGTAAAGACCTTGATTCGACGCAAGTTTCTGCTTTAAAAATGTGTTATTCGGAAATTCTTGAATTGATACAAGCATCAGAAACATGAAAATCCTAAGTATACGTATTAAAAATATACATTCTTTCAAAGGAGTTCATGTCATCAACTTTGATGAAGTGCCACTAGCCAGTGCGGGATTATTTGCGATTACAGGGCCGACGGGTAGCGGAAAATCAACTATTCTTGACGCCATCACACTCGCACTTTTCAATAAAATACCAAGATTTGATTCTAAAATAACAGCATTTGAGATTGATAAAAAAGGTTCTGTCATTACCCGTGGAACTGAAGACGCATTTGCAGAAGTAGATTATAAAGTCCACAACAAAGGATATCGGTCAACCTGGTATATCAGAAAGAAAAAATCTAAAGCTGAATTTCATGAATATGAAATGCGCATAATAGAACTTCCCGATAAACCACTAGATGTAAAAAAAGGCGCTGTACCATCTGTAAATGAAAGTATCATTGGACTCAATTATGATCAGTTTCTTAAGTCCATTTTATTGTCTCAAGGCGAATTCTCAAAGTTTTTAAAATCTACCGAAGAGGAGCGTTCACAACTTCTAGAACACATCACGGGCACCCAATTATATCGTCAGATAGGAATAATGGCATTTGAAAAACACAAAATAGTCAAAGCCGAATTAGAAAATCTTGAGGAAAAAAGAAAAATGATTCCAATACTATCTGTAGATGAACACAATGAGATAGTCACACAATTGGAATTGATGGAATTGCAAACTCCTCACTTAAGTGAATCCTATAATACTTTGCTGTCAAAAATCAAAGCCATTCAGCAATGGCAAGTCTTTCAAAGTGAATTAAATAAAATCCAAAACGATTTATCCGCCTTACGCCAAAATATTCTAAAGGCAGAACCGATAAAGATCGCTCTTGAAAAACATATGAAGCTCGATAAATATCGAGAAAACTTAAGTTCATGGTCCACTGAGAAAAAACAAATTTTTCTAAAAAATACAGAAATTCAAAAACTAAACCAAGATTATGAAGCCAGCACCAAAGAGTTAAATACTGCAATCAATCAAATGCAAAATTTAACCAAAACGAAAGTTAGCCAAGAAAATTTCATGGATGCCATGAAAGCCTTTGAAAAGAAAATATCAGACTTAGAACATCTCCGAAAAGTAGTCATTTCTGAAGGCGAAGCTAGCCGTCAACTCATTGATTCGATTCTACAACGTGATACCAATACTACACTCAATACACTTAGATCAATTTCTCAGCCGTCGGAATTACTGGAAGGCATAGATTTTAGTATAAAAGAATTGGGTCAAAATCTGCTAGAAGATTTCGATTTTAAAAAGATAGATAGAAAATTGTCCACATGCAAAGAGCAGTTAGAAAAATTAAAAAATTTGCATACCACAATTATTCAAGTTGAAAAAAATATAGGTGAATCCACGAAAATTAAAAGTGAATTGTCTTCTCTAAACCTTGAACTACAAAAACTCAATCTGGATGTACAAGAATCAGAAAAATTATATGCACAAATAGAGTTTGAACTAGATGTTTTGGAAAAGCAAAAACTTGACCAAGTAAAGGTTTTAAACCTTGATAATGAGCGTAAGAACCTTAAGAGTGGCGAGCCTTGTCCACTCTGCGGGTCTATTAATCATCCCTATACAAATCATGTTTTTGAATTAGGAACATTAGAACTTTCACTGCAAAAACAGTATGTAACTAAAAAAACATTACACGATCAGTTACTGAAAAACAAAGAAGAATCTACAAAAAAAACAACACAATTTCAAATGTGGGAAGTAAGGTTGAAAGTACTAGAAACCGAAAAAAATAGTCTCTTTGACTCTTTGACAGAAGTGGAAAAATCACAATCCACCACGGCAATAACAGCAGAAATGTCAAAACTAAAGCAACAGATCACATACTTTGAATCTCAATTAGCCCAAGCTAAAATTTTAGATATTTTACATGATGTCCGTCCAAGAGTATTAGAACTCTTAAAAAAATTAAACGAATTCCAAATTATTAGAGGCCAACTGAAAGCATTATATTCTGGTGATGATTTACCTACCGAAATAAACCAGATACAAACTGCTTTTACAAAAGCCCAAACTATACAATCTTCACATTCCGGTAGACTGATTTTACTAAATGAACAAATCAATGAGCTGGTAAAAGAACATGGAGCACGAAGCGAATTTCTATTACCCCACTTGCATGTTCTTGGTTATAGCGATATTGAAAATGCATTACAAGATATTCTCGATGACACGAAGTATCAGTCTTTTGCAAATATGTTGGAAGATTTGAATAAACAAAAGACAACATTAAAAACCAAAGATAAAACACTTAGACAACAAATTTCCGAATTGGGAATCCTTGAAGATGAAGCAGTTCAATTGGAAAAATTATTGTCAGATGCGCAAGTACAAAAAATGCATTTGGAAGATATCAATCAAAAAATAGGTGGATATAAAAATGAATTAAAACATTACAACGACACAAAGGCTAGCCTAGACGCATTAGAGAAAGTAATTGCTGATAAAGAAACAAATGCTAAAAAATGGATTCTTTTGAATGATCTCATCGGCGACTCAAAGGGGAAAAACTATGCTCAGTTTGCTCAAAACTTAAGCTTCTCTCACTTGATCAATTTAGCAAATAGGAGATTGACACAATTATCAGACAGATATACGTTTGCAAGTACAGATATAAACAGTGATCTCGAAGTAATAGATCATTGGCAAGCAGCGTCCAAAAGAAGTGTCAAAACACTTTCAGGTGGTGAATCCTTTATCTTATCTTTGGCACTGGCACTAGGTCTATCAGATATGGCTTCACATAACACGCCTATTGAGACACTTATCATAGATGAAGGATTCAGTACTCTTGATGTTGAATCACTTGACTTTGCATTAGCAACTATTGAAAAACTACAATCCGAATCAAATAAATCTATTGGAATTATCTCTCATGTAGAAAGTTTAAAGGAGAGAATATCAACCCAAATCAAAGTGATCAAACATGCATCGGGATACTCAAGTATTGAACTTGTAGGTGGATAACTTCCTATTTTTTTGTAAAATTTGCATTTATAATTTCTGCAACTTGCCCTACTGCTGCTAAAATTCTAGATTCATCATACGTTGGCAAATTGAAGGCTACCATAATCAAATAATCATTGCCTATACTCCAAAAATATCTCGCTTCAGAAAAAGAATATGCACCCGGACGACCACCTGCATCAAACGCTGTGAATTTGGTAGGAGTATTATTACCCATCGTCATCTCTCCATCTTTTAGTTTGGTAGCAATATAATCCGATATGTATTGTGGAAATTCGTCGTAGACGGGATTGGTGGATATTTGTATAAACATGCCTGCATTATCTATATGCGGTTCAGTCCATTTAAAAAAGCAAGAACTGGCACTTGAATTACCAGGATCTTTTGCTTCTCTGATGTTGATTGAACCCTCTTTGACAGCAAATATTTGTTTGATTTTATCTTCTGTAAACATTTGGCAACTATTTGGGATTGAAAGATTCTTTGGATCCGCTGGAGTGCTAGATTTCTCCTGTTCCAAAACAGCTAATGTTTCTTCTGTTGACTTTTTTTCTTGTTTACATGCCAATATCATCAACGGCATTAAAAGAACCAAAACATATTTCATGATATTATTTCTATTTTATAGGGCAAAGATAGGATTTCACATAAAATAAAGGATAAGAATGCCATCACATTATAATTTTTTACTATTTTTTTAACAATATTTAATTACACATTATCATCTTTGTGCAATGAAATTCAGAATTTAAATATAATTTATTATGATGACAAAGGATCCTGATGAATTTTTCCTGATAGGTTGTGGCAGGTGTGATTTAGGTGGGACACCAGACTGTAAAGTGCACCTTTGGTCAAAGGAATTGGCACTCTTGAGACAACTTATATTGGATACTGGGCTTACAGAAAATGCAAAATGGGGTGTGCCCTGTTATACTTTGGATGGAAAAAATGTAATCATTTTGGCCGCTTATAAAGATTCATGTGTTTTAAGCTTTTTCAAAGGATGCTTGATAATGGATCAGCAGAATTTATTGGAGAAAATTGGAGAAAATGCACAACATGGAAGAATTATAAGATTTACCAATACTGAAAAAATTGTCAGACACAAAGACATCATTACACAAATGATATTCGAAGCCATTGAAATAGAAAAATCTGGAGTAAAATTACCTTCGATCAATGCAGCAGATTTAGATTTACCTAGCGAATTAAAAGATGCTTTGGACAATGATGTCGCATTGAATGAGGCGTGGTACAAATTGACTTCTGGACGTAAAAAAGGTTATATATTCTACTTTTCAGCCGCAAAACAATCAACAACACGAGTAAGAAGGATAGAAAAATACATTCCACTGATATTAGAAGGAAAGGGCATACATGATTAGACTTATGATGTATTTATGACAGTTTTTCTCGTAGGCATGCCTGGTTGCGGTAAGACCACAATAGGTAAACTTCTCGCAAAGAGATTAAATATGGCATTTTTAGATACTGATCAAGTTATTGAAGAAATATATAATATCCGTATTCCATTGATTTTTGAGTTATTTGGTGAAGCGACCTTCCGCAAAATGGAAGATGATTTAATGCAGGGTTTTAATGAAAATACTATCGTAGTAGCCACAGGAGGAGGATTACCTTGTCATAATTCGCTTGTACACAATCTAAAATCAAAAGGAACAACAATATTTATAGAACGCAATTTAGAAAACATAGCGCTCGATATCCATGAGAATCACCAGCGACCACTTATTCAGACTACAGATTTCAACACTACTCTAAAAGCAATCCAAGCCATCTATAATCAAAGGATTTCTTGCTATTCTCAGGCGCACTTTAAAGTACACAATAATTCAAAATTAGAACAAGTAGTCGAAGAGATAATTCAGCTTTTATGATTTTTTCTTTTACAAATAATCAACATCAACTGCGTATTCATCATCCATAAGAAAATCTAATCCACGTCGCATATCAAATCCTTCAAAAACTACTTTATACAGGACGTGGACAATAGGAAGGTTTAATTTCTCGTGGGTCGCCAGTTGATAAATGATATTTAAGGTTCGCACACCTTCTACCACTTCTGCGGTTGTGGACAAAATATGGTTTAATGACTCACCTGATGCGAATCTTTTTCCAAATGTATAGTTTCTACTATCCTCTGAAGTAGCAGTGGCTATGAGATCTCCGATACCTGCTACACCAAGATAAGCAGTATTAGATGTACCCATCGCGACACCAAAGTACACCATCTCTCTTAATCCTCTAGTGATAAGCAGTGATTGCATATTTTTTCCCATACCCATACCAGCCAATATACCAGAAGCAAGTGCAATAATATTTTTAAAAGCGCCAGCTATCTCAGCAGCTCTCAAGTCATACGAACCAAATGCAAAAAATTTCTTACTTCCTAGTGCCTTTTGACCTTTTTGGATTACTTCATCATACTCTGATGCAATCACGGTTGCCGCAGGCTGACCGTTCAGTATTTCCTTTGCTAAATTAGGGCCAGATAGACACCCTACTCTAATGACATTACTTTCTTGTTTGATCACATCCGTCATTGTATAAACCTTATCTCGTGTGATTTTGGCTTTCATGATGTCTTCATTTGGCCCAAGTTTCACATCTAACCCCTTAGTACATTGTATCATTACATGTGCGGGAGTGAGAAACCTATTTAAATCTTTCATCATGCCACGAAATGATGAAGAAGGAACAACTGCAAAAAGTAGTTCACATTGCGTGGCTACATCAGACAAGTTGGTAGTGGCTTTGACATTAGTACGTAGCGGATACCCATTTGATGTATGTAAGGTATTGATTTCATGCACAAGGGATTCCTGGCGCGCATATACTAAAACTGAGCTATTTCTTGATATAACCTTCGTTAGCGTTGTTCCAAAACTACCTGCACCAATGATGCCTATCATATTTACTTCTTGGACTTGGCTCTTTGATCTTGAATAGCCTGCTGCTGTTTCATGGCTTCCTCCAACTTGGATTGAAACAAACTCTTCTTTTTTGGCTTATCCTTTTCCTTCAATAATTCAGCCCTGATTTTACTCTCATCAAAAATATAATTTTTTGTAACCACAGTCTGAATAATATTTATCAAATTACTGAAAAACATGTATGCAGTAAGTCCTGATGCATAATTGTTAAAGAATGCGAGGAACATTATTGGCATCAAATATTGTACATATTTCATCGCTGGGTTGGAAGTTAAGTCTACATTTTGCATATTATAATACGTATAGACAATAGTAGAAACTGCCCACAACAAAGTAAATAAACTTATATGTGCCCCAAAAAACGGAATTTCGAATGGCAAATAAAAAAGCACGTCAAATGATGACAAATCTGTAGCCCATAAAAATGGTTCCTGTCGGAAAGTGATAGATGCAGGAAAAAATCTAAACAACGCATACCAAATCGGCATTTGCAGGAGCATAGGCATACATCCTCCAAAGGGACTTACGCCATATTCTCTGTAGATCTTCATCGTTTCCACCTGTTGTTTTTGTAAATCATCTTTGTATTTTTCCTTCAGATGTGCCAACTCGGGCTTAAGGGCTCCCATTTTAGCTTGAGAGTATAATGTCTTATACATCAAAGGATAAAGTACCATTTTTATCACTAATATCAAAATAAGAATCACGATTCCTTTGCTGCTAATGAATCCACTCAAGAAATCAAAAAATGGTCGAATAACCCACCTATTTATTGTGCCAAAAATACTTGACCCAAAAGGAATTACTTCATCTAAGTCATTGTCAAAAGCTGCAAGTCTTTTGAATTCATTTGGCCCCACATACAATTTCATATCAAACGACCCATTATCCCAAGATTGGAATGGCAAATTAAGATTGGAAGTGACTACTTTCACGTAATCACTATTTTTCAAATCAGTTTTCTTTGTAGACTGAATGCCTCCTTCAAAAGACGTATTAGTCGCTGCCATCAGCGATGTATTAAAAAACTGATTGGTATGCGAAACCCATTGTAATGATTTAGTTCCTAAGTCGTCACTATCATCAGAAGTACAACTACAATAATTTCTTCTTTCTCCTGATTCCTTGTAATAGACAGTGGAATAATTCTGTTCATATTGTTCTCCTCTTTCATATTTCATCAGATGATTTTCCCAAAAAAGTGGTAGTTTTTTGGCAGCACCATCAATAGTTCCTTGTAATTGATTTGTTTTTACCGTATAATTAATAGTGTAGCTATTTGGCTCTAATGTATAAATTTGTTCAAAATTTCCGACAAGCGCAGGTGCAGTCAATGTCAAAGTATTACCTTGAATTTTTCCAGAAAAGTACAAATCTCCCGTAGAAATTTGTTTCCCTTGGAGTGGTAATAGATATTCAAACTTATTTCTAGGACTTGACAGCAGGGATATCGGTTTCTTTGTTGCTACATTATTCGAATCATAAGTTGTAACATAGTGCTCTTTTAATACTGCATCTTTAATAAAGCCACCTTTTGAAGCAAATGTAATTTTTATCAATTCATTTTCAAGTACAAAGGTATCTTGATTTGGATTAGCAGCATTAGCAAAGGCTCCGAATTTAGCACTATTCTGGATTTGAGACAAAGAGTCAGAAATTTGTGCAGTAACTTGCTGATGTAAAGTTGACAAAGCTAATGAGTCGACTACATCTGCATTTTGGGATGCTAAACCTAAAGAATCTTTAGCCATTTTGGCTTTTTCCAATTCTTCTTGCGTTGGTTGCATTGTCCTCAGCCACAAAAATAATGTAATTGAAATTAATAGTATACCAATAAATTGATTGCGTTCCATTATAACTTTTAGAAAAATTTGCGCAAATGTACGATTTGAAAATGAATAATATGTTAAGAATCATCTTTACCGAATGTCATTAATCTCTAGTTCGGATAAAAATTCTATGAATTTGTAAATATTTCGGACTAAAACAGCTTTTCTGTTTCACCTACTTTTTAATCCAAATTTCCAAAATTGTAAGAGACTATTGATACGAAACAAAGATTTTACATAAAATTAATTTGATTAGTTATTAAGCAAATTCATGAGAATATTTACCTTTACATTTTTATATCAATGATTTACCACAACTTATATGAGGATATATTTTTACCTTCCATTGGTTTTATTAGCCTTCACTACGCAAACAACTTTTGGTCAAACAATAACCGGTAAAATAATAGATACAAAAACCAATCTGGAGGCACCTGCACTTCAGTTGAAATTAAAACCAACACAAGAACTCATTTATACCAATGCTACAGGGAATTTTGAAGTATTTGCTCCAAGCGCTGGAAATTATCAACTTGTGGCTATCTATGGAAATAAAGAGGTCTTAGTATCTGAAGTCATAGTGCAAAGCGAGAATATTGCCCTTGGAACTTTGAGGGTAGAATTACCTGCTGTGGATTTTGCCTCATCCGAAATAAGCCAACTTGATCTTTCAGATTTGAGTGGCGATGAAGCTGATGACGGCTTTTCCAGTGCATTGTCTGCTGGTAGAGATCCCTTCACAAATGCTTCTGCCTATAATCTGAGCAATCTGAGATTCAGATCAAGAGGATATTATAATGAAGATCAGGAAGTCTTACTCAATGGAATGATTATGAATGACCAAGATGATGGCCGTGTTTTGTGGAATGCTTGGAGTGGTTTAAATGACGTGTTCAGAAACCAAACGCCAATTCTAAATCTTGCGTCAAATGATTATACCTTCGGTGGTATAGGAGGTGCCACAAATATAGACATTCGCGCTTCGCGTCAGAGAAAACAGAAGAAAGCTGTTTATAGCTTGTCCAACAGGAATTACACCCACAGAGCAATGTTTACCTATGCTACGGGAAAAAAACAAAATGGATGGGCTTTTGCAGCTTCAGCATCTCATAGATTCGGCTCCGGATATCAACCTGGTACCTATTTTCAAGGTACTTCTTATTTCCTCGCCGTGGACAAAGCTTTAAATAATGCACATTCACTGGGATTAGTTGTTTTGGGTTCACCACAAATAAGAGGACGAGGGCTCGCTACCGTACAAGAAGTATACAATTTGACAAATGATAATTATTTTAACTCCGCATGGGGATATCAGAATGGAAAGGTGAGAAATAGTAGAGAATACAGAATCCACCAACCCGTGATGCTTTTGACTCATGACTGGAAAATTAATACTAAATCTACTGTTTCCACAACTTTCGGGACGATGCAAGGGACCTTTGCCTCTACCAACCTAGACTGGTATCAAGCACCTGATCCACGTGCTGATTATTACAGAAAGCTGCCAAGTTTTGGAGAAACAGATGAAATCTCTCAATCTCTTACGGATTACTATGCATCAAATTCTGACAATTTATTGGTGGATTGGCAGAGATTATATGACGCGAATGCATCTAGACAATATACAATCTACGATGTGGATGGTATAGAAGGCAATAACATATCAGGAAAGCTTGCGGCATACACTTTGGTGGAGGATCATTTTGATTCAGAAAAGTATTCATTGACATCTGTGATAAATTCTGTTTTGTCTTCTAGGTATACTTTTTCAGGTGGTATTCAGGCACTAAGTGAAATAGTACATAATTATAGAAAATTGGATGATCTCTTAGGAGCTGATTTTTATATCAATTATGATAAGTTTGCAGATAGACTCGTGATAACAAACCCAAATGCAGTCCAAAATGACCTTAATCATCCAAATGGTTTGGTTTATGAAGGTGATATTTATGGCTATAATTACGATCTTCACACCAATAAGTTATCATCTTGGGGCCAATTGGCATATACCGGCAAGAAGTTTGACTATTTTGGTGCTGCGCAAATTACATATCAATTTTTTTACAGAGATGGGAAAATGAAAAATGGTAAGTTTCCTGATAATTCTTATGGAAAAGGAAATGTTCATGATTTTTTAAATTTTGGATTAAAAGGAGGTGTTTCGTATAAGTTTAGTGGACGTGATTATTTCCAAATCAATGCTTCTTATAGAACAAGAGCTCCTTTTGCTACAGATGCTTTACTCTCTACACGTACAAGAGATCAAATCGTGAGCAATGCTGAATCTGAAAAAATCACAAGTGCTGAAGCAACATATTTACATTTAAGTCCAAGTTTAAAAGGTAGAATGACAGCATTTTACACCAAATTCCAAGATCAAATCAATAACATTACTTTTTATCTTGATTCTGATCAAACTTTTGGCAATTTGACGAGTACTGGGATCGGAAAACAGCATATGGGCGTTGAAGCAGGATTTGAAAAGAAACTCAATTCAACCTTTACTGCCTTAGTTGCTGGCTCTATTGGAGAGTACATTTATACTACAAGACCTACTGCTACTATCACGTATGACAATAGCAACTACTCTTATGAAACTACACTTTATTTAAAAAATTATTATGTGCCAGGTATCCCGCAAACCGCAGGAACAGTTGGACTTACATACAATGCTCCTTCTTTCTGGTTTATAAATGTCAACTTTAATTATTTTGATAATCATTATGTGGATATGAATCCTTTACGACGTACTGATTTAGCAGTAAGCGATATCCACCCTACATTCCAATCCGAACAGTTCAATGCCATAATCGGACAAGAAAAACTAGATGATGGATATACACTTGATTTATTTGGAGGAAAATCTTGGCGAATAAAACAAGGCCAATTTTTAGCTCTGAATGTCAGCGTGGGCAATATTTTAAATAATACAAAAATCCGAATTGGTGGTCGTGAACAATTAAGATTTGATTTTCAAGATAAAAATGTTGAGAAATTTCCACCAAGATATTTTTATGCTTACGGCATCAATTATAATTTAAATATTAGTTATAGATTTTAATTCCAAATAAAATGAAAAGATTTTTTCCATTAATTGCAGCTTTTATACTTTTAAATTTCAGTTCTTGCTTAGAGAGAGACTTTGATTCTCCACCTTCCAATCTTGTTGAAGTAAATGAAGATCAAATCATCACTATTGATAAACTTTTTGAAAGTCTTCAAGCTGGACAGGTTAATACCATTTCAGATGATTTTTATATCAATGGTGTTGTGGTAGCAGATGACAGATCAGGTAATTTTTATAAAACTTTGATTATTGAAGATTTACGAGGTGAATTGGGTATTTCAGTAAGTATAGACGAAAATGAATTGCACGCTTTGTATCCAGTTGGACAAGAAGTGTATATTGCCTTGAGTGGCTTAGGAATAGGTTATTACAACAATTTACCCACACTAGGTATAAAAGATGGAACTAATGTAGCAAGAATACCTCCAGCATTAGTAAAAAGCATTCTATTACGAGGTAAATCAGGCTTGGAAGTTTTACCGAGAACAGTAAATGTGGGAGACTTATCTTCTGACCATCTGAATACTCTCATAGAACTGGATGGATTTCAATTTGAAAACCCATCAACTACCTATGCAGATCAAGTCAACCAAACCACAGTCAATCAAACAATCAAAAATTGTACTGGTAGTTCCCTGATTCTTAGAAATAGTGGATTTGCCGATTTTGCAGGTTTTCCTGTTCAGGCAGGTAATGGAAAAATAACAGCTGTATACTCTGTATATAGATCTGATGCGCAATTATTTATAAGAGACACAACAGATCTAAAATTTTATGGTGACAGATGTGGTCAAGGCGGCTCATTAATCTCTATTAAAGATTTAAGAAATCTATACAAAGGTACAGCACTGAGTATGGAATCAGGATATGTTCAAGGCATAGTTATTTCTGATATTGCAAATAAAAATATCAATGATAGGAATATTGTAGTTCAAGAAGGAGAAGATGGCATCTTGTTAAGATTTCAATCTGCCATCAACATACCATTAGGAAGTGAAGTGAAAGTAAATTTAGCAGGTGGATCACTCGAAGAATTCAGAACCTTATTACAGGTTCAAAACTTGACTAATTCTAATGTAGAAATTCTTAGCGGAAGTAAAAATGTAGCACCAAAAACACTCACTATCTCCCAAGTTACTACTGCACTTCATGAATCGACCTTATTAAAATTGGAAAATGTTACTTTTACATCTGGTTCAAAATTTAGCGACTCTCCAAAGATTAGCGATGCCACAGGTGAAATTACATTATACACGCTTTCTGCAGCTACATTCGCTGGTAAGGCATTGCCTTCTGGTGCGGTAACTGTGGTGGGATATTTATCTGAATTTGATGGTACTCCGCAATTACAAATTAGAAATGAAAATGATATTACCGGAGGTGGACCGTGTGATTCTTCAAATCCAAACGCAGATTGTGATGGTGATGGAAGTTTGAATGGTAATGATTGCGCTCCAAATGATGCGGCTATTTACCCTGGTGCTCCATGTAATGATGGAGATCCAAATACAGTAAACGACACTTACAATGCTTCTTGCACTTGTACTGGCACCGTTGCAGGAAACGGATTCACAGAAACCTTTAGCTCTCAAACCGATAATAAAGCCATTTCTTTGTCTGGTTGGGAAAATGTAGCACCACAAGGCACTAGGACATGGTTGGCAAAAACTTTCGACGGAAATATTTATGCACAAGCCACTGCGTTCAATGATGCGTCAGCCACAATGGAAACATGGCTTATCACACCAGTTATAAATGTTAGCCAAGCCAATACTCTGTCATTTGAATCAGCCAAAGCATTTTGGGTCCATGATGGTCTTTCAGTATGGGCAACTACAAACTATACTGGCGACCCAAGCACCACTACATGGCAGAAAATAAATGCAAAATTGGCACAAAATGCTGATGATGACCATACATTTATTCCGTCTGGAGACATAGATTTGACACCTTTTGGGACAAACATTCGTATTGGTTTCAAATATGAAGGCTCGAAGGCTGCAAACACTACAACATTTAGAATTGATAATATTACTGTGAAATGAGTCTATTTAGTTATCCTTTAAAGTTTGAATTCAAAGTCCTGACTTTTGCTCCACAATTTTCAGTAACAGATTCGAATGGGCAAGAAATATTCTATGTCCATCAAAAACTTTTTAAGTTGAAAGAAGATATTAGTGTCTTCAGTAATAAATCGAAAGCAGATTTAATATACAAAATCAAAGCAGACAAGTGGATAGATTGGTCAACCTCATATGTATTTACCAATGTAAAAGACGGAAATTTTATAGGTAGAGTTGGAAGAAAGGGAATGAAATCATTGTGGAAAGCAACATACGAAATTTTTGATGAACAAAATACACCAGATTTTAAAGTTCAAGAAGGCAATGGGTTTGTCAAAATTATGGATGGATTAATCGGAGAAATTCCTATTTTAGGTTTTTTCTCAGGATATATTTTCAACCCTCAGTACCATATTTCAAATAAATTGGGTGAGAAAATAGCGACGTTTTCAAAAGAACCTTCAATGCTGGGGACAACATTCAAGCTTAGCGATGTGCACGGACTCTCAAAAGATGAAGAGTTAAGGGTCGTATTGAGTTTAATTATGATGGTATTTTTGGAGAGGACAAGAGGATAATCTCGACAAAAGATAGTAGAATCAACCCATGGAAAAATAAAATTTATTCCAAATATGTCTTTTTTTCTTAAAGCTTGCGTCTAAGAAAACATAACCAAAATAATAATTTTGTTTCAAACAGAATCATTTACAAATTTATTAATAGAAGAGCCCAATAGAGCATTAAAATATCTTTATGATAATTTATACAATTCATTGTGTAACAAGACTTTAAGCATAGTTAAAGATTCTAATATAGCAGAAGATATAGTCCAAGAAGTAATATTTGATATTTGGCAAAAGAGAGAAGACATTCAAATCCGAACTAGTATTGATGCGTATATTTATAGGTCATGTCGAAATAAAGCCCTAAATCACCTGCGTGCACAAAAGATGAATTGGGAAGATGATCAACAACTTTTTAATTTTGAATCTACTATCACAAATGTAGATCTTACTCTTGAAGCAGATGAATTACAAGAAAGGATACAAAATGCTATAAGTGAATTACCTGAAAAATGTGGCATCATTTTTTCACTAAGTCGCTTCGAAGGTATGTCTTACCAAGAGATTTCGGATTCATTGGAAATATCAATTAAAACAGTTGAGGGTCAGATGTCAAAAGCATTAAAAATATTAAGAGAAAAATTTTTTCATAAAATCTAAAAAAAAGTAAGGGTTATCCATAATTTTTTGTGTCTTTGTAGTATATATGTGTACAGAGTTTAAAAATATCACCAATTTAATCCACAAGGAACTCTCCGGAAATATAACGGAGGAGGACAGAGGATTATTAAATGATTGGAAAAACAGTGACACAAAGAATAGTGCTATATTAGAGCAATACAAAAGGGTCTGGGATCTATCACATGCACCAGAACGCAAGTTTGATAGCAATTTTGCTTATAACAAAATGCTGTTAAAATTAGAAGAAGCCAATAATGAACCTATTGTTAAGGAATTGCCCCCTAGAAGTCTAGGCATCTTTTACAAAATAGCTGCGATGCTACTTTTGGTATTAGGCGCATGGTTTGTGTTTAATAATCTACAACAAGATACATATACTGCCAATGAAAATTACGTGAGAGTAGACCTTAAGGATGGATCACATATTTGGTTGAGCCCGCAATCAAAACTAACTGTAAAATCTTTAAGGGAAGATTCTAGAAATGTATCACTGGATGGTGAAGCCTATTTTAATATTGCAAAAAACATTGAAGCACCTTTTAAAATTCATACCCAAAGTATGGATGTAGAAGTCCTAGGTACAGTATTTTTAGTCAATGGTCATGATAATGAAGTCGCCGTTAAAGAAGGCAAAGTAAAAGTGGCCGCAGGTGATAACATTGTATTCTTGAAATCTAAGGAGAAATCAAATCTTCAAGATGGTAAGCTACAAGTTTCAAATTCAGATAATGCCCAAGCTAAATGGTTGACGCAATCCTTGGCTTTTGATAATGAACTATTGTCTACAGTACTTTCAGAAATAGAATTAAAATACGATGTCAACTTTGAGATCGCAGAAAATGTAGATTTGAAAGATTGTAGATTTTCCTCATCATCCTTATCTTCCAATAGTTTTGACCAAATATTAGAAACGTTAAGACTGACCTTCGAGATGGACGTCAAACAAATTGATAACAACATACTACTGATATCCTCACTAAATTGTAATTAAATCCACATATACTAGTAAATCAAATATTTGTGGTCTGATTTTTGTATCTTTGACTTTAATTATTCGTATAAATAATAGTTGAATAATTTTGGATCATTGTGATGAAATTTGAGGTAAGTTAGATGATGAAAGAGAACTTTTTTATTCTCTTTTTTATATTATTATCAAATAATATAATTTACGGCCAGACTAGGCCCGATCTGATTATTGTAGATTACACCAGTTACAACAAACCACTCAAAGTAGTACTTCAAGATCTTTCATCCATTACAAAAGTCAATTTAGTTTATGCCGATACTAAGCTGCCTATGGATAATCCTATTAAAGTCCAAGCAAAAAGTCAAACTCTAGGTTCTATCTTAAATTATATACTAAATCCACTAAGTTATAAGTATAAACTTATTGGTAATCAATTAGTTATAATAAAGCAGGGTTCTGTTTTGGATCAAGATTTTATTTTAAGTGGATACATAAAGGATAAACTTTCTTCAGAACCATTAATAGGAGCAAATATTTTTAATATTGATAAAAGCAAAGGCACATCGAGTAATGAACAAGGATTTTTCACACTAAAATTACCAAGTGAGACGCAAAGGTTGGTCATAACTTATTTGGGATATTCTTCGCAAAGTATTGATATTACATTGACCAAAGATTCTACTGCAATGTTTTTTTTGCAACCCGACTTAAAATTAAATGAAGTCCTTATAACCGATAAAAAAGCCGACTTAGACCAAGAACAGACTATAAATAAACAAAAAGTAAATGTAGAAATACTGAGAAACTCCAATAATTTTGGTGGTGAAACAGATCTATTTAGATACTTGTCTACCCTACCAGGAGTATCTTCGGCTGCTGATGGTATAAGTGGTATTAATGTTCGAGGCAGTGGTGCAGATAATAATTTAATTTTGCTTGACGGAACTCCCATGTATAATACTGGCCATGGATTAGGAATATTTTCAACAATAAACACATCCATCATCAAGAATGCAGATTTTTATAAAGGAAATATGCCTGCAAGATACTCTGGACGGTTGGCTTCAGTTTTAGATTTACATACAAAACAGGGTAATTCAAAGAAAATTTCTGGTGAAGCCTCAATAAGTCTCATAGCTTTTAAAACATCGCTTGAGGGCCCAATAAGTAAAGACAAAGGTAGCTTCCTTATATCATATAGAAGGACATTTGTAGATATTTGGCTAAAAGAGATCACACAATGGTTGAATAGAGAACTAGATCGAAACGGCGAAGCCAATTACTTCTTTTCTGACATATACGCAAAAGCAAATTATCAACTTTCAGCCAGACATAAAATTGATTTGAGTTACTTCAGAAGTAAAGACAATTTTTTAAATTCAAATCAAAGAAGCGGAGATGGTTTTCTTTTAGATCAAACTGAAAATAATGTTGAATGGGGCAACGATTTATCTGCCTTTAAACTAACATCAGTATTAACAAACAAACTTTTTGGTAGGTGCATCATCTATCAGACATCTTATGATCAAAATAGCTTTAGGTATAATGCCTACAACAATATAAATACGCCAAATACATTGGATTACATTGATGCATATCTATTCAAATCCAATATTAAAGAAAAATCCATCAAATATGAACTTGATTGGCTACCTTCAGTAAGTCATTTCGTAAAAGGTGGAATCGCAGTAACAGATAGATCCTTTTCACCTAAAGTTTTGGATGCTGATGAAAAATCACTGCCAGAAAATTTAGATAAAGTGACTCCACTGCATTTGGATACTTTGGGTCAGAATGCTAGTATCAAGAGTATGGAATACAATTTATACATCGAAGATGACATTCGTTTTTCACAAAATTCGCATATAAATATTGGTATAAATTATGCATTTTTTAATGATGCTACCTATAATTTTAAGGCATTTCAACCTAGATTTAGTTTTTATACTGGATCAGAAACCACCGCGTTCAAAGTGGGAATCGGCAGAACTATACAATATCTTCACCTAGTATCTTCGAGTGGATTAGGATTGTATAATGACGTATGGCTACCATCACAAAATAAAGTTCCCCCACAATCGGCTTGGCTTGCGGATATCACTTTCAAAGTCAAAACAAAATCCGGCTTTCAGATAGGTGCCGAAGCATATTACAAAATTTTAGAAAATTTGAGCAATTTCCAAGAAGGTAAAACGACCAATATCTCTGAAGGTGTGGATTGGGAATCAGAATTGGCTATTGGAAATGGAAAGGCATATGGATTTGAGTTTTATATTGAAAAAAGCATAGGAAAATTTATTGGCAATATTTCATATACATACTCTAAATCTAAAAGAGATTTCGAATTACTCAACAAAGGCAACACCTTTCCATTTACCTATAACAGAGAACATTCTGTAAAAGCAAATTTGATTTATAAAATATCAGCCTTTTCTGAATTTACAGCCAGTTGGAATGGACTTTCTGGCACCTATTATTCTAAGCCTTTAAGTTATACATTTGATACAGAAAATGGCCCAGAAATAATATTTACAGACAGAAACAATGCCCAATTTGACCCATATTATAGGTTAGACATAGGATTTGCACTATATAATACTTATAAATGGGGTGGTAGAACAAAGCTTTTTATGGGCATTTATAATGTACTAAATAATAAAAACTTCTTTTACGCAGATATAGAAAGAGACAGTGTCGATATAAATAAGTTTTCTTTGCAATACTATAGATTGCTGCCATTTATGCCATCAATAAGTTTTAGTGTAGTTTGGTAATTTTGTGAATTAGTAAAAAAACATCCATTTTTTTTGTCAAATTGTTACAAATTTGGTTATTTTGCGTCTTATTTGTGTCCTATTAAATATTTAATTAAAATCAAAACAGTAAGTTTAATTTTTGGTATTCTATTTCTAGTACAATGTACAGAGTCACTGCCTATTGGCGATATAGAAGCAGAGCCAAAAATGAAAATTATTTGTGAGCTGACATCAGGACAAAAAGCATTTGCTTATGTTGAATATTTAGGCAATGTAAATGGAAGAAGTCCGAGGCCATTGATGTCCACTGACACATTGGAATTATGGTTGTCTGAAGGAAAAAAAGATAACCAATTTTTCTTTTTCTTTGCATCCAATGGAATTGCCGAAAACCAAAAAGACTTTACTCCAAAAGTAGGAGAAGAATATGGCTTACATGGATTCACAAAATATTCGGCAGGTGAATCGCCCCCAAAAATTACTATTCCTTCACCTGTATCCTTAGACACCACTAAAATAACCTCATCTAATTTTGAAGACACTGGAAAATATGTAGTTGATTTTTCAATAGATTTATCTAAAGCACCTGATACACAAAAATTTTTCTTTTTGAGTGGTGATCTTACTAATGGAAGGAAATGGCAAATTACCATAGATACTTCTAAACTGACAAGCCAGAATCCAACAAAATTTATTACTAAAAAAAATGGATTACTCATTAACAAAAACCTAATGACATCTAATATTTTATACTGTAAAGCTAGACTCGTTACCTCCTCCAAACCCCAAAATATTAATTTTAAATTCTACACTGTCACAGAAGATTTCTATAGATACAATTTCTATAATGAAGTCGTACAGAATAATCCAAATCAAGGTAATAATCCCGCATTTGCTGCATTCAATATGAATTATAAGCAAGTTATTGGTTCTTTCAGTGCTATTTCAGGTAAGGACTATAGCATTTTAATAGAATAAATTTTTTAACGTTTTTGTAAAATTTCTTACACTTTTATAAGGGTCAGAACATTAAAAATGTGTCATATTATTGTTTACACCCATAAATATGACCGCTAAACCCCAGACCACTTCAATTCATAAATACGCATTATCCAAATGCCTTACCAACGAGGAAATAACCAACCTTAAGAATAAGGGAGAAGAAATAGTGTTGATGAAAGATGAGAAAATATTCTCACAGGGTGAAGAATGTTACCATTGGTATTATTTAATGGATGGTATCGTGAAAATCACTCATGAGAGCGGTTTTGGTAAAGAAGTCATCAAAAGCATCGTTCATGGTGAACATATCATTAATGAACTTGAACTGGGAAAATCCACCTTGCACCATGATAGTGCAATTATAATCTCGAACTCAGCAAAATTTCTTAAATTGGAAAGTGCTTTACTCTTTGATCTTGTTAGAACAAATAGCACATTTGCACTTTGTTTAGTTGACTTTTTGACATGTCGACTAAAAATGAGTGAAAAAAGATTAGAGTCTTTAGCACTAAGTGATGCAAGAGAACGAATTGTAGGATTTCTAAAGGACAATGCAGAAAAATTTGGTACACCTGTAGGATTTGAAATGTTATTGAAACATAATTTCACTCAGCAGGATATAGCCAATTATACAGGGACTTCAAGACAAACAGTTACCACAGTTTTAAATGACCTTAAAAAAAATAATAAAATTAATTTTAGACGTAAATCCATATTAATCAGGGATTTAAAGACATTGATTTAGTTTTCTCATAATATTGTTATACCTGAAATTTAGTTAAAAGGCGGCTTCAAAAGTGAAGTTGCTTTTTTTTTGTCCTTTGATGTATTGGAATTAAAATTATTTATTACCTTTGCGTCGCTTTTATAAAAAGTACTTTGGAAGAATGGCAGAGCTGGTTGATTGCACCGGTCTTGAAAACCGGCGTACCTGAGAGGGTACCGGGGGTTCGAATCCCTCTTCTTCCGCCAAAAAGCATCGCATAGGCTAGTACTTATGAGGTGCTTTTTCATTTTAACACCATATAAAACATTATTTTCAAATGGGTAGAGCATTCGAATATAGACGAGCAGCAAAAGAACGAAGATGGGCCACTATGTCCAGAGTTTTTCCAAAAGTTTCGAGAGCAATCACGATGGCAGCAAAAGAAGGGGGCGCTGATCCTGAAATGAACTCCAAGTTAAGGCTAGCCATTCAGGCTGCCAAAGCTGCAAACATGCCCAAAGATAATATTGATAATGCTATAAAACGCGCTACTGGTAAGGATGCTGAAGATTATACTGAAGTCAATTACGAAGGAAAAGGACCTCATGGAGTTTTGGTTTTTGTGGAATGTGCAACCGATAATACCACACGTACAGTTGCTAACGTCAAATCATACTTCAATAAATCAGGAGGAAGTATAGTTCCCACTGGTTCACTTGAGTTTATGTTTGATAGAAAGGCTGTGGTAGAGTTTGAAAAACCAACAAATTTTGATGCTGATGAGTTCGAATTACAAATGATAGATTATGGTCTAGAACGGATTGAGCTCGATGATAATACTGTTTATGCATATGGTTCTTATTCTGACTTCGGAACTTTGACAAAGGGCTTCGAAGAATTACAAATAGACGTCACAAAAGCCAATTTACAACGGATTCCAACAACCCCGATAGAATTTTCTGATGAACAGATGACTGACATTATTAAGCTTTTGGATAAGTTGGAAGACGATGATGACGTACAGGCAGTATATACCAATCTAGCATAAAAATCACAGTAATTCCTAATCTTAAAAAATTAAAAAATTACTTACTAAACTTTCTTCGGCGGCAATCCAAAAGCTATTGCCTCGTGTTCAAAGTTTTGTTTATGACTGCCATCACAGAATGGTTTATTTGCTGACAACCCACATCTACATAAACTTATGATCGTTCTTTCATTTAAATCATAAGGTGTACCATTGGCATCTACTAGCACAAAATCACCATCAACTTTAAGTGATCCATTATTTAATACTGTTATTTTAGTTGGCATAATTTTACTTTTATTGCAAAAATACAATTATACGCGAATCCTTGCCATTAATCAGATAGATATTGTCGTGACTGATCAGGAAATAATAAATTTTTTGGAAAATGTTACATAGGAATAACTAAGATTTTGAATATAATCCACTTCATTTTTAAAGTAAAAATTATTTATTTAAGAGTTTGTCTAAATCCGAAACCCAAAATATACTTACCATAATTATCGTCGCTTTCTTGATGAGAATTATATAAAAAGTACATATTAGCATTGGATCTTTTGTTTATTTTATAATCGATACCCAACTTATATCTAATGTTTTCAAACCCAGAATTTTCGTCATCATTGATCGTGTAATATGTTGACATCTGCCCAAAAGGCGAAATTTTAGATTTGGGAATGTTATATTCAAAATTCAAACCATTTACCCAAGTGATTTCAGGGTTTAGTCTGTAAGTGTCAATAGTTCCGTCTTCATCGATTCTTTTAGATTCATCTTTGGTGGTAAGCCGAAATTTTTCTTTTATGCCGAATTTCAAATCACCAAATTTCAAAGTATAACCCAATTCCAAAGCAAACCGATGTCTTATTTGATAGTTATCATATTTAACATCCAACACGTTTATAAGGCCATATTCAGCGGACAAGTCCAATCTCTTGGTAAAATTATAACGCGAAGTTAATTTTATACTACCACGCTCAATTAACTGTAGATAATACACTGTTCTTAACTCCGACTCAAGTTCAAAATGCCAATTTTTCAATTTCTTATCCAGTTGATAATTGAGCCACAAACCATACTGTTCATCTTGACTAAATAGTTGTACTGATGAAATTATTATCAATACAATGGATAATAACTGTTTGATATACCTTCCTTTCATAACAGATTCTTGGTGTTTATCTTAGTAATAATAAATGGTAACATCAACAGATTTTCTTTTCAGATCATAATTATCTGTTGCTACATGATGGATATTGTACCCTGTGGATGTACGTAAATGCTCCATCAATTCTTCTTTCTTTGCCTGATGGGCTAATTCAATATTGTCTATTGTAATTCTTTTAGTCTTTTCCTTTTTAAAAAAAATACCAGTATCAAATACTCCAATGAAAACAGTGAGTAAAGTCAATAATATGATGAGTTTATCATATTCCATCTGAATTCCACTCACTAGTCCAATGGCAATACAAATAAAGAGATACGTCATATCTCGCATTCCAATATTCAAAGTCCTATAGCGTAACATCGAAAACACAGCAAACAATCCAAATGCAGCTCCCATCGATATCTTCACTTGATTCAAGACATACGTCAAGATAAATATGACTACATTAAAAAGGATGAAAGCAAAAAAAGTGTCAGTGCGCCTGTATGTAGGATAATAAATACCGAATAAAATTATAAAAACAAATGCAATATCTATCAGAAAACTATAGTAAAAAATACTATCTAGGTCAACGATGTATTGCTTTCTTTTGGTTGCAATTTTTTCTGTACTCTCCTCAGAATTATCAACATCACTGACTTCCAAACTTTTTTTAGATGTTGATAGATTTTCATTTTCTATACTTTGCACTTGTGTAAAGGCATATGCAGATGCTAAGCCCTCACTTTGGCATTGTATTCCCAGTAAATGGAGTGCGGTCAATATTGATTTAATAAAGGATTTCATTTTATTTAAATTTTACATTGTATTTAAATGAAAAGAAGTTTCTAGAGTGAATGTACTCAAAATATTTTAAATTCTAATCCATTCATACCAAAATGATGGCAATATCCAAGTATAATCCTGTATCTAATTACCACTTCGATAACCTTGGCGGACCTAGTGACGCATATTTCATACCAGATTTTAACTGTGGATTTATGGAATAAAATGAAGGTAATACTTCTACTGGGCAAATTTTGTTTTGAATAGTGGTAACGATACAACCTCCCATATATTTAACCACATTGCCAGTAAGTTGATAATAAACGGGATGAAGATGATTAAGATATTTTTGATCATCCACTTCAGTTCCCACAGTCGAATAAAGATTCCAATATTTTAAGTTGGCACATGCTGTCAAGACCAAAGGTGGATAGTAGTCACTCGTTATGACATCAGATTCAGAAATAGCCTTAATCTTCTCTTTAAACCATCTTTCATTTACAGGCATGGCTGCTGACATAGCATACCTAAAGTGGTCAGATACATCTTCAATAAATTTCAACTGCGCCTGAGACAAATGCAATTGAAAGAAGCCTTCATGTGATTTCAAAGGCATAAAACTGAATAAAAAACCCACGAAGGTCGTTTCAGTAAAATAGTGCTTATTTCTCTTTGTCCATTGATCGCCTACGTAATTATCAGGAATCAAACATGGCAAATGTATCTCTGGAGAATAGTTAGTTTTGTTTTCTTTAGGATAATAAAAGTTATTTTTTAAATCCCATTCACCTCTCATGTAGAGAAAATCTCTATAATCAGGTAAGTAAAAAGGCGTGGAGCATTCATCAGTTTTGATCTGTATATTATTTGCCTTACAAAATTCATAAAAAAGTCCTTCTGCCACTTTCCCTTTCACAATATTATGAATGCGCGTTTTTACATCTTTCTTGCGCATTCTATCATAGGTAAAAGCAATGGACAATAGAGCATAATCCAATGCCTCCGTAATGACTTTATCATACAGGGCACGTGGAAGGCCATCCACAGTGATTATTTCATCTTGTGTCATGTCACCACCCTACTCTACCATCTTATGAGTGCGCTGCCCCAAGTAAAACCACTCCCAAAGGCAGCCAAGCAAACTAAGTCACCTTCCTTAATCCTACCTGCTTCCCATGCTTCGCATAAAGCAATAGGTACACTTGCGGCTGTTGTGTTTCCATATTTTTGGATATTGTTAACTACCTTGTCGTCAGTCAATCGCAAACTTCTCTGTACAAATTGACTTATTCTAAGATTGGCCTGATGTGGTACCAGTAAGTCTATATCCGTGCTTGTCAAACCTACTTTTTGCAATGCTTCATGAATCACTTCAGGAAATTTCACAACTGCAGTTTTAAATACCAATTGGCCCGACATATTTGGTGCCAGCATATTATCATCCATCATTGTTTGGGTTATGAAAACACCACCAGGAATTTCTGGATCAGGATAACCAAATTTGTCTTTTCCTAAATGATACCCAGAATGTGATCTGGGATCCAGTCATAGCCAATTCTTCTGCATAGGGTACCATCTGGTGAGAACCACGTATTCCGGAGTGAAGACACGTGACCAAGACGCTTTATTTTGCTCTTCAGTAGGTTGTAGTACGACAGCACCTGCACCATCTCCAAATATAACTGTGACATTGCGCCCTGCATCTGAAAAATCTAGACCCATGGAGTGCATTTCCGAACCCACAAGCAGGATATTTTTATACATGCCTGTTTTTATAAACTGATCTCCAATGGAAAGTCCATATAAAAATCCGCTGCACTGATTGCGTATATCTAGGGCACCACATTCATGTGATGTGATTCCCAACGCACGTTGTAAAAGCACGCCGCAACCCGGAAAATAATAATCGGGACTAAGCGTGGCAAATATGATAAAATCAATATCTTCTTTGGTGATACCAGCACGTTTTATAGCTATTTCAGCTGCTTTTGCAGCCATCGTTGCCGTGGTCTCTTCATGTTTTTTTGCATATCTCCTCTCTTGGATCCCTGTGCGTTCTTGAATCCATTCATCAGAAGTATCCATATATCGCGTCAGTTCTTCATTTCTTACTACTCTTTCAGGAACATAATATCCAAGCCCTGCTATTTTTGTACTTACCATAAAATGCTTGTTTAATAATATTTTATTGGTAAAGATACAAAAAATAAAAAATCAAATCGATTTTTATAGTCAATTTGATTTGAACTTATTAAAATAGGAAATCAATGCAAAACAATAATCTGTAATACTTACAAGATTACCATAATATAGGTAACATCAAAGCTTGTAAAATGTAGAATGGAATGACAATATCTTACATCTTATAAATCCTACTTTGCTAAATCACTACATCTTGGAGACTATATCACAGATGGCTATAACAGTATCTACACCTTTTTCCATGTCTTGTACACACACCCATTCGTGTTTACTATGGATCGCTTGCATACCAGCAAATAAATTTGGACATGGCAATCCTTTATGTGAAAGAACTGCACCATCAGTACCTCCGCGTATACTTCCTATATCTGGAGTTACGCCTACTTTTTCCATAGCGTTTAGTGCTACTTCAATGACATAAGGATGCAAATCGATTACATCCCTCATATTTCGATATTGTTCCTTTACTTCGATACTATAACTAGAGTTTGGGAATTGTACCAAAATCTTGTCGGCAGTGTCTTCAATCAATCTTTTGTATTCATCAAGCTTCGCAGTTTCAAAATCTCTCAGAATGAACTGGACAGTTGTCCTTTCTAACACACCTTCCAGTTTAGTAGGGTGAATAAAACCCTGCTTAGCATCAGACGTTTCAGGTGTCATACTGTCCTTTGGGAGAGCATCAAGGAAAGCAGCGGCAATCTTCATACTATTTTCCATTTTGCCTTTTGCATATCCTGGATGAGCACTTTTGCCATGAAAAGTAATGCTCAAGCTATTCGCCGAGAAATTTTCGTATTCAAAACTTCCTAAATTTCCTGCATCTAATGTATATCCAAAATCAGCATCTAAAAGTGTAAGGTCTACATTTGCAACGCCCTTGCCGATTTCTTCATCAGTTGTGATCAATGCACGAACATCTCCGTGTGGTAGATTAGGATTTTGTGTTAATTGATACAAAGCATCCATGATGATGGCTACCAGATTTATCATCACTTCCCAAAGTGTCAATCCACCAACTGTGACGATATCCTTCCCCTATTTTTTCAAGCAAAGTAGGATAATCTTTAGGATCAATAATTTGTGTTATATCATCTGGTAGTATATAGTCTGGCCATTATAATTATTATGTACCAAAGGTTTTACATTCGTGCCACTGCAGTCTGGTGCAGTATCTATGTGTGCGCAGAAAAAGACTTTTTTTGTACTATCTGAAACATTCTTTGGCAAAAAAGCGTAAATATATCCAGCATCATTGGTCTTATATTTCACGCCCATGATATCTAGCTCTCTACACAATATCTCGGTGAGATTTTTTTGTTTCGGTGAAGATGGAAAGGTTGAACTCGTTGGATCTGCTTGAGTATCTACCTGAACATAAGATAAAAATCTGTCTTTGACTGTATACCGCATTGGATTAACTTTTTAAAATAATCTAGAAATATCGAGACCTAAAGCAAAAATCATTAAAGAAATCAAAACAAGAAATCCTATATAATTGACTACTTCCATAAATTTATCAGAAGGCTGTTTGCCTGTGATGATCTCCCAAATCAAAAACAGAACATATCCACCGTCCAATGCAGGAATTGGTAAGAGATTGAAAAATGCAAGAAGAATTGAAAGACTGGCTGTAATACGCCAAAATACACTCCAATCCCAATCTGATTTAAACATTGATGCCATAGAAATTACACTACCTAAGCTATCTTTTGCTTTGATCTCACCTGTAAACATACGTTTGAAAGCTTTTAACTGATCACCGAGAAAAGTTGTAGCAGTGTTAAATCCTTTGCCTACTGCAGTAGCAAACCCAGCTTTCTCTGAGGATACTGTCAAATACTTATTATAATTATCCAAACCTACACCAAGTTTTCCAGTACCAGGAACTGCAATGTATTTTATGATGGTATCATTTCCACTCTGAAAAACAAACTTTCCAATACCATTTCTAGTTGCTGAGAGCTCTCTTACTAATTCATTTTGGTACATGATGGACTTTCCATTAAGATAAAGTGGTCTGTAAGTAGTGTCTATTTGATATTTTTCTGCTGCACCATTCTTTGAAATCTCCCCAAATGATGCGGGCATTCTGATTCCAAATACACCTTTGTCTTTGTTATCAAATTTTACTAAGGCCTCTTTTGCATCCGCTGGAATTTGTAATTCCATTTCCTTTCCTTCTCTTTGGATTTTCAATGTATTTGCACCATTTATCACCAATTCTTTTATGACAGCACCAGGATTTACTTTATCAAATGTCGTATTTTCAGTACCTAACACGAGATCTCCATCTTTCAATCCAAGATTTTCACCCATTTCTTCGACAGCTATTCCATATTTGGCATCTGATGTCTTGACAAAAGATTCACCCCAATACATCAACATACCGGCAAAGATGACGACACCCAAAATAAAATTGACTGTAACACCGCCCACCATAATAATCAATCTCTGCCATGCTGGTTTTGCTCTGAATTCCCATGGTTGCATAGGTTTTTTCATCTGCTCTTTATCCATACTTTCATCTATCATCCCCGCTATCTTCACATATCCACCAAATGGAATCCATCCAATTCCCCACTCAGTTTCTCCAATTTTTTTCTTGAAAAGTGAAAAATATGGGTCAAAAAATAGATAAAATTTTTCTACTCTAGTTTTAAACCATTTTGCCGGTAAATAATGGCCGAATTCATGCAATACTACTAATATCGAGAGACTTAAAATGAGTTGTAGTACTAAATTGATTTTATCCATTTTTTGGAATTATTAAGACGTCTATTTATATGTAAAAATGCACTAACAAAGCCAAACTCAAATTGTTGCCGAGTACAAAACTATTTCATGTTATAATCTATGTAACCAAATATTTTTTCGATTACAAGTAAAGCCTGACTATTGATACTTATTTTAGGTATTATCCTATCATGTCCTCCATGCACTCATACTTTCACTTCACAGAGAATTGCTGACAATTTTTATATATTTGCTACAATATTATTATAAAACCATGCAAACCGTTGTAAAACTTGCCCTTATATTCATTATGATTGCCTCCTGCAAAACACCATCCACTGATTCTGACCAACCAATCTATCAATCTGAGCATTTTAGCATTTATAAGAATAAAATAATTCAAGGTGAAAATCAGGCGCTTGTGCTTTCAGATTCTTCTATGTCATCAAACTACAAGAGCCCAGCCAGCAGCACATATCAAAATCTTATAAAGTTTAAATTTTCTATCAATGAAAAAGACAACGAACTGCCAGTTGGGTGACCATTGTCATAATCCAAGATGGAAATCACATAGCCAAACTATCAAATTCGGAGAAAAGCCTGGACAGTTGAACTCATATAGTCCATCATTTTTGGACACCAACTATACCTTTACTTTCAATCTGGATGTATCAGATGTACTCACCGACTTTGAAAATCAGGGTTTCTTTACCACCTTTGACGGAACCAAAATAGCTAAAGCAGATTTTAAGGGATTTTACATTGCCGGAAATGCAGAACCATTGTCTTGGGATTTTGTCAATCTAGCTAACAAAGGATTGCTGTTAAAACCTACTGCCGACCCAAATATTTACAGCATCACAGTGCGTTTAAATCCTTACGATGCAGCGGCAGGAGAAGAGAAAAAATGGACTTTAACAGAAGACATTTCTACCAAACCTAAATATAAATCCAACATACCTTTGATAGATGCCCTTTATAATCTATCACTCGAAGAAGCGAAGAAAAATATTGAACTAGACAGTACGTTGCGCACCGGTTCAAAATGGGCAGGCGTATGGACAAGAGATGTCAGCTATTCTACCTATTTGGCATTTGCCCACTTAGAACCCGAAGCTGCAAAAATCAGCCTTCGTAAAAAAGTAAAACGAGGACGGATCATACAAGACACAGGTTCAGGCGGTGCATGGCCTATCTCTTCTGATCGCACTACGTGGTGTCTAGCAGCATGGGAAATATATCTCTACACCGGAGACGAAGAATGGCTAAACGAAATATATCCTGTCATCAAAAACACGTTGGATGACGATTATAAAACATTGTATAATACTGATTATCAATTATATATGGGTGAATCATCTTTCTTGGACTGGAGAGAACAAACATACCCAAAATGGATGGACAACAAAGATATTCATGCATCTCTCAATCTAGGCACCAACGCCGTACACTATCAAGCGCACAAGATTCTAGGAGAAATGTCAAAAATAAAAGGCGAACCTTACCAAATCTACATTGACAGAGCCAATGCCATTAGACAAGGTATGCAAAAACATCTGTATCAACCCGATCTAGGATTTTTTGCCCAATATCTATATGGTAGAACGTCTTTAATCCCTTCAAAAAAGTTTGAAGCTCTTGGAAATGCCTTGGCTGTTTTGTTTGATGTCAGCGATAAAGACACATCGCAAAAAGTAATCAGCTCAGCCCCGCTCACCGAATTTGGCACTACTTGTATCTATCCCCAAATTCAGGATATTCCACCCTATCATAACAATGCTATTTGGCCTTTTGTACAGGGATATTGGAATCTTGCATCCGCCAAAGCAGGGAACGAAAAAGCTCTCGAACATGGCCTAGCAAGTATATATAGAGCCGCAGGGTTGTTTCTTACTAATTACGAAAACATGGTTGCATCAACAGGTGACTATAAAGGTACTGAGATTAACTCAGATCGTATGTTATGGAGCATGGCGGCAAATATGGCGATGATTTATAGAGTGTTTATGGGCATTCATTTCCAAAGCGATGGTATTCACTTCAATCCTTGTATACCAAAAGCTTATGATGGAGAGCGAACCCTAGAAAATTTTAAATATAGAAATGCAACATTTGATATCACTGTCATAGGTTATGGCAATACCATAGCATCCTTCACCTTGGATGGAAAAGAGCTTGATAAACCATTTATGCATAAAGATGCCCAAGGTAAACACACGATCAAAATAACCTTGCAAAATAATGAATTCACCCCATCCAGCATCCATATTGTAGATAATCATGTGGCACTCTCCACACCCTTGGTTTCACAACAAGATTCTATGCTAATTTGGGAACCTATTAATGGTGCAAAAAAATACCATATTTACGATAACGGCACTCTCATTGGTACAACTAAAAACACAAGATTTATATGCCCAACAGGGGCATATCACAACATTATGGTGACTGCAGAAGATAGCAAAGGATACGAAAGCTTTAGCTCTGAACCCACCATACGCTATGCAAAATCTATTGTTTTGGAAATGGAAGCATTTGCGCCGAAGGCATCCTACCCTTTTACAAACTACAACGGTGATGGATTTATAGAAATAAGTCTCCAAAAAAACAAGGATATACAAATACATGTCCCCGTAAATGAAGAAGGTGACTACTTCTTAGACATGCGTTATTCCAATGGCAATGGTCCCTGGAATACCGATAATAAATGCGCCATCAGAAGTATTTCAGTAAATGAAACTTACGCAGGTGTGCTTGTATTTCCTCAAAATTATGCAAGGATGAATGGTCGGACTGGGGATATACCAATCAAAAAAGTACATCTTAAGAAAGGTAATAATCTTGTACGTCTCCACTTTGAAGATTGGAATCATAACATGAACGTTGATGACAATACTGCTATGATAGACCAAATGAGATTGGTATGGGAAGTAAAGTGGAGAAAGATGATACCAACGGTTTGATGATAGCAAAGCTTGGGTAATTGGCACTGTAGTTCAATTGTTTTATAACAAGTAACTCGATATACCAATTTGTTTGCTCCAAATATGGAACACATATTTTAGTTCATGATACTTGCAAGGTGTATGATGTTGTAAATCTTTTAATATTCACTTCACTCATAGAAACCCTATGAAAAGTATAACAAGTTTAAAATTTCTTATTTATTTGCTGATATTTAAGGTGAATTTGGTATTGATAAAGAAGCCAATTTTAGGCCAACTATTGGATTATCAAAATTAATGTGAAATGAGATATTTAGCATTATTTTTTGGTAACTTTTTTGATTTTGTTTTCAAAGTTAGAATTGTTTTGAATGGCTGTCTCTTTTATTCAAACGGCACATTTTACAATTATATGCCAATACTAAATTTAATTAGTTTATTATAGAATTCGGCAGTATTTAAATGCGAATGTAAATTTCAGGTACAATTTTTATAATCATATCTTGTAGTTTCCTTATTAAACCAATGTATACGTCAAACATCAATGGAAAATTATCATCACTTCGGTCCATATTTATCACAACTATTCGGTGAATTAACATATACTCTCAATTTGAAGATATAATGAATTTCTGATATCATTCACTTTGATACTGGCGGTTACCTATTTCATGAAGGTGAAATGGAAAATTTATTTACATAGTGTTAACAGGTCGCCTACGCGCACAGCTGTAACGGAAAATGGGTTCAAGGCATTGGGTGATATCTCGCTGGCGAGCCAGTGGGTGAATTCTGTTTCTCTTTTTACCCATGAGCCCCTGCAGCGCTTCTGTCATCGCCTTGAGTGAATCCACTGTGCTGAAAATCGAAGAAGCAGATTATAATATTTTAGCAGCAAAGAATCCAAACTTTGCACATACTCTGACACAATTTGTCATCAATAGATTACGCTGTAATGATTCAACAAAATACGCTATGATCCAGCACCAAAATATAGCTGTAGTCGTTGCAGCCAGAGCTGTGATATCTCTCCAAGGACAGATGAAATTGTTGAATCTGAGCTACATGGACATTGCCATAAATGCTTCTGATGCTGTACCATCATGGTCCAATACTACAAAAGTTTTTTTTGATGAGCTAGATGACCACACAGGTATTAATTTTTTAGTTTGTGATAGCCAACATGAAATTTGGGCAAATCAGTGTATAACGTATTGTGATTTGATCTTGGTTGTCAGTGATTTCTATGCATCAGAAGATGTAAAACCTATAGAGACGCAGCTAAATTTATATACGTCTAATATTTTAAATAAAAAGGTATATTTGATTCTACTACATCCAGAAAATGCGCCTATGCCTACCAATACTAGAAGATGGTTTAAAGAGCGTCAACTGAATTTGCACTTACATTTACGGAAAAACAATCTTAAAGACATACGCCGATTTAGCAGGATTATCACAAATCGTGCAGTGGGACTAGTCTTGGGTGGTGGTGGAGCAAAAGGCTTTTCCCATATAGGTACTGCTAAGGCAATGATAGAATCGGGAGTCGAATTTGATTTCATAGGCGGTACCAGTGCAGGTGCGCTCTTTGGAGTATTATTGTCATTTGTAGATTTCAATATAGAGGAGGCGATCCGAGTTGGAAAGCAAGGCGCAGAAAAAAAACCAACATCAAGTGACTATAATTTTCCTTTTTTATCACTCATGACAGGTAAAAAAATGCGCTCCATCTTCGTTGAGTCTTTTGGCGAAAATCATATTGAAGATTTATGGATCTCCTCATTTGTGATCTCTACCAATTATTCAACAGCAACCTTGAAAGTTCATGAAATGGGATTGACGAGAAAACAGATCGAAGCGAGTATTGCCATTCCAGGTGTATTTCCACCTGTAATCATTGACAATCAAATCTTTGTAGATGGCGGAGTGATGGACAATCTGCCTATTGGCATTATGAGCCAAAAACCTGTAAGGCATATAGTCGCCATAGCATTATCAGTCCAATCCCCACATATAGTAGAAATTGATAATGTGCCAACAGCTTGGGAAATATTTGTAAATAAAATTACCAAAAAACGACGGTTCCGTTTGCCTTCTATGTCCACAATTCTTATTAATTCTTTGACTTTAAATAGCTTGCAAAAACAAGCTACTAATAAAACTCAAGTTTCACTATATATAGAAATGGATTTGCGTTCCTTTGGCTTTTTAGACTGGTCCAAGTGGCAACAGCTGATAGACAAGGGATATGAACAGACAAGAGATCACATAAATGCTCTGCCATCCGATGAACATTTTTGGAAGCAGACATCTCAAAAGCTTGAAAAAGCATGATGTCTTTTATTCAAAAAAATAAGATAAGACAGCTCACTTTTATCTTTTTTCTCATTTCTGTCCAAATTTTCGCTCAGCAAAGTGAAGTTTTGATGATTGATAGCATACCGCAAAGAGGTATTTTGTTAAACAGCGGTTGGGCATATCGAGATGGTGATGATGAAGCTTGGTCCTATACTGACGAAAGTGATAATGGATGGACATCTATTGATCCAACTAAAGAAATCTATGACTTACCAGAATTATTCAATTCAAAAGTTAGGTGGCTTAAGCTCGATTTTCAAATCAATAAAAAGCTTCCAAAAGCACTTGGTTTAGCCGTTTCTCAGGCTAGCGCATCGCAGATATATTTGAATGGAAAAATGATACATGAATTTGGGCGTTTTAGCACTGATCCTTCAAAAGTAATAGCCTGGGATCCACTTCAAAGTTTGATTTATCTTCCCGCTGATTCTATTGGTAGATATCGTCTTTCCGTTCGATACATTTTACAGCCCAATATCAGATATACTGAAATTTTTGGATTGACAAAAAACCGATTATTCAAAGCAACTTTGTACGATCTCATTCCTGCACAACATGCCCAGATGAATTTCAAAGTCTATTACACGGGTATAGATATTTTTATTCTGGGACTAATGTTTATTTTGTTCTTTTTACATTTAGCATTTTACATATTCCAAAAAAAGAATAAACTGTTTCTATTACTTACTGCTTATCTTTTCTTTAGTACTTTGCTTAGAATATTTAAAATTTGGGGGCAAAATCAAAACCTTGTTGCAGATCGATATTATACATTAAATATTGCAAATTGGCTTTTGAGTTTTATAGTAATTTTTGTCGCTACAATTTTTTACAACATTGCCAAGGAACGCTTTGACAAATTTTATTTTGGTATCGTAATATTCTTTTCTATTTATGCAGTAGTGTCCAGTGTCACTTATGGATTTCATTTGCAGAATATTTTACTTTTTATGGGAACGTTACTCAATTTTGTAAATTTAGTAAGATTAAGCAGAAAAGGCTTCAGAAAAGGAATGAAAGGATTTGTAACATTGAGTATTGTATTGTTTTTTTCTATTTTAGGATTGTTTTGCATTACTATTTCTATGCGCTACTTAAATTATGGCATCTCAGTTATCGGATACAATGAGCTGAAATTTGGCATTAATCCTTATATAGTAGATTTGATTTTTAATTTTGGATCCATATCTGTTCCAATTGGATTGTCGCTATTTATGGCGATCCAAGGAAATGAAACCAACAAGGCACTAAGCAAACAATTGGCAGAAAATGAGCTATTAAAAAATAAAGCCCTTGAACAGGAAAAAGAAAAACAACTAATCCTAGCCAATCAAAATGTAACATTGGAAAGGCAAGTAACAGAACGCACAGCAGAACTGCATCAATCGCTAAAAACACTAAAATCCACACAAGGTCAACTGATACAATCTGAAAAACTAGCATCACTGGGTGAGCTCACCGCAGGTGTGGCTCATGAGATCCAAAACCCTTTGAATTTTGTCAAAAACTTCTCTGAACTAAGTATAGGTATCACGCAGGATTTAAATGAAGAATTGAACAAACCTGAAGTGGATAAGCCTTATATAGATGAATTATTGAAAGATTTGACCCAAAATCAAGAAAAAATCAATCACCATGGCAATCGTATCGCCAGCATTGTTACAGGTATGTTACACCATGCACGTACTAGCACGGGTAAAAAAGAACCAACAGATCTGAATGCACTTGCTGATGAGTTTTTGCGATTGAGTTACCATGGTTTACGTGCAAAAGATTCTAAGTTCCATGCTAAGATGCATACAAATTTCGATCCATCCATTGGGAAAGTCGAAGTTGTATCTCAAGACCTTGGGCGGGTATTTTTAAATCTTATCAATAATGCATTCTATGCGGTACACCAGCGATCGATTGATGAAGCTAAAAACTCCCATGTAACAGAGTCATATGTGCCTACTGTCACAATGTCCACTATGAAAAATGAAAATATCATTGTCCTAAGGATAGAAGACAATGGCACAGGTATCCCTGATGCTATCCAAGCTAAGATATTCCAGCCATTTTACACCACAAAACCGGCAGGTGAGGGAACAGGCTTAGGTCTTTCACTTAGTTATGATATTATTACCACCGGACATGGTGGTACTATGGAATTAGAATCTAAAGAGGGCATAGGAACAGTATTTATTATTAAAATTCCTATTTCATGAAATGCAATTATAGTTTAAATAAAAATCTTAGAAATGGCTAGCAATTTTTTTATAGCACTTAGAAATTTTTTTGTCCCCAAAGAGCATGTGGTTAATGCGAGCAGACAACTGCATGTCCTTATATATTTTTATATCCTGACAGCTTGTTTTACTACTTCTTTTGTTTTGTTCTATATCTTGATTCAATTTGAAGAAGGAATGGTATCTCTTGGACTGACTACACTCTTGTTTTTTATAGGTTTGATTTTGATAAAACAAGGAATGAGCCTAACTTTTCTCAGTCATTTCTTCCTATTTTCTGGAGCCATCGTGGGCATTATTATTACTACCTATTTTACGGGAGGACTATATTCTCCAGTGATGCCATGGTTCGTAGCGATACCTATTGCATCCTTATTATTATTTGATTCTATGAAAGATATGATGATATGGATAGTAATTGCCATCATAGGTGTGACAGCATTCATAATATTGGCTTTAATGAAAGTAAATATAGCCCATAATTACAATCTTGAGTGGAAAGAATGGCATTTTGGTATTAGTTATATGGGGCTCACTTTGATTATATTTTTTCTATCATTTGTATTCAAAAGATTTATTATTGAAAAAATAAACCAACTCCAAGTAGCACAAATACAGCTATTACAATCTGAAAAGCTGGCTTCACTTGGCGAACTCACTGCTGGAATAGCGCACGAAATCCAAAACCCATTAAACTTTGTCAATAACTTTTCAGAAATCAGTGTAGAGCTCATACAAGACTTACAAGAAGAAATCGAAAAACAAGACCCTGATAAAGAATATATAAATGAGCTTTTCCTAGATTTGAGCCAAAACCAAGAAAAAATACATTATCATGGAACTCGTGCTTCCAATATTGTGATTTCTATGTTGCAGCACTCTAGAGCCAGGTCAGATATCAAAGAATACATAGATATCAATACTTTTGTGGGTGAATTTTTGCGATTAAGTTATCATGGATTGCGTGCTAATGACAAGTCCTTCAATGCTGAATACAAATTGATTTCAGATCCAAATCTACCCAAAATTTTCATTAATTCACAAGACTTTGGCCGTGTATTATTAAATTTAATCAATAATGCATTTTATGCAGTAAAGGAGCGTAAAAAAATTAGCATCGACGCCGACAACCAATACAATCCTACAGTAATAATTTCCACAGAAATGATAGAAAATAAGGTCGTAGTGAAAATAAAAGACAATGGGGTGGGAATACCAGAAAGCATAAAAGCTAAGATATTTCAGCCATTTTTTACCACAAAACCCACTGGTCATGGCACTGGCTTGGGCTTATCGCTTAGCTATGATATCATCACAAATGGACATGGTGGCACAATAGATGTGGTATCACAAGAAGGTGAATATACAGAAATTGTAATCACATTACCCCTAACCAAATAAATAATATTACATGAGAATTTTAGTAGTTGATGATGAACACGATGTTAGTACATTATTTTTACAAAGATTTCGGCGTGAGATACGAGATGGGTTGTTTGAATTCTCCTTTTGTTTTTCAGGTGAAGATGCATTGGATTATATAAAAACGAATGCACAGGAAGCCATTTTGATACTTTCTGACATCAACATGCCAGGTATGACAGGTATAGAATTATTGTGTAAAATAAATGAAGAAATACCACAGCCAAAGCCTATAGTTATGATGATTACAGCTTATGATGACAAGTCAACCCGTGATCAAGCTATTCAAAACGGCGCAGAGGAAGTATTCAACAAACCATTGGATTTCCAGGTAATTAAAGACAAGCTATTGCAATTGAAATGAAAGTCAAAATATTAATAGTAGATGACGAAAGTGATTTTGAACAATTGATTCGTCAAAAGTATCGAAGACAGATTCGCGAGCAACTTTACGAGTTTATTTTTGCAGCAAATGGAGTCGAAGCGTTAGAATTGTTGGAATCGCATAGAGACACAAAGATAGTTTTTAGTGATATCAATATGCCTATTATGGATGGGTTAACCTTGTTGACGAAAATGCAAGATAAATTTCCATTATTAAGGACAGTAATCGTGTCGGCTTATAGCGATATGGAAAATATAAGATTAGCCATGAATCGCGGAGCATTTGATTTTATCTGTAAACCAATACAATTTGATGACTTAGAGACAACCCTTGTCAAAACACTGAGATATGTGACCCAAATTCATGAAACAGTGAGGGCCATCAAAGAGAATAATATTCTCAAAATGTATGTCGATAATAGTGTGATACAGTTCATGTCACGTTCAGCGTCAGAGGATGCCATTTTGGCAAATGAAACCATAAATGCAACCGTGGTATTTATGGATATCTGTGGATTTGCGAACATCTCAGAGAAAGAATCACAAAATTTTGTTGTAAATCTAATCAATAAATATTTTGATGTAATGGTCAATAAAATTAATGATTTTGATGGCTATGTCGACAAGTTCATGGGCGATGCCGTCATGGCAGTATTCAAAGGTGAGTCGCACATAAATAAGGCTATCAAAGCCTCACTAGCAGTCCACAAGGCGATCGAAGCACACAAAGAAACCTTATCTGATAATAAGACATTTTTACCGAGAGTAGCAATAGGTATTAATTCAGGTGAAATGATTTCAGGAAACATAGGCTCAATAGCATTGAAAAGGCTCGATTTTACAGTCATTGGCGACGTGGTGAATACATCACAGCGATTACAATCCATAGCAAAAGCAGGTCAAACCATCATCACAAAAGATACATATGAACAAATAAAAAACATATTTAATTGTAATCTTGTAGGTGAGATGAGTATAAAAAACAAGCAATACCCAATGGAGATATATGAAGTTCTAAATTAAACTGACACTACTTTATGACTACTTTTTGTGTACTTATTTTATCTCCTGCTTGTAATTGAAAAATCAATATATTTTGATTTTTAAAGTCTTCACTAATATTAAAATGATGTGCCCCAGATGATAGATGTCCGTAATTGAATGTATTCAAAATTTTTCCTTGCATATCCATAACCTTTAGCCGAACTTCGGTTTTAACATCCAGATCAAATTTTATGGACAATTGGTCATCACTTGGATTTGGTAATATTATCATGCCTAATCCATTTTTACTTTGTTCATTAACATCATGAATTGATGTCTTCGTGTTTTTGATCAAATGTGCCATAAAAACCTGACTACTTGCGCTGCTGTCCCTGTGTTTATAAAAAATATATTAGGCAGAACTACTAATACCACCATAAATATAGCCTATCATTGTTGTGTCTTGAGTTATATCATCCAATTTCAAAACACTATTTTCGTAAATGGGAATATCATCTTTTGGAATAAACTCTGATCCGGCACCCAATAATGCTGGCATAGTTACAGGCAATTTGTACTCTGACATGCTGCCATCCTTATGTCTTGTGACACGTGCTATGGTATTGACAAAAGGAACATTATCGTCTTGTACCAAGACACCATTTTCGTCAAAATATTGGGCTATACCTCCAAAAAAAACGGTGTGCATTTCATTTTCATCTGCACTATATAAAGGAATATGCGCACAATGATAGTGGTTGTAATATTGGTTAAATCCTTGCTGAACTGCATGTCCACTACTATCAATATTGACACATGTCAGAAAAGGCAAATCCACCGTTTCCTGAAATACACCTGAAAAAGCAGTCATTCCTTCCTGTCCATTTGGCATAATTTGGGCTGCAACGTTATAATCCCTTCTATGCAAATTTGCCCTATCGTATATTTCAGGTAAATGATTGATTTTGATTGTCATACCATCATCTTCTATGGTAAATTTCCTGATCGCATTGGTATATTCTTGTATAAACCCTGGTCCGCTATTTGGCCCCATTGGATTATATCTCCCTATAAATTTTTGACCACCAACAAGATAATAGGTGCCATAAATTTTATGCAAATAACCGCCAGTTACTGCCATTTTTTCATCATAAACTTGTCTAATATATGGCTCTATGTTTAGATCATTTTGAATGGCAAATATTAATTTGGGTATATCGATCGCAGTGAGATTCGGATAAGTGATATGATCTGCTGATGTGGAGCTATATCCATATCCTCCAATAATATACAACATATTTCCTTCCTGATGAAATTCCAAATTTGTAGCACTAAGTTGCTCTCTTATACTCGGTGGCAAAACGTCCAACGATGCAGTCCAACTCTGATCATTTTCGGGATCGACTACAAAAATTTGAGTATTGTGCCCTGCGATGTCAAAACTGGCAAAAGGTTGTCTTCGATGTAAGCCATCCAACCTGCCACCAACAACCAGCCATTTTCCTTCATGCTGTCCATAAGCGAAGGACTGTAAACCACCAACTCCTTTGATTGAAATTGGCGTAAGCTGGATATCAAATGGTACATTTTGTGCTTGTGCAGATAAACTAACAAACAGTAAAGAAAAGAATATGAAGATAAATCGAAACATTTTGAAGAATTATGAACTTTACAATTTTCATTCAATGCAAGGTAAAAGCATTTTCAAAACTGCATGGTCACATATGTAACATAGCCAATGACTAAATTATTTAAATAATAAAACGGATTGCAATTTGATATCAAAACGAGGTCTTAGGCTAAATAAAAAAGATGGCCTTTACATCAAAATTCCATCTTTCGCTGAAATTGCAGGCGGTAATTCCTTTTCGCCCAGCATTTCTCTTAGGTCTATCTCAATAGTTCGACATAAGGACATCATCGGAATATCATTTGCCATACCTTGAAATGGATTTTCAGTATAATCTCCGACTACTTCCATCATCACATACACCCATCCTATTAGTGCCGTTATAGGAACAGAAAGCCAGAAACCCCAGTCACCAACCTTTAGCAATTCAGGTATCATACTAAATGGCAAAAGCATGATAAAAATACCTACAAAGTAGCGGCTCATATTAGCATATTGTCTAGGTAATGGGAATTTCTTAATTCGCTCATTTTTACCTTGCAATTCGTAAAATGATCGAAGTACATCCATCATTTGTGTTTGACGAAAATCTTCTATTAAGTTTTCGGCTCTGATTTTTGACAAATCTCGGGATTGCTCATTTAGGATTTGAGTTGCAGTGTTTGCATATCCAATTAGTCTGTCATGTTCATTTTCTGGTAAGAATAATTTAAGTTCGGTTCGAGTGATTTCATCATCTAGTAAACCAATTCCAAATTTATCTTGATATAATTTTGCAGTTCGGGCTACATGACCTCCCTGACTGATATGTTCCCATGTAGTTGCTACCAAAAGCTGACTTCTATGAGCGTACAACCAAGCGATATGTCGATATATCAACCGTTTTTTTACAGTAAGGATTTCAGAATCACTTGCAGGGGTTTCTCTAAATTGATTAGAAACATATCCATCTACCATCATGCCCCATGTTCGACTATCATTTACGATGCCTCCCCAAATTTTTCTAGCCTCCCACATTCGATCGTAGGCTTGATTGTTTTTAAAACCCACATAAAATGCCACTGCTGTACCAATCACAGATAATGGCAACCATGGTATATTAAAACTTATGACATTAAAATAGTAAAGAGTGGCAATAATCCCCATCAATGTTAGCAACCAAAGTATATGGTGTCCAGTCCATTTCATAAGGCTGCTGAAACTAATTCCTTTTGATACGATCATTCTTTTTATTTAAAAGGTAAAAAATATTCCTAGTCCTATTTAAAGTTTTCCCACCAAAAAGTTGATATAGTATTTGTATCAAAAATTTCTCCAATTGGTGGAGTTATGGTTTTCAAATGATTGCTATTTGCGGACTTAATAAATTCTTCGGCAGGTTCAAACCAATCATGTTCATAGGAAAGATTAAATCCAGCCCAATGCACTGGGATTGCAATTTTTACACCCACATTTAATGCAGCTTCCACGCTTTCATTTGGGAACATATGTAATTCTGGCCAATCTTTACAATACTGTCCACACTCCATAAAACCAATATCAAATGGCCCTAATCTTTTACCTATTTCTTTGAAGTGAGCACCATAGCCACTATCCCCACTAAACCAAATCGATTTATTTTCAGTTTTCAAAGCCCATCCTCCCCAAAGACATCTTGCCATAGAAGTTATTCCTCTTCCTGAAAAATGTCGTGTAGGCGTAAACGTAATGTCAATGTCATTAAAAGGCTTTCGGTCCCACCAATCAAATTCTACTATATCTTCTTCTTCGACGCCCCAACTTACTAAATGACGTTTTACTCCAAGTGCTACAAAATACTTTTTTACCTTTTTTTGTAAAGCCAAAATGCTGTCCAAGTCCAAATGGTCGTAATGGTCATGAGTAATAAGTACTAAATCGATATTAGGTAATTGATCTATTAATTGCAATGTATCTGTGGAGAATCTTTTAGTTCTTTTGGGTCCTATTGGTGAGCAATCGTTACCAAACATTGGATCTATCAATATTGATTTTCCATGTAATCTCATTAAAAGTACGGAATGTCCATACCATACAAATTTTGGCTCAGTATCTTCCTCCAAAAACAGGTTTATATCAAGAAGCTTTATAGGTATACTTCGTGAAGGATTAGAAACCTTGTTGCTTTTTATCTGCCGATAAAGCATGCTTGGAATTTTGGCAAAACCAACCCCTAATTCAGTTTTTGTCAGATTCTGAAATTTTCCATTTTTCCAATTAGTAGAAGCTTCATAAACGTTCTTCCACTTTTGAGTAATCCTTCCCCCAAATTGTCTTGTGTACATTGTTAATCTTGATTAATTTCTTTGGATATCTGATTGATATCTTTAGGTTCCAAAATCCCACTTGCTCTCCCTGTAAAAAGTGTTTGTATCATTGCATTGCCTATTCGTGTGGTGGTAGTAACACTTTCACTTTTCAAAAATAAAGGAAATAAAGGTCGCATAACTTTGTAAATAATATCGTACCAACCCGTCTTTGACTGAATTCCCTTTTCTGGAATGATTGCACCTGGACGAAACATAAAAGCTTTAGAAAATCCTTTGTTCAAGAGATAATTTTCAGTTTTACCTTTTACCCTGGCCCACATTTGTCGTCCATTTTCAGAAGAATCTGTTCCAACACCAGATACGTAATTGAATATGGCACTGGGATTAATTTCATATACGATGTCAGCTAGCATTTTAGAAATATCAAAAGTGAGTTGCGAATATTTTTCTTCATTAAGCCCTATAGCAGATACACCCATACAGTGGAAGCAAGCATCTACTTTCCCAATTTCTGATTTTATATGGCTTATCTTAGTAAAATCTGACAACAAGATTTCCTGAATTTTGGAGTGCTTCACCTCCGTTTGTGTACGATTGAGAAGGATAATTTTTTCAATTTTATCATTTTCCAACATTTCCAAAAGTACCCCTTTGCCTATCATGCCTGTGCTACCTGTGAGAAGGACTCGCATTTTCATTTTTTCGATTTAACTATTATTTAATCTCAATTATTTATATATTCTCTACTTGATGCTTCCTACTTCAAATTTGATGCAAACAAGTAAAAAGGCCAATCTAAGAAACGACACTATTGTGCAAAATACAAAAACATAAGCGCAAAAATACAAAACCTATTGAAGGACAATAGAAAAAGTACAGACCGGCTTCGCAATAAATTTGCTACGTCTATATCGTTTAAGTAATTAAAATTTTTAAGATTAAAAGAGCTTATGGCAAGGCATTGACTATGACATCCCATCGAACATTCGAACCCAATAAAACTGAATTAAGTCTTGATCTATCTAAGATTCGCAACTTGAACAAGTTACAAGATTTGTTACTAATTCTTTTGATACACTCTGGCTTCGTTGGTAGTATAATGTCTTCACACCAAGTCTCCAAGCTTCAATGATAAGTTGATTGACATCTTTTACAGGCAAACTTGCTGGAATATTCAGATTCAAACTCTGTGCCTGATCAATATATTTTTGACGGATAGAAGCTTGTTGGATAATCTCTAATTGAGATATTTCTTTGAAAGTCTTAAACACTGCCTTCTCTTCATTTGACAAATTGTCTAAGTGCATCACTGAACCATGATTGAGCATGATCGATCTCCAAGTATCCTCATTATCCATACCTTTCTCAGCTAGTAACTGCCTTAAATATTTATTTTTTCGCATGAAATTGCCTTTGGACAAACCTGCCTTATAATAATTGCTACTAAAAGGTTCTATCCCTGGAGATGTCTGTCCCAAAATGGCTGATGAAGATGTAGTTGGAGCTACTGCCATAAGGGTAGTATTGCGCCTGCCATATCCTTTTAATACCTCAGGCTCACCATAAATTCTAGCGAGGTCCTTGGTAGCTTTATCTGCTTTTTCACTTATGTCTTTGAAAATAGTAGTGGTCAATAGCTTAGCCTCTACACCTTCAAATGGAATCATATTTTTCTGTAGATAAGAATGCCAACCTAATACTCCTAGACCAAGTGCTCTATGCCTCTTGGCAAATCTATTAGCTGAGGCTAGATAATGGTTATTTTCTGTCTTCGCGATGAATTCCTGTAATACGGCATCTAGGAAAAAGATGGCCATTTTTACTGCTTCCGTATCTTTCCAATCGTCATATAGTTCAAGATTCATTGATGAAAGACAACAAATAAATGATTCATCTACTGTTGATGGAAGCGCTATTTCCGAACACAAATTGCTAGCGTAAATAGTCATTTCCTTGTCCTTATAGACTTGAGGTTTATTTCTATTGACATTATCTGAGAAGAAAATATAAGGTAATCCTTTTTGCTGTCTGCTTTCAAGAAGCTTCGCCCAAGTTTCCCTTTTCTTCCTGTCTCCATCTATCATTTCCTGCATCCAATAATCAGAGACACAAACACCAAAAAACAGATTTTGTATAGGACTTCCTATGTTTTTAATTGTAAGATATTCATCTATATCAGGATGATCAATATCCAAATATGCAGCGAAAGCACCTCTGCGTACTCCCCCTTGGGAAATGGTATCCATTGCTGTGTCAAAAAGTCTCATAAAACTCACGGCTCCTGAACTTTTACCATTGTCAGAAACGGCACTGCCCCTCTCACGAAGCTCTCCGAAATAACCTGATGTGCCACCACCAATTTTTGTCTGCATGATGACTTCACCTAGTTTATGTGTGATGCCTTCTACTGAATCAGGTACGTGTACATTGAAACAAGAGATTGGTAATCCTCTTTCGGTTCCCATATTGGCCCAAATCGGCGAACTTAAGCTCATCCAGCCTCTCTCAATCATCTCTGTAAAAGCTTCTTTAAGTTCAGGTTTATATAATCTTTGGCAAGCCGCTGTCGTTATGCGATCTATTGCACCTTCTACGGTTTCACCTTTGAGCAAATAGCCTCTATTGAGTACTTGTTCACTTTCCTCATTGACCCACCAAAGTCTATCTTCCATTGTTTTTCAGCATTTTAAGGTTAAAATAAATCATCAGCAGTTATACTCTTATCGTGTTTTGTATAGTCAACTGGTCTTTTGGCAAAGAAGTCATCTAAACTATTGGCAAACACTTCCTCCTCAAACCATTTCATAGGTTGATATTCACCATCGGAAACATTATAAATTTTTTCCAATCCAATTTTTTCAAGACTTTCATCCACTCTGAAACGCATGAAATTAATCAAATCCGTTTTATCAAGGTTCATAATATTACCTTCTTCAAATATCCAATCTAAAATTTCTTTTTCGATTTCGATACTTTCCAACACCACCTGATTTATAGTTGCTTTAGTATCTTCATCAAATATCTCAGGTAACTCCTTTCTTATCTGATTGATGATATAAATACCTGCATTGGCATGTAACTGTTCATCCACAGAAGTCCACGCTATGATATTAGAAACATTTTTCATGACGCCTCTAAACCGCGCAAATGATAATATTATGGCAAACTGACTGAAAAGTGATACATTTTCTATCAAAATAGTAAATAGTATCAATGATATAAGATAATCTTTTCTATCCTGAGATTTAGACTTAGATAAAACACCAGAGAGGTACTCAACTCGTCTTCTAATTACAGGGATTTGCAAAAGGTCAGAAAAGGCATCATTATATCCAAGTACTTCGAGTAATCTAGAGTATGCTTCGCTATGACGGAATTCACATTCAGCGAATGTACTCCCTAGCCCATTGAATTCAGGTTTTGGCAAATGGTTATAAAGATTACCCCAAAAAGTTTTAACATTAACTTCTATTTGAGCTATTGCTAATAAAGCCCGCTTTACTGCTTGTCGATCGGTGTCATTCAAATATGCATGAAAGTCCTGGACATCCGCAGTGAAATCCACCTCAGAATGTACCCAAAAGGAATTATTCATCGCTTTTGTAAAAGTCAGTACTTCGGGATATTCAAAAGGTTTGTAATTAATACGTTTGTCAAAAATACTCATCTTGCTATTGTATGCGTTTGTTGTGTATAATTCTCTAATAAGTCGCTAAGTTATTAAAAAATTATCTATATGTATAATAAATTTTTTACAAATTTTAAAAACCCAAATCTTTATATATTGAAGTTAATAGAGATATATCGGGCAGCAAATATCCAAACCTTGTGTCGCCTGACCAAAAAATTAAATATTTTTTTTATGTGTTCAGGGTATGTTTTTTTCCACATTAAATGTGGATAACTTTTAATATGTGGAAATTCAAGCTAATAGGTACTGCGCAACGCTAAAATGAAACATTTAAATTTTGCAAAGTTAAAAAATAACCTTATGGCACTAAATGGGAATGAAAATGTGTTAAATATTTGAAAATATACATGCATTTGAAACTTATTGAAGCTTGCAATGGTTACTCATGGTACTTTAGCAAATGTGCTAATTTTATTTTTTTGGGGGTGACTGGTATCGACAGGAAAGAATATCGGTCAGTAAGCATGTCGGAGCAGGATTGTTCACTCCGTTATCAAATGATGATCGAACAATAAATGGCGATAATAACTTCGCATTGGCTGCGTAATCTAGGATTATAAAGCCTTTTGAGCCGCCCGGATGACGTCCGATACAAGCCGGTAGCCGCTCATCAACAACAACGCGGACTTAGGGAATTGGGGGGTTTTGACCATGCACCGAAATTTTAATCAAAACTAAGAACCAAACGCCGTGGGCTTCTGTACATGTGCGGTTCCTACAATTCAAACAGAAGATAAACATGTAGAAAGCTTTCAGATGCTTTGTCTGGACCAGGGTTCGAAACCCTGCACCTCCACAACTAATAGATCTCTTGTTTATTTATGTAAGCAAGAGATTTTTTTTTATTTTCTGGTAACAATTTCGTGCATCACGGTGACTAAACCATGAAACCTTTTTATTAACGCAATAATACACAAAAATGCAACGAAATGTACTCCCCTTACTTCTCCTATTAGCTATGACAACAGTAGCTTATATCGGCTGTGGTGGTGGCCACAAACACCAAACCCATGAATTTGAAGCTGTAGAAGGACTTCCCGTTTTTGACGTACCTCAAGATTCTACGTTTGATGTAAACCTTGTTGGAACTTGTAGCTATAATGGCGAGAAATACTTTTATTTGAGAGATAAGCTCTCTAAAGAAATGATGACTATGGGCAAATATGTTCATATCTTTGATAAAGTCAAAGTAGGCAGTGGCTCACTAGGAAATGAAGAAGATATCACTGCCAATTTTATAGAAGTATACAGTGACAAACAAGTTGTTATTGCTGCAAATAATACTAGCTATAGGCTAACTTGTACAACAACTGGCATGAAATGTTGTTACAATGGACCTAATTTTACAAGTCCTCCGACTATAGTACAACTAGGTACTTTGGATGCATGGTTTTTTATTGTGCATGATCATAACTTAGCCTCAAATGTAGGAAGATATGTCACTTTTACAAATCAATCACAAATCAATGATTTTATTAGTGAAATGACACCTCCACCTTGTCACTCATTAAGTTTTAATTCTGTCCCAGTTATTTTAACTGTTGGTGGTAACAATTATGAAACATATCCTTATGGAACATTTGTTATTGACTAATAATTATTGTAGCTTTTAGGTGAAAATAAAATTCACTTACTGTACAACACAAATGGAATAAACTCAGGTATAAGATTGTTAGATTCTTGCGTAGTTTTAATGGCATAAAAATATGCATCTGGTATTGATGACTTTTTTTCAGCTAAATAAGTGTAAAAGTGATTAAAAAATGTATTTCCTACTCGATCATCCACTTTATTATAAGCTGAACAAACATATTTGGCTCCGTTTGAAATAAAGTATCTAGTTAATGAAAATGTACCATCAAAACTCAAATTCTTTCCTCCTGCAGATTCGCATGAGGAAAGAATTATTGTTGTCTCTTGTTGAGGAAAATCCAATAAATCAAAGCCGTAGAGAGAGTCGATTTTCTGTTTTGGTGCTTTAAAATACAATTTGACGTCATCCATAATATCTGCATCTACTACCCCATGTAATGCGATATGAATAATATCATACTGTCTAGATTTATAACACTTTTTAAAATGGTCTAGTGAAGCATTTTCTCCGATAAAAATATCAGCATCAGGAAATTTCCTTTTTATAATTTGAGCTTTATTCGCACTACCTGGTAATTCTGGTAGTCTTTTATTGCTAACCGCATTCTTTCCGTTTAGTTCAGAGAATGCAAATACAGCAATGTTTGGGGATGGTTTGACATCGTCCTTCAATTGAAAGGCCTTCGAATATTTTATTATACACTTCGGTTGGATTTCAATATTAGTTTTCGAATAAAATAAATTGCCAACATTCAAAATATTAAATAACCCAAGCGGATACACAAAGACATTCTCCTTAAGATTTTCATCCATTTTATTAGGGAAAATTGTTTCACGTAAAAAAGATCTCAAGCTATCAATGGACACTGTTTGATTTGATCCATCAAAATTAGTATATGACTGCATTGCAGTATTGAATTCTTGAATATTGCTGTAGTCAGCTATATAAACTGTATCCGAATTTATTACTGTTGTCACACAATAATCTTTAAGAAAATCCAACAATAAAATGCTTTCATTTGAATTTTGGCCAGTAGTTATTTGTGGATCAACAAACTGTTTTTCTCTAAGAAAATCCATATGAGATTTCAACTTTAGATAAACCTCATAATAATCATTTAAAGTTTCTTCATAATCAGCACTATTGTTATTTTTACTTAATTCAAAAGTTTTCAGTTTCAATCTAAGTACTTTTTCTTGTGCCCACAGCGGGTCAAATTGATTCTTTAACTTTAGCTCACGCTGCAAAAGCACATTTCTTTTTGACATTGAAGCAGCAATATATACATTCCTATCATCAAGTTTTCCATTAGCTTTCCAAATCTCATATAATATCTTTAAATGTAATTGATGTATTGCATCAATGATATCAACATTAAACCTAATTTTAGATTTTTCTGTTAATGCGTACAAATTTTCATCCATCATTTTTGTAGAAGCAGTCAGGATTTTCTTAGCAGTTAAAAGATCATTGAAGTTATTGTTTTCATTGTATTTCCTTAGATACAGTTCACCAATGACTTGTAGATCAATAAATCCTAATGAAGAGTACTTATTCTGATTTTTAATAAATTCATCAATAGTGTACAACTCATTACTTCCTGTTTTCTTCAATGCTAAATCAATAGCCTGATTGAAATGGGATAGTTGGGTATGACATTCGATTAATGAATTTTTTATTGGATTATAAATAAAACTTAGAAATAAAGAGCCGTGTAAATCGCTTTGTAAGATCTTCTCGTATAGATTTATTGCATCCTTGTAATTTCCTTCATATTGCCTCTTCAATCCTAAAAATAATTCATTAGACGTAAATTTCGTATTACAATCATCATTACTATTCTGGGCTAATAAACTATTTCTAAGATTTGCAGTGTCCTTTGTAATAAAAAAGTAAAATTGTTTTCCAAATAAATATTTTTGCCCATCATAACTACATTTATCAATTGTAAGCTGGCTCAATAAATTCAAATATCTACTGGACTCTGTAGTATTTCTGTCGAACAATTCATTGATTAACAAATCATTGTAGACTTCAAATTTAAAGTGGTCAGAAGGAGAAAAAATGTACCCTTCAAATTCTTGACATTTATTTAAATATAAGAATCCAAAATCAAAATCTCTATTCATTTGATGAAACATAGCCTTCAAACTAAAATTTTGATAATGTTCTCTTGTCATAAACTCAAATTCATGTAATAAATTTTCAGCTTTATTTAGTACAGAATCTGCTGCTTCATTGTCAATAAAATACAAGTAATACTCACCGAATAAATTGAGTTGTTGTGCTTGATAAATTGGAGGTAATTTCTCAATGTTTTCTCTTTGTAAATTTTCCAGGTCATATGCGTGATAATTGTGATACCTCGCAAAGAGAAACTTAGAAATCTCCTTAAAATAATTAAGTGATTTATTTTTAAATGTGTCTTCCTGTATATGTTCGAATAAGTTTTCATCATATTCAAAACTTCTCATCTTAATATTGAACATTCTACATCTTGCATAAAGTAGCAAATCCTCATCTGCCATCTGGGGAATCTTTTGATGAAAAGCAAGAATTGCATCATCTCTACGATCTGCGTAATCTAACGAATCAGCAAACCATATTTCTTTATTGCTATGTATTTCGGAAATATAATAGTATTTTTTTAACAAGTTTTCACTTTGTTTCTCTACTCTTCCTAGGTCTGAACAACTGATACTCAAGCATATCCATGTAAATACCACAAAGAATCTTAAAATACTAACACCTGAAATTCGGCCCCTCATATACCACAATCACATGTCAAAAATATTAAATTCCTTGATACAATAAAAATAAATTGCCAATATTTTACATTTTGATGCACAAACCCTTTAAAAGAGTGACATTTGGTGTCCTTTTTTTGGAGAGATTAAATTAGGATGGTTATTCCTTACAGAATTTACTTTATCTGAAACTTCATAAGCATCCATAGCGTCTGAAGGATATGGTTGTAGTACTTGTAGTATGTCTTTTGGGCCCAAATCTTCATTCAACCAGACGGATTCAAGGTCTGATTGTAAAATAGCAGGCATTCTGTCATGTAAATTTTCCATCAATTGATTCGGTGGAAGTGTGATAATTGTAAATGACTTGACTGTTTGTCCAGTTTTCACATCTAACCATTGATCCCATAAACCTGCTACACTAAAAATTCTTTGGTCAGTGGTTACAATTCGGTAGGGAATTTTAGTATTTCCATTGCGTTTCCATTCATAAAACCCATCCATAGGTATGATGCAACGCCCAGAACTTAGCCTTTGCTTAAAAATGCTTTTTTCTAGAAGTGTTTCAACCCTAGCATTGATGAGAGAAAATCCCATTTTCTTATCTTTAGCCCAAGATGGAATCATGCCCCACTGAAAAATTTGCAATTTGCCTATCAGGGCTGATGTGATGATGGGCATCATTTGTGTTGGAGCAACATTGAAATTGGGTATTGGATTATATCTCTCCAGCTCTTCAGAATAAAAAGTGGCATTAAATCTTTCTTCAATTTCCTTTTCTGTTTTGGTTAATGAAGACCTCCCACACATCTCGTTAAGACTTTACCTTGATAAATGAGTCTATTCCACTCGCCTTCAGATTATTAACTACTTTTTCAGCATCTGCTCGTGTGCTGTGCGTACCTGCTATAACTGAATGATATTCTGATGACTGAAAGATTACGGTGCTTGCCTTATATCCTTTGTTATTGAGTTTTTTTACCATTTTCATGGCATTTTCTTTTAATAAATAGGATCCTGCTATTACCAAATATTTTCCATCAATATCATTAGATGGGGTGATTTGATTGGGTAAAGACTTTGTATCTTCCAATTTTGGTTTCAATGCAGGCTTACTTGCTTCAATAGATCTTGTCTTTTCTAAGGTCTTAGCCTTCCTATCTACTTCATCATAATTAATGACACCATTTATAACTTCATCCGACTTAATAAGTCCAATAGTGTCCATATTATTTGTTGAATTTTCAGAAGGTATATTTTCAAGTGCTAAACTTGTATCTCGAATACTGTTTTTAAACTGAGCATTCCTTTCGTTTCTTTTGTTATACCATTGATTTATATAAGTCATTATCCAAAAGTATAAAGCTAAAATGATGACAGCATAAATTAATATTCGTACGATTCGACCCATGAAACTTTGTAAATTTAGTCCAAATATATCATTTTTTTTAAAAATCAAAATTATAAAAATGCGAAGAGCCCAGGTAACTTATATACAAGGGCTCTTTCGACTAAGGTCTCAAAATAAGAAAACTACAACTTTTGTAGAAAAATCTACTATATTTTGTGATATTACATACTATTAAGCCAAAAACCCATATAAGTCATCCTTTGAAAACAATTCCTGTCTTTGGTACCTGCAAAAGTAAATGATATTTCTCAATCCTACAAGTAATTAAATAACAAAGATGTACGTTAAAAAGTTCGTAAATATTGAAATTTTATTAATATTTATTTTAACAATTTGAATAACAATTCATAATACTTTTTATAAAGTTATCATGTATATAGAAAAAAAATATCTAGCAGTGATAAAGTATTCCATTTAATTTAGAATTTTTGGTAAAGTTGGATTCTTCCGAAATAATTTTCTAATTTTGCATTTAGAAATTTGGGGTATTAGCTCAGTTGGCTAGAGCGCTACGCTGGCAGCGTAGAGGTCACCAGTTCGAGCCTGGTATGCTCCACCTAGTGTGACCACACGATGTTAAATTGTGTGGTTTTTTTTATAAGGAGATATTTAGTTTTATTTTTTATAAAAAACTTAAAATCTATGACTTTCCCACAATAAACGTTAAAAATAAATTAAGTAACATTTCCTTACAATTATAATACATCCAAAATAACTTAAATTTGTTGCGTATTTAATAATTCATTATAGAAATGCCTTATAGAAGTATTACTTTACTATTCTTTTTATCTTTAACATCTATTTCTACCTTCAGTCAAAACAAAATTAAATGGTTGACATGGGAAGAAGCAATGGAAAAATCTTCTAGCGAAAAGAAAAAGATATTTGTGGATATTTATACGGATTGGTGTGGCTGGTGTAAAAAATTGGATGCCACTACTTTTGCGGAGGATCATATTGCAAAATATATCAATGAAAATTATTACCCTGTCAAATTTGATGCTGAAATGAAAGAGTCTATTGTATTAAAAGGTAGAGAATATGTTTTTGTCAAATATGGCCAACGAGGATATCATGAATTAGCAGCGCAACTGCTTCAAGGAAAGTTAAGCTTCCCTTCTATGGTATTCTTGGATGAAAATTTCAATATTATTCAGTCTATCCCTGGCTACCAAAATGTTGATAATTTCGAAATGATAATCACTTATTTTGGATCTAATAGTCATAAATCCTTGGCATGGAACAAATATCAAAACAGCTATAATAGAAATAATTTTTTCAACGTAATGGTTGGTAAAAAATAAATAGAAATTTTACTACCTTTCTGAAATTACCATAGCAAACAGTAGTGTTATGTCTATAAATGACATATTTTTACGCATAAATACACAATATGTCAGACAAGTCAAAACCAAATACAAGTACAAATCAAAGGAAACGCACTAATATTCTAAAGAATTTTGAAGCAAAGACTATACAATTTTTGTGTTCCATCATGCCTGATTGGATATCTTCAGATATGCTTACCTTTATTGGAGGAATAGGAAGCATCATTATTGCTGTTGGTCTTTACTTTGGAAATGAAAATCAAATTTGGTTGCTTATTTCTATTTTTGGATTTATTGTTCAATGGTTTGGAGATTCATTGGATGGCAGGTTGGCGTATTACAGAAATACTCCCCGTAAATGGTACGGTTGGTCATTGGACATTACTGTGGATTGGCTCTCCGTAGGAATAATAGGTTTTGGGTTTTATTATTATTTTAATAGCCTGAAACCAGTGGCATTTCTCTTTATTTTTGCCTATGGATGGTCCATGATCAATGCTTTGTTAAGATACAAAATTACTGATGTTTATAGCATTGATGCGTCAGCTGTGGGTCCAACTGAATTGCGAATTATTATTTGTCTATTCATTTTAGCGGAATTTATATTCCCAAATGCACTTTTATATTTTGGTGTATTCGGAAGTGCTTTATTGATTGTCATTAATACATTTGATACTATATCCATATTAAAAGCAGGCGATGCTAGAGATAAATCAGAAAAAAGCCAAATACTGAAAGAAAATAAACTTTAAATATCCCTTTTGAGGAAACTGCGGTAAGCTAAAAATAGAAATATTGAAGTGTACAGTACTGTCATACCAAAAGCCACAGGATAAGAGAGCACGATATTAAAATCATATTGCTTTTTTACAAAATAATCTGACATCCTATAAAGTGGTAAAGGCATTAAGTCTTCCATTGCATTCATAGGCCAAAAATTTCGGGATTCATTCCTAAAATAATAAGCATGAATTGCCATCAAAATTATTTCAATAATGTTGACATACATAAAGTATGTGAATAACGCCAATGTTCCTTTACGAATGAAAAACGCAATAAATATCCCAAATGCCATATAACCAAACGACATAGTAAAAAATCTTGCTATGGCCCAATTATTATCTAAAATCAGTTCTAAATCTGGTGCATCAGTGTGAAGTAAACCAATAATCATAGTTGAAATAGCATAGATCATGGTTGCTCCAAATGCTAGAAAGGCAATGTGCCAAATCTTAGAAAAGAAAAATTCCTTTCTATTTAAGCCACCGATGATGTTTTGTCTCATGGTTCTATTTGATACTTCTGATGTCACAATGTATATAGCAACAAAACCCAATAAAAATGAAACAAGCCAATTTCCAGCATATCCTTGATAATCCCAAACGGTAGGAAATTCATAAAATATTTTGGAGGACGGAATTGGAGGCGGAGGGTCTTTGAAAACATCTTTGCCTAAAAAAATCACACTTGGCATCAATAGAATAAAAAGTGCAATTATAACCCTGTATACAGAATTATGGATGAATTTAGAAAATTCCAGCTTAAGCAAAGAAGTTATCGATCTCAAAATTGAAAAAAATTAATGTTTACTGACATCCTTGAATATATCCTGTTGCTAAAAAATATGGTATTATTAGCCACAACAAACCTTTTATAAGAAAAAACAGAAATCCTGCTACACCCATTTTTGCAAGCCAAATTTGCCATTTACTTTTCTTGTCCATTTTTAAGCTCTTTCAGTAATAGTCAAGAATTCTTCTTCCAACTTTCTTTTTCTAAAAACAAAGTGTGTCAAGTACAAACCAGCTTCATATGCAAGCTTGTTGATTTCTTCAGGTTGTAAAGAAGCATCTATTTGAATATCAAAATGCGAATCATGGCCTTCAAAATCTTTTACGAATGGCAAAGTTTTAATAAAATCATGCAATGCTTGCATATCGCTGCATGCTACTTCTACTGTAATATCATTCGTCAAGATTGACCCTACCTTACCGTGTGCCAATAAAGTACCAGACTTGAGTATGGCTACATGGCTACACACTTTTTCGACTTCATCAAGAATGTGAGATGCCATAATAATAGTCTTCCCACTTTTAGCAAGTTTTTGAAGTATGTCCCTCACTTCAGCGATACCTTTCGGATCTAAACCATTAGTAGGTTCATCAAATATAAGGACTTCTGGATTGCCTATAAGCGTGGCAGCTATTGCTAGTCTTTGTTTCATGCCCAGTGAGTAGGTACTAAACTTTGAATCCCGTCTATCCCACAGATTTACCATTCTGAGCAGTTCCTCAAAATCAGAGTACTCCGCTTTCTTGATCTGCCTTATGACATCTAAATTTTGGCTGGCGGTCATGTAAGGATAAAAATTGGGTGTCTCTAGAATAGCACCAATCTTCAACCTATGATCTTGATTGTGTAAGCCATCAAACCAAGTAAAGTTTCCGCCATCGGCTTTAATTATTCCTAGTATAATACCAAGAGTAGTAGTTTTACCGCTTCCATTAGGCCCCAACAAACCAAGAACTTGCCCTTCATATACGTCTAGGGTTAATTCCTTTAGCGCTTGAATATAACCATAACGTTTGCTTAATGTGGAGATAGAAAGAACTGGCATAAATAAAAATGTACCTTATATGATGCAAAAATAAGGATACTTCTCCTAATTCACTAAATATTTAGATAAAACGGTAGTTTAGACCTATCAAAGAGAAAATCATTACCTTTGCAAAATTGAGTTTGCATATGTCGAAATGGTTTTATAGAATAGGCGCTTTCTTCAAATATTATAACAAAGCATCCACGGTGTATGGCATACATTCTCCATTCGTATATGATTTCATAGTCAATATCCTAGACACATCTAAGGAATATTATGCATATAAAAATCTTGAAGCAGCCCGATGGAAGTTGATGCAATCAAATAAAACAATCATGGTGGATGATTTTGGTGCTGGTTCTCAAGTTCTTCAACATAAGGTAAAAGAAAGAAAAGTAAAAGATATTGCAAAATCCGCACTATCATCCAAAAACAAATGTAGGATTTTATTCCAGTTGATCAATCATTATAGTGCGAAAGAAATTTTAGAACTTGGGACATCTCTCGGTTTATCCTCTGGATACATGGCAGCATCAGTACCGTCAGGAAAAATTACTACATTAGAAGGAAGCGCAGAGATCGCAAAGATAGCGGCGGAAACCCATAAAAGTCTTGGAAGTCAGAATATTAAAATTATTCAAGGGAATTTCATAAATACATTACATCAAGTATTACACCAACAGTTTGATGTCATATTCATTGATGGTCATCATGAATATAGTGCAGTAATGACTTATTTTGAAGCTTTAAAACCAACCTTTAAATCCACAACAATAGTGATTATAGATGATATTTATTGGTCAGAAGGGATGGAAAAAGCATGGCATGAATTGAAGAATACAGAAGGGGTAACAGTAAGTATTGATGTATTTGAAGTAGGAATTTTATTTTTCAATCCACAATTGATCAGACAAGATTTCACACTCATTGCCTATAAATATAAGCCCTGGAAACTTGGAATTTGGGGGAAGTAAAAAAGGGAGACTTAATAAAAAGCCTCCCATCAATTCATATCCTAAAATACCAATTAGTTCGCTTGTTGTAGTGTCACTTCAAATACAAATCCAGCGTCCCAATCTGTGGTAAATTTAATTGTTTTAGATGCAGAATCAACTGTAAAATCTGTCAAAGATAAATTGCCCTCAAAATCACCCACAGGAATAATATCATCGGATGAATAAGCTCCACCATTGTTGGTTACAACCATGTTCGTAGCAGCATAGTGAGGGCCATATTGGCGACCAAAGTCATAATAACCACCAATAGCGTCCGACAATTGATATGAATTGTCTCCAACTTTCTTAATGAGAATATACTTTAAATTAGTATATTGTGCACTAGTTGACCCATTTCTTACTATTGTAGATGTATAAACCCCTTCAATACTTGAAACCATGTCTCCATTACATGGAGGTAGAAAAACAGTTCTAAATGCAGTTCCTGGGATACTATCTTTGTTGTACGCAGTATAGCTAATATCATAAATATCTGCGGTATTAATGATAGAACTACCGAAGTATCTTCCTGCGGTGTTTACAATTAAATCAACATTTTGGCCATTTTCTGTTGCTACAACTCCTGGATCAGAATAAGACGTAGTTGAACAATTCAAATTAACATCTGATTCACCACTCATCACAAGCTTAGGCAAAAAAGTCTCTATAGAAGGTTCTGATCCATCTTCTTCACAACTTGAAAAGATAAATAAAGAGCATAATAAAACAAAACTTAAATATTTCATTTTTCTATTTTTTTAAATTATTTAATTAGTTATCCCAAAAAACACGATCAAACAAAGTTCTTTGGTTTGGCGAATTTCCATTCAAAGAAATTTCATTCTGTGGGTATAGCCAGATGGATGGGTGATCTCCTGCAGAATATGTCGACAATGTTGGTTTTTTGAATAGACCACTTACTGGGTCATGAAATACAGGACTATCAGGAGTATTCATACGTCTAGATTCTAACCAACCTTCATCTTCTTGAAGACCATTCATTGACACCCATTTTTGTGCTGCAATAAGTGCAATTTTTCCAGAATTTGAAGCGGATCCATAATTTAAGGTACTTGCAAAATCCGCTGCTTCACTTGAAGTCAATCCTAAATGATTAAAACTTGCTAATATTGCATTATTGAAAGCGGATTCTGTATCATCACTAGTACCATATCTAGCAGCAGCTTCCGCTCTCAAAAACCAAATTTCCCATGGACTCATTAATATTACCTCATTATCATTGGCGTATGCATATGATGACCCTCTACTATAGTCTTCAACTGTATTAGTAAATGGCTCATTGTCAATGCTACCTTGGTCAATACCCTTGAAAGAACCAGTTTTCTCAGCAACATTGTAAAATGCACTAAGTCTTGGATCGTTTGTTTCCTGAAGGTAAAGTAACGAACTATTACTTGCAATATAGAATAAACTTAGGCTTCTTTCAAAAGATGCATACATTGGATTTTCGGAACCCGACGTACCATTAAATGGAATTGCTGCCAAATCACTTGCCGCCTCTATAAATGTACCACTACTAATCAAAGCTTTCACTTCAGTAGAGACATCCTTAACATTTGATTGCCTCATTAAAATCTTTAATTTTAGGGAATTGGCAAACTTGTTCCATTTTGCAACATTACCACCATATATAAAATCTTCTGAACCTACACCAGAACTAAGATCTGCTAAACCCTCATCAATTAGTGGTATTAATTTTGAATATACTTCTGAATCTTCATCATAGTTTGGAGAAAATACAGAAGAACTACCTCCTTTTAGAGCTTCAGAAAATGGGATATCACCGAAATGATCAACTAATAGTTGAAAATTGTAAGCTTTTAAAATCTTAGCGATTCCAGCATGTGACTTGCTTTCTGAGTTAGCAACATAATCAAGATCAGCTAGTGCGCCAGTATACATTCTTACCCAACCATTATCATAATCGGTTCCATCTGAAACATATCTCTCAATGTTTCCTATTGCTACCCCTGGGCCCCATGTCCAATATTGTCCCCAAATGGCCGATCGAACATTCCATTGCCCATCGATTGTCCAACCCATATAGCCTTGTGCGGTTGATAAGACGGTTTTAGGTTCTGCATAAGTAGACCTATTAGGGTCTATATTTAGTTCAGGCAATGATTCCGAACATGACATAATAAATGTAAATGTCAAGAAAATTAAAATATATTTATTGAAACTTGTCATAATTTTAATTAATTTTAAATTTAAAATACTAACCCCAATTTAATACCAAAACTTTGAGATGGTGGAGTTTGTGTTGTTTCAACACCCGTAGCGTTGCCAGTTAAATTAGGTCCATTAACTTCAGGATCAGCATAGGTATTTTCCTCAGGTAACCAGAATTTTAGATTACTTGCAAATAAGTCAATATTAAAAGAACTGAAAGGCGTTTTATTTAATATTCTCTTAGGTAAAGAATAGCCTAATGTAATTTCTCTTAACTTGATGTAACTAGCATCTAATAGCAAACTATTTCCTCCAAAGAGAACATCACTCACTGCATATATTTGCTGTGCCGTCACTTCAGTTGTATTAGGTTCATAACTATTGGCATCGACTTTAACAACAGAATTTGGAATAATAAATGGTTCTCTATTTCCCACTAATGTTGACAAAGCGGTTCCATTAAACTCCGATTGATTTTTTGTTATAGAAAGAAATGTTCCACCTTTTCTTATATCAATTAAACCACCTAATCTTATACCTTTGTAATCAAAGGATGTGTTAAGGCTTGCTAAATATTTAGGTTGGTATGAACCCAAATATTGCTCATCAGCAGTTAGAACCGGAATACCATTCGCATCAACGACAATATTACCATTATTATCAGTTTCTGGAATAGTACTTCTAAATGTACCATAAGGTAAACCCTCTATGGCAACTAATGAAACTGATCCATTAGTAAAAGGTCCACCTACAACAATTTCATCCTGAGAATCGCTAATTTTAACAACTTTATTATCGTTTTTAGCGAAAGTGGCATTCAAATTCCATTTGAAATCATTTGTTAATATTGGTGTCGTTCTCAACGCTATTTCATGACCCTTATTTGTCATTTTACCAATATTTGCAACAGTTTGTTGTGCTCCTGCAGAGGCTGGTAAATTAACTGTGATAATTTGATTTGTGTGATCACTACTGTAGTATGTATACTCTAAGTTTATTCTATTATCAAAAAATCCAATATCTGTACCTATCTCATATGTTTTAGTAAGTTCAGGTTTTAATTCACTGTTTCCAATAAAATCACTTAAAGTGAAACCTGGTGTTCCATTAAGTGGGAAAAAAATATCGTGATTATTTCCCAAAACCTGTATTGTTGGGTTGCCATTATATGTCGAAGACAGTTGGTACAAAGCCGCATCCTTTCCTGTAGTTCCATAAGAAGCTCTCAACTTCCAAAAGTTTACAGCATCATCTCCTTCAAATCCTAGGTAATCTGAAAGAATCGCCGATGCAGAAATGGATTGGTAAAAGAATGAATTGCTGCTTTCAGGCAATGTTGAAGACCAGTCATTTCTTGCTGAGTATTCCAAGAATAATCTATTCTGATAACCCAATTTTGCACTTCCAAGAGCTCCCATAATTCTATATTTTGAAGTATATTCAGAAGTTCTTGGTGTTTGAGAACTGTTAGAAAAATTATACCAACCTGGTACTACCAATCCCCCAACAGACTCGCCACTGATTTCAGATGTTCTTCTATCAAAAGTGTTAAAACCTGCACTAACATCTAGCTTGATGTCAGAGGTAAGAGCCTGAGAGTAATTACCTAATACAGTAAAGTCAGTATTAAGATTTCTTATATTCGATTTATTATATATTCCTGTAGAGTTAGATCTTCCTCCTCTTGTGGTTTGTTGCAAGTCATCAACCCAAACAATGTGTGTAGGATAAGAGTAAATAGGAACATAAGTCTCAGTTTGTCCAGAAATTGCATTCAACCCTATTCTACCAGTAATATTGAAATTAGATGTTAAATCATACTTCAAACCTACATTTGTTAAAAAATTATCAAATGCACCTGAATTACCATATTCATTCAAAATAAAATAAGGATTTGAACTATAAGAACCATAATATCCCTCAAAACCATGATAAGGATTGGTATAATCTCTCAATTCATCATAAGGAATATTTACTGGCGCTTGGATTGCATTAGCATAAGCATTTTGACCATCAAAAGGACGATAACCTTCCTGAGCAGTATTGACTTTTGACTTTGCAAAATTAACTCCGAAATCTGCCGAAAATCTTTTAGATAATTGGCTACTTGCCTTTAAATTAATTGTGTTTCTTAAATACGATGTATTATCAAGAATCCCATTTTGCTTTAAATTACCATATGATGCATAAAAAGTAAATCCATCTTTCGAACCAGACATATAAATATTATTGGACAAAGTATTTCCAATCCTGAAAAAATTCTCAATTTGATTCGGAACCGCGCTATATGGTCTTGCTAATGCTTCCAACGCTCCATCATCATTGATGTCTATTGGACTCGTCCAAGGCCTAACAACACCATCAAAAGCAGGTCCCCAAGACCAGTTTTCCCCAGAATCAAAATGTGCATTATCATACCCTTGACCATATTGATCTTGCCTTTTCAAAAGTACATATGCCTTTTCTCTTGAATAAGAAGAGTTTATACCCACTTTGAAATTCGTTTTTCCATCTGCTCCCTTCTTTGTAGTTACCAAAACTACTCCAGCTGAAGCTCTTGATCCATAAATACTAGTTGCTGCTGGACCCTTTAGTACTGTAACACTTTCGATGTCATCTGGGTTTATATCATTGAATCTGCTCCCAAAATCCGCATATCCATCTTGTGCACTTGGATTGCTTGAAGCAGTCGCTTTGTTATCGATAGGAATACCATCTACAACTATCAATGCGTTATTATCCCCTGTGAGCGAACTTTCACCCCTTAAGACAATCCTACTTGATGCTCCCACAGAACCAGAACCCGTGGTAATCTTTACACCCGCTGTTTTACCGCGCAAGGCTTCCAACGTATTCTTGTTTGGTAAGGATAATAACTCATCAGCCTTGACGGTTTGGTTTGCATAGGTTACTTCTCGGGCATTTCTCTTAACACCCAAGGCAGTTACAACCACCTCTGTCAATAACTCGCCCTCCGCCAATGACACATTGACATCATTCAAACCTACAATAGATACCTCTTGGTTTTGGTATCCTGTGTAGCTCACCATAAGAGTTGTTGCATCAGCCGGAACCTTCAAAGAAAACATTCCATCGATGTCTGTAATTGTTCCAACTCCTTCTGCACCCTTCACGGTGACATTAGCACCAATCAGCGATTCTCCTGCCGTATCGGTGATTTTTCCACTGACTACTCTCTGTGCATGCATAATGCTTATGCCACCAAAAAGTATCAACAATGTGAATAAAAATTGTTTCATACTGAAAATTGTTTTGTTAAATAATTTGGTAAAAAAATTTAAAAATTGCGTAAAACTAATACTAATTATTAAGTTAATATTAACTAAACGAAAATAAATTGTAAAATGTAGTTAAGATTTCTGATATATTTTTAAATTTTAACAGTTGTAGTTGGTCTAAAAATCCAATTGTTTCATCGATATTTCTACTACCGACCATCAATTTTCTGAAATCAGTTTCTTTAAGTATGCTATTGAATCATATGCATTGAGATGCGCATACGCAGGTAAACCAACCTGAATGGCTGCATCAATGTTTCTCCTGTTGTCATCAATAAAAATGGCATATTTTGGATCAATATGGTACTTATTGATGAGCATTTGGTAGATTTCAGGATTTGGTTTTGCAATTTTTTCTTCACCAGACACCAAAATTCCATCAAAATCTGACAAGAAGGAAAATGTCTCTAAGGCAATGGAAAATGTCTCCGCTGACCAATTTGTTAATGCAACGACTTGAATTGTGGTATGTTCTTTCAACCATTTTAGGAAATAGACCATCTCTTTATCTTCTTTGCCAAGCATTTTACGCCAAGAACCATAAAACTCAGAAATTTCAGTCGTATACTCTGGAAATCTGTTTACTAGCAATGACGTACCTTCCTTCAGCGATCTACCTGCATCTTGCTCCTCATTCCAATCTGATGTGCAAATATTTTTGAGAAAATAATCGACGGCATCATCTGTCCTGAATATGTCACGATAGACATAGGTAGGATTCCAATCAATGAAAACTCCTCCTAAATCAAATACAATTGTCTTGAGCATTTAAGCAAATTATACTATTATTTAATACATGAACAAATTTCTTTAAACTGTATTTTACGTACAAATGTATAGGAAAATATAAAATCAATTTTAATTTTGCAAAAAAAAAATATCATGATCAGATTAGTAATATTCTTTGCGATCCTTCTAATTTTTGGATGTAAGCAAAACCAAAATTCTCCCAAACCCATCAATAATAATGTAAAAGTTGAAAACTCCACTTCCGCAAAGGAAAATACTTTGGAAAGTTTATATAATTATGTTGGTAAAAATCCTGTAGAGTTCGGATTCTTTGATAATTTCGGATTAACTCCGCGTATTAAAGCCATATTAAAGGATGGTTATAATGATTTTACACTTGATTTTAAAAATCCATCAGTATTAAAAAGAGATGGTGACCTATTGTATATGAGTGGATGTCAAGAAATAAATTGCAATGACAATTTCTATTTTATCGTAATAGATCCTAAAACTGATGATATCAATGTGCATCATTTTCAAGGAAAAAGGGGTTTGTCCTTTGAAGAAAAAGCTATAATAGCCTTTCCTGACGCCATGTCTGCAGAATTGGAAAAGTTAAAGCACGCAAAATAGATTCAAGAACTCCAATTAATATACTTTCCTACTTCTTCTGGAATGCGTAGATTTTGTGAATGCATTCAAATTTTGGGGCATTTAGATCTTTTTCAAATGTAAAATCAAACAGTTGTTCGATGCAAATGCCCAACTCTGTATAATTTATTGGCATGTCAGCTTGTATCAAATTGACGGCTGAAGTATTTCCTTGGTGGTCAATGCACATCTTGAATTGTAGCGATCCCAACTTTCCATTTGTTACCAAATGGAGATTATTTGGAATAATAGCATGGATTGGTGTTCTGTCCGTGGCTGATTTCAACATTTTTATTTGTGGGTAACCTATAGTATCTTGCGCCACAAATTGCTTAAACTCATCAAATTTTTCCTTCAAAACATAAAAGGTATCTTGATCAGCAAGGAATTTCAGATATTTGATCCCACTCTCATCAGTCTCAGTTTTTAATTGCGTAGGTATGGTTTTTTGCTGTGATTTACAACCTATTTGAATAAAAAAAAAGTATAGCAATATAAACCAAAATTTACTCACAAATCCAAAATAACTACCTTTTTAAAATATTCGTACGTTCTTGCCAGCCCATCTTCTCTGCCTACCCTTGGGGTCCAATCAAGCAAAGATTTTGCCAAAGTGATGTCGGGTTTTCTTTGTTTTGGGTCATCAATAGGCAAAGGGTTGTAAATAATATGAGCCTTAGGATTTTGCACTAATTTTAAGATTTCATCGGCAAACTGTAAAATTGTAATTTCTGATGGATTTCCAACATTGACGGGCTGTGCATAGTCACTGAGCAACAGTCTATAGATACCTTCAACTAAGTCATCTACATAACAAAACGATCTCGTCTGAGAACCATCTCCAAAGACTGTGAGGCCTTCACCTCTGATAGCCTGAGAGAAAAAAGCAGGTAATACGCGACCATCTTCTTTACGCATCCTAGGGCCATATGTATTAAAAATCCTAATAATTCTTGTTTCAACTCCATGAAAATTATGGTAGGCCATAGTGATCGCTTCTTGAAATCTTTTGGCTTCGTCATACACACCACGCGGTCCTACTGGGTTTACATTTCCCCAATAACTCTCCGTTTGTGGATGTACCAATGGATCACCATACACTTCAGATGTGGAAGCTACTAAGATTCTTGCATTTTTAATCCTTGCTAATCCTAGTAAATTGTGTGTACCTAAGCTACCCACTTTTAGGGTTTGGATTGGCATTTTTAAATAATCTATTGGGCTTGCTGGCGAAGCAAAGTGTAGAATATAATGCAGTTCATCTGGAACATGTACGTATTTAGAAACATCATGATGGTAAAATGAAAATCGTTTGTGTGGGAATAGATGGGCAATATTATCCAATGATCCTGTGATCAAATTGTCCATTCCTATGACATCAAAACCTTCTTCTATATATCTTTCGCACAAATGTGAACCAATAAATCCTGCTGCACCTGTAATAAGTATTCTAGCCATGCTATTAAAATTTTGGCAAAGGTAACATTAATTAATTTTCCGTGGATAAAATCGCATTAAGTGTTACGGTGACATTTATCACAAATTAAATGTATTCTTTTATGGTCATCTTGTTGCATCAGCAAAATTTTGTAAATTTACGGTTCAAACCAATAAAATTAAAATCAGTTTCTATGGTTTTTCGTATTAAACTTATATTTGTATTAATTGCTTTTAGCAATGTATTGATTGGTCAAGCCAGATTTACGCCATATGATGATTTGCCTGGAGTACAAAAATCATTTAAACCTAATCCAGACACAAATATGCCGGATTGGGCTAAACTTCTCTACCAATATCCCATTAATTATAATGAGATTTATACAGCCTTCAATAGCTATACAAGAGAAAATCCAGGAGTTAAAAATGCATTCACAAGATATTTTAAACATTGGTCAAGAATAATAGCTTCAATTACAGATGTACAAGGTAATATTATCATGCCAAGTGTTGAGCAAATTCAAGTATACAATAATACTTCAGGTAGCCGTCAAGAACATTCAACATCACTTCAACAAAGAAAGGAAAGTTCTTGGCAATTCCTAGGGCCAAAGGTTACCCATTGGCTCAAGGAGGATGATAGCAATAACATTCCAGATGCCTGTCCATGGCAAGTGAATATTTATAATTTGTCTATTTCACCTTCTCATCCTGATATTCTTTATTGTGGGACAGAAACAGGCACAATAAATGTTTCGACAGATGGTGGCAACAACTGGTCACTAAAAACGCAGAATTACTTTGCAGGTGGCGGTATCAGCAGTTTGGTCGTACATCCTAGGAATCCAGAAATAGCCTATGCAGGTGCTGGGAATAAAATCCACATAACCACCGACATGGGTCAAACTTGGACATCTAAGCTGCAAAACGAATACTTTGACGCAAATACACTTATTATAAACGAAAATGGGCAACAACTAATCGCAGCCAGCGATAAAGGGATTTATATCACTAATGACGAATCAATAACTTGGACAAAATCTCTATCAGAAAATACTTTCGATGTGGAGTACAAACCTGACGATCAAGGTATCATTTATGCTTTAACCAGTGTGGATGGGGTTTTTCAGTTTCATATATCTTTGGATGGTGGTGACCATTTCAATAAAGTAAATAACTTCCCTGCAAATATCCAAGAGATTTCAGGAGGTGTTTTGGCAGTTACACCTGCCAATCCGAACATTGTCATGATGACTTTACTCTCATCTGATTACATACCAATAATTCTCATGGGTGTATTTGAAAATAATGAAACATGGACGTGGTCCGAAATTGCTAGGGGTGGAACACAGCAACTTGGAATGGACAATGGACAAGGATATTATGACCTCGACATGGAAATATCACCGGATGACGAAAATGCATTTGTTGTAGCCACAACTACAATGTATAAGACTTCTGATGGTGGCCTTTCATTCACAGCAGTTGGTGGCTATAAAGGTAATTTCCCAATTCATCCGGACATTCAAGATATAGAATTTTCTACAGACGGTAAATTGTGGGTAGCCACAGACGGTGGTCTGACGGTCACGACAGATTTTTTTAATTTTCAATCCAACTTTTTCGTTAAAACTAATGGTATTGTAGGATCTGATTTTTGGGGCTTTGATCAAGGATGGAATGAAGATATCGTAGTGGGTGGACGATACCATAATGGAAATACAGCGATATCTGAATTTTATAACAACAAAGCAATAAGAATGGGCGGTGCAGAATCCCCAACGGGATGGGTCATACAAGGCAAAAGCAGGCATGTAGCTTTTAATGATCTTGGAGGTGGATGGATACTTCCTAAAGAAGCTTCATCAAAATATGATGGTAGATTTGTGTTTTCAAAATTTCCCAACATGGATGAGTACGGTGGTCGTAGAGGTAGTTTATTGCATCATCCGTATTATAGTAATACTTTATATTTGGGTGAAAACAATGCAATTTGGCAGAGCAAGGATGCTGGTATGACATGGGAATTATTATACCAATTTGACAACAGAGTGATGTCAATGCAAATAGGTTATCAAGAACCTGACATTTTGTATGCCGATGTACGAGGTAAAGGTTTATATAGGTCAAATGACGGAGGTATCTCTTGGAGAATAAAACCGTCATTGACTTCTGCTCCAAATGCAAGCACGTATTGGAGTGGGAAGATGTCCTTAGCCATATCTCCATACAATGCTGATGTCATTTATGTTTGCCTACAAAATGGTACATGGTCTTCTGATAAAGGAAAAGTTTTCAAATCTACTGATGGAGGAGATACTTGGACAAATATTACCTATGGGTTAGATGTATATATGAAAAGTGTCATTGTGCAACCGTCAAACGAAGATAGCGACATAGTTTACTTATTTTGCAATGCTAGAAATAACAACCAAGGTGAGGTTTTGATATTGGAGCCAAATTCTCAAATCTGGCAAAGCTACCATCAACAATATCCAAGTGGTATGCAACTCAACCATGCAATACCTTTTTATAGAGAAAACAAAATAAGAGCTGCAGGAAATATGGGTGTTTGGGAAGCTGAGCTTTACAATACAGAGTATAAACCTATCATCAGACCGTGGGCAGAATATGCTATAGTATCTTGCAACACTGACACTGTCCAAATGGAAGATCATTCTATAATTGCTCACGAAGGTGCGACTTGGGAATGGGATATCCAGCCGAAGCCTACTTACATCTCATCTACGTCATCGCGCAACCCCAAAGTAGTTTTTGGACAATCTGGAGTATATTCCATAACAATGCGTATTTTCAAAAATGGAAAAACATTTGAAAAAACCATTCCTAACATGATTACTGTAAAACCTTGCCCTTCTCTTGAAACATGCAATAATCCAACCACAGTGCCAAAGGAAAGTTGGGTTGTAACCGATTTTGATAGCCAAGAAATCCATTATCCTGGTTATGCAAGTATGGCAATTGATGGAGACATCAATACCATTTGGCATACTCGATGGGCTACGGGTGCCGATGAATATCCTCATTTTCTTACTATTGATCTAGGTCAAGAGTACACTATGTATCAATGTACTTACACACCTAGACAAGATGGATCTGAAAATGGCCGAATAAAAGAATATGAGCTTTATTTAAGCACAAAAGAGGATGATTTTGGGCAACCTATAAAGCGTGGTCAATTTGAAAATACTTTGGCACCAAGCGCTATAAAATTTGATGAAGGCATCACAGCAAGATATGTAAAACTCGTTGCCTTATCAGAAGTAAATGAAAATCCATGGTCATCTGCGGCAGAAATCGATTTCATAGGTTGCTACCCTGAGGTAAGTGGCATAGATGAACTAGAAAGATTTGAATTTACAGCACATCCCATACCGACAGAAGGGCAGTTGCATGTTTCCATTCCTAATGGAAATTACAAAATCAAAATTATACATACTAATGGCTCACAAATACTTTCAAATGTATACGAAAGCAGAGAAAATACACTTTCTATTGATGTCGCAAACTTTTCAAAAGGGATTTATATTCTAAGTGCTAGCAATGACGGAGGTACCAATTATTATCTTAAATTTATAAAAATGTAATTTTTATTTTCCTATAGAGATGTAAATATATTGACAATAAACAAGTTTAAAATTATATTAAATAAATTTATATGTATATTTGCAATTCTTTCAAAATCTAATGGCTAAAATCAAAAAACCATCGACCTTTTATACAACGCTTTCCACCACGATAGTGCTGGTACTGATTTCACTATTTCTATTGTTATATTTTCATACCAATAATATCACTAATATTGTCAAAGAAAATATCAACATTTTGGTAGAGTTGGAAGATAATTTGCCACAAGGCGCCATAGATAATCTTACATCTAAATTGACTAATAATCCCAATATTATACCAAGCTCTGTGGAATTTATCTCAAAAGAGAATGCCTTGAAAATCATGTCAAAAGACATTGAAGGTCTTGATATAGAAGAAAATCCCTTTAAAAACATCATTGAATTTAATATCAAAAGTGCTTCTTATTCTGATGCCACACTACAGCAATTAAAGTCTGATTTAAATTTGGAAAAAGGTGTCTTAGGTATATATCATGAAAATGAAAGTTTGGAGGACATCAAATCTAATATCCAACGGATTTCATTTGGTATACTCGTTTTGGCTATTGTGTTCATTGTGCTGGCATTATCTATTATATTCAATACCATCAGACTAACCCTACTAAATGATAAAAAATTGATAAAAACAATGCAAATGGTGGGTGCCAACCCTTCATTCATAAAGAAACCCTATCTTAGGGATGTATTTTTTGTGTCCATTCAAGCAGCCATGATCACGATTGTAATTTTAGGAGCTATGCTAGGTTATTTAGTCTATTCTCAAAATATCTTCGGTGAAGTGATCCAATGGCCTTATGTATTTATTTCTATCGCATTAGCCTTCATATCCGCATTTTTTATTTTAATTTTAACATCCAATAGCACCATAAATTCATTTTTAGCAAAGGAGTAGAAAAAAGATACACATTATTGGTAGTAAGCAATAAGATTAAAATTGAGGTGAGGCATAAATCAGTTAAACTATGTAAAAGTTTGTGACAAATGTCATTGCGTACTTATTTTCATGCCAACAAAGATAGTTCTAGGTAATCCCGGACCATAAATGTAATTACTATCTCTGTTCTTACCAATGTCAAAATCATCCTGATAGGCATTAAGCACATTTTCCAACCCTCCATAAAGTTCGACATCATTTTCGAATTTATGCCAATGAAAAAATCAAATCTTCAACGTTTGTCGTTTTTCCATAAAAAGCTGTAATGATTGTAGCTTTTTATCATCCAATACGTAGTCAATATTGTTACGAAAATAGGAATCCAGATCAAGGTGCTCGGTTTTATAAGGAGCAATTGCTTCTTCCATGTGTGACAGCCCGTATTTCAATGCATTATCTAAAGTATCGATAACTTGTGGCTCAATCCAAGGTTTTGCTACCCAAACGGCAAACGCTATTGGAAGGCCTGTCCATAATTTCCAAATCTCGCCAATATCATATTTATAGGCAAATGTATGTTCTATATAAAACACTTTGTCCCCTATCAATAAAGCAGCTTCGCCATGTTTTAGATTCTGGTATTTTATGGCATTAACATATTTAACGGTCTTTTTAAAATAAGAATCAAATAGTATTTTTGTAAAAATCACAGACGTTCGAGAATCTTCATCAAGATACACAACTGTAATCTCATCCAAAGGAGTATTAGAAAATAGACACACGGTTCTAACTGCACCGTCACACCCAATACAGTACTTTGTCACTATTTTATGATCCCCAATGGTAGCTAGTGCACCTACAGGTATCAGAGCCAAATCGGCTTTATTTTCTAGAAATGTAGATGCACAAAGAGACGGCGGCGCTAGGGCAATTTTAAATTGATGGGCTGGTGCATGGTGCTGTAAACCATATAAAAACGGTTTAGAATTAAGATAACTCACCATAACAACATTAAATTGATTCAAGGCATTACTCATAATATCCAAAAACTTTAAATCCAAAACTTCGATAGATGTAACAATGGTCAGATGACATGGGTTTTATACTTTTTCTCTTAAAACTTCCTATCAAGTAAAAATGGAAACTTTGCCCTGTACTCCAACAAACTACTCATGTTTAAATCAACCAAAACGGTGGCTTCCTTATCGTCCAAAGTAACCAAATTTTGTCCTGCAAAAGATACCGCCTGTGAACATCCATTATAATTATATCCAGAGCCATCCTGCCCTACTCTATTGACACCTATCACAAAAGCTTGATTTTCTACTGCTCGAGCTCTGATTAATGTTGCCCATTGAGCTATCCTTACAGAAGGCCAATTAGCACAATAAATGATGATTTCAGGTGTCTCAGCATTGCATGTGAGATATGGAAATCTAAGATCGTAACATACCAAAATGCGCACACTTATACCAAAAAGTGTAAAAACAATATTGCTTTCACCCGCTGTAAAATTCTGACTTTCGCCAGCTAGCTGAAACAAATGTATTTTATCATATACATGTACTAAGCTGCCACCATACACGCACACCATTCTATTATACCAAAACCCATTATCAAACGCAGGCATTGATCCTACTATTGCTATTTGAAACTTAGTGGAGAAATCTTTCATAGCATCAAGTGTAAATTGATACCAGTCTTTATCTATGAAATCAACATTCGTACAAAATCCTGTATTCCACATTTCAGGAAGCACCAACAACTGCGCTTTGCCGCTTATGTTTTCACATATAGTCTCTAGTTTGGACAAATTCTCCTTTGGTGAACGCCACACCGTGTCCATCTGACCTAAAGCAACTGATATATCTACCATTTATAACTAATTTCTGACGGATTCCAACATGGATCTTACTTCTTGTTCCGAAAATGCTTTGGAATTTCCACATTGAAAATTTATTTCATTATCACCCTTTACTACAAAGTAAATAAAATCATAGGAAGAAGAGAGTCCATCCAAATTTTTTTCGTACAAAAATCCTTCATTGTATTCTTCAATAATCTTTACAAATTGAGGATTGGATAGCAATTCGGTTTTCTTCCTTTGCCGTAAAGTGGAGAGATTATTTGTGGTTGCAGGTGACATGAACACCTGGAGATCATAGCCTTTAGCATTACGAATTGCCACATAATATAAACTCCCCTGTCCAATCTTCTGAGTAGTTACATCTAGTGGGCAATTCAATATGTAAGGTATACCATACTGCAATAAATCTAACCCTTCATTACATTTCACAGAACTTTGTTTGCAACTTAGCAGTCCGGAAAACAGAATAATTGCAATGGAAAATTTCAATAAATGCACCATCCTTATACTTTTTGAATCCAAAATTAAACAATTACAATCAATCAGTCATTATTGTACTTGATTTTTCAATTAAATATCAGTAATACCATAATCACATCATTATGTTGGTCAGAATAGTAAGAATGAGTTTTAAGGAGGAGAATGTAAAAGAGTTTATAGAAATATTTAACACAAGCCAACCATTCATATTAGCATTCGAAGGGTGCTTAGACGTCAAATTATACCGCGACCAAAGCCAAAATAATGTGTACTATACCAAGAGTATTTGGATAAGACATGAAGCTTTAGAAAAGTATCGAAACTCTGAATTATTTAAAACCACATGGTCGAAGACAAAAATATTATTTGACCATCGTCCACAAGCATTTTCTCTGGTTGGAGTTTAACAGTTACAGTTGTTGCACCCTATTAAATGGTGCTTTGATAAGGATTATTTTACTTTGACTTTTTTTGTACCTATGAGATGGAATAAACCATCTTTCAGCACTTTCAATTCAACTACGTATTTCCCTTTCAAGCCATAAGTGTAGGTTAAGGATTTGTTTGTTACACTCATGCGCATGCCATCTCCCATTTCCAATACGTATCTATTAGCCATATTATCTTCGAGGAAAGTTATTTCGAAGGGTTTTCCTGCTTCAATAGGAGACGAAAATTTTACATAATCATCAAATTTATTTGATGACAAATTGGTACCAGCTTGAATAGAATTATGATACGCTTGAGGTTGTGTTTGAGATAAACTTCCATCACTTTTCAAGAAATTCAAACCAAATACGTAAAATGAACCTAAAATACCTGTCAAAATCAGCAAGCTCAACAACATTGGCTCAACGTGCGAAGAAAGAAATTTGGACCAACTGAATGGTCTCTTGTAGGATAAAGAAGACGAGTAAATGTCTATTCTCATATAATCGGATTTGGGAATAAAAAACAATCGGTTAATAAAAATTACTCATAAGAGTGGGTCAAAGATAATAACAATAATACAATTTACACATACATTTTTACAATTATATAATAAAATATTAATGTTTAAAGTATTGATTTTAATATATTAATAATTTTAATTATACTATATTTTGATAATAATGAAGTTATAAAAATTCTAAATTCATATACGTTAAAATAAAATATAACTGATATTTTCATACCCAATCAAATCCGGTGCAAAATGATAATCAAAATTCAAAGAATTACATCTAAGGTAGACTCACTTTAAAGTCATATCTTTGCATATTTCCAAATTCTCAATTTCAACGATATTAAAAAGGAGAACAAATTAAAGTCGACCAAAACTCTCGAGCTTGTATTTAAGCAGGGCAAATCACATTTTGTCTATCCTATCAAAATATTTATTTTAAAACCTGAAAATGAAAATTTGGATGTAGATTGCGCTCAAATTGCGGTATCTGTGAGTAAAAAATACTATTCGAGAGCCGTGGATAGGAACCTATTGAAAAGAAGGATGCGCGAATCCATGAGGCTGATATTGAAAAATAATTCTTATAATTTGAATGGGTTTCACATCATTTGCATATATGTTGGTAAAACCATCTTGGATTATTCTGTCATAGATAGAGCCATCCATACTTTGTGTAAAAGAATTTCACATAGAAAATCATCAACACCAAAATAAAGTAATATTACTATCTTTGATTAAAATTAAAATCTGTAAACATGCAATTAGGCGCATTTTCAATCAGCTTGGGAGTAAAAGATATAGAAGTGTCAAGACAATTCTATGAAAAATTGGGATTTAAAGTATTTGCAGGGAGTGCAGAGATGCATTACTACATTTTAAAAAATGGTGATAACCTAATTGGCGTATTTGAAGGAATGTTCTCAGGTAATTTACTCACATTCAATCCTGGATGGAATCAGAATGCACAAATAGTAGAAGGATATGATGATATCAGAAACATTCAGCAGTCACTTATGGATCAAGGCATCCAAATCGATAATCCTATCGATGCTTCCACTACTGGACCAGCGAGTATTGTATTCACAGACCCAGACGGAAATGTGATATTAATAGACCAACATATTGGTTAATTAAGACTTCAAGAATCCTATTGGGTTGCTAGTACTTGATTGGTCATAAAAATTACCAAGCTTTGGGAAAAGACTTGACAATTCAGACTTTGGAACCCCAAACCAAAGGGCCAATTCAGCAAAATATGTATCTACTGAAGTAGTAGGAATCAATACACCCCCACCTATTTCTAAATCATTAACTAATCCTAGTCTTAAATCTGGAAATTGGCCATACATTTTACCCCCTTGGACGGCGCCCCCAGATACAAACACATTGCCACCCCAAGCGTGATCTGTACCATTACCATTTGATGTCAAAGTTCGGCTGAATTCAGACATTGAAAATACCGTGACCTGATCTGACATGCCAATGGATTCCATGGCTCTCTGAAAATCATAAACTAAGGTATCTAATCCTGTAAACATAGCAGTTTGATTTTCTAAAAGATTATCATGGTGATCCCACCCATTAAAATCGATAAAAAAGATCTGACGGCTTAATTTGGTGGTTTCATGTCCTGCTATAATGCGCGCTACCGTTTTAAAACTATTGGACAAGTTGTCTCTACCATACTCATCAGTACTCAATACATTACCTTCACTATCAATTTCTGCAAATGGTGTAAAAATTTCATCAAAGTTATTAGGAAGTGCCAAGGCTGCATTCAGGTAATCTGCACCTTCAATAGATTGTTTGATTGTGGATACATACTGATCTTTGAAAATATTTGAATACGACTGCTGTAACATTCTTTCAATTGCTTGTCTTCGCATTTTAGGGACGACCCAACTCTCATTAAAATCATAAATTTGCAATGCCCCCTCTATAGGATTGATAGAGTATTCGATAGATGAATTACCCGTTTGAAAAATATTGGAGCCTGAAAGCGTCAAATTCATAGAAAGTGTTCTATTTTCATTTGCTGACGTCAACAAATCAGCAATTCTACCTCCCCATCCTATTGACTCTCTTTTGTCAGGCATACCTGTCTGCCAATGCATAACTTGATCAGAATGTGAATACAATCCTAAAGGAAGAGGTGTATTTCCTTCCCAAAATTGCTGCCTAGTGATGGGTTGTACTAAAGTACCTATATTGGTAATAAATGCTAATTTACCCTCATTATACATGGATGCAAATCGTGGAAATGAAGGATGAACACCATAAGATTTTCCATCATTTCCTGTACCACTCAATGGGATGATACTTTCAGATGGGATTGCCATATTCGATCTGGTGGCAGCATACGTTTGATAATCTTCATTTTCCCTTGGGATGAGCATATTAAATGAGTCTGCACCTCCACTATTGAGCAAACAAACTATGGCTTTATAATCTCCTGCAGCTGAAGTGGCACTATTGAGTATCGAAGCTGCACCCATTGCTTTTAGATTCAATATAGATGATAGAAAAGTTGTAGTACCTATGGCAGCACAACTAGCCTGTCCAAGAAATTTTCTTCTATCTATGTGGTGGTGATGTTTACCCATGATTTATATTAATTATCTTCTATTAAATTTATTTGACACAATTGTAATCAGGAGAGATGAGTAATAAGTAAAAGGCTGTTCTAACCCGATACCGCCGCCAACTTTCATCCCAAGTCCAATGAAGCGGAGCTAAGGCTTCTCTTATGATTTGGCGAGTTTCATCTGTCAATTGACCGTGCGTAAAGACAGTGTCAAAATAATTTATAATGTACTCAGAGTCATCAGCTTTCCCTTCAAGTAATTCCGTATCGAGCCACACACCATCCAAATCTGCCTCACTACCATGCCAAGAATACATCAACCCTCCCCATGAATCAGATGACCAACTCCAAACATGCACATTATTGATATAAGAAATCGCAGATGAAGTATCATGAATCTTAAATTCTGGACCATATTTATTTTCTTCTCTGAAGGTAGCATTCACAGTATAATCAGGCGGGTAAAAATTAAAAACAGATGGAGATGCCATCACGTGTTGTTTTACATCCCAAAGATAATTGTATCCATTGTTCCAATATCTATTTTTATTTGAAGTGGTAGGTAAACTTCTTGCTACTTGTGTATACCTTATGAATGGCTCTCTCAGTTTACCCGAAAGTGCATCATCATGAATGACAGCAGATCTTGCTTCTACATCTAGTAAAATAGCTTTTATAACAGCTGCCATATCTCCACGCACACCATGTCCATTGTCAGCAAATACGTCTGCTACACGTTTAACGTATGAAGGAGAAGGATTGGAGGTGGTAAACCTTTGTATAAGCCTAAATGCAACAAAAGGACCTACATTGGGGTGATTGAAAATAATATCAATTGCTTCTTTTAATTCGTCCATTGCTTCTTGATCAGTGTAATTTTGCTTACCTATGATAGTTTGGCCTAAAAAAATTTTATTACCGGGTTCGTGCATCCACCCGAACATTTTCATGGGTACTGTTTTATCCAGACAATAAATATTTAAGTCAAATTCAGGTTCATCTGGACAATACATCATAGGTAATGTGGCTCCACCAGCTAATCCTGTAAATATTTTTGCTAATTGTTTTATATCAGTATTGGAGTATGTCGGGATGAATTTCCCTAAAGAATCTAATTTCGGTGTACCATTTGCATGTAACTCAACTAGCCCTATACTGAAGAGCTGCATGATTTCACGTGCAAAATTTTCATCAGGATGAATGTTGTTTTCTACATCTTCACGAGGATTATTCAAATGACTAAGATAATATCCCATAGCTGGATGCAATGCGACTTTGGTGAGAATATCTTTGTAATTTCCAAAAGCTTCTTCAATAAAAATATCATAGTATGATGCTACGGAATCACCCCAACCTTCAAGATCTGAGCGTATCGATGTCACTAAAATCTGACTCAACGCATATGCTACTCGTTGTCTTAAAAGATCTTTATTAGTCATATTTATATTCCACCAAGCATAATTAAAGATGAGCGCCGTCGGGCCAAAGGCTTCTGGATCAGCCGCAATAATTTCGTCCCATATCGAAAGTAATTCAGGGAGCATGAGAGAAGGTGATTGTTGTATTTGATCGTCAATCCATTCAGCATAACTACCTTGACTTACAGCAACAATATCTTCATAATTCGCTCCAAAAGTTGCTTGATTTAAAAATCGAGAAGCATCCAATAGTTGTGCATTCATCCCACTTCCATCGATGGTCTTGGTGGGATCACTGCCATCTATTGAATTAGATGCAGTGACGGTCACACCTTGAGTTTGGCCTGCACCGAAATAGGTTATTTGTGCGTTTACCTCTCCAAAAAATGAAATAAACAAAAGTATAACAATAACATATATATATGGTGTTTTCATAATATTTATTATTAATGGATTATTTCAAGCTTTTTTACAACTACTGAATTACCAGAAATTACAGTACAACTGTACATGCCCGTATGCAAATCACCTAGTTTTACTCTGTGAGTGAACACTTTGTCCTTTACATCAAGATATTCTGAATGCATTATTCTCCCCTGCATATCAGAGATCAAAAGAGAAGCGCGTCCTTCGACATGGTTGTATAAATGTAAATCAAAGTAACTGACAGCGGGATTTGGTATGATATCCATAATTTTTTCAGACTTTGCAGTTACTTCATCCGTTACTGATGTTGGTTTTGATGTTTCAATGCGCACTTCACTTAATCCAAAACATTTTCCCCCATAATTGGTGATCGGAGTGAATACCAAATATCTACCAAGACTATTTTCAAAATCCAATTCAGCGAAACCTTCATAAAAGGAAGATGCGTTTGCTTCAGGCAAAGTAAACATACCTACTTCTGTCCAGTTGATTTTATCTAAAGAAACATCAACAAAAAATTCACGAATTCCATCTCTTGTACTTCCTACCAAAGTATCTAAACTCCATGCTTCTAGATCGTAACTATTCACTCTTTCTGGCACATTAAAGTTCCAGATAGTACTTTTTCCAAAGGAAATAACTTTTCCAACATCGTACATAATCCAGTGTGAAATACCTCTCTCACGTACAGGGTTTTGGGTAGCTTGACACGATAACCATGCATCCGTAATATTTGTAGCATGGCGATCCAAAAATGGTTGTGCATTGATCATGTGCATTGTAAATGCAATCAAAACAAATTGAAAGAAGATTTTTGACATATATATATTATTAAAATCGAAACAAAATTAGTTAATTACTAATTCAAAACCCAATATTAATGAAGCATTATTACAAAATGGTAGAATCTTCGGATTTTTGGTTAGTGGTTTCCCCTTAGGTAATGAAGATTATAGAGTCAGAAAGCCTATTTTAATAGCAATTTTCAACCTAGGTTGGGGTTCCGTCTCCGTAAAGACCTTAATAAAAAGGGCCATTTTTTGAACAAACAGCCTTTTCTATTAAGATCTTTGACTATTCTGCTATTCTACAATCAACTTTTGAACAGTGGATTTCCCATTTACCATCAATTGAACGTAATACATACCTGTACTAAAATTATCAGTCAAGATAGGCAATGATTGCAGGCCAGAGAATTTACCATATTTTCTAGATGCTACAATTTGTCCAAGGCTATTTGAAATGTTCACTGTAACATCTGACATTTTGTTCAAATTGATATCTAAGTATGAAATATTATTGGTTGGATTGGGTGATAAACTTACCTGATCTAGCTCCAAGATATCATCAACATTTACAGCGAAGGATGGTGTTTGTGCAGCATTCTCCACTTGACCTGATGTATTGTTTACAACAAAGGCCACTGAATGTAAATTTGCAATTTTTTGTGCCGTTGGTGAGGTATAATCTACAGAGAATAAAAAGGTATCTCCTACTTTGATTGAATCGGGAATTATATTGTTTGCACCATTAAAACCAAATGGTATTGCTCTTGCGACTTCATTGTATACCATCTGTGAAGCTGGAACAGGGTTTGGAAGATTTTCATAGCCTCCCATAGGTCCATTGCCTCCACCTGAGTACGAATTAGCCTGATCAAATGCCGCACTATTACCTTTCACTCCATCTTCAACCACAACAACAACCACTGAAAAATCTGCATCTGTTATATTTGAATGGAATTCAACAGCTCCTTTAATGGTAATTTTCCTATCAACAATTGATTGCTCAACAGATATATCTACAGGCGCAACTTGTTTACTTACCAATTCAGTGAAGTAATCCAGCATTTCTTCTGGATCAATAATTTTCTCCCTATTTATGACAGCAGAAGGATACTTACTGAATCCAGGCAATTGACGAATACCATTGCTATAAGCAGAAACTTTCATTGGGTCATCATGATGAACCGAAATCCCAATGAAATCATTTGGGTAATCTGATTTCATTTGAGCCTTGAATACTGCTCCTCTAGGACTCCAAGAAGACCAAGTTCCTGTGGCTTCTTCTGCTAACATCTTTTTATGTATTCTTTTATTGACCCCATAGACCTTAGTCGAACCCAAATCGTTTGTATTATTGAGATCTGTTTGGCCATTTATAGACTTAATTTTGATTCTTACTTCATTTTTAGCGATATTAGCGATTCTGTATGTGTAAATACCTTTGTAAGTCTCAGAAAAAGCTAAATCCAAATTACCTAAATTGATCTCTTCAGTCGTAACTCCATCAGTTGCTTCAAGCACCATGGAAGTTATTCTAATATAGCCCATATTTGAGACGGAAAATTCGATGTCTACATCATCGTTTTTTACAGCATAGCTTACACTAGATACATTGTCAATTTGACCATCAATGTCCAAAAGATTATACACTACGATATCATCCACCAATAAAACTAACAAATCATCAGAATAATCATGGAAGGCTATCCTGATGTTTTTTCCTATATAATCCTTTAGGCTTACGTTTCTTACTGTAATATAAGGATTTTCTGGTCCTACATCCAACAAAACATCCGTAAAATCAGATACATTAGCCCCTCCACTTGGTGAAATCATAACTCTATAGGTATTTGGATACGTACTATTACCCACAAAGGCCGCCCAAGTTAGAATGGTTTTTTCTGTTATACCGATAATTTGTGGCGTAATCAACCAATCATCTGCTTTACCTGCAGGCTCATAATATGAATTATTTACCGCTGCTGGATTTCCAGAAGTTAAGGCATCAGTCACTACCCAAGATCCATCCAAAAGAGTCACCTGTGCGTTGGCAATATTCTTGTCTACGTCAATAGTAATCATATCATCCTTTCCATTGGTGAAGTCCTGATAGTATAAAACCTGACTATTGGAATAAATAATGGAAAATAAAAATGTAAATAAAAGTAAATTTTGCTTCATAAATATTAAGATTTTAATTAATGCTCAATATAAATGGAAAATGATTACATCGAAACAGTAATTTTTATGAAGGTCTCCAGGATTACATTTATTTACACAAAATCATTGTTGCGAAGGTAAATTTTATAAGTATCTGGATGGATGAATGAATGCGGATCATCTTCAATAAGTAAGTAGAATCTTAGGGAATAAAAGTTTCATGTTAAAATAAAAAAGCAAGGTTGATATAAATTACCAACCTTGCTTTGTATCTAGAATATCTTAAATTATAGCTTTGAAAATTTCTCAGCAAACAGACCTTTATCTGTTTTAACATTTAGGAAGTATAAACCTTGATTTAAATGATCGACATTAACAAAATTTGAATTTTGAGCTATATTGGACACTACTTTTCCTGTGATATCAGTTACGAAAACCGAATAATTTGAATTATCTTTTACAGTAAGATTAAAATTCAAAATTGATCCCACAGGATTAGGATACATATTGAACTCTTCAACGATATCTGAGTCTACAACTGCAGATGTCAAATCTACTCTTGAAAATGCAGAAACTGTAGTTTCAAAATTCCATTCTCCTAAATTTTCCTTTAAAACGTCTCCGTTCAAATTTTCAATTACGATACCTGGAACTGGGTGCCTTGAACTATCAAAACCTGTCAAACCATCCCCAAATCCATCAGCAATGTTAAATGTGAGGCAATTTATACTACCCTCAGGTATCTCCAATTCATAAACAAATTCTTTGTTGGCATCATCTCCTCCACCGCCATCAGTTCCTGGGCCTGCTTGGAAAGTTTCATTTAATAGAGTTTTTCCACTGCCGGAGACTTTAAAGGTCGTCTCACCAGGATAAAAATCTGTTGTGAATTTAACAACAAATTTTTCATTGTTTATCAAAGGACTAACATATCTAGCAACCCACTCATCTTCAGGTACATCTGCTACGCCATCAATAGAATTAATTTTCAAAGTTACATCCATTGATTCTTTGATTTGTCTATTTGAAAAAGGCAATTTTCCAGTTTGAAAAATGCCAATTGCATCTTGTAAAATTGCTCCAACTGTTTCTGTTCCAAATGTTAGTTCGGCATCCACTTCATTAATTTCAGTTGTTCCTAAGTTGATAAAATCATGTTTTGTTGAAAATACCGAAACAGTACAGAAACTCTTCTCAATGGGAGCCGAAGTGATATAAATGTCTTTTTCAGCAGCTGGATCTATTGCTTTACTCCAAATTTCTGGATTATACCTATAATCACCCATCTCTAACACTCGTCTATCAGGTCGAATAACATAAAGAGTTGGATAAAATGCTATCTTTAAGATGTCATTCAAATCAGATGTGTTTGCAAATGGATATGGAACACCATCAACCCAATTACCATAAGATCTATCGGACTCTTGAAACATATCTTCCAATGACGTACTATCGTCTCCCTCGATAGCAAATACACGGACTTGATCTGAGCCTGCAGGGCCATAAAATTCGTAAATAGCTTTTAGTGTTTCTGTTCTATGAAAACTCCAGCATGGACCACACCAGGTTGCGAAAACATCCAATATTACACTTTTTCCCGAATCTAAAATTTCATATACATCATGTTGATTTCCATCAAGATCTGTGAAAACGAGATTTTCCTCCAAAAATTCACCGTTTTTGATTTGCGCATTTGCAAATGGTGCCAATGAAATCAAAATAAGTAAAAGTAAAAATTGCTTCATAAAATTTATTTGTGATTGTTAAATAATCGCCAAAGTTAAACAAATAATTTAAATCTAAAATTCAAATAGACTAAAAATGGCTTCTAAATGACTGAATAGCATATTTATTTATGAATATATTGAGATAAAGGCATAAAAGATATTTTACTGCATTAATCTTTCTCAATAAAATTCATTAATTTAATTGACTTTTCATGCTTTATGTTCTTTTTTCAACTTGTAAAATTTCTTTAAATTATTTGGTATTTCTTGATGATTCATTTAATTTTACGACACAGATTAATTTAAGGATTGTTAAGTAATACATAAGTCAATCAGTAAAATATGAATGCATTGCATCTTCAAACAGCCAAAGTAGGAACTTGGGTGGTAGCTACAATTATTTTTATAATGGTGGTCATAAGTCATTTCATGAATGAATTGTATGTACAACAAGGTGGAAAGTTTGAAATTTTTGGAAAGTTTGGCATTTTGCTTGTATTTGGCCTGGTTTGGCGTTGGAAACACATTGGAAAAATTGTATCTATATTGACCTTCATTCAAATAATAGTAATGTTGATACATATATTGATGATAAAAGCAGTGTCAATTCCTTATATTGCCCTGTTAATTGGACTTTCTATTACTTTTTACTTAACGACTTTTTCTAAGTCAATCTTCAATTATTTAAATAAAATAGCAGAATAACCATTCCAACAAACTTTCGATTGGTATCGAGTATCATCATTGTCGCCTTTGAATTACATTTAAAGATGACTTCTTTACCTATGATTAATTAAACATCCAATTTGTATTACTTTCTTATTACAAAATACTGGATAATTACTTTGGCAAGTTTAAATGAGATACACAGTACAAATTCTATCAAAAACTTGCATGCATACAATACGAAAGAACTTAAGCTTTAAAAAATTGTTCCATAGATTAAATTCAGGTGAAATGAGAGCTTCTATTTATCGGTTAGCACACTTTAATGCAGCGCATAGGCTTCATAACCCTAAGTGGTCAGATCAGTATAACCGTGAAATTTTTGGTGTATGCAATAATGCCAATTTTCATGGACATAATTATGATTTGGAAATACGACTCACAGGAGAAATCAGTGAAGATACAGGTTATGTATATGATATGAAAATGCTTGCTGATCTTATTGAAGAACATATTGAAAAAAAACTGGATCATAAAAATTTAAATTTGGATGTAGAAGAATTTAAGACTTTGCTTCCTAGTGCAGAAAATATAGCAGTAGTTATTTATAATATCTTGAGAGCCAAAATAGATCTCAAGTATGATCTACATGTTAAATTGTGGGAAACACCGAGAAACTATGTATCTTACCCCGTGTAAATTCTATATATAGCAATATTAATTACCATTTTTGGTCACATATTAGAATAAAATAATATACTTTTGTGCCAACAACCTTGAGCACAATCAAACACACTATTCCATACAATTATATTTGCATAGAAGGAAATATCGGAGCCGGTAAAACCACATTTTGCCATATGCTGAAGGATGAATATAGTTGTAACTTAATTCTGGAAGAATTTGCGGACAATCCTTTTTTACCACTATTTTATCAGGATCCAGAAAGATATGCATTCACTGTGGAGCTATTTTTCATGACTGAACGCCATAAACAATTACAGAGATCATTGATCAACAAAGATATGTTTGTAGATTTTACTGTTGCCGACTATACATTTATAAAAACACTATTGTTCGCACATAAAAACCTACCCCAAGACGAATTTAGGCTGTTTCAAAAAATGTTTTATGTACTCAATCAATCATTTCCTCAACCAGATTTGATGGTGTATTTCCATAGAGATGTGCCTATACTCCAACAAAACATTAAAAAGAGAAACAGAGAATATGAAGTGTACATTACAGATGAATATCTGGAAAACATCCAAAACGCTTATTTTGAATATTTTAGAAATATTTTGTCATTTCCTATTCTCATCATTGATTTAAATAATATCGACTTCAAGGATAATCCTACTCATTACGACCATATAAAATATCTTCTCTCAAAAGTATATCTTCCTGGTGTTCACAGAATAAGTTTGGTAGTATAGGTTTTGCCAGACTACCAAACTTTGACTATATTCTTATCTTATCACGGTCACGTCACCCTTTATAACTTCTGATGTGTCATCCATAAAATCTACAAGTGCAACAAAAATGTAAACTCCCTGCTCTACTAATTGTCCCCTGAAGGTACCATCCCATCCTTGATCTGGATCGTTCAGCTCAACATTTTCTTTGTAAAAGACTAAATTTCCCCAACGATCATATATGCTTAATGAATTCACATTCTTGATATTATCTTTTCTGCCAATTGGAAAAAATTTATCATTTCTAGTACTACTATTTGTAGCGATTATATTAGGAAAATCGACAATATTCAAACGCCTAACTCTCAGTGCTATATCATCAATTGCCGTACATCCGTTTTTATCTATTAAAATCACACTAATATCCTCATCCTCTCTTACTGTAATGAAAGGATTAATACAATTTTTACAAGAAAGATCGTCGTTCATCCATACTAAGCTATCTATCAGATTTATTGGAATTGTTGTCTCAAAAGACAAGCCAACTATTTCATTTACAAATGGAACTTCGCTAGTTGCAATAATTTCAACTTCCATTTTTGGAGGATTAATTAAGCTAATTTGGCTAATACTGCTTGAACAACCATTTATATCGGTTATTGTCACGCTATAACTTCCAGCGCATAAATCATTGACTTCTGTATCTTTATTCAAGCTCAAATCGGACCAATTGATATCATAATTTGATGAGGTACCAGATACAAGTAATGAAACACCACCGTCGCAAATATCATAACAACTTGGCTGACTTATTATGGCTGATAATGCTAAGTTACAAGGTACATCGGCAATATCAAATTGGCATTCAGCAGTACAACCATTATTATCTACCACTGTAATATTATAATTACCTACAGGCAAATCATTAATTGAATTATTTCCAATCGGCACATTGGTTAATACTCCAGATTGGGAACCTGACCATTGAATTGAATAATTCGATGTTCCTCCTTGAATGCCAACAATGGCGATTCCATCCGTTCCTCCATGCTCCGACACAAAATCACCATTGCAGTTAATAGTAAGTTGGTTGGGTTGCCCAATAATGACATTGTCAGTAACTACACAGTTAGCTTCATCAGTGATTGTCACTTTGTATGAGCCCGCGGGTGCGTCTAGTATTTGGGTCAATTCATTCCATAATGGATTGCTCCATTCAATTTTCACTTTTCCCACAGGATTGGTAATTTGTAGTGTAATTACACCATCATAGCTACCAAAACACTTTGTCACTTCTCCTTTTACGTCAGCTGTCATCATACAATCAGGTGAAGAGACGGTTGATTCACACTCCACTTCACAGCCATTTGAATCAGTTATTGTAATCGAATAAACACCTTGAGCCAAGTCATTAATTATAAAAGTATTTGATGTTATTCCACTGAAAGTACCAGAAGAAATTCCTGTCCAAGATGCTGTATAGGGTTTTTCACCACCTAAAATGCTCAAAGAAATAATTCCATCATTAGCATTCTGAGCACTCTCAGGTAAAGCATCGCATTGTATATCAACGCTTGGAATGCTGTTGATTATTGAATTAAAAATAGAACTACACCCATTAGAATCAATTATCTCAAAAGTGTAATTCCCCACTGATAGGTCAGAGATTTCAAGTGGTGAAGACACATTTGCTTTGGTTATTGAACCATTTAATTGAAATGGGCCTACCCCTCCCGACCATGAAATTACAACACTACCATTGTCCATTTCACACGTTACATCTGATTTTGAAATACTACCCAAAATTCCTCCCGGATCATTTACATTTGGTGAAGCTATAGATGTACATCCATTGGCATCTGTCAAAGTGATTTTATACGTACCTGATGCCAAATTAGTGAATATCGTAGGGCTGGTGGCATTACTTTGCACCAAATCTCCTGAAATGTCAAATGGGGCAACTCCGCTTGTCCAAGTGATTGTGACTGACCCATTGCTCGACCCACAAGTGACAGATTGCGCACTTGCCGATACGACTGGACCTGTGCCATTACCTATAACTGCACTTGCTGTAGTAGCGCATCCATTGCTATCAGTGATTGTGACCACATAACTACCTGACGACAAGTTTGTAAAGGTGTGAGGACTTGTAGCATTGGATTGATTCAAATCTCCTGTGATTTGGTATGGGCCTGTGCCTCCGCTCCACTCTACCGTCATGCTGCCATTACTCTGTCCACAATTCGCATCTGTATGTGTGGCTGTGGCTGTGGGAGAAGTGGTATTGGTTATCACTACTGTGTGAGGCGATGTACAATTATTGTCATCTATTAAATTAAAGGTGTAGGTACCCGCCGCCAAGATAGTAAATACTGCAGGACTTACTGCGTTACTTCTATTGATGTCTCCCACTATGGTGAATGGGCCTGTTCCTCCGATCCAACTTACCTCAATTTCACCATTATTGAGTCCACAGGAGGCGTTGCCTTGAGTTACCATAACATTTGGCCCTGCTATATTAGATACAGATACCATGGTACTCATTGAGCAGCCATTTATATCTGTAACAACTAGATTATACGATCCCTGAGCAAGGTTCGGAAATAATGTGGGGCTTGATGCATTTGATTGCGTAAGGTCTCCTGATATTGTGAAAGGAGCTGTCCCACCAGACCATATTACTGTCACACTTCCATTGCTTTGTCCGCAGGTAGCATCTATTGCTGTCGTTGAAACTTGCGGACCAGTAGTATTACCAACCGACGGAGAAGCTATAGATGTACATCCATTCGCATCTGTCAATGTAATATTGTATGTACCTGATGCCAAATTAGTGAATATCATAGGGCTGGTAGCATTACTTTGCACCAAATCTCCTAAAATGTCAAATGGGGCAACTCCGCTTGTCCATGTGATTGTGACTGACCCATTGCTCGACCCACAAGTGGCAGACTGCGCACTTGTCGATACTACTGGACCTGTGCCATTACCTATAGCTGCATTTGCTGTAGTAGTACACCCATTGCTATCTGTGATAGTGACCACATAACTACCTGACGACAAGTTTGTAAAGGTGTGAGGACTTGTAGCATTGGATTGATTCAAATCTCCTGTGATTTGGTATGGGCCTGTGCCTCCGCTCCACTCTACCGTCATGCTGCCATTACTCTGTCCACAATTCGCATCTGTTTTAGATGTGCTTGAGCTAAGTCCACTTGATGGGTTTAAGGTTACTGTGGCAGTGCCTGTACACCCTGTTGCTGTCTCTGTCACTGTAACCGTGTAAGTATTCGGTGATACATTCATCGGATTTTGTCCAGTCAAACCGCCTGTCCAAGAATAAGTATATCCACTTGGGCCAGGACTGACGCTGATACTACCATTATTTTGTCCACATGTGGGTTGGGTCAGTGTGGCCACCACTGTCAAAGGACTTGATGGGGTTTAAGGTTACTGTGGCAGTGCCTGTACACCCCGTTGCTGTCTCTGTCACCGTAACCGTGTAAGTATTCGGTGATACATTCATCGGATTTTGTCCAGTCAAACCTCCTGTCCAAGAATAGGTATATCCACTTGGGCCAGGACTGACGCTGATACTACCATTATTTTGTCCACATGTGGGCTGGGAGTGTGGCCACCACTGTCAAATTACTTGATAGGTTTAAGGTTACTGTGGCAGTGCCTGTACACCCTGTTGCTGTCTCTGTCACCGTAACCGTGTAAGTATTCGGTGATACATTCATCGGATTTTGTCCAGTCAAACCTCCTGTCCAAGAATAGGTATATCCACTTGGGCCAGGACTGACGCTGATACTACCATTATTTTGTCCACATGTGGGCTGGGTCGGTGTGGCCACCACTGTCAAATTACTTGATAGGTTTAAGGTTACTGTGGCAGTGCCTGTACACCCTGTTGCTGTCTCTGTCACCGTAACCGTGTAAGTATTCGGTGATACATTCATCGGATTTTGTCCAGTCAAACCGCCTGTCCAAGAATAGGTATATCCACTTGGGCCAGGACTGACGCTGATACTGCCATTATTTTGTCCACATGTGGGTTGGGTCGGTGTGGCCACCACTGTCAAAGGACTTGATGGGTTTAAGGTTACTGTGGCAGTGCCTGTACACCCTGTTCCTGTCTCTGTCACTGTAACCGTGTAAGTATTCGGTGATACATTCATCGGATTTTGTCCAGTCAAACCGCCTGTCCAAGAATAGGTATATCCACTTGGGCCAGGACTGACGCTGATACTGCCATTATTTTGTCCACATGTGGGTTGGGTCGGTGTGGCCACCACTGTCAGGTACTTGATGGGTTTAAGGTTACTGTGGCAGTGCCTGTACACCCTGTTGCTGTCTCTGTCACCGTAACCGTGTAAGTATTCGGTGATACATTCATCGGATTTTGTCCAGTCAAACCGCCTGTCCAAGAATAGGTATATCCACTTGGGCCAGGACTGACGTTGATACTGCCATTATTTTGTCCACATGTGGGTTGGGTCGGTGTGGCCACCACTGTCAAATTACTTGATGGGTTTAAGGTTACTGTGGCAGTGCCTGTACACCCTGTTGCTGTCTCTGTCACCGTAACCGTGTAAGTATTCGGTGATACATTCATCGGATTTTGTCCAGTCAAACCGCCTGTCCAAGAATAGGTATATCCACTTGGGCCAGGACTGACCTGATACTGCCATTATTTTGTCCACATGTGGGTTGGGTCGGTGTGGCCACTACTGTCAAAGGACTTGATGGGTTTAAGGTTACTGTGGCAGTGCCTGTACACCCTGTTCCTGTCTCTGTCACTGTAACCGTGTAAGTATTCGGTGATACATTCATCGGATTTTGTCCAGTCAAACCGCCTGTCCAAGAATAGGTATATCCACTTGGGCCAGGACTGACGCTGATACTGCCATTATTTTGTCCACATGTGGGTTGGGTCGGTGTGGCCACCACTGTCAAATTACTTGATGGGTTTAAGGTTACTGTGGCAGTGCCTGTACACCCTGTTGCTGTCTCTGTCACCGTAACCGTGTAAGTATTCGGTGATACATTCATCGGATTTTGTCCAGTCAAACCGCCTGTCCAAGAATAGGTATATCCACTTGGACCAGGACTGACGTTGATACTGCCATTATTTTGTCCACATGTGGGTTGGGTCGGTGTGGCCACCACTGTCAAATTACTTGATGGGTTTAAGGTTACTGTGGCAGTGCCTGTACACCCTGTTGCTGTCTCTGTCACCGTAACCGTGTAAGTATTCGGTGATACATTCATCGGATTTTGTCCAGTCAAACCGCCTGTCCAAGAATAGGTATATCCACTTGGGCCAGGACTGACTGAACTGCCATTATTTTGTCCACATGTGGGTTGGGTCGGTGTGGCCACCACTGTCAAAGGACTTGATGGGTTTAAGGTTACTGTGGCAGTGCCTGTACACCCTGTTCCTGTCTCTGTCACTGTAACCGTGTAAGTATTCGGTGATACATTCATCGGATTTTGTCCAGTCAAACCGCCTGTCCAAGAATAGGTATATCCACTTGGGCCAGGACTGACGCTGATACTGCCATTATTTTGTCCACATGTGGGTTGGGTCAGTGTGGCCACCACTGTCAAAGGACTTGATGGGTTTAACCCAGAATCAGCATTAGAAATTAACTGCAAAGAAAAATTCCTGTACCGTCCCCTGTTCCTGTACTCATGTCACTATTTTGGTAACCGTGTAAGTATTACTGTGGCAGTGCCTGTACACCCTGTTCCTGTCTCTGTCACTGTAACCGTGTAAATATTCGTGATTTTGTCCAGTCAAACCGCCTGTCAAGAATAGGTATATCCACTTGGGCCAGGACTGACGCTGATACTGCCATTATTTTGTCCACATGTGGGTTGGGTCGGTGTGGCCACCACTGTCAAAGGACTTGATGGGTTTAAGGTTACTGTGGCAGTGCCTGTACACCCTGTTCCTGTCTCTGTCACTGTAACCGTGTAAGTATTCGGTGATACATTCATCGGATTTTTGTCCAGTCAAACCGCCTGTCCAAGAATAAGTATATCCACTTGGGCCAGGACTGACGCTGATACTACCATTATTTTGTCACATGTGGGCTGGGTCAGTGTGGCCACCACTGTCAAATTACTTGATAGGTTTAAGGTTACTGGAGTGCCTGTACACCCTGTTGCTGTCTCTGTCACTGTAACCGTGTAAATATTCAGTGATACATTCATCGGATTTTGTCAGTCAAACCGCCTGTCCAAGAATAAGTATATCCCACTTGGGCCAGGACTGACGCTGATACTACCATTATTTTGTCCACATGTGGGTGTGGCCACCACTGTCAAAGGACTTGATGGGTTTAAGGTTACTGTGGCAGTGCCTGTACACCCCGTTGCTGTCTCTGTCACCGTAACCGTGTAAATATTCGGTGATACATTCATCGGATTTTGTCAGTGTCCTGTCCAAGAATAGGTATATCCACTTGGGCCAGGACTATGATACTACCATTATTTTGTCCACATGTGGGCTGGGTCGGTGTGGCTATGGGCAGAACATTACAATCTGTCCCATAGGCATCTATACATATTATATCTCCTTGGTCAAAATTACATATGCTTCCGGATGCTATTGTATAGGTAACACAGAGAACATATGTTTCATTTGGTGTTAGCCCAGAATATTCAGGGTTAAATCCTGAACCCACATTATGAGCATTTGGTACTGGATTTGGGATGGGGGCACTACATCCTTGCGTTAGTTCCCAAGCAATTGAAATACAACTCGAACTAAATGCACTAAATGTATTAGCGAATCCTAAAAATCCTGTGCCGTCTGCAGTCGCTTCAAAACAGTTAGTAAAAGATGTTGGACCAGAAATGGTACAATCTGGCGACCAACATGACTGATAAGTCCTGTCTGCATAAGTACTGACTTGTCCCATACCAGAGTCAGTACATGGGCTTGAGCAGGTACCACAGCCTTGCGAAGGGCTGTTATTGTATAACCAAACGGTATTGTCAATGACATCTGTACAATTGTTATTTGTTATCATGATAGTAACACAAAAAACATAAGCAGTATTCGGTGAAACATCATATTCAAATCCATTGCTTCCAAAATTTGAAGCACCAGTGGGTGTGAGTGGACTACTGCAGTTATTAGCTGGATATACCTCATAGGTTTTAGTCAGGCAATTATTACCATTCGTGCCAACTAAGTTCACAAAACCAATGGAAGTTTCATCGGAAGCTGTGGTGTATTCATAACAAAACTGATAAGATGCACCATTTGTGGCAGGCAATGGTGGATTAAAAAATGTTGTTCCTCCGCCAAATGGATAATCACTTTGAGCATCTCCAATGCAATCATAATGCATCCCGCCACAAGAATTTCCACTGGCACAATCACAAGGAGAAGGTGGTGGCAGGTAATTGAATTGATAAATTTCGCTATGGTCAAGGCAACCATCACTATTCAAGTCAGGTCCAGTACTAGCACCAGTAGCTGCATCAAAAGTAAAGTACACCGCATATACTGTGGAATAAGACCCCGAAACCCCCATCCCATTATTAACAGTATTGATACTATTTCCAACTTGAATCCCAAGGTAACAAGGGTCAGATTGCAAGTCCCAAGGCGCAATTAAGCAAGTTGTTGGCGGACAACTAAAAATTCCTAATACCATACCTGCAGTAGAAGGAGTAGCAGATGGTGGTAGTACAAAACCTGATGTGCCTATAGTAGCAGTACTTCCAAAATCGATATCATATTCATTTCCGCTTACATTCGTCACACCTGACCCAGTGATGGAGATGGTTCCTGCATCCGCATTGCAAGGAAGGAGGTGGCAATGAAATTACAATATGGCAATCAGCGTCTGGATAATCATCATGTGTATTTACCGTTATGGCTGTGGGTGTACCAGTGATAACAATCACACTGGTAAAACACATAGTATTGCTATTATGAGCTGGGAATACACCTGGAAATGTCCATCTAACTTCATCATTTGCCGAAATAATCGCACCCGTAAATATATCTCCGCTACTTGTAGTCACAGTTGGAGGAGTAAAAGAAACTACATTCACACCTGCCCCATCAAAATCCACACTAAACCAATCTGGTATCCCTTCTAGTCCTAGCATTTCTATACATATATCAAAAGTATATTGTGTCTGACCTCCACCTAAATCTACCGTACTGACTAAATCAGCAGAGCTTTCGTCACATGCATTCACTTTATTATAAAAAACACTCAATATAACAAACATAAATACTTTTAATAAATGCGGCTGATGTTTAGGAGGATACATTATTGGCTGTTTTGGATGTTATTAATTGTTGGATTAATTTGATTAGGTTATAATACATTAAAAGTCCACTTTAGTAAATTTAAGATTTTCCATAACAGGTGTATGACCATCAGATAGTATATGGATAAAGTATATCCCACTTTGTAGGTCATCTGTGTGGATTTCAATTTCATTTACAATTGAAGAATACGTTCTATTCTCTAAAAAAACATTGTTACCCAATATGTCTTTCACAAGAAAAGTGTATTGACCATTAGGAAGATGTCTACTTAATAGGATGTGTAATACATTGCCTTTGATTGGATTAGGGAACACATTAGCCGTCCTTTTAAGGCAATCGCACTTTGGCGCTTTGGCTATTTCCGAAAAAGTGTATTTTCCATCCAAGTCCACTTGCCGAATTCTATATAAAGCTATAACATTCAACAATTCAGTATCTTCGAATAGATAAGATTGTAATACTGATGAATTGCCGTTTGCTTTTATTTTGCCAATAGCATTAAACTCAATTCCGTTATCACTCCTTTGAATTTCAAAAAAATCAGCGTTAGATTCAGAATAAGTACTCCAAGAAAGAATATTGTGACACTCCTTAGAGTTAACTTCAAATTTTGCCCATTCTACTGGCAAGATTGCATTTGTGAATCCTGCATCAATATTTGTATAATGAGCATATCCTGTATATTCATCAGTTCCATTTACTGAGTCAGAATTATTATCGGATGATGCTGAAGTATTAATTGTTATGATTGGACTAGTGAAATTAACTAAATCAATATCACTATCTGTCTCGGTTGATCCCATATCTTGATATGTAGCACCTAAGTAAGAACTTGGTAATGAAAATTGCACATAATAAGTACCATCGCTGAGTCCACCAAAGAAATAAGTGCCATCTGCATTTGTAGTTGTAGTTGCCAAAAGATTTCCTGCCCCATTGTATAAGAAAACTGTCACGCCGGAAATAGGAACATTGCTCTCGCTACTTCCATCAGGTGTGCTTGTGTCATCGAATACTAAGCCCGCAATTGAACCTTCATTTGTACAATCGGGATTTGATGTTCCACTAATGATGCAATTCCCACATGAACCAGTAACTGAAGCTCCAGACCCTCCTGAACCTGTGGTTTCATCTCCATCTCTAAAATAACTATTGCCAACGATTGCATAGGTACTTGATGATGTACTAGTATGTGACCAAAAGTACCCAGCATAGCTACCAGAAAATGATTCTGCTACAGTGATTGGATTACAATAATTAAATCCTCTTGGATCAACATAAGCCTCTGATGATGTTCCTGAACTTGTGACATAAAATTTCCAACTTCCTGCTTCATAAACAGATTTTACTGCAAAAGAACCACTGTTAGCGGAAGTATTAACAAGTGTGGCTAAAAGGTTAAGTGTCCCATTTATACCGCCACTATAGGATACAAATTCTAAATCACAATTAGTAGATGTATATCTACGGAATATCAGGGCATAACCTGTGCCTGTATTTAAGTCTGCACTTGAACCTCCTAAAACATAGGCTAATCTCGCAGTGGAATTTAATCCTGTGGTGTACATAGAACATGTCCAATATAAAGGAAATCCAGTATATGCGAGTGGTTCAGAGTCATAAGTGTAGGTACCGCCTGCATTTAAAGTTTGGCCTACCACCAATAAGTCAGAAAACTGTAGTGAACCTGAATTAACTGGATTTGTTGCGTGCCATCCATCAGCCAAAAATTCCAAATTATTGTTAGACCCAGTGATATGTCTTTCTGTAAAAACATCTATACCGGAACAATCGCCACTAGCAGTATTGTTTGTAAAAGTACTATTCGAAATATCGTAAGTACCACCACTACCTGCAGCAACATATATAGCTCCACCTTCACCTGTCACAACATTACCAGAGAACAATGAACCATCTATCGTACTAATCACATCATTCATAAAAATAGCACCGCCTTTTGATGTGGAACCTGTATTTGTACTGTTGTCTTCAAAAGTAGTACTATTAATATAAAGAGATGCACCGGAAGCATGGATTGCACCACCACGATCCTTTGCAACATTGCCTACAAAATGACAATTTTCTAAAGATAAAATTCCACTATTTTTTAAGTCAATTGCACCACCATCATCCTGAGTATTAACATTAGCAGAATTACAAGAAAAGACAGTCGATTCCATGGACACGTTTGCTGCTTCAATTGACAAGGCTCCTCCACTACTAGAATTTGTCAGATTGCCATCAAAAGTACAACCTGTAAAAATACTTGTTCCACCGAGAATTCGCACGGCACCTCCTGCTACTATACGTGAATTACAACTAAATACAGTATTTTGGATCGTTACATTGCCAGTTGAAATGGTCAAAGCACTACCAGTTGTGCGCAAATGTCCATAAAAGTTGCATCCTGAAATAGTACCTGTACCTCCTAAAACCGACAATCCATCCCCTGCCCAATCACAACCATCAAAATCGCAGTTTGATACTAACCAACCCGCTGCGCCTGCATTTACTCTCACGGCACCCGCAGAATTTCCTGTGAATTGTATGAATGTTAAATCATTTATTTGAGCATCTCCACTTAAATTAGCGAATGCAATTGAATTATTATTTGCAGAATTGTCAATAATGGCACCGTTTCCATTTATTATCATTCCAGCAAATAATTCAAATCCACCATCTGCGTCTCCCCACCTGTCACTATTACCACTGGTTCCCCCTGGGTAATATGTGCCTGGTGCAAAATTGATTTCTGTTTCTCCATGAGTAATTGCAAAATCATATGCTCCTTTCCAAGTGGCAAAAGGCGAAGCCCCATTACTTAAGGAAGCTGCCTCATCCATCTCCGAAGGTGTCTGATAGTTAGGATAACATTCAATAGGGGCTATGGATATTTGACAATATGTAGTTTTGTATTGAAAAACCAACACAAAGTAGCACAATATTGTGCTCGAAATAACAAATGTTTTAGGTCTAAGGTGATTCATTAGATTTGGTTAAATTTTTAAAAAATAATAAAAACGAGTATGAATTTCAACTAGTCCTTTGGGGTATAAAACATCTTCAAAATTAGATAATCAGCTCTTTTTAAAAAGAATAGCTCTTATTAGAAGTGTTCGAATTCAAAGAAATCAGACAAATTTCCTTGATTTGGTACGTTAAAATCTTATAAAATTTCAAGCCTATCAGAAGGTAGGGCTTTAGAATGAAGAGTTCAGGATTCTCTATATTCGGAAGGAGTCATCGAAACAATTTTTTTAAAGGTGGCATTAAAGGAGGATTTTGAATTAAATCCACTCATTGCTCCGATGGACTCAATAGTATATTTTTTATTTGTTGGATCCATCAAAATAGTTTTAGCCTCCTCTACCCTCAAAGAATTTATCAAATGGATAAAAGACATATTATATTCCCTATTAATAAATTTAGACAGGTATTTTGTATTTGTATTCAAAGTTTGTGCAAGTAATTGCAAAGAAATATCTTTATTCAGATAAATTTTATTTTCAATAACTTCAGTTTGAAATGCCTTTTGAATCTTTTGAATTACCGCATCATCTAACTCAAATTTATTGCTTTCATTCATGTCATTTTCACTTTGTAATTCATCATAATCCCTTAATCCAAAATATACTAAAGTAAAAATATAAGCTACCAATAAAATCCTAAAAACTATCTTGTATTCGGCCAAAAACTGCAATTTAAAAATGTACATCAATACTAAAATGATGCAATAACCCCAGATAAAGTATTTTATCCAATTTAAAGTGCGAATAGTACTTTCTTTGTGTATCTGATACTCTTGCCTGTGATTAAAGAATTCAATCCAAGAGAATATAAGATAAAAGATATTTTGAAGTAGGAAAACAATAAAAAATATTCCAAAATTTAAATATGTTATAATGTCATTCAGCAATTTAAAATTTTGACTTTGTGGTTCAAAATTCTGGAATGCAATGAAAGCAAAAATATTTACAACCAACAAAGATATAGGTAGGATGAAATGTTTTATATTTTGTAAAAAAGATAAATCTTCTTGGTGATTTAAGGAAAAAGATTTAACAAACAGGTATATAAGTGGACTTATCAACAATAAAACAGGATAAAAAACATAAGACATAAGTACTACAAAAAACTGGTTATTTTCTCTTCCAAAAAATGAAATAACTAGCTCAAAGAATGCGACATAACCCAAGCAAGAACAAAAAAAACCTAAAATTGCACTATTAACTTTCCTATTCCTTTTAAACTTTCCAAACAACGCAAAAGCTCCAAAAACACACAGGAATATGATCAACAATAACAAAATCTGCTTTGCCATTATAATTCGCACTTAACAAAAACGCAATAAAAATTCATATTTAATATAAAAGTGATGATCACAAAGATACATTTTAGATAGAATTAACTAAAAAAAAATAGAATTTTCGCATAGATCACTGCAAAATTCTCATTTATAGTTTAACAACTTTGACACATAAGTTTTTGTCACTACTTCGTAAATATACAAAATATATCCCAGGCAAGATGTTAGATGTGTCAAATTGGATGCTATCATAATCTATCTTTACTTCTATTTCCATTCTATTGCCAAACAAATCAATTAATAATACCTGATCTACATTTGTAAATCCTTGAAGAATTAAATATTCATCAAATGGATTTGGATAATATTTAATATTTATATCATTGTTATTCTTTATATTAGATAAATTATTTTGCAATAATCTAAATCCACCACTTTCATTTCCGACCCAGATGGACATCGTACCATTTTCGCTCTTATAAACAAATGGAGTCGAGTTAATTCCCATAAAATTAGAGCTGTCAATAGTGAATGACTTGCGAAAAATATAACTTCCTGCATCTTCCTCAAGGTGATAAGACTCAATCCTTCCATCTCTAAAACCGAAAATAAAGTGATCCTCTGAATTGTATTCAAATTTGGAAATGAATGTATTTATCTTGTCTGAGTTTTGATTTACAAACACATCGGTATATACTATTTGATTTGCGGAGTTATTTGTATCTGAAATAAACATTGGTTGTTGTCTATTGCCCAAATTTTTAAAAAGAAGAATTCCTGGCTTCCATTTTGATATAATGATATCATTCAGACCATCATCGTTAAAATCATGGATTAGAGGCACGCAGTTTAATCCAGTAAAAATGTTATAATAATTTGTAATTGGATCACTAAAAGTCTGCACAGTATCCCCAAAAAATGTTTTATTGCGAAGGAAATGCAAATTACCATACCCATCACCTATCAATAAATCTAATAAATTGTCTCCATCTAAATCACCGAAAGCAGGAGACACTCTTCCTCCTTTAATCCAATCTGATGTAGACAAACCTAACCAATCCTTATCAACAATTTCAAAACGATCCTGACCCTTATTTTCGATCAATGTCAATGAACTAAAAAATATTCCATTATTGTCGATATTATGTGACCCAATGACTAAATCTGGTAAGTTATCCATATTGTAATCAAAAAAGGTAGCCTTAGATGCTACCCCAACACTTAGCATATCTTCTTTAAGAAATTCCTGTGTTTGTAATACATAGGAAGGAGTGCAATTGTCGCCAATATTGGTAAATTTTTTCACGACACCAGAAGTTGTACCGGTCCGAACATTATTATTTGTAACAATAATAGATATAATACTATCTTTGGAGTGTATTAAAGGATATCCTGATGCCCAAGTCGGTGTAATTGCAGATGGTAGTGGAAAATTTGGTTGGATGTCAGTCATCCAATGAAAAGGTACGGTTGATTCATTTGTCAAAAGAAATAAATTTCCATCAAGCCCATCCCCAATCAATAAATCAGGTTTTTTGTCACAATTTAAATCTGCAGCGCTAACGGATGACCCACCATGAACTAAATGAGTTTTTCTACTCTCTGGACAAGCTGCTAGCTGTGGATTTATTATAATTTTGTTTTCATTAAAAACCTTACGGAAATATCCAAAGCAGTCTGATGTTTTTTGAAATAGTAGATAATCACCAATAAAGACAGAAAGATTCTCAAAAGATTGAAGTGATTGCTCATCTGATGTAAACACTAACAAATCAAGATGGGTATCATCATTAAGATCTACTACTTCAAAATTACTAGTGATGGGTAAAATTAAAGGATCAGCAAAACTTCCTTGTTCGTCTGCAATACCAACAAAATAGCTTACAGATTTTTCATCTATTATGGTTTCTCCCAATACTGTTTCCCTACCTTCATAAATTATTACTCTGGCATTTTGCGTTGGTCCATCCAAAGTTATGATATCGGGAACATTATCACCATTAAAATCTCTGCTTAGTGCCCATTGATGGCATCTTATATTTACTTCAGAATTTGGAGAATACACAAACTCATTTTTTTCTTCACTAAACAAATAAACAAAAGTCAACTCTGATGCTTTATCAAAAATAAAAAGGTCTTCATAAACATCTCCATTCCATTCTATCTGTGAGAAAACAGGATTTTTTAACCCTCCTGCAAAAGGATATAAAATACTTTTACTACCAATTTGAATATCAATTGGTTGAGCGAAGTTTATGTGAAACGTAACAAGTATAATATAAAATACAAAAAAAACTATTCTGCCCCGACACATTACTTTTAGGATTATTTAGCTCACGAAATAAAGTTAATTCTAAGTATTAATTTATTTGAATGGTTAAAAATACATAAATAAGAATTCAAATTTACTCATTCCAACTTTTTTTGATAAAATTTTACCTTTAGGCATATAATTTGATTGATAATATACCCTAAATATCTTTGTAACATGTATTCCGGTATCCAATTAATCAAAAAGAAGCGCGATGGCTATCAACATACCAAACCTGAATTAGACTTCTTGATTTCAGAATATACCAACGGTAACATGCCTGACTATCAAATGGCGGCATGGCTCATGGCTGCGTATCTTAATGGAATGACAACGGACGAAACTGCTTTTTTGACAGAGGCTATGATGCATTCAGGAGATATTATTGATTTGTCCGATATTCCTGGGATAAAAGTAGACAAACACTCTACTGGAGGTGTAGGCGATAAAACATCTCTTACTTTAGGACCACTTGTGGCATCCGCGGGAGTATATGTTGCTAAAATGTCAGGCCGAGGTTTAGGGCACACAGGTGGTACATTAGATAAGTTAGAGTCAATCCCAGGTTTCAAGATAGACATGACACCCAAACAATTCAAGAATCAAGTCATAAAACATCACCTTGCTATATGCAGCCAGACTGGCCAATTGGTGCCAGCAGATAAAAAGATTTATGCACTCAGAGATGTGACAGGTACTGTTGATAATTTGGCATTAATAGCATCAAGCATCATGAGTAAGAAAATAGCTTGTGGTGCAGATGCCATAGTGATAGATTTAAAGGTGGGTGATGGTGCCTTTGCGAAAACTATTGAAGAAGCGCGAAAACTATCAGATCTTATGATCAGCACTGCCGAAAAAATGGGAAAATCGCTTGTAGCGGTGGTCACAGCAATGGACCAACCTCTCGGATTGGCCATTGGTAATGCATTAGAAGTAAAAGAAGCCATTGACACTTTGCAAGGAAAAGGCCCCAAGGATTTCGAAGAATTATGTTTGGCCTTAGGTGTTGAAATGTTGCTATTATCAAAATTATATGATGACGCTGAAAAGGCTGAAGCAAAATTGAAAGAAAACCTTCATAATGGTCAAGCTTATAATAAATTTTGTGAAATGGTCATAGCTCAAGGAGGTGACCTCGATTATGTTGAAAATATTGAGAGATATTTAGATACTAAACATACTATCCCATTCACAGCGAAGCAAACTGGATATATTCAAGAAATTTCTGCTATGAATTTAGGATTAGCAGCGGTGAGTTTAGGAGCTGGAAGGGAGACAAAGGAAAGCGACATAGACCACAATGCAGGAATCGTACTACATAAAAAAATTGGGATTCAAGTAGAAACTGGTGATCCCTTAGCCACAATATATACTAATGATACATCAAGAATGGATGAATGTATTAAATATCTGCAAGATGCTTTTGTAATAGGCGAAACTTATATTGCTCCACTACCACTAATACTATCAAAATTTACAAAATAATATAGAATTCATTATATTTGACCTTTAAATGATATTATCACAGCTTATGTCTGATACGTCTCGAAAAACAACCGTAAAAACACTCAATTCCCTTCTATCGGGGACACACCCTTTAGAACGAAATGAGGGCATACCATATAATGCAACACATTTTGAAAATATAAAAATAAATAGATCCGCTGTCGAAAGAAGGGCTGTCACACTGTCGGGAAGACGCACAGTTAAGAAGGAATGGCAGGCAGCTTGGTTGCTAAAAGCCATTTCATGTATCGACTTGACCACGCTTTCGGGAGATGATACACCTAGTAATGTGGAGAGATTATGTAGCAAAGCTCGCAATCCACTTAGACCAGACATTGTCAAAGCATTGGATATAGAAGATTTACATCTGACTACTGGTGCTGTTTGTGTTTATCACAATTTAATTCCAGTTGCTGCCAAGGCGCTAAAAGGATCCAAAATCCCTATTGCAGCAGTATCCACGGGTTTTCCAGCAGGCCAAATCGACCTCGATTTGAAATTGCAAGAAATTAAAAAATCTGTTGCTGCGGGGGCAAAGGAAATAGATATTGTCATTTCAAGGTCATTAGTCCTTACCAATAAATGGGAAGAATTATACAATGAAATCAAAGTTTGTAGAGAAGCTTGCGGAGAAGCCCACATGAAAACCATTCTGGCGACAGGCGAGATTCCAACATTGACACAGGTGGCAAAGGCCAGTATGATAGCCATGATGGCTGGGTCTGATTTTATAAAAACAAGCACTGGAAAAGAATCTGTCAACGCTACGATCCCAGTAAGTTTAGTCATGGTACGCGCCATCAGAGAGTACGAAGCACTCACAGGGTTCAAAGTGGGTTATAAGCCGGCAGGAGGTATTTCAAAGGCTAAAGATGCGATAGCATGGCTGATATTGATGAAAGAAGAGTTGGGTGATGCATGGTTACAACCCGAACTATTCCGTTTTGGCGCAAGTAGTCTTTTATCAGATATTGAAAGACAATTGGAACATTACATTACTGGAAGGTATTCAGCATTCTACAGACATCCAATGAGTTAATATTAGAAAAAGCAGTATGAAAGTAAAAGAAATATATCAAAACATGGCTTACGGTCCAGCACCAGAAAGCCATTCTGAAGTGACGGAATACATCCAATCTCATAAAGGACAGTTTAATCTTTTTATTGATGGAAAATGGCAGCTTGCTACATCTGGGGATTTTTTTGAATCAAGAAATCCTTCCAATAAAAAAGTATTGGCAAAAATTTCAAATGCCAATGAAAAAGATGTAGATAAAGCAGTAAAAGCCGCCCAAAAAGCGCAAAAGTCTTGGGCTAAACTTTCAGGGCATGAAAGGGCCAGATATTTGTATGCATTGGCACGACAAATTCAAAAGCACTCTAGACTTTTTGCAGTACTCGAGTCTATGGACAATGGAAAACCTATACGTGAGACAAGAGATATTGACATTCCACTCGTGGCGAGACATTTCTATCACCACGCAGGCTGGGCACAGCTCATGGATACAAAACTTTCTGATTATGAACCACTTGGCGTTATTGGTCAAATCATTCCTTGGAATTTTCCGCTACTGATGTTGTCTTGGAAAATTGCACCTGCACTTGCGATGGGCAATACTGTCGTATTAAAACCAGCAGAATTTACTTCGCTTACAGCATTACTCTTTGCTGATATCTGCGCCAAAATAAAGCTTCCACCAGGTGTCATCAACATTGTAACAGGTTTTGGACCTACGGGGGCAGCTTTGGTAAAACATCCTGATGTCCAAAAAATTGCTTTCACAGGATCTACTGAAGTAGGTAAAATCATCAGAAAAGCAACTGCGGGAACAGGTAAAAAAGTGTCTTTGGAGCTTGGTGGAAAATCTCCATTCATTGTATTTGAAGATGCTGATTTGGATTCAGTAGTTGAGGGATTGGTTGACGCCATATGGTTCAATCAAGGACAGGTATGTTGCGCAGGATCAAGATTATTGGTACAAGAAAGTATAGCAGAAAAACTGTACACAAAAATCAGGGCAAGAATGGAAACCCTCCGTGTCGGTGATGCTCTGGATAAAAATATAGATATTGGAGCCATTGTGGATGAAGTTCAAGTCAGCACCATTGACGGTTATGTACAATTAGGCATAAAGGAAGGTAACACAGTATGGCAACCTACATGGTCTTGTCCTTCTGATGGGTATTACTATCCTCCTACCCTATTTACCAATGTAGGCACCTCATCTACCATAGCTAGAGAAGAGATTTTTGGTCCTGTATTAGTGGCTATGGCATTCAGATCACATTCAGAAGCAGTAAAACTCGCCAACAACACGCGATATGGCCTCGCATGCTCAATATGGACAGAAAATATCAATTTAGCTTTGGATATTGCTCCGCAAATCAAAGCGGGCACCATCTGGGTTAATTGTTCAAATATTTTTGATGCAGGATCGGGATTTGGTGGATATAGAGAATCAGGATTCGGTAGAGAAGGTGGACAGGAAGGTCTTTATGAATATATAAAATCTAAAGCTATAGGCTCATGGTCAACTACTCCAGCAATCGTAAAGAATGTCAAAATTGACCCAACAGTCAAAATTGCAAAAATAGAAATTGACAGAACTGCAAAAATGTATATTGGCGGTAAGCAAGCTCGTCCCGATGGTGGATATTCCATAGAAATCAAAGACAGCTATGGCAATTTTATCGACGAGGTATCTAAGGGCAATAGAAAAGACATCAGAAATGCTGTAGAAGCAGCTCATGCTGGAACTCAATGGAAATCCATGACTGGCCATGCGAGAGCACAGGTCCTATATTTTATTGCAGAGAATTTATCAGCTCGAAGTGATGAATTTGCTAAAAGGATTGCACAACAGACCAATATCTCACTGGATGATGCTATGCATGAAGTACAGGTATCCATAGAAAGGATTTATTTCTATGCAGCGTATGCCGATAAATATGATGGTAAAGTACATAGTACTACACAACGATTTGTGACTTTAGCCATGAATGAATCTGTAGGTGTCGTTGGAATCATTTGTCCAAATGAAAATCCATTGTTGGGTTTTGTCTCTACAGTAATTCCAGCCATAGCAATGGGCAATACAACTGTGGTGGTACCGTCAGAAATATTTCCATTGTCAGCAACAGATTTCTATCAGATACTTGAAACATCTGATGTACCCGCTGGAACGATTAATATAATCACTGGTAATAAAGCAGAATTGACCAAAGAATTGGCAAAACATGATGATGTAGATGGCCTCTGGTATTGGGGTAGTGCTGAAGGTAGCAAGGAGGTAGAATCACTTTCTACCGATAATCTCAAACGTACTTGGGTCAACTACGGCAAATTTCCAAATTGGCTGGATAATTATCAGGGACAAGGAGAAGAATTTTTGCGCCACGCTTCAGAAGTAAAAAATATTTGGATTCCATACGGTGCTTAGAAAATAGGTGTGCATTATTGTCAAAACAAGTTATTATACATTCATATTATCTAAGAAAGCCTTAACTTTCTTTTCTAGTGTAAAAAATCTTCTTTTACTCAGATGTTTAATAGTTTGTTTTATGGTTTCTATTGACGAAATTTCTGTTTGATCCACAGTCAATTCATATAACTTTTTTAGATATAACTCCTCTAGCCTTTGGGTGTCATGATTGTGCAACCAAATATCATTCTCTTGTACATCGTAGATATTTCCATTTAAGGATAAATGCATAAAAGCATCTTGCCATAAGTCCATTTGATTGAAAAAACCAAAAAGCTTTTTGGTATCTTTATCCTTTATTAACTGTTGTTTTATATCGGATAAAACTTTGGCATATTGTGTGTCAGAAAAATTATCCTTAACCACCTCCAGATACACGGTATTTTTGGATATAAGAAAAGCCTTAACGGCCAAAAAACGGACCTTAGCAAATTTTTTCTCTGTGATATAACCATACAATAGCCTGTGTATAACTTGGAAATTATTAGTATGATCGCCAAACACAGTTTCTGCAAGTTTTAGGCCTATACTTGTCTTTTGTAGTATAACCAAATGATCATAAGTAGGTAAAACACAAAGTGGATATTCTCCACAAATTTTCAAAATTGCATCATCTATATCATCCATTTTATACAAAATAAGTGCTAGATATATTGCGCGAGATTGATCTGTTTTCGTCACAAGTAGTTTATCAAAAAGGATGGTTCTTATTTTGTCTATTAAGGTATAATGCTTTAATTCATACAACAAAATGAATACATTATTGTGTATTTCGATGATGTTATAATAACTTTTCTCTGCAATTTCCAAAAAAAACTTCACAGCATCGTCTTGCAAGTCTCTAGCAATACCAGGAATAAAAAAATTGTACGAAAATGTCTGGAGTCTTTGGGACAATTGCCTCAAATCATAATTATCATTATTTTGAAATAATACATACTCCAATTTATTATAAAGGGATGCATATAATAAAAAAGACTCTCGATAATTCTCAAGAGTAAAAAGGTCTTCGATTTGATGTAAAAAAGTAACTCCAATTTCAAGGAAATATTTCAGTTGAGTAAGACTGATTTTTGATCCTACGGATGTTTTTATGGGAATGACATCATTTAAAATGGTTTTGAATTTTGCTGTGTTATCTTTGACTTCAAGGCGGTAAGCAAAATTCACCTTCATAGCCAACTGAAATTTTCTATCTCTTTTCGCATATTCTATTAGGAAAGCGTTCAGATCGGCCTTGGGTGTTTGTTCTAAAATCGCCTGAATGGTTAACTTATTTACAGGGGATATTGATTGTTTCTTTTTACTCTTTTTATCTTGTTCAAGGAGCATCATGCTTGCCAATGCATGAACACATGGCGCAGACAAATCATTCCCACACATACTGCAATTGATCTTTTGACTTCGTTTCTGATAATGGAAGATTTTCACTTCTATAACCGGATTAGCATTGACGATGACAAAACTCAAAAGGGCAGATTTTTCTTCTCTTTTGAGCACGCCACCATTTTTAAGGAGCTCTTTTGCGGCTCCAAATAGCTGCTGGTCATACAAATCATCAAAACGCAAAATAAAGGTTTGAATTGGTACAATCTGCAAAAATACATCAAGATTGTGTAGAATGGGTAATAATTAAAGATCAAAATAGCCCAATATGCTTTTGCATGCTAAATATTTAATGGAGAACAAGTTTGATATGATAATTTAAAATGATTGAAGAACAATAGTTAAATACGTTACAAATAATTGAAAAAAAAATAAATCGAATACTAAATAAAAAGTAAATTCTTGTACCCACCTGCATACCCCCTAACATTGTCCAAAAATATCAGTACCTTTGCCACTGAATTTTAATATTTTACACATTACGAATAGTATTTACTCGAATGACATTTGAAGAATTGGGGTTGGACGAAAGAATAATTGAAGCTATTTCATACATGGGATTTACGGAGGCTACGCCTATACAAGAGCAAGCAATACCCGAGATTATGAAAGGAAATGACCTCATTGCTTGCGCACAAACTGGCACTGGAAAGACAGCAGCATTTATGTTGCCTCTGCTCCACAAACTCTCTTTGGAACCACATAATGGTACAAGTACTTTGGTCATTGTACCTACGCGGGAGTTGGCATTGCAAATAGACCAGCAGATCCAAGCATTTGCTTATTTTATACCTGTAGAATCTATTGCTATATACGGTGGCGGCTCTGCCAACGAATGGGAGGTTCAGAAAAAAGGCTTAGAAAGTCATGCAGACATTATCATAGCTACTCCAGGCAAATTGATAAGCCATATTAACATGAAAAATGTTCGTTTTGACAATCTAAAATTTCTTATTTTTGATGAAGCTGACCGAATGCTAGATATGGGCTTTTATGATGATATCATGAAAATCATCAAAGCTATTCCCAAAAGTAGACAAACCCTCATGTTTAGTGCCACTATGCCACCTAAAATGAGAGATTTAGCAAAGCAAAATACAAGAAATCCTTCAGAAATATCTATAGCTATCAGCAAACCTTCAGAGGCAATTTTGCAAGCAGCTTACATGGTCAATGATCCACATAAAGCTATGCTGATCAAGCGTTTGATTGCAGACAAACCAGCTATTGACAGCATCATTATATTTTCTTCCACAAAAAAAGATGTCAGTACAATTACGAGAACACTAAGCGGATCGAATTACAATGTCGAAGGTATTTCTTCAGACCTTGATCAAACGCAGAGAGAAGAAGTTTTAATGCGATTCAGATCAAAATCTACGAGAGTTTTGGTGGCTACAGATGTGATGGCTCGTGGTATCGATATCAAAGACATTCAATTGGTAATCAACTATTCAGTGCCAAAAGATGCTGAAGATTATATTCATAGGATCGGACGTACTGCACGTGCTTCTGCTTCAGGTGTAGCTATAACTCTCGTCAATGAAAATGAAATGTATGACTTACTCCAAATTGAAAAACTGATAGGAAAAGACATTTTAAAACTGATGATTCCTACCGATATAGGTATCAGCCCAGAATGGAATCCTACTAGAAAAAGAACTTTTGTTAAAAAATTCAGTCCTAAGCCTAAATCCAAGTCGAAACCAATGCATAAGTACAAACCTAAAAAGGACTGATTAGCTATCAGCTAACCAAGTCAGAAAATAAGGTTGATAGAGTCAAGGGTTTAGATAAAAAGCAGTTTAAGCTCTAAAGTTGTGCTAACTTTGACTGTATTTCATTAATAAATGCACCAAAGGCTGTCTTTTGCTCTGGATTGACAAGACTATCTCCTTCAAAATTTTTATAAAAAAATGGTAAAGCAAAGTGACCTAGTACTTTTGCACCATGGCGAGGCATTCTGTCAATTGCCGCTGTCAAAACCGATAAGCCACCTCTGGACCCACTTGATGTTGACAATAAAATAGTAGGCTTTTCCTGGAATATTTTTGGTTCAATGCGTGATGCCCAATCGAACAAATTTTTAAACGACGCGGTATAACTTCCATTATGCTCAGCAAAAGAAATGATAATAATATCAGCCTCGCTAAACACTTGGAAAAAGGCATAAACAGACTCAGGATACCCTTTCTCTTTTTCTACATCGATAGTAAAAAGTGGTACATCAAAAGAATTCAAATCCAAGATATTCACTTTATCATCTTTGCCTGCCAGCTCCATTGCAGCATATTCTGCAAATCTCTTATTTATAGATGTTTTACTATGTGAAGCCCCAAAAGCTAATATTTTCATTTTCGTTCCCTTTTATAAGATAACATTCCAAATAAAATATTTGTTGTAACAAATGTACTTTATTCATTAAAGTAATTTACAATTTTCTTAGCGTTTTTATCACCTACTATTAACACAATTTCTTCCAATGAAGCATCTTTAATTCTTTGTACAGATCCGAAGGCCTTAAGTAATTTTTCAGCATTTATCTTCCCTATTCCTGAAATATTTGTGAGTTGTGTGCCAAGAAAATTCTTTGATCTCAGATCCCTATGAAAAGAAATAGCAAACCTATGTGCTTCGTTTCTAGCGTGTTGTATAAGCTTCAGAGATTCGGATTTTTTATTGATATAAAGAGGTATAGGATCATTTGGGAAAAATATTTCTTCCAATCTTTTAGCAATTCCTATTACAGTAAGTGAGTTTTGGATTCCAAGAGACTCTATACTTTCCATGGCAGCACTCAGTTGACCTTTGCCACCATCGATTATGATGAGTTGTGGTAGTGAGCTACCCTCATCCATCAACCTTTTATACCGCCTATAAACCACTTCTTTCATGGAGGCGAAGTCATTAGGGCCCTCTACGGATTTTACTTTGAAATGACGATAATCTTTTTTACTCGGTTTTGCATTTTTAAAAACCACACAACTTGACACCGGATTTGTGCCCTGGATGTTGGAGTTGTCAAAACATTCAATGTGCATGGGTAAAACTTCCATCCGAAGATCATATTGTAGGGTCTCAAGTATGCGTTGCTCAGATGACTGCTTTTTACGAGCAGATAAATCCCTTTTGAGTTGAAGTACATAGTAATCTATATTTTGTAAAGCCATTTCTAACAACTTCACTTTTTCTCCTCTTGCTGGTACTGTTACGTTTATACTCAAATCAGAAAGAATGGCGGCTTCTTGCACGATGATTTCTTTTGCTTGGCTAGAAAACTTTTCTCTTATTTCAGGAATGGCAAAGGATAAAATATCAGAAACATCATCATCCAAATTCATCATGAAATGTACAATATCCGTATTAACAACTGCACCATTTACCACTTTCATATAATGCACATACGCTGTTTTATCATCCTTTTTCACTGCAAATACATCGACATCACCCAGTTTGGTACTCATCACAGTAGACGTAGCTTGGTAGTCCTCAAGAATTTCCATTTTTTCCTTAAATCCTTGTGCTACTTCATATTCTAAATGCTCAGCGTGATATCGCATTCTTTCAGAAATGTACTTACGGACCTCTTTAAAATCCCCTTTCAAAATGTTTTTTACTTGCAAGATTTTGGAATTATACTCTTCTTCACTTTCGAAACCTTCGCAAGGCCCTGCACAATTGCGGATATGATATTCAAGGCAAATTTTAAATTTTCCTTTTGCTATGCTTTCTGGAGACAGTGCTAAGCTGCAAGTACGCAATTGAAAAAGTTTTTTACTGATATCAAGCAGTATTTTAGCCTTAAATTTAGATGTATAAGGCCCAAAATATGTGGAACCATCCTTGATAACCCTTCGTGTAAAAAATACTCTTGGAAATCTTTCATTTTTGATACAAATATACGTGTAAGTTTTTCCATCCTTGAGCATGATATTGTATCTAGGTTGATATGCTTTGATGAGCGTATTCTCTAGCAATAAAGCATCATGTTCTGATTCAACTATAGTAAAATCAATCCTACTTGCATGCTTTGTAAGTACGGTGGTTTTATATTGTAGATGGCTTTTCTGTCCAAAATAGCTAGATAACCTTGACTTTAGATTTTTGGCTTTGCCTACATAAAGGATATTATTGTCGACATCATAGAATCTATACACGCCAGGCAGGGAAGGAATAGAATCAGCCATCGCTTTAAAATCTTCATCTTTCATAGCAATGATTCACAATGCATACCCTTTAAAATATACATGGCTGATTTTGGATTGGTTGCAAGAGGCACATTGTGTACATCACAAATTCTTAAAAGCATCTGAACATCTGGTTCATGTGGATGCTTATCCAGGGGATCTCTGAAAAAAATCACAGCATCAATATCACTGGTCGCAATTAATGCTGCTATCTGTGCATCTCCTCCTTTGGGCCCTGACAGAACACAAGTCACATCAAATCCTTCATTTGCAATATGCTTCCCAGTAGTTCCTGTTGCATAAATTTTTGCATCTTTCAGAAACTGTTTGTTAGCAACAACAAATGAAACCATTTCTGGCTTTTTCCCATCGTGGGCAATAAGTCCTATTCTTAACATCGATTTACCAAATTTAATTATTTTTACATTTCAATCCGTGCTTAAGACATAAAAATAAATAATATCAAAATATGTATCACACAAATGTAGTACACATATGACATTACTTAAAATTCGTATCTTTTGGTTTAACATATCATTATGCCTTATTTCAATAAGTCATTTAAGTCATGCACAGCAAAAAATTATGACTCCAGAAGTATACAAAATTTGGAATTCTATCTCAGATATCGATATATCGAGCAATGGCGAACTTATAAAATATCATGTGAAGAATGAAGGTGGAGACAATATACTCAACTTGTATAAAAGGTCTGATAAAAAAAATCTATCTTTTCCAAATTGCAAAGTTTCCATCATAGACTCCACGGGAAGGATTGTGGTTTTTACTACTAACTTACATCCTGACAGCTTGAAAAAACTTAAGATCAGAGGTAAAAACGAACTGCCACAAGACAGTTTCAATGTGTATGATGTGAAGTTGCAAAAAAAATTTTCTACTGGACATGTAGAAAACTTCCAATTCAGTCCTAAGGCAAGTGATTTTATTTATTATACTTTAAAATTGCCTTTAACTAAAGACAGTACGAATAAAAAGGATTCAAGTAAGTTTCGGTTTCTAGGCATAGTGCACAACATTGCTACCGGCCAAGAAGATACTATCCAAAATATCAAAACGATAAGTATTCCATCGAGATCAAACAAAATGGTCTGTGTAGGATTTAGCGAGCAAGATACTACAATGCTGCATCTTATGGAATTTGACCTACATTCAAAAACTTTGGATACTTTACTAAAAAATCAAAAGGAAATTAAAAATTTTTGTTGGAGTAGAGATGGCAAAAAACTATCATTTCAAGCTACAGATAAAAAAATGAAAAGTAAAAACAAGCCCTACAATACCTATCTACATTATAACAAAACACTTATTAATATTACAGAGAAAATCCGTCAACCCTTCGATAATAATTGGGTCATTTGTACAGAGAAAGAGATGCAATTTTCTAAGGATTGTGCTACTTTATATATACAATTCAGACCATTATTTCCCGAAAAAGATACAACAAAATCAGAAGATGACATTGTAGAAGTGGAAATCTGGAAATATGATATGCCGAATCTTTACACACAACTTGAATATAATAAAGATCTTTTGAATAAATCGATTTTGGTAAGATATGATATTGATTATGAAAAAGTTGTAAGAATGGGATCCGATATTGACATAGATGTGATGTTGACAAAAGATAAAAATACCCAGCAATATATCATACAATCTGATCCTAAGCCATATTATGCATCAGTCACTTGGGAAGGCGAACTACACAGAGACATTTATGAATTAAATACACAAAATGGAATGACACAATTGATTGCAAAAGATCAGAGCGAATCTCCAAGTATGTCTTCTACCGGTAGATTTGCTATTTGGTACAATAAACCTGACTCAACCTACCATATTTGGGATACGCAAAGTAAAACAAAAAGATCGTTGCCAAAAAATATCACATATTTTGATACTACCCATGATATACCAGCATTACCAGGAGCTATTGGCATAGCAGGATGGATGGAAAATGATGAAGCGTTACTCGTCTATGATGAAAATGATATATGGAAGGTAGATCCATTATATCCTGATGCTGCTATACCATTGACAGATGGAAAACCCAATAATCTCGTTTTCAGATTACTCGGTGGACAACAGCCTTATCATTACATACCAAAAAGTACTTCAATTTTGCTCTATGCCTTTAATGAACTCAAAAAAAATAATTCGTATTATAGCTTGAATTTATTGACAGGCCAACTTACATTAGTCAAGGAAAGTGAAAAAAATCTTGCATCTACCATCATCAAGGCAAAATCAAGTCCATGGTTGATATTCACAGAAGAGGATTTTCATACTTTTCCTGATTTATATCTTTCTGACACGACTTTCAAAAGTATCGAAAAAATATCTGATGCAAATCCATTTCAAAAAAATTTTGCATGGGGCAAGGACACATTGGTGCAATGGAAAAACTACAAAGGCAACAAAAATCAAGGCATATTTTTTTATCCTGCCAACTTTGATCCCAATAAAAAATATCCTCTCATTGTCAATTTTTATGAAAAAAGTTCAAATGAATTGCATCGTCATAGAGCACCATATGCCCATAGATCTACAATAAATTACACTTATTACACCAACAATGGTTATTGTGTATTTAATCCAGATATAAGCTATACTGTAGGACAACCTGGCCAAGATTGTTATGACGCTGTCATGAGTGGTGTAGATTCATTGGTTAGGCTGGGATTTATTGATTCTACAAAAATGGGACTTCAGGGCCACAGTTGGGGCGGCTATCAAGTGGCTTACCTCCTTACACAAACTGGTCGTTTTGCGTGTGCTGAATCCGGCGCTCCCGTAGTCAATATGATTTCTGCTTACGGTGGAATACGTTGGGGAACAGGTATGAGTAGAATGTTCCAATACGAAAAAACCCAATCTAGATTAGGAAAAACACTTTGGGAAGATGAAGCACGTTTCATCAGAAATTCACCTATATTTTATATAGATTCAGTGACTACTCCAGTATTGATTTTGCACAATGATGACGATGGTGCAGTCCCTTGGTATCAAGGCATTGAATATTATATGGCGTTACGACGATTGAATAAACCTGCTTGGCTATTGAATTACAATAAAGAGCCACATTGGCCGGTTAAGTGGCAAAATAGATTGGATTTCAACATCCGGATGCAACAGTTTTTTGACTATTATCTAAAAAATCAACCCTTGCCGAGGTGGATGAAGGAAGGTAATACACCACTTGAGAAAGGTATCATTGACAAAATTTAAACCATGTAAATATGCATGATATAGAGCCATGGCACGGCTGGAGAGATGAATATATTGCTGAAAATGACGCAAAATCACCGTTCTATAAGCGTACATACAGCGAATTTACTTATTCTAATAGGATATACAATTATCTCATCCATCCTCAATGGGACGCCTTCGGATCAGAAACCTTGTATGCCAAATTAATTTTTACCAATTACAGCCACCACTTTTGTGTAATAGAATTGATTGGAGAGTGGAATGATGCTATCGGAAATGATGGCATGTTTATCAAAAGAAATTTGGTCGATCCTTTGATTGAAAAAAGTATTTCAAAATTCATTATAATTATGGAAAATGTTCTTAATTTTCATGGCGATGATGATTGTTATTACGAAGAATGGTATGATGATATTAAAGATTCAAGAGGCTGGATAGCTCTTGTGCAAACACTAGATCACGTGGCTTTAGAATTGAAAAAATATAGATTGTATTACTATCTCAATTGGGCAGGAAAACTGCAACAAGTATCGTGGAGAAATAAAACACCATTACATTTTTTCCAGGAAATAGAACACCTCTTACAACAAAACCAAAAACACCTAAATGATGGAAAATCATAAATCAGGATTCGTCAATATAGTAGGAAATCCCAATGTCGGAAAATCCACCCTACTCAATGCGCTAATGAAGCAAAAAATGAGCATTGTCACAAGTAAGCCACAAACTACGCGCCACAGGATCATCACACTTTATAATACGGAAGACGCACAAATTGTGTTTTCTGACACCCCAGGAGTGATAGAATTGCCACACTACGGCATGCAGGCTTCAATGAACAAGTTTGCTTATTCTGCCTTCGAAGATGCGGATATCATCCTTTTCGTGACTGACATTTACGAAAATTATGATGGAGATGAAAAAATACTGAAAGCATTGGCAGTCACTGATGTTATTAAGTATCTCATCATCAATAAGATAGACCAAGACAATCAGAATAAAGCAGAAGCACTTTTAATAGATTGGAATAGTAGGATAGCATTTGACAAATCCTTTTTGATTTCTGCTGAGAAACAAATAGCGATAGATACTCTCATGGACGCTATTATGCAAAATATCCCATCTTCGCCACCCTACTACCCAAAAGACGATCTTTCTGATAAATCCGAAAGATTTTTTGCTTCAGAAATTATCAGAGAAAACATTTTTAAACTGTACAAACAAGAAGTACCGTACTCTACAGAAGTGGTAGTGCATACATTCAAGGAGTCAGACCAATCCGAAAAGCCGCTATTAAAAATCTATGCCGACATCTACGTGGACAGGAAGACTCAAAAACCAATACTCATAGGTAAAAATGGCGAAGCGATAAAAAAACTAGGAATCGCCGCAAGACTGGAATTAGAAAAGTTTTTTGAAATCCACGTGTTTTTGGATCTAAATGTAAAAATCAAAGAAAATTGGCGCGATGATGATAAAATGTTGAGCCATTTTGGATATGATAGCTGATGAGATCCAACAAAATAACTCACGGAAAAGGATAAAAATTAAGAATATCATGAATGCTATAAATTCCGACCAACCTATTTTCTTGGGTATTGGAAAAATGAAATTTTAATAATATTTTGATCAATTACGTATTTTGATTAATAAAATCTTCATAACTTAGTGGCTTCAAAATTCATACATTATGTCAAAATATAAAGTCAGAAGTACACCAAAAGCAGATAAGTTGACTGCTGAAGATAAAGCGCAAGAGCAGAAATTTATTAAAGTTGCTATCATCGTCACTTTAGTGGTAATTTTGCTCATTTATCTTGTATTCCAATACATGTAAAGGTATGGCGTGTTTCTTTCTGTAATCGCCTAGGACAGTAAAAGGTTACATCCGCGTACCTCACTATTGTCTAACCTTCCTATAATTTCAAATTCTCCAGAAGCATAGCTTACACCTATGTCTTCTGTCAGAATGAAGCAACATGAATCTGCATTAGCTAAATCCATAACGGCCAAAATACCTGGCTTACCATACTTCTCTCTTGATAAAGGATCATTTATTTGTCTAGTATGAATCTTTAGTCTGGAAGATCCTGCAAATTTTCCTTTACCTTTAGAATATGCTTGCGACAATAATTCTGTCATGCCGTATTCTGAGAAGATAGTATCTACGCCATACAAATTACATAAGGTGGTATGCAATACTTCTTTTGGTAGCTCTTCGCGTGTGCCCTTCATACCACCAGTCTCCATGACCATAACAGATGGTATTGAAAAATCCACATAATGCCCAAAATCCAGTAATGCGTAGCTAACACCGAAAAGCACTGTCGGCACCTTATCCAAAGTGTTTTGGCGTAAAGTCTTTTTCAATTCTTCAAATTCCGAAAGGAAAAAACCGCTTTGACTAAATTTTGATTTGGAAATAAAGTAATGCATCATAGCAATCAATGAAGAACCATCCCTTTCTAAATATCCCGGCAACAACGCTAAAAAACAAAAATCTTCAACATTACCGAAGGTTTCTGTCCAAATTTCTGCTGCATTATCCAAATATTGCTGAAGGTCTTTGACAAAATGTTTTGATCTGAGATCTGTCCCTCCGGTTGTACCACTTGATAAAAATATTTGCTGAGGTGTGAACTCTCCCGTTTTTATTGCTTGATACTTAAATGCTGAAATAGGCAAATACGGAATCTCGTTTACATTATGAACCTTTGCTGGATTCTTACCCAAAACATTGCAGTACTTCCTGAATACCTCATTGTAATTATATTGGAGCTCAAAAAGTTGCAATATGTACGTATCGCTATAATCGATCTTTGTCATTTGTATTGTGGTACTCGGATGTAAATCATACACCTATAAATGAAGTTTGGTAAATAAAGTTTTCAATGCGTTCATTTCATTCAATTTGTATCTCTGAAGGCTAATTCCTGTCAAGAAAAAATTTTAAACGATTTTAAATGCCATTGAAGTTTCTAAGAAGTCACACTTTATCAGATTGGATACCATTCAAAATTTACTTACAAAACCTAAGCAAAAAAGCGAAATTTGATATATATTTGTGGGAGGTATAATAATGTTATGGGCAATGCTAAAAATACAACAACAGTGAACAAATTGAACGGAAGAAATAAAATACCAACCGCACATTTAGGCACATTTGCTTGCCCCTACACACGGTCGACCGCTTATCAAGCAAAAGAACCTGAATTTTGCCAACGCACAAAAAGTAATTAAAAATGGCAGACATTTCTCAAATACTAAACACGCTAAACACATCACCAAGTGTTGGTTTGTTACGTTTACGAAACAGAGAAATGATTATTGAATTTCTAGTAAGAACTTTCGTTAATAAACAAAGCTCCATTTCATCTGAAAATATTCACTCCCAATTAGCGGACTTTTTAGAAGGTCAGAGAATTGAAATAGATGATGAAAATGAAATTAATTTTTCCGACACTTACGAAGAAAAAGCCAAAAAATATATCCAAAACTGGACTAATAATGGCTTTTTGACGAATTATCCTGATGAACAAGGTGATTTTTTTTATGAACTTTCTTCACATTCAAGCAAAACCATAGATTGGTTGGCAAGTTTGAAAAAGGAAGAGTTTGTTGGTACTGAATCAAAATTCAACAACATACTGAATCAATTGAAAGAGTTGGTTGAGTTTACTAATGAAGATGCCGAAAAGCGAATTCAGTTGTTAGAAGAGAAAAAATTAGAAATTGAGCAACAGATTCAACGTATAAAAATTGGAGAAGACGTAAGAGTATTTGAAGAATTTGAAATTGTACCCCGTTTCAACCAACTCAATCAATCCGCTAAAGAATTATTATCTGACTTTAAAGAAGTGGAAGACAACTTTAAAGAAATTACTAAAGGAATTTATCAAAAACACGCTGACGGAAGTCTATCCAAAAGTGATATACTGGAATTTACTTTTGATGCACTTGAATCATTGAAAGAAAGCCAACAAGGAAAAAGCTTTTACGCATTTTGGTCATTCATATTAAATCCAGATTTACAGCACAAATGGGAAAGTCTGACCAAAGATTTATACACGACTCTAGAACAAAAATCAATTCCTATAAGTGACACATTCCTAATAGGAATGAAAAGGCATCTCCATAGTTCAGGACAAAAGGTTTACAAAGCCAATGATAAAATGGCTGAAAAACTAAGCCGTATAATTCGTGAGAATGAAAGTTCTAAATCAGAAGCCACGAAAAAAATAATTCAAGACATCAAGAAACAACTTGTAAAAATCAGTAAATCAAAGAACAAACCTGATATTTCATTTGAATTAGAAACAGCAACGGAAATAAATATTCCATTTGAACGCAAACTCACGAAAGAGCAATCCGAAGAAGTTACATACAATAACAGACCAAAAATTGCCAACGAAGACATTACATCATCTAATCAATTAGGTAGGTTGTTTTCACAATCTAACATTGATAAAGAATTGTTGAGAAAAAGAATAAAAGATGTACTTAAAGAAAAATCTCAGACCACACTTTTAGATGTTGTAGAAAATTATGGTGGTCTTGAAAAAGGATTGCCTGAGTTGTTCGGTTATATAGGCATTGTGAAAGAATTCAAACACGTTATCAATCCTGATAAAACTCAAAGTATCATTTTTGATGCGAACAACCGCAAACAAATTAAAATCCCTGAAATTATATTGACCAAATGAGCAGTTTAGAAAAACATATTACTCCTTATAGCAAAGCTATTGTAAGGTTGTTGAAATCAACCGTTGAACGAAACTCAAATGTCTGGGATGATGTGATAAATTATCAAAACGAAATTCAGGATTACCTTGGCAAAATTGGTTTAGAGCTAATCGTTAAAAAAGATGAAGGATTTGCTTTTGTAAAGCAACTTGAAGATAATGAAGGAAACACTCTCGGATTAGTTCAAAGGCGACAAATCGGTTTTGAAACGTCAATTGTACTTGTTGTTCTAAGGCAAAGCTTAGAAGATTTTGACAGCAATCCAACACAATTAGCAACTGAAAAATTTATTACAAGTTCAGAAATAAAGGACGAGTTAGAATTATTTCTTCCAGAAAAATATAACAAGGTCAAATTCATAAAAGAACTTGAGAAATATATCAATGTGGCTGTTGATCTAGGCTACTTAAAAGAAATCAGCAAGAAAGCCAATGAAACGAAATACCAAATACACAGAATTATAAAAGAAAAAATAACTCTTGATATTTTAAAAGATTTTGAAAATAATTTAAAAGATTATGTTGAGTCTGTTTAGTACAAGTTCCGACAAAGCGGGGTTCAGACTTCAATATATGGAAGTTTACAACTGGGGAACATTTAACGAAAAGGTTTTTAGAATAAACCCGAAAGGAAATAATTCACTTTTGACTGGTGCAAACGCATCAGGCAAAAGTACATACATTGACGCATTGCTTACTCTAATTGTTCCTGCAAAGAAAGACCGTTTTTACAATCAATCTTCGGGCGTTGAGAAAAAAGGCGACCGCACTGAAGAAACATATGTGTTGGGACATTACGGAAACATTCAAGAAGAAGGAAAAACTTCTACATCAACACAAAAATTGCGTGATACAAATACATATTCAGTAATTCTTGCTTCGTTCTCCAATGCCGACCAAAAACAAATTACACCTTTTCAAGTACGTTGGTTTTCGAATAATGAATTAAGACGGCAATTCGGAATTGCTCACGTTCCTCTTGAAGTAGAATCTGATTTTGGTCAATTCGATTCAAAAGGGAATTGGAAAAAGGTTTTAGATAAAAAGTATAACTCGAATGTTACAAAAAAGAAAATTGAGTTTATAGATGGTCCTACTGCTTATGCAGAAAGATTGGTGGACTTATTTGGAATGCGTTCAACAAAGGCGTTGACTTTGTTCAATCAAGTTGTTGGGGTAAAAGTACTGGAAGACTTAGATGATTTCATAAGAACTAATATGTTGGAAGAACAAGATGCCGAAGCAGAGTTCATTCAACTGAAAGAAAGTTTCTTGACTTTAATGGATGCTAAAACCAACATTGAAAAGGCTAAAGAACAAATTGAACAACTAAAGCCTATTAATGAGATAGCTATAGTCCTGACCAATATCAGAGCTGACTTATTTCGATTGGAAAAGTCAAAGGAAACGGCAGTTTATTGGTTTGCCAAAAAAGGTGTTGAGTTGGGTGAAAAAGAATTGGAGAAATGTAAAGAAGAATTAGTACGCCTGAATAATGAACTAGCGGAATTAAAAGAAAAGGAAAGCGATTTGAAAAATCAGGAAACTGATTTGACAGTTCAAATAAAATCTGATGAAGTTGGTAATCAAATTGAAAAATTGAAAACTGAAATCACAAGATTAGAAAAGAGTAAAAAATTAAGAAGCGAAAAACTAGACGATTACAATAAAATCGCTCAAAGCATTGATTTAGATACCAATCCAAGCGAAGAATCATTTATTACTAACCGAGAAAAAGCAAAAGAATTAAAACATAAAACACAACAGGACATTGATTCTGAAAATGAAAATCTCCGTTCCTTGAAAAACAAGGAAGATGATTTAACTAAATCAACAGAAGAATTAGTATCAACAATTCAAACACTCCAAAAAAACAAGAACAATATACCTATTAATGAAGCTCGTATTCGTGAAGAACTAATTGAATACATTGGAGCAAGTCGAGAAGAAATCCCTTTCATTGGAGAGTTGATTAAAGTAAAAGATGATGAAATGAAGTGGGAATCATCTATTGAAAAAGTACTCCACAATTTTGCACTGCGATTGATTGTTCCACCAAAGTATTATTCATCAGTGAATCAATATGTGAACAGCAATAATTTGAAAGGCAGAATTCGTTATGACAGGTATGAAGACCAAGACCATCTTAAAAATTTTAAGAACAAAATACTTAATGAAAAGTCGCTAATCAACAAAATTGAAATTAAGCCAAAAACACAATATTACGATTGGATTGAGAACTATTTGGAATCTCAATTTGATTTTGTGTGCGTAGATAATCTTTCGGAATTTGAGCAATTCTACGAAATGGCAATTACTCAAAATGGATTAATAAAATTTAAAAGGGGCAAACACGAAAAAGATGACCGACCACATATTACTCGAAAAGAGAATTTTGTCTTAGGATGGGATAACAAGGAAAAACTCTCCTCTTTAAAGAAAGTATTAATCAATCTTCAAAATCAACAAACAGAAAATAAAAAAGCGATTGCAAACAAAAATACCGAGATAAAAAACTTAGGTTTATTCAAGGATGAATGCCATAATCTATTTTCAAAGTTTGAAAAATATGATGATATAAACTGGCAATCATATGCTCATGAAATACAAGAAAAAACAGAACAGAAAGATAAATTAGAAAAAACCAACAATCGTGTAAAGCAACTTCAAGAAGATTTAAAAAAGGTTCAGGAAGCTTTAAAACAACTTTCGGATGTTCAAATTTTTAATAAAGGACAAGAAATATTTACCAAGAAAAATGAAGTTGGCACGATTGAACAATCAATTAGGAGTAACAAATCTATTTATGAGCCATTGGGAATTGTTGATGTTTCAATGTTTGAAAAACAACATCCTGATTTGCTGAATATAGAATACGCAACCTTTGAAACAAGTCGTGAGAAATTCCAAAAGGAAAACTCAAGACAAACACGAGAACTTCAAGAACAAAAGGAAAGGAAAGAAAGAGAAGTAATCATCAAGATAAACGATTTTAAACAGCCTTCGGAAGCAATATCAACCAAATTCAAAGATTGGCGTTCTGATGTTAATTCCCTACCCGATTCAACACATTTAGAGTTAATCAGTGAATATCAAAATTTCTTAGCCAGGTTGGAGAATGATAATCTTCCAAAGTTTGAAAAGAAATTCAACGACTATTTGCAAGAAACAATTACCAATAAAGTTGGTGATTTTAGAATGTTCTTTGAAAATTGGTCAGATTCAATCAAAGAAAACATCAAACATTTGAACGAATCTTTAAAAGAGATTGACTTCAAAAATAAACCACAAACCTACATTCAACTTGTTGCACCGAACAAGATTAATGATGAAGTGAAGGAGTTTAGAAAGCTTTTAGAAGAAGCCGTTCCCAATGTTTACCAAATGGAAAAAAATATTGAAGGTAGGAAGCATCATTTCAATAATCACATTCAACCATTTATAGAACGATTAGACAAAGAAGAATGGCGAAAAAAAGTAATGGACGTTCGTTTTTGGTTTAGTTACAAAGCCGAAGAGTTTTACAAAGAAACAAGTCGAAAGTTTAAGACTTATGAAGCAATGGGACAGCTTTCAGGTGGTGAAAAGGCTCAACTTACCTATACTATTTTAGGTTCCGCTATTGCTTATCAGTTTGGCTTAACAAGATATAATCAGGGATTAGAATCTAAATCTTTTCGTTTCATTGCCATTGATGAAGCATTCAAAGCACAAGATGAAGACAAAGCACGTTACTTAATTACACTTTGCAAACAACTTCATTTGCAATTGTTAGTCGTTACACCAAGCGACAATATTCACATTGTTGAAAATGACATTTCATTTGTTCACTTTGTTGAGCGTAAGGAAGAAAGACATTCGTGGCTATATGATATGCCAATTGAACAATTCAAAGAAGAAAAAGCGAATTATTTGAATAAATGATTACCCCGAAGGAAATAAAGGACAAAACAGAAAGAAAGTATATTTCCTTTCTTCAATCTTTGGTTGAACAGCGACCTTTTGATAGATTGGTTATTCGTGGAGATAAATCATACACCAAATCTTCATTGTCGGAATTTGAAAGAGAAATTCAACTAATCCACAGCCATTCAAAGGAAAAAAAAGGTTTTGGCTATTCCTTAGACTTTCAAAAAGTAAAGACAAAGTATTTAGGTACTCAGGATTTGCCTACTTCAATTTTCTTTGACAATGAAAATGATTTTTTGAAATTCTTAGGCAAAGAAAATGAAGCCAATTCTTTTAAATCAAATGTTGAGATAATCCTTAGGGAATTCCCTGCACTCAAAGATTGGATAATTAAAAATCCTAAAAAGGTCATTGACAATTCAAATGAATGGCAAAGTATTTCGCAAGTGTGTCAATACTTCAAACAAAATCCCAAGCCCAATTTGTATGTTAGGGAATTGCCGATAAAAGTTCATACGAAATTTATTGAGAGAAATAAAAGCATTATCAGAGAACTCCTAGATGTCCTTATCTACGAACACGTTAACAGCGAAGAAAAAGAATTTGAAAAAAGATTCTATTTGAAATATGCCGAACCTCAAATTAGATTTAAAGTTCTTGACAAAACAATATCGGATAGATTTTTTTCGGGAATAGATGATATTGCTATACCAGTCAGCCAATTTGAAAAGCTGAACTTACCAATCAGAAAAGTATTGGTCGTAGAAAACAAAACAACACTTTACACTACTTTGACACTTCCAAAAATGGATGACACCATTGCGATATTTGGTAGTGGATTTAGCGTTTTCAATCTTAAAAATGTACGCTGGTTTGACAATCTTAAATTACTTTATTGGGGTGACATTGACGTTCAAGGTTTTGAAATTCTATCACAATTCAGGTCTTACTTTCCGCAGACTAAAAGTATATTAATGGACAAGCAAACCTTTGACAAGTTTTTTGAAGACGACAACGGAACACCGACACACATTTCCACGAAACTTAACTTGACAGACGAAGAACTAGAGCTTTACGAGATTTTGAAAACAAACAACTGGAGACTTGAACAAGAGAAAATCCCATTAGAATATGTAAACAAATACTTTGACAATGAATAACCCAACCCTTCACAGCCATACACCAACCGACCCACAAGCCAAAACTTGGCAACGAGCGTGTCTGTCCAACCGCACAACTGACCGACAAACGGAAGAAGAAATAGAAGCACTAGGCGGTAACATCACCTATACACAAGCAGAGGTTTAGTGCTTCGTATGACAGTTTTGTGGTGGCACCAACATTCGTTCTTCGTATGAATTTTTGTGGCAAAGATCGCCACTTCTTGTAGCTGCAACAAGTTTTATGACATATAAAAGAAAGATGCAACATTCATACAAGATATTTTAAAAACAATTTTGAAAGAGAACCGAAAGATGAGCAATTTTGAATTACTTGGAGAAACGTGAAAATTTATATCATAATTTTTATATTATTTGCTTATAATACTATGTACACGCAAATTTTTAATATGTTAATGCATTATATCGACTAAAACATCAAAATTTATTAATTCGATTCATTTGATAAATAATATTTAAATTGCAGCTGTATTAAAATATTAAAACATAATAATGAGTCATATCGAAAACCCATCATCAATCAGAAGTCATGCTATGATAAAGCCAAATGCTATTATTTCCGTGTTTTTCTTCTTTCTTAGTTTTAATTGCTTTGCCCAAAGCAACGTCCGTGCGTGGTATGCCAGCGGGCAGGTTTTTGTGGTTTGGGATATTAGTTTGCCCCTTGAGGAAACGTATGCCATTTACGCAAGCCCTTCTCCTTTTACTAATACATCTAGTGCCACACTAATAGGCAGGCCATTCGCTTTGGAATACCTTGGCTACTCCTTGAAGGAAAACTTGAATGACGCGAATGCAACGTTTCGGATACCTGATGGGCAGGGTAGCTTGTATCAACTTAAGCAGAACGAAGGGCTATTTGTATTTACACCACACCAATCTGGCTCAATGTATTTTGCTGTAACAAAATGGGGAAGCAGCACAGTGACCATGGGGCAAAATATCACAAATCATGCGGTAAACTTTTCTTATAACCCACTTGGAGACCCGGTATCTTGCCATTTGCAGAGCACTTTCCCTTCACCATTCACTACAGGTTATGTGTGCTTCGCTTTTATGATGTGGTCTGATGGCAGACAAAACCATTGGGAGGGTCGGCCCGACTTCCCCATTATGGCCAATGCTGCTAAAAACGGTATGCCAGGTTTATTTTTAGTCAGCGTTCCCATCAATCTCGACACTACTAATGCGTTTCCTCTCTCTGTCTGGATGCACGGAGGCGGCGGAAACGCTTTGCAGTCGCTAGCCGGTTCTAGAAAGGTGGTCAACATCGATCCGAGCCAAGGCATTCTGATTGCACATGATGATAAAATGTATGGTTATCGAGGCTCGACTCCTCCTCATGCTGACCAACCTACATGGCATTTTGGCTGGGGGAAAAATTATAACCCTTTCACACCCAATGCCACCCTTGCTGCAGACACCATCGTCAATTATACCCAGCGTCGCTACCTTTGGATCGACGCTTGGTTGGCGAAAAACTTCAATATTGACACAAATCGCATCAATATACATGGACACAGCATGGGCTCATCGGGAGCGCTTGCTATGGCCAAATGTTTCCCTGAACATTATGGCTCAGCCACACTTTTCAACTCAAGTTTTGGTGGGCCTGACGACGGCGCAAATACTTATTTCATATTTGGGTCGCATACAGAAAACTTCCCAACCAATTTAAAAAACAGGAATAACGAAGTTGTCCGCTTTTACGAGCTCTGGAACCTCAATATCAACTGCTCATCCCATCGAGATCTACCACTCATCCGCCATTGGCACGGGAAAAATGACGACAATGGCACCATGCACTGGGGCCCAACGGTAATAGAGAACTTTATCATCTGCGACTCCATTGGAATGGGTGCACAAAACCATTGGAGCGAACGCCCACACGGCATTGACCTAGCACCGGACTACAACGACCACTGGATCATGGGTATCCCTGCTTCACAGCAGACAGCGCTCGACAATGTAGATTTTACAGAGGCTAGATACCATAGCAACGAGTCCTTCCCAGCTTTTTTCAATCATCGTCTTGATCCCAAAAACAATAATCCAGGTACTGGACTTATTGGGATCAACAACGGCGACGGGGACAACTGGGGAACATGGGGAGGCTACCATCGCTGGGAGAACATAGTCGAAACATCTCAATCGTGGAAAGCAACTGCTTGGCTGGAGGGAAGCTCCATCTTCTCCAACGACATCTCACCAGAAAATTTCTTGACTGCAGATATCGCCATCCGCCGTCCGCAGTCTTTTAAGCCCACTTTCGGTGACATGATTATATGGGATGTAAAAGACCTCTCCACCGGCAACACCCTTCAAAGCGGCACGGCATCGGTGCAACCCGATGATTTAGTGGTCATCCCACAAGTGGAAGTTTATAAGGAAAATATCAGAAAAGTTTTAATATCAGCTACCTCAGTCAGTTCTTCGATAGAAGAAGTAGGCAATAAACCTTCCATTTTACAAATCTTTCCAAACCCGACTAAAGGAACTATTTTTCTGAATGAAAATGGGGAAATGATCACTATCATTGACTTAAACGGCATGGAAGTAAAACGCATAAAAGGTAGTATACAAAGCCAAACTTTGGATGTTTCATATTTGCCCAATGGAATTTATTATATTTTCATTTGGATGAAAGATGGAAAAAGAAAAGTGGGAAAGTTGGTTAAACTTTAATTGAAGTTCTAATCCCACCAAAAAATAAACATAGCTTACAATGCACCTAAATGCGTCATTTTTGCCTACTTTTGGGATGTTAATGGTCGTATTTAGACATACTGCCGTCATGTGCCACTTTAAACCCAAAAAACGCATTAGAAAAAAGTGTTATCTTAGCGTCATAAAATCCTAATGCTTAGCGATAGACATATACCCATGGAAAAGTTGACATATTCCTTTACAAATAAAGAAGTTACGCCTTGGGGCGGAATGGTTTTTATGAAGCAAATGTTGGACAAAATTGGTTTTAGAGAGCTCATTATGTCCTGTGATGATTTGCCTGCCCAGAACTCTAATCGAGGTCACTCTATACCTGTCATCATAGAGTCATTTCTAACGAGTATTTGGTGCGGTGCAAATAGGTTTTTACACACAGAGATTACAAGATCCGATACCGCCCTTTGTAAGATATTTGGATGGAATAATGTCCCTGGAAATGATGCTTACAAACGATATTTTCATAAGTTTAATCAAGGCACCAATCAACGTGTAAACCAACATTTTATAAGCTGGTTCTTCAAAAACCTAAATCTAAATTATTTCACCTTAGATATAGACTCCACGATCATGACCAGATATGGTCAGCAACAAGGTGCTTCCAAGGGGTACAATCCCCAAAAGCGAGGGCGCAACTCTCATCATCCCTTGATCGCATTTGTAAACGATGCGCGCTTGGTAGCTAATTTTTGGTTACGTAGCGGAAATACAAATTCGGCCAATAATTTCGTAGCATTTTTGGAGGATACTTTAGCTAAATTTGGTGACAAAACAGTAGGTTTAACCCGACTTGACAGTGGTTTTTGCAGTAATGAGGTCATGTCTTATCTTGAGTCAAAAGATATGAAATATATAGTGGCAGCCAAATTCACACACCCAATTCAACGCATTATTAACACAAATGATTTATGGCTGACAATAGATGAAGGCATCCAAATATGTGACAAAAATTATCAAGCAAATACATGGGAAGAAGAACGAAGGATCGTCATTGTAAGGCAAAAAATAAGTGAAAGACCACAAGCCACAGGTAAGCAATTAAGTCTATTCCCAGAAGACGAAGTACATAGAAATTATAGGTATTCGGCCTATTTCACCAATGAAAAATATTCAGCTACCGATGTATGGAGAAATTATAGAAATAGAGGGGATGCAGAGAACAGAATCAAGGAGTTAAAAAACGATTTTGGAGCAGAAAGTTTTAACTTAAAAGACTTCTTTGCAACAGAAGCAGCCTTACAATTTGTGATGATAGCTTACAATCTAATGTCACTATTTAGGCATCTAGTACTACAAGAGAAAACACAAAAAACACTCTCTACTTTAAGATACAGAACTTTCGCAATAGGAGCGTATTTTGAAAAAATAAATGGAGTACTAAAATTACGAATTTCGCTTGTAAAAAAACGTAGAAATTGGTTTGCAGGTCTCTGGGATTATCCTTTAGAGTATCCACTAAAAATCCCTAATGCGTAATTTGGGTTAAATCGGCACTAAAACAAAAGAATAGTTATAAAACGCAATGCAAACAATCCTTGGAGCAAATGGAAAAATAGCAGAGGAATTAGCAAGGGAATTGTACAGAAATTATACAACCGACATTCGTTTGGTAAGTAGAAATCCCAAAAAGATAAATGACGCCGACCAACTTTTTTCTGCAAATTTATTAGACGCAGAAGCAACCCAAAAAGCAGTAGAAGGAAGTGAAATTGCTTATTTAACGGTTGGGTTGCCAATGAACTCACAATTGTGGACTGAACAGTTTCCAGTGATGATGAAGAATGTTATTGATGCTTGTAAAAAACATAATTGTAAATTAGTGTTTTTTGACAATACGTATATGTACGCCAAAACCAACGAACCACAAACGGAAGAAAGTCCTTTTGTTCCTGTCGGACAAAAATCAACTGTAAGAGCAAAAATGGCAAGTATATTGTTGAACGAAATAAACAACAAAACAATAGAAGCTGTTATTTGCAGAGCACCCGAATTTTATGGAGATGGAAAAACACAAAGCATTACCAACACCTTTATTTTTGAAAATATTAAGCAAGAAAAAAAACTGAAAGTGCCTTTGAAAGATAGCACCAAACGGAGTATAATTTGGACACCAGATGCAAGCAGAGCAATGGCTTTAATTGGTAATACACCAGATGCTTACAACCAAACTTGGCACTTGCCTTGTGATGACAACAGACTTACCTACAAAGAATTGATAAATCTTGCTTCAAACATTTATCAAGAAGATCTTAAATTTGCGATTATAAAAATGTGGATGTTTCAAGTGGGTAGTTTATTCAATAAACAAGCAAAGGAATTATTGGAGCTTTTGCCTCGTTACGAATATGACAACATTTTTATTTCAGATAAATTCAAAAAAAGATTTCCTAATTTTATATTGACAACCTATCAGGAAGGCATTAATAAAATTAAAAACGAACAAAAAAAATGATTATGAAAATTTTAATTGTAGTTACAAGTATTTCGATGTACGAAAGTGGTAAATTAGAAACAGGTTTATGGTTGAGCGAATTGACACATATGTATGACCTTGCCAAAAAGCAAGGATATGAAATTACTATTGCAAGTCCAAAAGGTGGTAATACACCCATTGACCCAGAAAGTTTGAAACCAATGGTATTAGACAAAATGACGAAAGAATATTGGGCAGACAGTTCATTTAGAGAATTATTGAAACATACCAAAAGTTTATCCGAAGTGGAAGCACAAAATTTTGATGTAGTTTATTTAGCAGGCGGACATGGAACAATGTATGATTTTCCTAACGACACCACGTTGCAAAACATAATTAGAAACCAATACGAATCTGGGAAAATTGTTGCAGCCGTTTGTCACGGAGTAGGTGGACTATTGAATGTAAAACTATCTAACGGAGAATACTTAATCAAAGATAAAACCATTACAGGATTTAATTGGTTTGAAGAAACACTTGCAAGACGAAAAAAAGAAGTTCCATTCAACTTGGAAAAATCTCTCATAGAAAGAGGTTCTAATTACAAAAAAGCATTTATTCCTATGACGTCAAAAGTGCTTGTGGACGGAAATTTAATAACAGGACAAAATCCTTTCAGCTCCAAAGAAATAGCGAAAGTAGTCATGCAACACCTGAAAAAATAAATATCGAGTTAGCATGGTGGAATCTCTCTCCCATACCCCTCGCTCTCCTACTTGCAGTGCTTCACTGCTTTCACCAGCAGCCCGTAGTCAATGTCACACCTTATCAGAATGGATACCATTCAAAATTTACCTACAAAACCTAAGCAAAAAAGTGAAATTTGATATATATTTGTGGGAGGTATAATAATGTTATGTGCAACCTTAAAATACAAAAATGCCGACAATAGAAATAACTTCAATGAACTCAACGGGACTTGAATTAAACCAAGACGAATTTGATATTGCAATTATTGAAGAAAAAAAACTTAGAAGCCATCGTGGACTTTTTTATGGTGAATTAAAAAAACAAAAAGGTGTAATAATACATATTGGAAATCCAGACATGAAAAATGATAAATATGGTGGTTTTTTTGCTGGTCAAATAATTGACTGGGATTTTGAACCTTGTGATATTGAAATTCCACAAATTGACCCAAATGACCCGACTGAAAATTGGGGCGCGAATCAACAATACTTATTTAAGTTTTTAGACAATTATAAAATAGATATAGACAAGTTGTTGAATATCGCATTGGATAAATCACCAATAAAAAAAGTATGCTTTTTAACTGACTACCAATTTGGTCCTGAACATGGAAAAACGAAGATAATATATACAATAAATAATTTTTGGCAAGAACATGATAATAATGGATTATATTTGAATACAATGTATGAAATGTATGGAAGATAAAAAGGGAGTACACAACATCGGTTTTGCAAAAGTGGCGGCTCAGTTCTTCGTAGGAAGTTCAGTGCTGAATATCCCCCACTGCGTCAAGTCCAAAACCGTTTTCATTAATTAAAACATAAATAAAATGCTTAAACAAACAATTTTAATCGTACTAATTACTCTAATAGGTAGTAAAATCTATGGTCAGAATGGAATACCAGAATTCAATTCCCACCATAAGAATATTTATGTTGAGTTTCTGGGAAGTCATTTATTGGCTGGAGTGAATTATGATATGAGACTCAAAAAAGGAAGAATGGATGGTGTAGGTTTCAGAGCGGGTATAGGCGGTTTGTCAGTAACTGGATTTGACCAAAACACAGAAATAACCCTTGGTTTGGTCACATTTCCACTTGAATTCAATCACTTAATTGGAAAAAAAAGAAGTTCTTTAGTTACTGGTGTAGGTTTACTGCCAGTTTATGCAACCTTTAGTGCAGATGGGGAGTTAACCGACTATGAATTTGTACAAGGTGAAGGCTTTGGATTAGTGGGTGGATTCCTGACGATGGGCTATAGGTTTCAGCCTAAAAAGACAGGTGTTATGTTTCAAATTAATTGGAATCCATTGATTTTGAGGGGTAGTGGATTTAATGCTGGATGGATAGGAGTTGGTTTAGGTATGGGCTTCAAATAGAAAATAATGATAAAAACGTACATCCCCCTTTCGGTCGTCCGTAGTCAATGTCACACTTTATCAGAATGGATACCATTCAAAATTTACTTACAATACTTAAGCAAAAAGGCGAAATTTGATATATATTTGTGGGAGGTATAATAATGTTATGTTGGATGAGAAATATCACATAAAACTTGACAACTATACCAAATATTGGTATCTTTGTAAAAAAATGTAGAAATGTCAAAGAACACATCAGTTACCTTAGGGGATCATTTTGAACAAATCATTGAAAGAAGCATAGAATCTGGTCGGTACTCTTCTGCAAGTGAAGTTATTAGAGAAGGACTAAGACTTGTAGAAGAAAGGGAACAGAAAATTAAGATGCTTAGGGAAGCAATAGAAGCGGGAGAAAAAAGTGGTTATGTGAAAAATTTTGACCCAGTAAAACACTTAGAAAAACTTAATCAAAGTTACAAAGAATGAAGCTTAAGTTTGAAATAAGCGAATTTGCATTAGAATTTGCTGGTGTGCAAAGAGCTCAAATCTCTAAGCTAGAAAACGGTAAATCAAGTATAACTATCGGAACATTATTAAAGGTGATGAATGCTCTAAAAGCAAAAGTTAGTTTTAGTGTAGAAAAATTAGGAGAAGTTCAAATGGGGTAAAATTAAAAACCTGATGTAACAACGGATATGATGATAGATTCGATATCGCTGCATCCGCTCTATATCACAGCCGTTGTAAGCACATTCAAAGAAGATAGCCAATGAATAGTAAAGCAGAAAAATTAGTTGAAAAGGTAACCAAATATGAACATTGGTCCTTTTTAGCAATGTCAATAATTGTATCATATCATATTGTAACACCTCGATCATTGGGTGGAATAATTTTATCAATTATTTTGTTCTTTCCAATATTTATATTTAGTCAAAAACTTTTAGAACGAATAATGTGGATTAAATGAAAACTATACTATTATCTCCAAGTGTTGTACAAGGGAATAAAATTGCTTATTTATTCTGCAATGGTATTTTGTGGGTTGCTATATCAGAAAAGGATAAAGAAAGCTTTTATATTGAAAATGAGTTTATCGATCCAAATCCCGAAGACTTTCAGATAATGGAAGAAGAAGATCTTTATCATAAAATTCCCTCTTTAAAAAATCAATTAGAAGAACAGGATGAAAAATTTATACATATTGATTATGATAACGGAAAAGTATTTATAAATCCACTACATAAAACGAAAAGTATATTTACTGATACAAGTGCAAGAGCTACTAATCAAGCAAACTTCAGTGCTGATACTTGGACATATATCAAAAATCGAAAAAAACACTATATCAAAATTGCTTTAATTTCTATTCTCTTGTTATTTTTATCTTTAACCATCTCTTGGGGAATTCTTATTCTTTTATTTTGGGTATTGTTCTACGAATATTTTTCAACGATTGGCTCAATTGACAATTATAAATTGGGGACATTAAATGCATCTCTTGTTATAACAACAAAACCAACAAGAATAGCTGTATTAACAAACTTAAGCATGGGATTTGGTAAATATCCATTGGTAAGAGTTTGCAAATTGGAAATGCCAAAAAAGTATAACAAACTTAATCAAAGAATTCCATCATCATGCGGCTATCAAAATTGCGAAGGTCAAAACTTTTGGGATTTTGTAATTCCCAATCCAATAGTATATGCAACTGATAATGAAAACGCAATCAATCAAAAATTAAGTGAAATTCCCAGTCAAGATTGGATAGATTTAAATAATTGGGTAAAAGATAACAAACACAATTTTTACGAAGGATATTATCCTATAAGAACTATGGAAAACAATTGGAATCAAATAGAAAACCCAAAATTCATTTCTATATTTGAAGAAAAAAGACCAGAACATAACAGGTTATAAGAGATCAGTTTCGCTAAAGTTGCCACAGCTCCATATCACAGTACTGTTATCCGCATGAAAATCTAAAACCAGCAATATGTTCAACATTTTTAAGAAAAAGAATAATGAAGATTCTCCAGCTCACGAAGAATGGTTAAAAGCAAAGGAGTATTTTGATAAATCAGATTATTCCAGTGCTCTTACTACATTGGTAAGTGGCTTCAAAAAAGATCTATATCACAAACCATTGTATGAGCTTGCAAGCATTTGCCTTGATAAAATGGGAGGCAATGATGAAAGTGTCCTTTTTAAGAAAGCAATTTCAAAACTCAACGAGAAGACCTTCAAAGAATTAGGCAATCATTTCTTCAAAGTGGAACATTATCCATTAACATGGATTTTCCTTGAGGAATCTTTTAAAACAAATAAAGATGTTGAAGTTGCAAACAATTTATCCATTGCCTATGCCAGAAGATTTGATATTAAACAAGCTAAAGCTACTTTAGAATCTATCAAAGATAAATTTGATTTTTGGACTTTTTGGTTTTATGTAAAGATGAGGATTCTAAGTAATGATACCTATGGACTTGAAGAACAAATCAGAGAATTGGAAAGCGCTTTTGATCCTAATACAACTAATGAGAATATCATAATCCCAAAACAAAAAGTTCGTGAATTAAGAGAATCATTCAATAGATTACAATCAGTGAGTAATCCTGAAGAAAATATTAGAGATTGGCACTTTATACAATATGGTTCCATGATATTGGATTTTTTCTATGACGACAATCAATATGTTGCAGGAGGGAGACACGTTGCTTCTTGGGGAAATAATGAAGCAATAAAATCTATTCTTAAGAAACTATCAGGAATTTTGAAATCGAAAGAAATAAATAAGATTGTCTATGCAAATACAAAGGATTCAAAAGTTCTTGGAATAGCCCTCAGCCAGATCTCCAATATTCCTAAAGAAGCCTATAATTCTCATATTATCTATTCTAATAGTTTGTTGTTAGTAGGTGATTCGTCAGAATTCAATGAATTCAATAACGTAGAATCAATTACGAATGGCAACATTACTTTTTCCTTTAATCACAATTGGTTGCAAGCAAATTTTATCTGTCCTGATATAATTGGATTAATGTCACAATTCTATACTTACCCATGGAATGGTGGAAACTTCAAAATGAATAATGATGGAACAACTTCAAGAACAGAACCAGATTCTCGGGATGTAGAATTAATAGCAAGAGAAATTGCCAATTGCGAGTTGAAAGATGAAAATAAGATAGATGGTTTTTACCACAAGGTTGAAACTCATCTAAAAATGAATCAAGAAAGTGGGCACAGATATAATTTTATGGTTGAAAGTCCAATTCCAGGATCTTATTTTGGAACCAAATAAAGCCAGTTGATAACAATGTCACCTACAACCGTTGCGAATAATACAACCAACAATGACAAAGACAAGAATTTATAAAATATTGACCTTTGCTATTGCGATAGTTTGGATTGCAAACGGACTGTTGTGCAAGGTTCTAAATTTTGTACCTAGACACGAACAAATTGTCGCAAGTATATTAGGCGACGACCATTCTAGACTATTGACAATGCTTATAGGGCTTTCTGAAATCATAATGGCAGTTTGGATATTTAGTGGGTATAAGACAAAGCTTAATGCTATTGTACAAATAGTAATAGTTGCGATAATGAATACACTTGAATTTATCCTTGTACCGGATTTGTTACTTTGGGGGAAATTAAATGCTTTGTTTGCATTTATTTTCATGATAGTTGTTTATTTCAACGAATTTTATCTTAATAAAAAACAACTCAATTAAATGATGTTATCCTTTTTAAAAAACCACCCTTTTGCAGTAGAGGCGCATTTTGAGAGTTCGCTAGTGTTGACTTTCGCAGTTCCAAAAGAACAACTACAACATCTTATTCCTTCCTGTTTGCAGCTTGATACTTTTCAAGACAAATGGGCGTTTGTTGCAGTTGCTATGGTTCAAACTAATGACTTGCGTCCAAAAGGTTTTCCGAAATTTATGGGCAATGACTTTTTTCTCATTGGTTATCGTGTTTTTGTCAGGTATAATAATAACTTAGGAAAAAGTTTGCGTGGTTTGTATATTCTGAAATCCGAAACTGATAAAATAAAAATGGCGTTCTTTGGTAACATATTTACCCATTATAACTATACCTCAACAGACATAAAACAAATATCGCTACAAAACGCAATAGAAATATCCTCGAAAAAATCAAAATTCAACATCACAATAGACAAGACGGAAGAAGAAATTTCTTTGCCAGAACAATCCCCTTTTGCAGACTGGAAAGAAGCCAGAAGATTTGCAGGACCTTTACCCTTTACATTTACTTTTAATAACAAAAATAATGAAGTGCTAATCATAGAAGGAGTAAGACAAAATTGGACACCAAATCCTGTAAAAGTGATTGAATATCATTTCGATTTTTTAAATACTCTAAAACTTGAAAATCCTGTATTGGCAAATGCTTTCATTATTAAAAACATTCCATACTATTGGAAAAAAGGCAAAATAGAACGATGGAAATAAAGAGAAGAAATTTTCAAGGTGTATTAAATATTTTAAGTTTCAACCGACACTTTTATATTTGGGGATTCATTGCTTTGATATTAATAATAGGAAGTAAATTGATTTTCAATTGGCATAACGGCTTGTTTTGGATGGTTATATTGGCATTCATTTATGGGTTAATTATGCCGCTATTCGTATCAGCTTATGTTTATGATTTCTCTGGCTTTTATAATTTTGATTGGTTAAAGAAAATGAAATTAGAAGATGCTAAAGACAAATTTAATTTGAATATTAATGCAGGCTTTGACGAAACGAGTTATATAATAGAAAGTGTGTTGCCTCATTCTAAACTTCAAGTGTATGACTTCTATAATGCCAAACAACATACTGAGCCAGCAATTGTCCGAGCGAGAAAAGTGAGTTTGATTTATCCCAATACCCAACAAATCAATTCTAATTCAATACCTTTAGAAGACAATTCAGTAGATAATATCTTTTTAATATCAGCCATTCACGAAATTCGAAAATTCGATGAGAAAGTTCAATTCTTAAAAGAATGTCGCAGAGTTTGTAAGCCAAATGGAAATGTTATTATGGTAGAACATTTGAGAGATTTTCCAAACTTTGTGGCTTTTACAATCGGCTTTACACATTTTTTCTCAAAAGCAACTTGGAAAAATGCTTTTGAAAAAGCTGGTTTTACATCATTTAAAGAAACAAAATTTACACCTTATATGTCAATCTTTAATTGCAACTAATAATGGAAATTCATTTTAAAATAATAGGTGTCTTATTAATTATCTTGGCACTATTACATGCTACTTTCCCAAAATATTTTAACTGGAATAAAGAACTTAAATCTTTGAGTTTAATCAATAGACAAATGATGATCGTACATACATTTTTTATTGCTTTAGTTTTATTTTTAATGGGTTTACTCTGCTTGACTTCTTCTAAAGAATTAATAGAAACTAATCTAGGTAAAAAAATATCTCTTGGATTTGGTATATTTTGGACTTGTAGACTTGTAATTCAGTTTTTTGGTTACTCGAAAGAACTATGGAAAGGCAAGAAATTTGAAACACTCATGCACATTTTATTTTCGATATTTTGGGCATATCTAAGTGTCCTATTTTTGATAACTTATTTTAATTGACAAAATAACATAGCAGAAAGAAGACCACCAATAAGTAACATCGATTTGACTAAATGGCGGCTGATGGAATTCTAATTAACATTTGTGTTAACACAAACATTTGGAACTTTTTTAAACATTAGTCTCAATTTGAAAAATAAACGATGAAATTACTTCGAAAGATAAGACAAAGTTTAATGAGTAAAAGGAATTTAAAAAGTTATGTTATTTATGCTATTGGAGAAGTTTTTCTTGTTATGATAGGAATACTCTTAGCCCTTCAAGTAAGTAATTGGAATCAAAATAGAATCGAAAAAAAGAAAGAATAAAAAGGGGTTCGAAGGCGTTAATACGATTGTTATTGAAGAATGTAAAGGCATATTGAAAACGCTTAAAAGTATCTTAACTATTTTAGAGAATGGAATAAATGAAGATGGGTAGACAACGACTAACAACATTGTATATCACGGTAATGCCCAACAATAGCTGGTCACGCCGCATAGTCTAAGCCACTTGTCACAACCATTGTACCCCAACCTTCAAAATCAGAAAATGGACAAACTCATAAACATTTTAAAACAAGCAAAACTAACTGATAAAGACATTGAAACTTTGCAAAAAATGATAGTTCCTATCAACGTAAAAATTAACAAAACATTGATAAATTATGGCGATAACTGCACCTCTATTTATTTCATACTGAAAGGTGGATTTGCTATGCAACTACTAAGGGATGATGGCACAGAAAAAACAATCAACTTCTTCTTAGACAGTTTTCAGCCATTTATGACTGTGCCACAAAGCTATTTTCAAGAAACTAAAAGCACCTTTAAATTATTGGCTGTTAAAAATTCCGACATTTTAGCGTTTTCCAAAATAGATTTACTCCAAGCAGTAGAGAAAAGTGCTACAATAAAGGACTTTTATCAATCCCAAATCATTTTGGCTCTACTGAGTGAATTGGATTTTAGGACGAAACTCCTAACCTATTCACCAAAGAGAATGTATGAATTACTTATTTCCGACTATCAGGAAGTAATTAAAAATGTTTCTTCAAGGCATATCGCAAACTTTATAGGCATTTCCCCCGAATGGTTGAGTAATCTCAAACGAACACTTTAAGTCTTAAAGTTCTTTAAGGGAATATTCTATATTTTCATTTCATCTTTGCACTATTGTTTGACTTAAAATTTTGCAAATATGAATTGGGTAGAATTAACCGTATTGCTTAGTGGTATTGCTTGGACAATTACCTATGTGGCACTTGTTTATCGTGGCATCAAAGACAAATCGTATGGAATGCCTCTTGTTCCGTTAGCATTAAACATTGCTTGGGAAGTCACATTTTCACTTATTTATCCACCTCACGCCAGTGGTGGCTTGGCAACAGCCATCAATACAGTTTGGATGATTTGTGATGTGGGAATCGTAATTACTTTCTTTTTATATGGTTACAAATACTTTCAAAGTAGCTACAAAATTTCAAAATCCGAATGGATAATGCTTGCGGTTGTTGCATTTGCCTCTTCGTTTGGAATTATGATAGCGGGTGGCCCATTTTTCGGACAGTTTGAGCCATATTTCCACAAAGAAATTTTTGAAGGTGCAAAATTCATAGCATTTATTCAGAATCTTGTTATCTCCGTTTGCTTTGTACTGATGTATTGGCAACGTCAAAATTCCGAAGGACAATCGTTTACAATAGCTTGGTCAAAATGGATAGGAACTTCAATGACAGTAGGACTTTCTTACCTTTTGGCTGACCACAAAGGCGAAGATGCCACATTAATATTCATCATTATTTTAGCCACCTTTGTTTTTGATACCTATTATATGCGACTCATCTACAATCAGCTTAGAAAAGAAGGCATCAATCCTTGGACAAGATTATAGATTATGGTAACAACAATTTGGATATTAAAAGGGCTAATAGCATCAATCTTTGGTTTTGTTGGCATCAACAAACTTGTTTTGCAAAAAGCCAAATTATTGGACAAGGGAATGAAAGGTTTAGTAAATCTTGATGAAAAACAAATTAAAGGGGCAGGCTTTTTAGAACTTTTGGGAGCAATTGGATTAGTACTTCCTTCAATATTTAACAAATACCCAATTCTATCTGCAATTTCGGCTTTGTGCTTAGGTTTGACAATGATAGTAGCGGGACAAATAAATTATAAGTTAAAACTCTCAATCGTCCCCAACATCGCCATTTTTATAATCTGCGTTTTAATTGCGTATTGGGAATTGACATAAGGCTGCCACTCAAAAGGATTAGAAAAATTAGGGCTGATAGAAGTAAATCGATTATACTACTATCAGCTTTTTTACAATATTTGATAAACAAGAAAACACTATAAAAGTACCTTAAGACAGCCAGTAGCAATGACGGTAAGGCTTCGTCATAAATGCTTCTTGGCACGAAACCATTACTTACATTTTCATAAAAAACAAAATATTTTCAATAGAAAAGACGCGCTCAAGAGAAAACAAACAAAAAATATTCTAACAATTAAAATATTTATCGTAATATTGCAATATAATAATTTAAATTAGGCAAATGGGAGCAACAAAAACTGAACATTTTACGGGCAATCAAAATGCAATTGCAATGCTCACAAAAGCTTTAGGTCACCCAGCAAGAATTGCCATAATGGAATATTTGATGAGTGTGGATACTTGTATTTGCGGCGACATTGTAAATGAACTTCCATTGGCACAACCTACAGTTTCTCAACATTTGAGAGAACTTAAAAATGCAGGTCTTATTAAAGGAAATATAGAAGGTAACACAATTTGTTATTGCGTTGACGAAAAATCAATTGAAAAGTTAATCACTTATTTTACAAAAATTACTACAAAATTAAAAAGTAAATCTTGCTGTTAAACAAATAAATAAATCAAAAATGGTATTATCAGAATTTAAACACCACTTAAACACAGTTACTGAAGTAACCTTTTTAAAACCAGATGGAACTCATATTCCAAAACATTTTCACATAACAGAAGTTGGACAAATCAACAAGAAATTTATTGACTGTGGTGGAACTGTAAGAAATGAAAATATAATCTCCATGCAATTATGGGAAAGCGTGGATGTTTGGCACAGATTAGAACCACACAAACTCATTTCAATCATTAATCTTTCTATAGAAAAGTTAAATATTGAAGATCACGAAATAGAAATTGAATACCAAGCGGACACCATTGGAAAATATGGCGTTGAATTTGAAGATGGAATTTTTAAACTATCAAGTAAAAATACGACTTGCCTTGCATCAGACAAATGTGCCATTCCTTCGTTAGAAATTATAAAAGAAAAAGCAGAATCTTGTTGTACGCCAGGTAGCGGTTGCTGTTAATGTAGTAAATATGACTTCAAAAGAATTTATCACAAAGTGGTTATTAAATAGCTGATTATCAGCATTATTATATTTTTTTTATCAATTTACCGCACTAGTAGAAGTACTCCTATAGGAGGATCGCTGTCATTCGCCTTTAACTACTGATAAATGCAAATAAAACCCTGTTGAGCGGAAGCATTAATGGCTTGGAATTATTACTTCATGCAATAAATGTCTTCAAAACTTAAAAATTTTCTATATGCAATGCGAAATTAACAGAACTACAAGCCTAGTTTCAAGAAAAAAATCTAATTTTGTATCATGAATGCTTTTGTGGCAAAAATTCTTATTGTCGTTTGTTTATTTGGTATAACACCACTCAAGGAGTTACTCAAGGCTCCTTTGTTGGTCATGCACTATGTTGACCATAATGATACATCACCAGATATGACATTGAAGGACTTTTTATTGATGCATTATTGTTCTGATGTTAAATTTGATGATGATTATGCTCAGGATCAACAATTGCCATTCAAATCAATTGACTTTCAACATTTACCGATTTTTATATACTATGAGCAGTCTATTTCCCACATACCATTTCATCCTATTTCTCAAATATTAAAGGTTAAAAATCTTAAATTTGACTACCTTTTCAATATTAAAGAAACCACACTATCCGGCGTTTTCCACCCTCCCAAAATTATAGGATAAGTTTTTTGTCCTTGAAATTATCCTATTAGTTTTCTTCTATTCTTATGAAGATTCCTTTAGTTTAATTATTTTAGATATGTGTATATATTGATGATTATACTCCATCAATATCTCTCTAATAGCTAGCTAGTTCCAAAAGGTAATTACATTTCAATTTTTCAATACATCATTGAAAAGTATTTTTCCTAATTAATTTAATTATAATGGTTTATATATGTTAAATAGTATAATAACATTTTCAATAAAAAACAAACTCCTTATAGGTTTGATGACATTTGGCCTCATCGCCTTGGGTATGTTTGAAGCCACAAAATTACCCATCGATGCAGTGCCTGACATCACTGATAATCAGGTCCTTGTCATCACTCAAGCACCATCATATGGAGCTCAAGATATCGAAAGATTAATTACATTTCCCATAGAACAAGCCAACTCAAACATATCAGGATTAAAAAAAATAAGAAGTTTTTCGAGATTTGGGTTATCGCTTGTCACGATAGTTTTTAATGATGATATTGATGTCTATTGGGCTCGTCAGCAAGTATCGGAACGTCTCCAACAGATCCAATCACAAATTCCACCCGAAATAGGTACACCCGAATTAGGACCTGTGGCAACTGGTTTGGGAGAAATCTACCAATATGTCATAAAACCCAAAAAAGGATATGAATCAAAGTATGATCCTGTTGCATTGCGAACTATACAAGATTGGGTCGTGAGAAGACAATTACTTGGTGTGAAAGGCATTGCGGAAGTTTCTTCATTTGGCGGAAAGCTAAAACAGTATCAAGTGGTCCTTGATCCAGAAAGACTCAACTCTTCGGGTATTACTATTTATGATATTTTTAATGCCCTTGAGGCTAACAATCAAAATACTGGTGGCGGTTATATAGAAAAAAATGCTACTGCATTATACATTCGTACTGAAGGACTTATCAATTCTAAAGACGATATTGGAAGCATCCCAATAAAGACTGCATCTGGAGTCCCTATGCGCATAAGAGATATTGGAGAAGTCACAGACGGTTTTGCTACTAGATATGGAGCAGTCACATATAACGATCAAGGAGAAGTGGCTGGAGCAGTTGTCATGATGCTCAAAGGTGCGAATAGTAGTCAGGTCATAAAAGATGTTAAAGCTAGAATTGAACAAATTAAATCTACTTTGCCAGAAGGCGTGGAAATCGAACCATTTCTAGATAGAACAAAAATGGTAAATAATGCCATAAGCACCGTTGAGACTAACCTATTGGAAGGTGCACTAATTGTGATTTTTATCCTTGTTATTTTCCTTGGCAATCTTAGGGCTGGATTATTAGTGGCATCAGTAATTCCTCTCTCCATGTTGTTTGCAATCATTATGATGAATCTTTTCGGAGTCAGTGGCAACCTCATGAGTTTAGGTGCTTTGGATTTCGGATTAATTGTAGATGGCGCTGTCATTATTGTCGAAGCAGTGATGCATCAACTCGGCCATAGCAAACACTACAAAGGCATTATAAAACTTACTTCACATCAAATGGATACAGAAGTAAAAATGGCAGCAGGTAAAATGATGAACAGTGCAGTCTTTGGACAAATTATTATTTTAATCGTTTACTTACCCATATTCACTTTAGAAGGCATAGAAGGCAAAATGTTTATCCCGATGGCGCAGACGGTTGCTTTTGCATTATTAGGAGCATTCATTTTATCTGTTACTTATATTCCTATGATGAGTACTATTGTTCTAAGTAAAAATCTCAAACATAGTGATAATCTCTCAGACAAAATATTGAATAAAATTGAAAGATTTTTTCAGAGAAGCCTAGAGTTTTTCATCAAAATACCAAAACTTACTATTACTCTGGCTTTTGGTGGATTTATTATTGCATTATTTGCCTTGTCCAGAATGGGTGGCGAATTTATTCCAGCTTTAGAAGAAGGTGATTTTGCCGTAGATACTAGAGTTTTGACAGGAAGTAATCTAAACACCACTGCAGAATTTACACAAAAAGCTGCACATATTTTACTGACTAGATTTCCTGAGGTAGAAAAAGTGGTAACCAAAATAGGTAGTGGCGAAGTGCCTACTGATCCAATGCCTATGGAAGCCAGTGATATGATGGTCATAATGAAAGATAAAAGAGAATGGAAAAATGCAAAAACCTTTGATGAGATGGCTATAAAAATGGGTAAAGAGCTAGAAGATGTGCCCGGCATCACTGCTGGATTCCAATATCCTGTTCAAATGCGATTTAATGAATTGATGACAGGAGCTAGACAAGATGTAGTTTGCAAAATTTTTGGTGAAGATCTGGATACATTGGCCTATTATGCTGCCAAACTAGGTAAGTTGGTAAATCAGGTACAAGGTGCCCAAGATTTATATGTGGAAGCAGTAACCGGCGTGCCACAAGTAATAATTTCTTACAATAGAGAAGCACTAGCCCAGTATCAAGTGGATATCGCTGACGTAAATAAAGCAGTAAATATGGCTTTTGCAGGTCAGAGCGCTGGTTTGGTATTCGAAGGAGAGAAGAGATTTGACCTAATCGTAAGGCTGAAATCTGATAAAAGACAAAACCTTGAAGATGCTAAAAATTTGCTAATTCCAATAAATAATGGACAACAAATTCCACTTTCTGCAGTAGCAGATGTGTCCATAAAAGACGGTCCAAACCAAATCCAAAGAGAAGATGCCAAAAGAAGAATCGTTGTTGGTTTTAACGTAAGAGGCCGCGATGTCCAAAATATCGTCACAGATCTGCAAGCCAAAGTGGAATCATCTATCCAGTTGCCAGTAGGTTACTATGTGACGTATGGTGGTGCATTTGAAAATCTAAACAAGGCAAAAAAAAGATTAATGATAGCCGTACCAATCTCGCTCATTTTGATCTTCATCTTATTGTACTTTGCCTTTAATTCAATCCTCCATGGACTCCTGATTTATTCTGCTATTCCACTATCTGCCATAGGTGGTATTTTCTTGCTTGCATTGCGAGGGATGCCATTTAGTATCAGTGCGGGGGTCGGTTTTATTGCACTTTTTGGTGTCTCTGTTTTAAATGGCATAGTATTGATTGCAGAATTTAACAGATTAAAGGCCGAAGGATGGAAGGATCTTAAGAAAATTGTTTTGATGGGGACAAAAGTTAGATTGAGGCCCGTATTGATGACTGCATTTGTAGCATCATTGGGATTTTTACCCATGGCACTAAGCAACGGTGCTGGAGCAGAAGTACAAAGGCCACTAGCAACAGTGGTCATCGGAGGTCTTATAGTTGCAACATTTCTGACATTGATAGTACTACCTATCCTTTATATTTTATTTGAAGGCAAGTCAGAAATTGAAGACAATACAGATCTACCCTATCATAACATAAATAAATAAATCTATCATGATAACAAAAAAAATTGAATATCGTACATATATCGCATCAATGATTATTGTATTGCTTTCTCAAATTATTTGCGCACAAAAAAGCATAACACTTGCTGATGCAAAAAATTTAGCCAAAGAGAAAAATTTTGATTTAAAAACACAAAATCTCAATGTTCTCTACCAATCAAAAAACATAAATACGGCTTATACAATGGATCCTACCCAAATTGATTCAGAATTTGGTCAGTTTAATAGCACATATTTTGATATAGCTGTTGGTATTTCACAATCCTTCCATCTACCACAAGTGTACCAGAGAAAGAAGGATATAAACAAACAAAAAGTAAAAGTGTCAGAGGCTTACATGAATGCTACCGAAGTAGATGTACACAGACAAATCACTGAGATTTTTATTAATTACCATTTTCTTGAAGCAAAAACCAAGCTATTAGTTGAACAAGATAGCCTATTTGGAATTTTCCAACGTATCGCCACCGACAGATATCAAAGCGGGGAGACAGATGCCCTAGCAAAGATTTCAGCAGAACAACAAAAAATGAGTATAACCAATGAGTTGATATCTCTCCAGAATGAAAAAGACATTTTGGTTTTTGAACTGAATTGGTTATTAGGTAATGTAGGTAATTTCATTCCAGAATCTGAGGATTTTACAAAAATTCCGTCAATGTATGTGTATGACGTTACAGCCATCAGCAGGCATCCTTTACTTTTGGCTGCGCTTCAAGAAAATGAAACATCCATCTTAGCAACTCAAATTGAAAAATCTGTCAGGTTGCCAAAATTTTCTTTAGGTTATAACAATATAAGCATCCGAGGCACTGGCCCGGACAATATCATATACCAATCTGGAGATAGATTTCATAGTTTTCAGTTTGGGATGGCTATACCTATTTTAAACAAAGGGAATAATGCAGCTATTCAAGCCGCAAAAATCATGGAAGAAGTCACAAATCAACAATTACTCTCAAAAAAAGCTGCTTTGGAATATAGTGTAAATCAAAAAAATGCTATGATTCAAAATCTCTATAAGAGACTGGATAGATATGCGACTTTCTCTCTTCCTAACGCTGCACGATTACAATCTATAGCAGAAATCCAATACTCTTCAGGCGATATAAATTATCTCGAATTTGTACTTCTGAATCAACAAGCGATAGCCATTAAAAAAGAATATTTACAACTTATTCACGAACTTAAAATCACGGACATACAACTCAAGTATTTAACATCAAATCTTTAAAATTTCATATTAAAATAGAATTAAAAAATGACAAATATAAAATCATACACCTTCAAAATTTTCACTGTATTTTCATTCATTTTTATACTCTCCAATTGTAAGGATAAAAATAGTATGGTATCAGAAGCTTCTATTGAAAATACTGCACCAAATCAACTGATACTCTCTGATAGCCAACTCAAGAATGCCGCGATTGTCATAGACTCTATGAGAATAAAGACTGTAAATAAAATTGCAAAGCTAAATGGAAATATAGAAGTTATGCCTGAACATCGCATTACAATAAGTAGTCCCATGGCAGGAATAGTAAAACAAATAAAATGGATTCCAGGAGCCATGGTAAGCAAGGGACAAACATTGATAAGACTTGAAAATCAAGAATTTGTTGAATTACAAGAGGCATATCTGAATGCAAAGAATGCGCTTTCTTTTTCCAAAATTGAATACGATAGGCAAATAGAACTTTCTAAAAATGATGCAAATAGCGCCAAAGTTTTGCAACAGGCAGAAGAAAAATGGAAAGCGCACTCTGTAGCCGTGAAATCGCTGTATGAGCGATTATCTATTATACAAATCGATGCGTCCAAACTAAATCAAGATAACATTTCATCTACAATAGAAATTTGTGCACCAGCAACTGGACCAATCACAAAAGTAAATGTAAATACTGGAAAATATATAGAGCCCGGCACTTCAATCATGGAAATGATAGATCCCAAAGGATTAAAATTGGTATTGCGCGCGTTTGAAAAGGATCTACCTTTTATCCATAATGGCCAGACAATAAAGGCTCGCACCAACAGCAGTTCTAATGAAATATGTCATGGAAAAGTCGAAAGCATTGTGAAAAGTGTGGAAAACGATGGATATTCATCTATCATATGTCAGTTGGATGGATGCAAAGGTTTGGTTTCTGGGCTATATATGAATGCTGAAATAAATCTTGAAAACCACCAAACTTATGTTATTCCAAATGAAGCCATTGTCAGTTTTGAAGGAAAAAATTATGCATTTATTTCACTCAATTCAAACACCTTCGAATTGGTAGAAATTACAATTGGAGAAAAAGAAAAGTTATATTCTGAAATCTCGAATTATCACAATTTAGCTGGTAAGAAGATTGTTATTAATGGTGCCTATACCCTACTCATGGCCATGAAAAATGTGGCAGATGAATAGGTAATACAAAAGATTAGCATTATTAACCATTTCAATCACACAAAATAAAATTGTCAAGTATATAGATACATTCCTCGCTAATGACATATTTTTACAATGTTTTTAAGATCAATAAAGATACTTAATTTAAATAATCTTTTAATATAATCAAAATTGAAATATCAATTCTCGTCTACCATGTATCAACATGCTGCACCAGGAGGATGGAGATTTGTAGCTATGCCTATTGATCTAGCAAAAGAAATTAGACAATTACATCGCAATGAAGAGCTAGGTTGGGGACGACTTAAAGTAATAGCCACTATAGGTGAAGATCAGTGGAGCACATCCATCTGGTTTGACACCAAATCTGATACTTATTTGCTACCCATAAAATCTTCTGTTAGATTATCAAAAAACCTTTGTGATGGCGATACCGTACATGTGACTATTCACATTTGAAGATACTTGATAGTATGGATGTATATAAAGATTCAAGAAAAATTAGTCATCGAATAGTATCTGCTTTATGACAATGCTAATAATATATATTCAAAATTTGATTTTGTATTCGACTTAGCGTTAATACAGATTTTATTTTAGCTTACTTATTTCTTAATGCAAGAAGAAAATGATTTAATTCATCCACACTATAAAACAAGACTTCCCTTGGCTTACTACCTTGCGCTGGACCAACTATGCCTAATTGCTCCATCTGATCCATTATTCTACCAGCTCTGTTGTACCCCAATTGCATTTTCCTTTGTATCAAAGATGTAGAACCTGACTGTGAAGACACGATTAATCTTGCTGCATCATCAAAATTCTCATCCAAATCAGAAACTTTTAGATCAGAGTTGCCCATCCCTTTATCATCATCACTTTGATATTCAGGCAAATAGAATGGCTCAGGATACCCTTGCTGATCAGATATGTGTTTTATCACCGCCTCTACTTCAGGCGTATCTACAAAGGCACACTGCAATCGCACAGTCGTACTCCCAATATTCAAAAGCATATCTCCACTACCGATCAATTGGTCAGCACCGCCACCATCAAGGATAGTTCGCGAGTCAATTTTTGAAGCCACTTTAAATGCAAGTCTCGCAGGGAAATTCGCCTTGATCACACCTGTTATGATATTTACAGATGGCCTTTGCGTGGCAATAATCAAATGGATTCCAATCGCTCGGGCCAACTGCGCTAGCCTAGCTATCGGCAATTCAACTTCTTTGCCTGCTGTCATAATCAAGTCACCAAACTCATCAATAACTAAAACAATATATGGTAAAAACTTATGACCATCTTTCGGACTTAGTTTGCGATCAATAAATTTTTCGTTATACTCATTTAGATTTCTCACTCTTGCCTTTTTAAGCAAATCATATCTGGTATCCATCTCAATACAAAGTGAATTGAGAGTATTGATCACTTTACTAGTTTCTGTTATAATTGGCTCATCTTGATCAGGCAAGAATGCAAGAAAATGCTGATCCAAGTGACCATAAGGGAATAACTCCACTTTTTTAGGATCAATCAACACCAGTTTTACTTGTGATGGATGTTTCCTATACAGCAATGACATCAAAATGGTATTGATACCTACAGATTTTCCTTGCCCTGTAGCACCTGCTACAAGTAAATGCGGCATCTTTGCCAAATCCGCTACAAATACTTCGTTGCTGATAGTTTTTCCAAGCGCAATAGGCAATGCCATTTTAGTTTGTGTAAACTTCTCAGATTGCAACACATCTTTTAAAGAAACGATCTGTTTTTGTTTATTTGGTACTTCTATACCGATGGTACCTTTGCCAGGTATCGGAGCAATGATACGAATGCCAAGAGCCGAAAGACTCAATGCAATATCATCTTCAAGATTTCTAATTTTTGATATTTTAACTCCAGGGGCAGGCACGATTTCAAACAAAGTCACTGTAGGCCCGATTGTGGCACGAATCTTTGTGATTTCTATCTTGTAGTTGAGCAATGTAGCAATGATCTGATCCTTATTTGCTTCAAGTTCAGCCCTGTCTATTTCAGTCCTTTTGTCATCATAATCCAATAAGAGATCCAACGTTGGTGTCTTATATCTAGATAAATCTGCTTTAGGATCATATGGCTCCAAGGCATCCTCAAGCTTTACAGCTTCTATTTCAGATTCTGGTGCTAGTGGAACTTGCGCCAATGTCGGTATGTCATTAAGTGACACTTGGTCAAAACCATCATTGACTATATCAAATGTATCATCAATGTCCAATGACAGTTGTGATGAATCACTCTGTGGTGCATATGATGCTTTAGCCGGCAGATCCACTTCTAAATCTAGAAAATCTGAATCTGCCTTTGCTTCAGCGCTTGAGGCATTTGGGATGGCACTCTTTGAGGCATCTTTAAAAGATACGCTCAGGGTCTTATCAAATAAATTATCAATATCTTTGTCAATTGAGTTTTTTGCAGATTTTGGTGTGCTTGGCTTTATATCACTATCTTCAATGCCTTTAAAAAAATCAAGTGATGGCAATGACATTCCAGCAAAAGGATTATTGATTTGAACATTTTCAAAACTTGGATTGAATCTCCATACCAAGTACAATCCTGTCACGGAAAGGAGTAAAATAAATAGGCCTATCTGTCCTATAAAATTTGATAACCAGAAGCTTGTATTTTCTCCAAATGCACCACCCCAAGTAAACTCCGATTTTCTGAATACGGTTTCTAATGTTAATGACATAAAGGCCATTATGGCTATTGCATTCCTAGCAAAAATGAGAAATGGTTTTAATGGATTCTTTACTACCAAATCATACCCAAGCCTCGCTATCAATATGACCAAAACAATGGAAGGCAATCCAAATCCCCAATAAAAAAATGCATTGGATAATACTGCTCCTAGTCTACCTAGCCAATTTTCTACATTTAAGTCCCCTTGGATCAACATCCTCCACGAAAAATTTAATACTTTGTCTTGGTCTACTTTCCAAGTATATAGGTAGGATACAAACGCTATAGTCAAGTAAATGGCTACTAACATCAATATAAATCCAAATATTTTGGGGATGCGCTCATCTCTCCATGAAAATTTTGAAGTGGATGGCTTCGCTTTTTGTTTCTTATTGGACATAATAACAAATAATCGGTTTTCTACAATAAATACTCCTAGTATCAGAAATATAAAAAAGCATATAGATAGAAAACACAAGTATCAGATGAAACAGAATTCAGAAGAATATTAGTGTAAACGTCTAACTTATATTTTTAAATATTTATGATAAGGCAAAGATAGAAATTAGTTTACATATTATGAATATTTATAATATATTTTTTTAAATAAATTTTAAATCAGTTTTCCAATATACAATTTTTATATTTGAAATGTCTTCATTTTCTTATAATTACAATGTAAAAGCACGTGTCGATAAAAATAAATATTTCTATGCACACCAAAAAGTGAACTTAATACATCATACCAATAGTTTATAGATCATGCAAGTCACTCATCCAAATATTATTGAAGGTTGTAAAAGAGGCGATCCAAATTGCCAAAAGCAACTATATGAATTGCATAAAAACACATTATTTGGTGTGTGTATAAGGTATATTCCAAATCATGCTGATGCAGAAGATATTTTGAGCGAAGGCTTCTTTAAGATTTTATCTAAAATACATACTTTTAAGGGTGATGGAAATTTTGAAGGATGGATGCGGCGAGTTGTCGTGAATGAATGCTTGATGTTCTTAAGAAAAAGTGTGAATATGCACCTCACCTTAGAATTAAATGAGACCATTACTCACAATTTTGAAAAAGATGACGATGACGTAGAATCAGAATATCCATTCACAATTGAAGAAGTACAAGATGCTATCCAAAGGTTACCTGATGGATACAGGACAGTTTTCAACCTTTATGTCATAGATGATCTTAAACATAGAGAAATAGCAGATGTCTTACAAATCAGTATAAATACATCGAAATCGCAGCTGATTTTAGCCAAAAAAAGATTGCGAGAAATTCTAAAAAAAAAGTATAGCTTTTACGACAAATATAAAAAGTAATGACCTCACATTTTAATTCCGATTTCACAAAGAAAGCAAGACAAATTGAAGCATCACCTTCAGATGCAGTTTGGTTAAAAATTGAAAATCGACTTCTACAAGAAAGGTTAGAAAAGCATAAATCAATGCAGCGATATTTTATTGCAGCAGCTTCATTTTCGACGATACTCATTGCTGGATTTCTTATCTACTACACTGAAATTCAAACACCAAACATTACGATTGCTCAAGAAATATCAGTTGAAAATAACTCTGATTATGGTTATTATGATCTCAAAAAGTTACACCAGCTTAGTGAAGCGTACAAAAATTTATAAAAAAAAGGGGCATTTTTTAAGTGCCCCTTTTTTAAATTATACTGATTATTTTATTCTACAATAATCATTTTACCACGATTCAACTGAGTACCAGACTTAATTTCGTACATGTACACACCTGTATTTGGTAAATCATTTCTGTCTATAACATAATTTTGTTGACCTGCTCCTAAATAACTTTCCTTCTGATACACCATTCTACCATTGTTGTCATAGATAGACACTACTGTGTTTGAGGCATTTTCAGTTGTGAAGCTAAGTAGGGTTTGTGAACTCCATGGGTTCGGTATGACACTTACATTGGTGAAATCTGGGACAGTCTCTCCTACTCTCAATGTCAATTTTTGAATTTTCAAATCATCGTCAAAATAAGCTTCATTGCTGAAATCATTTGAAAGTGTTACCATTTCAGATAATTTTCCATTTGCTAAAGCTTTAAATGTGATGGAGAAAAGTTTGTCATCTTTGAGTACATAAGTAAGATTTTGGGCTGGATATGCTATCGTCAATATTCCATCTACCAATCTATAATCTTGTGCGGTAATATCTAGACTTCCTCCAGCAATATCTAACACTGCCAAATTATTAGCTATAAATTTAGATTGTAATCCTGCCCAAGAGCCTGACTGACCATTCGTGATATCAATTGTATAGATCTCACCTTTGACGATCGGCATATCTGCAATAACCAAACTTGCATTACCTCTTGAATCCACTATATCAGTATTGCTATTACAAACTGCATTGTTGTTTAGGTCACCAATTTTCACTGCAACAAAATTGATATTCATATCATTTGATAAATTATCAATGTTGTATAATTCAGTAAATGCTTGGGTCAATGGTTGTTCATCTGGTAAGAAATGATACCCTTTGTCAATAAATCTCCAACTCGTATTATTAGTGAAGCTGCTTTTCTCACCTAAGATAACTTTTCTCAATTCAGACAAGTCACCCACTGTGATAGCTCTATTGTTATTGATGTCAGCAGCTATTTGTGCATAAGGGCTAGTTAAAGTCTCAATCCCTAATATATGCCTTTGAATAAATACTAAGTCAAGGGTACTTACACCATTCAATATGTCATTATTCTTTGAAGCATGGATTTTGTAATCAGCTCCTTTGATTTTCTCACCAAAGGTATATTCCCCTTTATCATTAGTCAATACTTGGATTCTTTCGGTACCATCAAGGATTACCTCTACATTCGTCAGAGATATATCATTGGCATTTGTTATGCTCCCCGCAATAACAGGTTTACGCCCAGAGTCTGAACATGCACAATTATACGCTTCAACATCACCAATTCCCAACTTAGAAAAGTCTCCTAGGTCACTGCTCAAATCCACATATTTATGAGAATCAAAAGTGCTCTCTCCATAATTTACAGCAACAACACCATAGACGCTTAAATTTCCATCTATATTGAATGCGTCCACTGTTGACCATATCATGTCATCACAAATCGTCTCCCCATCGCAAGTGTAGGTTCCGAAATCTATTCCACCAGAACTATTTGAACCTGATGTGCCAATAGCATAGTAAGATGTTCCATTATATATATCCCATCCCATTCCAGCATTTTGATATCTCAAAATTCTAGCTTTATGGGCAGGATTCACACCCGTAGTATGGTAAGGAATACCGAAATCATCAATCATTCCTCTTTCAGCAAGGAGCATCTCTCCGGAAGTATTGAATGCAATATCTGCCACAGGATTAGACATATAATACGTGGTTCCTCCTGTCAAAATAGGCAGGGTAAGTTCCAGTGATTCAGTACTGGCTATAGGATTTCCAGAACCATCAAGGGATACACTCCAAATTTGATTCACACGAGTATTTGATGAAACATTATGTCTTAAATCAGCATTCCATAAGCTATAATACAATTTGATGGTACCATCTTCATCAACTACACCTAGTCCCCAAGGTCTTTGACCAAGTGGAGCAAAACCAGATGAACCATTATCTAAACCTGAAGAAGATGCATCTCCAAATCTCGGATCATAAACAAAAACTATAGATCCTGTGGCAGGGTCAATCTTGTAAATTTTTCCGTCTTCAAAATTAGAAGCAAATAAGAAGTTATTATAGCTATCGAAAGTCAAGTCACCCAAACCTGCTCCAGTTTTAATACTCCAAGCTTGTCCTAAAGCTCCACCCCAATTACCTGAAATGGTTTGGTTTGGCATAGAATTCGGATATAAAGCATCATATGATGTCGCTTGGCGAGTCGTTACAAAAGCTGTATTTACTGCGCCTGTAGCAGGATCTATTTTATAAATACTTCCTGATCCTCTCTGCTCATTCGGTGTTGTTCCATCTGGAAAAACTTGACTTCCGAATACTGTTGTTGCTGCAGCATAAATATATCCGTCATTATCAATGGCAAGGGCATCAACAGTCCCTAGATTTCCAAGAGTCCATTCCACTCCAGGACCATGATAAATCTTATCTTCATATGTAGTTCCATTAGGACCCCAATCAGTTAAATCAGCAAAATCGCAAGTATTATCATTCTTTACTATTGCCAATACATAATTTTCAGGAAATGCTTGGCTATTGTTATTGAAATTGCCTGGCGAACATGTTGCAGCGACTGTATTACATCCCCAGAATTCAGACATCTGACTGCATAAATACTCATTATCCTGAATGTCAACAAAGGTTGAACAGAAGCTTGTATTTCCATTTTGATCCGTTACCCACAATTCTATTACATTTTCCCCAAGATTATCACAATCAAAGGTTTTCAACACATCCTCTAAGTCTTCAGAAAAACTTAATGATACATCATAATTATCACAAGGATGCTCACTCTTATTATCAAAAAATTCTGGGCTCAACATAGCCATTGGAATTCTACCTTCATCCGTATCCATTAATACCAATGATACAGCCAATCCTTTTTTACAGACCGCAACCGGGGATTTACAATTTCTTACTTCAAAATTAAATTCCAACTCAGATTGATTTCCACATCTGTCTTCTGCTGTAAACACGATATGGTAGATACCAATAGGATATGTTCCAGAAGCGGAAGATTGATTTCCACTTGCATAAAAATCACCATCCTGTGTAATTATATAAGACCATTTAAGTTCAGAAGATGGCGTACAATCTGTTGCTGTAGCCGCTACATCTATGTATCCACCTTCACATGCAGGATCAAAAGAACATTCATAATAATCTGCTTGAGGTGCGATCACTGGTGCAGTATTATCCATCACTTTTATCTCTTGCTCATACGTCCATTTTTTTACATTTCCATATGTATCCGTTTGACACCAATCTATAATCGTCCAAGTTCTTATGATTTTATAACAAGCGCCATTTGTGGTAAAAGGAAATACTTCATCTTCATATCTATGACCTATCAAATCACAAGTACCCTCATCATAAGTAGGATATGCACTTGCTACAGGAAGTGATTCCGGTACCAAGCCATCATACTCACACTGTCCTAAAACGGTGTAATTGTCGGGCCAATTTATAGCAGTATCACCATCAAATGGTGTAGGATTCGTAACTGAAATTGTCTGTACACAAGTTTGTAAAACTGTAGTACCTTGGGATAAGGTTATAGTCCTAACAATTTCACCAATTCCACAAGAAGTCCTATTGTCAGAGATGTCATTAGCCACAGTTAAATTGGCAGGACAATTATCAAATAATTCCGGTGCATTAAAATAAAAATCTGGATCGTTCTCATCAAATGTATAACTACAATCATTGATTACGATATTGTCAGGACATGTCATCGATGCCGTTATTTTATCTTGGACTTTGACACTGACCATACACATATTGGTATTTCCTCCAGCATCTGTTACTAATAGTTGAACCATAGGGCTAGTATTGGCGTCTGCACAACAAAATCCTACTTTGTCCAACCAATCTTCAGTCTGTCCATACCCACATGGATCATCAACTCTTCTTATCTTTACTGTGACTGCACTACATTCATCACTACTTCCATCATCTACGGATGAGGCTGTAATTTCTGTATATCCATTTCCTTTTAGACTCACGGTATTCAACTGATCACATACAGCAAGTGGACTTGTATTATCTCTTATAGTGACAGTATAAAATTTCGTACCAATGTTTCCACATTCATCAATAGCGGTATATTCCACCTTATGTACACCTACAGGCAAGGTCAATTTACCTCCATTACCATTGATGTACCCAGTTGGTGTATCATCAGCAGTATTATAGGCATTGACGTATACTTGTTGAATTCCTTGACAATTATCCGTGATTGTCAAAGATGGTACATTGACTACTGCATCACAACTTGTACTCTTCGTAGAAAGAGTAATATCTTGTACATCTGGAATAATAGGAGCGGTATCATCAATAATATCTATCATCTGCATACCTACAAATAGTTCAACGGTAGAACTACACCACCACTCTACTATTTTCCATGTTCTAATTATTCTTGTTTTGCATTTTGTTGCTACAACCAATCTATCTTCATAATCTATTACGGCATTACAATACAATGTACTCAATTGTGACGTAGGATATAGCGGATAGCTTCCCAAAGTTGGAACTCCTGTTTCCGAAGGAGCAGGATAACCAAATCCTTTATCATCTGCATCAAAAATATCTGAACACTGTAAAACTACATTGGAAGGGCTAGTGACTCCAACCACTGAACTGCGATTTAAGTAAATAGTGGAAGTACAAGGTATACTCTTATTTCCATATAAATCTTCTGCTATGTATGTTCTGGTAATTGTACCTATGTATGCTTCACAATTCGTAGGAGTATGTACTTCATTTACTAAAATAGCAACCGCAGTACAGTTATCTTCCGCTTCAGATGTTTCTATGGATGCAATGTCAGCGAGACAACTTACTGTCACATCTCGACATGTTATAGAAGGTGCTAGTTTGTCTTCTATTGTCACTGTATGCATACATCTCCACCCTGAATTTACATTTTCAATGCTATACATTAAAGTCTTTCCTACAAGTGATGCATTTACAACATCACCAAGAGGATTGCCCAAAGCACTGATTACGTTGATGTCCCAGCTAGCATCACAACCTAATAATATGTCATCACCATCTTCATATCCAGTCAAAACAAGTGTAGCAGTTAGGGTCGCTTCACAATTGTCATCAACGGATACCTGAACTGGCTTACATCCAAGATTTGCATTGGTATATTCTCTTACTGTAATATTAAAAGAACAAGTAGATTCATTTTCTGAACCATCAGTGGCTGTAAATGTAACAACTGTCGTCCCAATCCCTAAGACTGTTCCGCTTGTGATGTCCGATTCTAAATCAATATCACCAGATGGCGTACATTCATCAGTAGCTTCCGCATCATCAAATGTTATTAAACTATCACATTGTAAAGGTCTCAATTGAATGACTAAGTCGTCAGGACATATAACTACCGGAGCAGGATCATCACTAAGAAGTACAAGTTCCAAAGTAGAAGTATTGCCACATCCAGCATCATCAGTAAACGTAACCAAGACGGTATCAGTCTTGGACAATGTATACGCTGTGGGATCAGCTATCGCAACACCTTTGATTGAATATTCAAATGTGCCTGACGCAATGGTAAAGTCCTCTTCAAATTCTGTTAAATCAACAGGATTTTCCACCTCACAGATCGTATCTGTCACAGTCCCCAATATACGAGCTGGACCTGTGATCGCATTAAAAACATGTAAAGGACTAATAATGGTTGGGCATCCAGTTTGCGACACAGAAACCTGTACAGATTTTGCACCGGCAGATGTTACCCATGATCTGAGAGGTGTTGCAGATGTGCTATCATCGAAGCCATCAAAACATGTACCTGAGCCAGTGCTATTATTGTAGGCACACCAAGCATAGGTAAATGGGCCTGTACCGTCCACCACATTGGCGAAATAATACACCGTGGCGCCGAGGCAAACATCATCTGCTTCAACAGCAACAACACTCACAGAAGTAGGACATTGTGCACTAATACTTTGGTTACCCACAAGTATGCTCCATAATCCCACCAATCCAAGGATTGTAATTTTCAAATTGAGATTGTGTAAAAATGACATAATTAACTATTTTTTACTTTGAGAAATAAATAAACACTGATAATAGGGATATCAGAAATAGATTAAGGGCTATTTCGGGAGCAAAGATAAATTAACTTTACATATTAAATAAATTTTTAATTTGTTTTTTATTGAAAATCTTTTGTTTTTATATACATTTATTTTATAATATTTATTATTCACTTTGTGAATGTTTTTTATATATTTGTTTTATTTAATATGTTGACATAAGTTTTAGTTTTTATCTGAATTTATTTTACTAATGCTCATAAAATAAGGATATTGCGCATATTTATACTGCATTTCACATTATTTTGTATTTTTACCATAAATTTTTCATACACAACCTTACTTTTACCATTCATTGGAATTTTTAATAATATTAATAATATACATTATATATAATATATGTCAATAAATAGAAGAGTCATCCTGATTGTATTAGATAGTGTAGGCATAGGAGCCTTACCAGATGCACACCTTTACAATGATCTTGGGGCTAACACTCTCGGTCATATCTATGACACTATACCAAACATTAAAACCCCACATCTTATAAAATTAGGCCTTGGAAATATCGACCTACAAAATAGTTTGCCAAAGGAAGAAACACCTATGGCTCACTATGGAAAAGCGATGGAAGTCTCCGCAGGAAAGGACACGACAACTGGACATTGGGAGATAGCAGGTTCTATTTTAGAAAAACCATTTCCAACATTCGAAGACGGATTTCCATTAGAGTTTATATCAGAATTTGAGCGAGAGATTGGTAGAAAAACGATAGGTAACTATTCAGCTTCAGGTACAGAAATAATTCAGTCACTTGGAGATAAACATATTCAAACAGGTTTTCCAATAGTATATACATCTGCTGATAGTGTTTTCCAGATTGCTGCACATGAAGAAATTATTCCTCTAGATCAACTTTATGAGATATGCACCATAGCTAGAAAAATTTTAACAGGTCCGCTTGAGGTTGGCAGGGTTATAGCACGTCCATTCACTGGCACTACAGGTAATTATACACGTACTGCAAATAGAAAAGACTTCGCTATCCTACCTCCTTATAATATGATGGATTGCCTCCAAGATGATAATATTCCAGTGCATGGCATTGGTAAGATTTATGACATCTTTGCTGGAAAGGGTATAAGTACATCAGTAAAAACACCTTCCAATTTGGATGGAATACAAAAAACTTTGGAAGCGCTTGATAATGTCACGAATGGGCTGATTTTCACAAACCTTGTGGACTTTGACATGCATTATGGTCACCGCCGTGATGTAGTAGGCTATGCGCAATGTTTAGAAGAATTTGATAGGTACATACCCGAAATACTGAGTAAATTAAAAGATGAAGACATTCTCATCATTACTGCAGATCATGGCAATGACCCAACACATCATGGCACTGACCATACACGTGAGTACATTCCTATTCTAGTATATCATAACCATATAAAGATTGGAAAAGATTTGGGTATCAGAGAAAGCTATGCTGATATCGCTGCGTCAATAACAAGATATTTTGGATTATCTTTTAATACGAAAGGTCAGTCTTTCGATTTGCAGATGGTATAGAGAGCTATTTTGATTCGAGCGTATTGACATAGTCTAGGCTCCCCAGTCTGAAAGCAAAATTCACCTTGGACTTGCGATAAATATCGGCATCAATTTTACAAAATATTGGTAATGATTTATATGTACCCCAAGATCTTAATTGATTCGGAAAATAAGTATGTTTGACTAGATTTAACTGTATAGAATCGGTTTTAATAAGCGGTGTGTATTGGGCTTGCGATTTCAGCCAACCTACAATTAGGAGAACAAAAAATAGAAATCTCATATTTAAGAACTTTTCAATGACTCAAATAACAACTTGATATTTGGATGTTCACTCAAAAAACTATCAAATAAATCTGCATTAGCCAAAAAAGGAATTTTTCCTCCTAGACTGCTTTTCCCTTTCAATGTAAAAATTACAATAATAAATCTCCAAAAACGAAGGGAATAGATAGATTTGATATCTTCATACCGTAACTTATACGTTTGCAAATAATTTGTCGCTACATAATCATCAGGGCCAAGCTCTACCCTTTTCAACTGCATTATAGTAAAAAGCATTAACAGAAAAAATAACAATAGGAAAACCAACCAAATTATCTTGAAGCTATAAGAAGTAAAGATATACAGTTGACTTTCAGACGAAAAGAACAATGCTACAGTAAACGTTCCAAAAAATACAATCCAAGAGGTAGGAATGAAAAGTTTCAAAAAAATGGTTATATTAGATGATACCCTATGCATGAACTTCTGATTTTTCTTTTGCTTTTTGATTTCTTTCTACTCGTACCGCAATTAATATTGACAACTCATATAGTGCAAATACAGGAAGACCAATTAAAGTCTGTGTCAATGCATCTGGTGGGGTAATTATGGCTGCAACAATAAATATGATTAAAAAAGCTTCTTTACGATATTTGCGTAAACTTTGAGCACCAACTATACCTAGTTTTGATAAAAAATAAATAATAATAGGTAATTCAAACGCTATTCCGGTAGGGATGGTAAACATCACTAGGTAGTTTATATAAGATGACAATGTAGGACTTGTCACAGCCTCAACCCCCACTGAATAGGAACCCAAGTATGTAATGGCGAATGGTGCTATTATGTAATACCCAAAAAGTACACCAATGATAAAAAGCATGGATGTAACTCCTATCAATCTATTCGCTATTTTCAATTCTGACTCATATAATCCTGGACTGATAAATTTCCAAAACTCATAAAAAATATATGGAAATGAAGCTATTATACCAAGATAAATTGAAACCGTCAACCCAACAAAAAACTGCTCACCCAATTCCCTAGTTATTATTGGGATTTTAGGTGGTCTAAAACAAGTGGCATCTGAAATATTGCAAAGTAGTTCATAAGTTACAAAAGATGATTTCAAAGGAGCAAAGATGATATATTCAAATACTTCTGTCTGGAAGATTAAGGCCACAATAGCAAAAACGATCACACCTATTGCTGCTCTTATTACATGCCATCGCAATTCTTCCAAATGATCAAGGAATCCCATTTCCTTGCCTTCATTCTGGATATCATTATCTTTATTATCACTCATGCGTTAAAACCAACTTCATATAAAAGTGACAAAGGTACATAATAATGATTTGACTTGTAACATACCAAATTTCATTTTTTATAGCTTATATCTAATCTAGTAGATTAAAATGTGCAATTTGTTATATCTTTGCATAAACTGAAAATATCAAAATGGAGTACTTTGGACGGCTGTTTGTCATAATTTTTGTAGTGGTTTCATTTTCTTGTAAGAATGAGGGTGAAATCAATAACTTGGCATCAGATAAAAGATTTAAGTCTTTCATAGAAAACTATGAGAAAGAAAAAAACACAACCAATTTTAGTAAGCTTATGCAGTCTATTGGTAAAGCTTATCGCGAGGCGGATAATTTTAAAGAGAAGGAAGCACTTTTACTATTCGGGCTCCAATTTACACAAGATTCAGATAAAGAAGACTATGCTTCTTTGCTCAAAAAGGAACTATCCAAAGTAAATCCAAATCATCAATTGAGCCAATCATATCTTATTGATTACGCAATGATTGCTAACCAAACAAATCAATCAAACCTAGCGTCCATATACTTTGATGGCTATATGCGGACCCATCCAAAGGGCAGGTTTTTTAATGATGTGAAATATAGTATTGATATGGATACTTCGCTAGTTAAAGACTATGTCCGATCCTTAGCAAGGGAAGCCTTTGACGCAAAAGACAGCTTGAAAATGCCTGCCATATTGAAGTATAAGGAAGCGGCAGAAGCATTTGCTATATCACATCCAAGGGATACTATGTCTGGAGTTTATTTATTCAATGCTGCAGAATTATTAAGAGAAGCAGGAAGCACTCCAGATGCTTTGGAATTGTATGACTGGATATTCAATTATTTCCCTACATATTCCAAGTCTTCTACATCACTCTTCATGAGAGCCTTTATCGTGGATCAAACCCTAAAAAAACCGGCAGAAGCGAAGAAATTATATCAAAAAATGATTGAAACTTATCCTAAAGATGAATTAGCTGATGATGCTAAATTTATGCTTGAAAATATGGGTGCTGACAACAGTGAATTATTAGAACAAATCACTAAAAAATAATTTTGATATGAGATTTTTAAAGTTTGTATGGGTTTTTATTCTTGGAATGATATTAAGTCCAATATTTTCTCAAGAGATTGTATCTGTAACTAAAAAAGGAAGTAGGACAAAGTCCCAATTGACCAATTCAACTGGTATTCCATTTATAAGAAATGGAGTGACTTATTATAAAATGCTCTACACTTCAGTTGACCCAAAAGGTAGTAAAGATACCCTCTCTGGATTACTCATAGTACCAGATGAATTAACAAAACGCTACCCAAAGTTGATTTATGAACATGGTACATCAGATTGTAAACAATGTATCCCGTCGAATTACGGTACCACAGGAGGAGATGAAGGTGAAATAGGCTTAATTGGGGGCGGACTAGGATATGTAACCATACTTCCTGATTATATGGGCATGGGAGAAGGTCGAGGTTTTCATCCTTACGTGCATGCTGCCACAATAGTCAGAGCCACTATGGACATGCTTACGGCCACAGATACTTGGTGTCAAAATAATAATGTTGCCATCAATGACCAGCTCTTTATTACTGGATACTCACAAGGAGGATACGCATCCATGGCTGTGCAAAAACATATAGAAGAAAACAATCTTCCTCAAAGTGTAACTGCATCATCACATATGTCGGGGCCATATAGTTTATCAGGTGTGATGAAAGGCTTAATACTTGATGATAAAACCTACTTCTACCCTGCCTACATTCCAAACACTTTATTGGGCATGCAGGAAGTATATGGTAATTTATACTCTACACTCTCTGATGTATTCAAACCCGCTTTCATTCAAGATATCACAGATTATTATAATGGAAAGATCACTCTTACCATGCTAAATACTAGAATCATCGCCACCCTAATCACTCAAGATGGTAAAAGTGTGCCTAAGAATATGTTGCAAGAAAAATTGTTGGATGAAATGATCAATGATCCAAATCATCCGATGAATATTGCATTAAAAGAAAATGATGTCTACCGATGGGCTCCGAAAACACCTACTCGAATTTTATATTGCAAAGCAGATGATCAGGTTCCTTATGAAAATTCGATTGTAGCCTATGATACCATGAAGATGTTAGGTGCATCAAAACTTGAATTATTTGACGTACTCACTTCAGGAAATCACGGTACTTGTTTCAATCCTGCTATATTAAATACAATTCTATTTTTTGCATCGTTTCAATCCATCACCACGGACGTCAATGATGAAGCGTACAGTAATAAGTTTAGTGTCTATTTCAATGGTGGTAATCTAGAGCTACATAGTAATAATCCATTAAAAAGCGTAGATATTTATAATATTGATGGAAGCATCTTATATTCCAAATCATTGAATAATGTAACGCACTCAACAATCATTGGTGATGCTTTTCATTGTGATTTATGTGCCATTGTTACCACAGATACTTATGGACATAGATTAACAAAAATAGTAACTAAAACCCAATAAGTAGGGTCAGTTGAAAAAGTCAAAATCATTCAATTACAGACTGTTATTGGTCAGAGATATTATTCAAAAAACAAGTCAAAAGTGCGTCTATCGTCTTTGTAGAATATCAAAATTTAACTATTGATAATCAAGACGATAGAAAAAGCAATTTGACTCGGAAATGCACGGTCCTGACTTTTCCACATTAAATTTAACACGTTTTCAAATAGCTGATTATCAACATATTAATTATTCCTTTTAGGGAAATTACTTTTATAGGAGGATTGTTTTCATCCGCCTTTTACTCATATTCATAAGTTCATATTCAATTTATGATTCGAAAAACAGACTGACGATTATGTTAGCTCCTTAAAAAAACAATCAAGTCTTAGTCCTGATAATGATTTAAAAATGAATATTAATGTAGATTTTCAATTTAGTAAAATATAAAAAAAATTCCATCAGATCATTTTCACAACCTGATGGAATCTAAATATCTATATTAATTTAAAATATATCTCACTCCTATACCTCCATATTCACTACCAAAACCATTGCCATAACCATTCACAAAGAAAGTTGGTATCCAGTCAATACTAATATTTAGAGGAATATCTGCGAATCTATAATCTAGCCCTATCACCCCAGATATCCCTATGGAAGTGGAGCTTCCTGCGTCAATAAAATCATTATCATATGACCATAAATAAATGCTTGCACCAGCACCATAATACCAGCTTAGGCCATCTATGCTTGGTAATTCGTTGTGTATTTCATACAGTCCCCCAACATTTATCCAAGAGTAACCTGTGTAGCTTTTAAATCCTAAAATACCTTCAACAGCGGCACGGTCAGAAATAAATTTTTTATATGATAAAGAAAGTGGATAACCTAACCTGGCTCCAATAGCAGAGTTATACGATTGTCCATAACTGATTACTGAACAAAACATAAATGCTGCAAGCAATGCTAAAAATTTGTTTTTCATGATAATGATTTTTTTGAGTGTTATTAAAAATGAATAAATTACTTATTTAAAAAAAAACGCTAGATTTTAACTAATCCGTTGCAAATATAAACTTTTTACATGTTATTGAAAAAAATATTTAATAGTTAATCATACGCCAATTCCACATAGTTCAAATTGGAAGTCATTATAGCTGAACAAGTTTAAATTTCACACTGCATCCCACACATTACAATATATTATTACATATATTTGCACTATGAAGCAGAAATCACCTCAATATTCACAAATTACGCCAAAAGAATCCAGCCTGTTACATTTGGGATTGCAAGAATCTAGAGCAATGTGGCTCTTATTCTTAGTCGGAGTGTTCATTTATCTTAATACACTTTTTCATGCATTTACACAGGATGATGCCATAGTTATCTATGACAACATGTATACTACTCAGGGAGTCAAAGGTCTCAAGGGTATTTTTACAAAAGATACTTTTTTCGGGTTCTTTAAAGTAGAAGGAAAAGAAAAACTGGTCTCTGGTGGTAGATATCGTCCATTTACGCCTGCTATGTTTGCCATTGAATACCAATTAGCTGGTAAAAGTCCTTTTCTTGGGCATTTTATAAATATACTTTTGTATGGTTTTCTGGGTTTGATGACATACAAATTATTGATGCTATGGTTCAAGGATTTTCAAAATAAAGCCAAATTTGCAGCAATTGCATTGGTTAGTGCACTTGTATTCATTGTTCATCCTATCCATACCGAAGTAGTAGCGAATATCAAAGGAAGGGATGAAATAATGAGTATGTTCGGTAGTATCATAGCTCTATATTACCTATTCAACTATGTAGATTTGAAAGAGAAAAAATACCTTTACATTAGCGCATTCCTGTTTTTTATTGCGCTTATGTCAAAAGAAAATGCTATTACCATTTTGCTTATAGCTCCAATTAGTCTGTATTTTTTTAGAAATAATTCTTTGGCATCATCATTCGGTAATTCAGCATATTTATGGATTCCAGCATTGATTTTTATCGCTATAAGAACGGCCGTTTTAGGGCTTGATTTCGGAGGTGCTCCAAATGAGCTGATGAATAATCCATTTCTTAAATGGAATGGCAGCACCTACGTCCCCTTCTCTCCATTGGAAAAAATGGCAACCACCATCTTTACACTTGGTAAATACGTAATGTTATTGTTTTTTCCGCATCCATTGACGCATGACTATTATCCCAAATTTATTGAGATGATGCAATTCTCAAATTGGAAAGTATTACTGGCATTAGGACTATATGCCTCTATGACGATACTTGCTATCCGTGGATTTAAAGAAAAATCACTGATTTCATTTGGTATTTTGTGGTTTTTAATCACACTTTCCATTGTTTCTAATATTGTTTTTCCCATTGGTACTTTCATGTCGGAGAGATTTATGTTTATGCCATCACTTGGGTTTGCCATAGGTATTACTTCGATTTTGTATTCATACCTAGGCGAAAAGGTGGGAACGTCAGCCTTTTATGGAGCTGTAATGATAATATGTGGTTTAATGATATTTAAAACTGTTACAAGAAATTCAGTTTGGAAAAATGATTTTACACTTTTTACAACAGATGTAAAAACCTCAAAAAATAGTGCCAAAGTGCTAAATGCTGCTGGAGGAGCTCTGACCAATGAAGCCTATAAAATGGAAAATTCTGCTGAAAAAACAACAATGCTTCAGCAAGCCATTCAATATCTTAATCAGGCAATAGTGATACATCCTACCTACAAAAACCCGTATCTTATTCTAGGAAATGCACATTATTATCTGTCAGAGTATGAAGCATCCATAAAAGCTTACCAGGAAGCATTGAAAATTGATCCATCATTTGAAGATGCTTCGACTAATCTTGCTATTGCTTTGCGCGATGCTGGAAGAGTAGCTGGAGAAAAAGAAAACAACCTTGTAAAAGCCGAGCAATATTTAATGCAATCGATTAAACTCACACCAAATGATATTGAGACAATGCGATTATTAGGAATTGTAAATGGTTTGAAAGGAGATCACAGTACCGCTATCACCTATTTTGAAAAAGTTGTTAAAACAGATCCAAAAAATGCTTCTTCTTATCTCAATCTTGGTGCTGCCTACAGAAATTCCGGTGACCTAATAAAAGCACAAGAAAACTTTCAGAAAGCACAGTCAATAGATCCCAATATTTTAAAAAATACACAATAAGTCTGAATCAAAATCGTATATTTTATATGTTTTTTATACAATATTTTTGTAGCCATGAGTGAATTTCTATGTCTAAATACGTAAAATCTTACTTCATCATTTGATTCTTTATAGAGTTCATTTTCATATTAGTAATTTTGAATATATATAAATTTATAAATAATAGATCATTATTCTTTAGTATTGTAGTCATAGGAATTATGATTTGTAATCATCAAATTTCCATTGGGCAAAGTTATACAGAAAGACAAGATGCTTGGGTATACAGTGTTTTGAATAATATGTCTTTGGACCAGAAGATAGGTCAAATTTTTATGATTAGAGCATATTCAAAAGGAGATGTAGCTGAAGAAAAAGCTATAAAAAATATCATTAGGAAATATCACATTGGCGGTTTATGTTTTTTTCAAGGATCTCCTGTTGACCAAGCTATATTGACAAATGAATACCAATCCACATCAAGACTGCCTATGCTCATAGGTTTGGATGCTGAGTGGGGTTTAGGTATGCGTTTTGAGGAGGAATGTTTTTCCTTTCCAAACCAACTTCTCATGGGAGCTAGTCGAAATGACAATATCATTTTTGAAATAGGAAAAGAAATAGGCAGACAATGCAAGCGTATAGGTGTAAATATCAATTTTGCCCCAGTAGTTGATATCAATAACAACCCTAAAAATCCTGTCATTTTCGATAGATCATTCGGTGAATCCGCTGAGGAAGTTACAAAAAAGGCTAGTAGATTTGTGCAAGGTCTTGAATCTGAAGGGGTGATGTCTTGTGTCAAACATTTTCCTGGTCATGGTGATACAGATACAGACTCGCATCATTCATTGCCATATTTATATCATAGTATAGACAGACTTGAGTCAGTCGAATTGAGACCATTTAGATCCCTTCTTACAGCTGATGCATCAAGTGTGATGGTTGGTCATTTGCATGTACCTTCCATTGATGCTAGACGAAATAGACCTACCAGTTTGTCTGCCAATGCCGTTCGTATTTTGAGGGAAGACATCGGTTTTGATGGCTTGGTCATCACTGATGCTATGGATATGAAGGCCATCACTCACCACTGGAAGAACGGAGCAGGAGAAGTGGAGGCATTTATAGCAGGAAATGACATTATCCTCCTCCCACAAGATGTCAAGGTAGCCATTCAAGCAATAAAAAATGCTATTGCATCCGGTAAAATAAGTGAAGAAAGATTGAATCAAAGTGTAATCCGTATTTTAAAAGCCAAATTTAAAGTTGGACTCACCTACACACCAAAAATCGATATCAATGGATTGACAAATGATATTAATAGCAAAGTTGCCAATGGATTGAGTGAACAAATAATTGAGTCTTCGATTACTCTAGTCAAAGATGACGATAATTTAATTCCAATTCGACAAATTGACCATAGAAATTTTGCAGTACTTAGCGTAAATGCTGGTCAAAAGTCAAAGTTCCAAGAAAGAATAAACAGTTATAGCGATATTAGACATTATCAGATGGTCGGGAATAAAACGGCTGCTGATTATCAACAAATGCTTAGTACCCTGACTCAATTTCACCATGTTATTGTAGGTGTACACACATCTGGAAAATTATATAATTTTAAAAAAGAAGTCCCAGAAGAATTTTTGAATTTTCTTCAAAAATTACAATCCAAAGTAAGTACCACAATTGTTGTCTTCGGTAGTCCCTATGTCCTTACAAAATTTGATTTTGCTAAATCACTTATACTCAGCTATGACAATACTGAATCTTCTCAAGATATAACGGCTCAAGCAATTTTTGGTGCTATTGATATTCTTGGAAAATTACCTGTCACAGTGTCAAGTACATACACAATCGGACAAGGTATCGACAGACAAGGACTTAAGAGATTGGGATACGCCACACCTGAACGAGTAGGAATGTCTTCCCAAAAGCTATTATCAATTGATTCTGTGATGTCTGAAGTCATAGCATCAAAAGCGGCTCCAGGTGGTCAAGTGCTCATAGCAAAAAATGGAAAAATTGTTTTCAACAAGAACTATGGAATGACCTATCCAAATGGTAGGAAGGTCACATCTGATATCCTTTATGATGTCGCTTCACTCACAAAAGTACTTTCCACCACTCTCGCTACAATGACACTTTATGATGAAGGCAAAATAGACATTACCCAACCTTTAAAAAGGTATCTACCCAATATTGATACTACAAATAAAGCTGATTTGATCATCCAAGATATAATGGCCCACCATGGAAAACTTATGCCTTGGATTGCATTTTATGAAAACACCATCGATCACAAAATAAAGTTTGGTTATAATCCAGTATATTACAGTGGATTTTTACATGAAGATTATAGAATTCCTGTTGCTAAGGGTATGTTTATGAGAGCAGATTATCGCGACACCATGTGGCAACAAATCTTGGAAAGTCCTTTGAGAACAAGTAACTCTTATCGGTATAGTGATTTAGGTTTCTACATTATGCAGCGCATAGTAGAAAGTGAAAGTAGAACGAAATTAGACCTGTTCTGTAAATCTATGTTTTATGAACCCCTGAATCTCAAACACACCTTGTTCAAACCCCTTGATCACTATCCTGCTCAACAAATAGCACCTACAAACATCGATAATTATTGGCGAAATCAAATTATTGTAGGGCATGTGCATGATATGGGAAGTGCCATGCTAGGAGGTGTAGGAGGACATGCAGGATTATTCTCTAATGCATCTGATGTAGCAGTCATCATGCAAATGTTGCTCAATAAAGGAGAATATGGAGGTCAAAGATTTATTTCTCCACAGACAGTTGAATTATTTACCTCTCGCCACATTCTATCCACACGACGAGGAATTGGTTTTGATATGAAAGAGCTTGACTCTGGAAAAACCATGAATATGTCTGAACTTGCTTCATCTTCCACCTTTGGACATACAGGATTTACAGGTACAGCGGCATTTGCTGATCCTGAATCACAACTGACTTTTGTCTTTATGAGCAACCGCACCTACCCTGATGATAGTAACAATCTATTGATAAATAAAGATATCAGAAAAAATATTCATACGATCTTGTACAAGGCGATGACTTCTCGACCTTAAATTTGATATTCAATCGTCTAGGATAAGCGCTTAATGTTTTATTTTCTGGAGTTGAATCCCAAAATGGGAAAATTCTATAAATCTTCGCCGCATCGCGATATTACTTAGCAATGAAATAGATTTTATACTTCCGCTTCTTGCGGCTGCAAATCTATGACCTCATTTTCCACAGCGATTTCATCTAACTCAACTTTCAGATTCTCAATAATAAATTCTTGTCTTTCAGGTGTATTCTTACCCATATAATAGGACAATAAATCTTCTATTTTTGTTTTTTCGCCCAGTATCACTGGTTCTAATCGAATGTTAACACCAATAAAGTCTTCAAACTCCTGTGGAGAAATTTCACCTAATCCTTTAAATCGTGTGATTTCAGCTTTGCCACGTAATTTTTGGATAGCTTCTTGCTTTTCACTTTCGCTATAACAATAATATGTCCTTTGCTTGTCTCTTACTCTAAATAGAGGTGTATCAAGAATATACAAATGTCCTGCCTTCACCAAATCAGGAAAAAACTGTAAGAAAAATGTAAGTAGTAACAACCTAATATGCATTCCATCCACATCCGCATCCGTAGCAATAACTACACGATTGTAACGAAGATTATCTATTCCATCCTCGATGTCAAGTGCATGTTGTAGTAAGTTGAGTTCTTCATTTTGGTATACTACTTTTTTTGTCATCCCATAGCAGTTCAAAGGTTTTCCACGCAAGCTGAATACCGCTTGGGTTTGTACATTTCTTGCTTTCGTGATCGATCCACTCGCTGAATCCCCTTCTGTAATAAATATAGTTGTTTCTAATTTTAACTCATCCTCAATTTTCCTTCCATCTGTCAAGTGTGCTCTACAATCTCTCAGCTTTTTATTATGAATATTGGCCTTCTTCGCTCGCTGATTAGCTATTTTCTTTATATCTGCAATATCTTTTCTTTCGCGTTCAGACTGCTGAATTTTTTTTAGTATAGCATCTGCTATATCCTTATTTCTTCTAAGATAATTATCTAATTGCGATTTCAAAAAATCAATAACAAATGAACGCACTGTTGGAGCATTTTCAGGTGCCATATTAGTAGAACCAAGCTTGGTTTTTGTTTGAGACTCAAAAACAGGCTCTTCAACTTTGATACTGATAGCTCCAATAATAGATGTCTGTACATCCCTCGTATCAAATTGTTTGTTATAAAATTCACGCAAGGTCTTTACTATACCCTCTCTGAATGCTGCAAGATGCGTTCCCCCTTGCGTGGTATTTTGACCATTGACAAAGGAGTAATATTCTTCACCATATTGGGTTCCATGTGTAAGTGCTATTTCAATATCATCTCCAGTGAGATGAATAATGGGATATAACATGGACTCTTGGTCAATTTTTCTTTCCAATAAGTCCTTAAGTCCAAATTTTGATACAAATGTCTTCCCGTTATAATTGATCTTCAGCCCTGCATTGAGATATGCATAATTCCACAATTGGTTTTCTACATATTCATGCCTGTATTTGTAATTTTTAAAAATGGAGTCATCGGCTATAAACTCTATATAAGTTCCATTTGACTCTTTAGTGGCAGTTATTTTATTGTCCTTTAATATATCTCCTTTGACAAATTCCACAATTTTTGCTTCACCATCTCGATAAGATTCTACTTTGAAATATGAAGAAAGTGCATTCACAGCTTTCGTACCTACACCATTGAGTCCTACTGACTTTTTAAATGCTTTTGAATCATATTTTCCACCAGTATTAATTTTGGAGACGCAGTCGATGACCTTACCCAATGGGATACCTCTTCCGTAATCTCGAATCTTAACTGTATTTTGATCTATTTTGATGTCAATATGCTTGCCATTTCCCATCACGAATTCATCAATAGAGTTATCGATGACTTCTTTTAACAAAATGTAGATACCATCATCAAGAGAAGATCCATCGCCCAATTTTCCGATGTACATACCTGGACGAAGTCGGATGTGCTCCTTCCAATCTAGACTCTTTATATTGTCTTCAGTATACTCAAAATTAAGTGTTTGACTCATGTACGCTATCTTATTATTTGAAAGGATATGCTCTATTTATTGTCTCATTCAGGATAAATCTGATGTCAGCATATCATATTTATTAAAAACAATGCAAATATATAAATAATTTACATTAAATCCATTACACGCAATGAATTTAGTGTGTATAACAAATTGCACAAAAACAAAAAGAGCATTAAATTTGCGTCACCTGAGTATTATTAATCATTAAAAAACGAAAAGGTGGACACTAAAGATCAAATTTTAGAATCCATCCTGAGAAATGTTAGAACCGAGGTTAGTACATTTTTAGATCAAGAATCTGGAATTAAATGCCCCATTGAGTATGAGTTAAGGCTCATAGAAATGAGTAGGAGTTTCGCTAGAACGTTGCTTGTACAATCACAGGGTAAAATACCAAAGAGTCGGAACTCAAAAAAAAAGTAAACACGTATTTTGGGAAATTGGAGATTAGGAAGGATCACGTTTTGTGCTTTGGTACTAAGAAGTTTGCCATAACGCGATGTTTACAAGTCTTACTTTGTTTATTGGGACAAAGTAAAGTTTTTGACGAGGCGAGTGAATTGCTTGAAAAGCTTGTAGGGCTTAACATAAGTGGTATGCAGATACAAAGAGTAAGTGAGTATTACGGATCACAACTCGACCCTGCCATAGAGCGAAATATAGAGCGTTGTATACCGAAGCTTGACGGTGTAAAAAAAGATGAAGCAGTGTATGTGATGACCGATGGGAGTATGCTTCTGACGCGAGACGAAAAATGGAAAGAGACAAAACTTGCTAGGATATTTACAGACAATAACATATTGGAAGTAAGTAATACAAGGTCAGAAATTAAAAATTCGGTGTATGTAAGTCACATGGGCGGAGTAGAAGTGTTTTTACCAAAATTAGAAAGGCATTTATGCGATTATAAGAAAAAGGTAATAATAGGAGACGGGGCGAAATGGATATGGAAGTGGGCTGAAGATAATTATCCAGGGGCGACGCAAATTCTTGACTTTTTTCATGCTAAAGAGAAATTAGTAATCTTAATAAAGTTGTTTTTAAAAGAACAAGAGATGCAAAATTGGATTGACATACAATGTAAACTTTTGATGGAAGATAAGGTACATCAGGTGATAGAAAATATAAAAAGGCTCAGGTGTAAAAGCGAAGATGCAAGAGAAATAAAAGAAAAAACCCTTCATTATTATGAGGAACATGAAGAAAGGATGTTCTATAAAACGTACAGGGACAGAGGATTATTAATAGGATCAGGCCCAATAGAAGCAGCACATAGGAGTGTATTACAAACACGAATGAAACTCTCTGGTCAAAAATGGAGTATAAAAGGTGCTGACGCTATAGCCAACCTGAGGTGCTTATACAAGAGCAATGCGTGGGGCATTCTAGAAAAATTTGTTAATGCCGCTGCTTAGTGCAATTTGTTATACACACAATGAATTTACGAATCTTACGTAAACTGGATATGATAAGAAAAATTGCTGAATTTGCTTACTAAAGCTAGCGTAGATTGGATATAATAAATCCTAGTTTGCAGTTTCTATTCTTGTAAATCAGGACATTTAAAAAAGCAAAAGAAAAGCTTACAACTTTTTGAAAACTTTTCTTTTAATGCAACAGTCAAATCCCAATGAGTATTTATTTATCTTTATTATATTTCGAATTACTTGTAAAATATTGAGACAAAGTGAGCTGGGTATAAATATATAATACACCCAACTCATCTATTGCTCATTCCGTAAAACCTAAAAATAAAAAGTACATTCTTTAACGCACCAAAGTTGTATTTTAAATGAGGGCGGGATTATGGGCATCAGGCATATTAAAATCCTTTAATTACCAAAACTCAAAATTGCAATTACTCCGACGTCCATAATCCCCAACGCTTCAATATTTACATATCTATTATTATCAACATTTTGATATTACAAAGGTGCGGACATTCTCAAAGTCAAACATCACTGTAAACACCCAATTTTAAAATTAGTGGTTTCCCCCAGTATATTGTGGGTATTATGGCCTAACTTTGTATCCGTAAACACTATATTATGATACATGTATTAATAGCAGATGACCACACTATGTTTGTGGATGGCATTGAGTCTATCCTCAGTCCAGAGACTGACATCCAAGTGGTAGGTCGGTGTTACGCTGGTACAGATGTAGTACCTTTTTTAAAAAACCAAGAAGTAGATATTATCTTATTGGATGTGAATTTGCCTGGCCTTAGCGGAATAGAAGTATCAAAACTTATAACTTCTGAATTTCCAAATGTCAAAATACTTGCCATCTCTATGTTCAATGAAGAAAGCATCGTATCAGAAATTTTAAATAATGGAGCCAAAGGTTATATTTTAAAAAATACCGGTAGAGATGAGTTACTCAAAGCTATTAAAACTATTGCTAATGGCGAATCTTACTTTTCACAAGAAGTGACGGAGACTATCATGAAAAGTTTGATGAACAAAAGAAAATCATCATCCAAATCAGCACAGTTTTTCCCGAAATTATCTCGGAGGGAAAGAGAAGTATTAAAACTCATAGCTCAGGAATTTACAACACAAGAAATCGCTGACTCCTTATATATAAGTCTTAAAACTGTAGAATCACACAGAAGTAGCCTTTTGAGTAAACTCAATGCGAGAAACAGCGTAGGATTAGTGAGAATTGCTCTAGAAAATAATTTATTGGAATGATAGAGGCTAATTAAATGAATTTCTACTATAACTAAATTGATGAAAAAGACATAAAAAGTTAAAACCAAAGCACACATTATATTTTTCTACATATATGTTTATATAGCATCTCAATTTATAATGTTGATACATTATAGAAAATAAAATATATTAAATCAACTATTTCAAAAATTCATACATTTGCACAATTAACTATATTAAATATATAAATTTTTTTTTAATATTTAAAATGTCAAAATTCCATATTTGTCAAAAAAGGAGTTTTTATCATCATTTTGAATACATTTTTCAACTCTTTTGATTATAGAAAAACAAATTATTAAAAAATATCATATATTTTATTAAAAAAAGTAGGAAAAAGTGGGAGCTAGTGGTAAATCTGTTATACATTTGCTTCTGAAACCAACATATAGTGTGAGTAATTATCAGTTCACCGGAGAATTTGAATGTAGACTTGATGCCAAAGGTCGATTGAAATTGCCTACCGCAATTATCAAGAAGATGGGAGGCAACGAAAATCTCAAGTTTACTATCAATCGGGGTTTTGAAAAGCACTTAATGTTGTATCCCAATGACGTTTGGGAACAGAAATCCGTCGAGATAAACCAACTCAACATTTACAGTACAAAACAAAGGCAAGCAATTCGCTACTTTTACAGAGGCGCAACAGAGCTTGAAGTAGATGCCGCAGAGCGTATCAATATTCCTAACAGTTTATTGGAATACGCAGGAATAGACAAAGATGTCATACTATTTGCCTATAACAATCAGATCGAAGTCTGGTCAAAAGACATCTACAATTCACTGCTCGAAAGCGAACCGGAACATTCAGAAGAGATTGCCGAAATTATTGCTCAGGCTATCAGGCCAAAAGATCATGATTTATAGTCATGAACTCGTATCATACATCTGTATTGCTTTATGAAAGTGTTGATTTATTGCAGATAAAGCCAGATGGTATTTATATAGATTGTACCATGGGCGCAGGCGGACATACCCAAGCGATTTTAAACAAACTCACATCCAAAGGGCATGTGTATGCTTTTGATCAAGATTTAGACGCAGGAGCTAATGCTATCAATTCAGATAATCTGACGCTCATCCAATCTAATTTTAGGTATATTAAGCAGTTTTTGAAATTATATGGAGTTACACATGTTGATGGTATCATTGCAGACTTAGGAGTGTCATCTCACCAGTTTGATTTGCCCGAACGTGGGTTTTCGTACCGATTTGATGCACCATTGGATATGCGAATGAATACTAGAAGCCACTTCAAAGCATCTGATATCATTCAAACCTATTCTGAAGACAAACTTATCTATATCTTTAGTACCTATGGAGAAGTCAGAAACAGTAAAACACTGGCCAAGACTATCATTCAAGTCAGATCTAGAATGTCCATTCACTCTACCAAATTATTGAATGAAGTGATAGAACCTTTGATCATCGGACCGAGACAAAAATATCTTGCTCAAGTATATCAAGCTTTGAGAATTGAAGTAAATCAAGAGTTGGAGTCACTGCAGCAGTTATTAATGGATGGGTATGAAGTGATTCGCCCAGGTGGCAGAATGGCAATTATAACTTTTCACAGCTTAGAAGATAGAATGGTGAAAAATGCCTTTAAATATGGAAATATAGAAGGCAAAATGCAACAAGATATGTATGGCAATATCTTCAGACCGTGGAAAATCATCAATAAAAATGTAATAACTCCATCCCAAGACGAACAAAAATCCAATCCCAGATCGAGTAGTGCAAAGTTAAGAGTAGCTGAAAAGATATCCCAAAGCTGAGTAAGACGTAAAATGTTATTTATTTATTTAAAATTTTTATTTCCACCATATGACTAGTTTCCAGAATAAGAAAGCTACACTTTTTAATCTGCGAAGCGTAGAGTGGATATTTTTTAACTTGCCATTTGTATGCTACTTGGCATTACTTGGAGTGGTGTATATATCTAATGCTCATGCTTATGAAAAAGCACAGAGGAAGATAGTGACACTGAAAGAGGAAGTAAAGCAAACAAAATGGAGAGCCATGAATCTCCAGCAAGATGTGATGCATGGTAGCATACAGTCGCAAGTTGAGAAGAAAGTAGAAGGTACAGGTTTAGTTCCAATGAATGAGCCCCCTTTAAAAATAGTGGCGGAAAAGAAAAAGTGAATGAGAGTAGATGGATAGGAAGAAGGAATTACTTTGGCGGGCGTATTTGGTGATGTTTGGATTCATCATCGCAACAGGTCTTATCCTATTCAAAATTTTCAATATTACATTTATCGAAAGAGATAAATGGAAACAGCAAGGCGAAGCAAATGTACAATGGCGCATTGTTGACGCAGATCGTGGTAATATTTATGCTGAAGAGAGCAATTTATTGGCCACATCACTACAGTTCTTTGAGGTTCGGATGGATTTAACCATGGTGAAAAATGACATCTTCAAAAAGGAAGTGGACTCATTGGCACTTTTCCTCAGTAATTTTAAAGAAGGTAACTCTTCTAAGACAAAGGAACAGTGGAAAAAAGACTTGATCTCTGCAAAAAATAAGGGGAATGGATACTTCTATATTGCTAAGGGCTTAGACATAGAAGCGTATAACAAACTCAAGAAAGCACCTATCCTAAAGTATGGTAAATACCGTGGTGGACTCATTGATGTGCGATACGGTAAAAGGGTCAAACCCTATAGAGAGCTTGCAAGCAGAACCATCGGTGTGGATCGAGAGAATGCTGACAGAATTGGTCTGGAAGGGTATTTCGATAAATTCCTTAAGGGTAAAACCGATAAAAGATTAATGAAGCGATTGCCCATTAATTTTGGTGAAAAAGATGTTTGGGTGCCAGTTTTTGACCCTTCTGAAAATGTCATCAGTAGAGGCAGTGATATCATTTCTACAATAAATGTGGATATGCAGGATATTGTACACCATGAATTATACGAAGGCATTTCTTCATTGAATGCAGAAGGAGGTGTCGCCATTTTAATGGAGACGAAAACAGGTGCAATAAAGGCAATTTCAAACCTTACAAGGGCTGAAGATGGATTTTATTATGAAATGTATAATCAAGCAGCAGGCAGATTGAGTGAGCCGGGATCTACAATGAAGTTAGCTACCATGTTAGCACTTATGGAAGATGGTCTTACAAATGTAGATACTGTGATAAACATCAATTATGGTGTTCGTCAGTTTTCTGATCGAACCATGCATGACTCAGAAAAACATGGTAAGAAATATGCAACAATGCAGGAAATATTTGAAATTTCTTCCAATGTTGGCACAGCCGCTTTAGCAAATGATGTCTACAACTCTGTAGAAGGTCGTAAACGATGGATCAAAAGATTAAAACAATTTGGTCTTCATGAACCCACAGGGATTGACATTTCCGGCGAAGCCACTCCAGAAATTAAAGATCCAGTGAAGAATAAAAATTCTTGGTATGGTACCACTATTCCCTGGATGGCCCACGGATATGAATTGATGATGACACCATTGCAAGTATTGAATTTCTATAATGCTGTTGCAAATAATGGCACCTTGATGAAACCCTATCTGGTATCTGAAATCAGAAATGGAGATGAAACAGTAAAAGTATTTGAACCCACTGCATTGATACATCAAATAGCTAAGCCAGAAAACATTAAAAAAGCAAGATTTATGATGGAAGGTGTGGTACAAAGAGGCACTGCCAAAAGTATCAAGTCCAAATATCTCAATTTTGCAGGTAAAACCGGAACAGCTAGAACGAATTATGCCAATAGTAGTGAATATGCTAAATATAATGCAAGTTTTTGTGGATATTTTCCAGCTGAAAACCCGATGTACACAATGATTGTAGTCGTTTACGATCCCAAAAATGTGTATTATGGTGGAGCAGCTGCAGGTCCAATTTTTAAAAATGCGGCTGAAAAAGTATATGCACTCAAGACAAAACAAGCTAGATTGATTTCAGACTCTTTACAGGTTCTAGCTCAATTGCCCATTGCGGCTGTTGGAAAAAGCATTGATTTTAAAAATATCTTTAAATCAATTGATATTAAGTCAGATATTAACACATCCAGTGAATGGGTGCAAGTAAAACCATCCGAAGGAACAATTCAATTTAATAAAAAAACCATCTCCAAATCTGTGGTACCAAATGTCATAGGTATGGGAGCGCGTGATGCGGTGTATTTATTAGAACAGATTGGGCTAAAAGTAAAAATAAACGGTGCGGGGAAAGTTACGCACCAATCTATACAGCACGGTGTAAGTGCAAAGGGTCAGACGATTTACTTGTCTTTGAGTTAACAAAAATGAAGATCATGACCAAAAAGTTGTTTGAAATATTGCCTTTAGAGTTTAATGTGGCTATCAAGGGAGATGCAGAATCATGTGAAATATCAGATATTACAATTGATTCTAGATCGGTACAAAAAGGAAGTCTGTATGTCGCTCTGGTAGGAACCAAAACAGATGGTCATTCATTTATTGGTTCTGCTATCAAACAAGGTGCGATAGCTATTCTATGCGAAGAATTTCCAGAAACATTAGATTCACGAATTGTTTATGTCAAATCTTCGCAGGTAAGAGAAGTTTTGGGTCAAATGATGCATCAGTTTTATGATCGTCCTAGCGAATCTCTTACCCTGATAGGTGTAACTGGTACCAATGGGAAAACCACTGTGAGCACCCTTTTATACCAGCTTTTTTCAAAACTTGGACATATCTGCGGTTTAATTTCCACAGTGGAAGTTAAGATTGGAGACGAAATCTTGGAGAGTACTCACACTACACCTGATGTAGTGAACTTACATAAACTGATTGCTAAAATGCGAGATGCGAAATGTAAATATGTATTCATGGAAGTGTCATCTCATGCTATTGACCAGAAGAGGATTCAAGGTCTACACTTTGAGATAGGACTTTTCACAAATATCTCCCATGACCATTTGGATTACCATCATACTATGTTAGAGTACATAAATGCCAAAAAAGCTTTTTTTGACGCATTGGATTCAGACAGTATGGTTATAACCAATATCGATGATAGAAATGGGGAAGTGATGGTGCAGAATACAAAAGCAAAAAAATATACCTACACACTGACAAATATTGCCGACTTCCGTACAAAGATAATCGAAGATACTTTAGATGGTTTACATCTCAAGATCAACGGAAAAGAAGCCTCCTTCAGAATGATTGGATCGTTTAATGCTTATAATTTGACTTTAGTATATGCTACTGCAGAGTTACTAGGTGTGACACCAGATGAAATACTTGCCAATCTTAGTACCTTGAGAGGAGCTGAAGGAAGATTCGATCAAGTCATTGGCTCAATATCAAGAAAATATGGAATTGTAGATTATGCGCATACTCCTGACGCCTTACTTAATGTTCTTAAGACCATCCATCATATCAAGCCAAACTCAGCGCGAATTGTAACTGTAGTTGGTTGTGGAGGAGATCGAGATAAAACAAAGCGTCCTGAAATGGCAAGAATTGCAGCCATATATTCAGACCACACCATGCTTACTTCTGATAATCCTAGGAATGAAAAACCGGAAAATATCATAGAAGATATGGAAAAGGGCATTCCAGAAGAAAAAGCACAAAATGTTTTGGTGATGTTGGATAGACGTGCTGCAATACATACAGCATCATTGATTGCTCGTGAAGGCGATATTATACTTGTGGCTGGCAAAGGTCATGAGAAATACCAAGAAATAAAAGGGAAGAAGTTTCCTTTTGACGATAAAAAAATATTAGAATCCTTTTTAGGTTGATGTAAAATTGATGGGTTGACACAAATTTACAGATTGAAGTTTTCTAATACAAAGATTTAGGTTCTATTATCATTCTCAGGTTGGTTTAACAGTTACAGCAGGAAAAATTTTGGGAAAAGTTTCAGGATTCCCTGCTGTACTGTTAGTTTTTTACTAATCGTACTTGTGGTACCACTGTCTGAATCAGTGTGAGAATTAACTGTCTTTTATTAAAACAAATAAAGTTTATTTATATATAGCAAATGTTGTACCATCTTTTTGAATATGTTGATAAGTATTACAATTTTCCAGGTTCTGGATTATATCAATATATTACATTCAGAGCAGCATTGGCTATCATTCTATCTTTGACCATATCGATGGTTATTGGCAATAGGATAATCAGTTCTTTGAAACGTTTGCAAATTGGAGAGTCTGTCAGGGACCTTGGGCTAGATGGTCAGAAAGCCAAAGAAGGCACACCTACTATGGGTGGTGTGATAATTATCCTTGCAATTCTGATTCCAACATTACTGCTTGCCAAACTCAATAATGTATATGTCCAACTGATGTTGTTTACAACTATTTGGTTAGGACTCATCGGTGGAGCGGATGATTATATTAAGGTATTCTTGAAAAACAAAGAAGGTTTAAGTGGTAAATTCAAGATATTTGGACAGATTTTTTTAGGACTAGTGGTGGGTATTACTATGTTACTTTCTGATGATGTAGTGGTAAGAATGACATTGGAAGAAGCAAAAGCAAGTGGGTATGAAATTGTAAAACAATACCAAACAGTGCTTCCCAAAGTTAATGATATCTCTAGAATGACTGATATGGCCTATGTCAAAACCACTATGACCAATGTACCATTTCTCAAAAATAATCACTTTGATTATAAATCTATTGTAGGATTTATGGGCTCCAATGCAGGCCTTCTGCTTGGAATTATATTTACGCTAATTGTAGTTTTTATTGTCACTGCTGTATCTAATGCAGCAAACCTCACTGATGGAATAGATGGCTTGGCATCAGGCACATCTGCTATAATTGGGGTTACTTTGGGGATATTTGCCTATGTCTCTGGTAATAATATCATTGCGGATTATCTCAAAGTCTTCTACCTACCCTACTCTGCTGAATTAGTGATTTTTTCAGCAGGATTTATTGGAGCTTGTGTGGGATTTCTTTGGCATAATTCTTATCCAGCCAAGGTTTTTATGGGTGACACAGGTAGTCTTACTATAGGAGGTATTATAGCAGTATTGGCTATTTTATTGCGCAAAGAACTACTTATTCCGATTTTTTGCGGAATATTTGTAGTAGAGAATCTATCAGTAATTCTGCAAGTATCTTATTTTAAATATACAAAGAAAAAATATGGCGAAGGCAGACGGATATTCAAAATGTCGCCTTTACATCATCACTTTCAAAAAATTGGTATGCACGAATCCAAAATTGTGACAAGGTTTTGGATCGTAGGATTTATTCTTGCAGTTGTCAGCATCATCACATTAAAAATCCGCTAAGATGTATCAAAAAGTAGTCATACTAGGAGGCGGAGAAAGTGGAATAGGTGCTGCATTACTTGCTAAGAAAAATGGTATGGATGTTTTTGTATCTGATGCCGGTATTTTAAATCCTGTCCACAAAGACACATTGATTTCACACATGATTCCTTTTGAAGAAGGAGGTCATGATTTTAATAGGGTTTTGGTAACTGAGGTGGTTGTTAAGAGTCCCGGTGTTCCGGAACATGCTCCAATCCTTGGCATGTTAAAAGAAAAGGGTCGGAAAGTAATTTCTGAGATTGAATTTGGTCATTTATTTTATTCCGGACTGACCATAGCTGTTACAGGCTCAAATGGGAAGACTACAACATCGGGACTCTTATACCACATACTGAAATCTGCAGGTAAAAATGTCGCCTTGGGTGGCAATTATGGCAAAAGTTATGCTCGAATTCTCGCTGAAGAATCACCAGAAATCATGGTTTTGGAAATTTCCAGTTTTCAGTTGGATGATATCGAAACTTTCAAGCCGCACATTGCACTTTTACTGAATATTACACCTGATCATTTGGATAGATACGATTATCAAATGCGTAATTATGTGTCATCGAAATTCAGGATTACTGAAAACCAAAATAAAAGTGATTATTTCATCTACAATGCAGATGATAAAGAAATCACATCCTATATCGCAGAAGGGCATCCAATCAATGCAAACAAAATTCAAATAACACAACAACAATATATCAATGGAATTTCATCAAAGGATGATTCCGGAAATTTTACTTTGACAATACAAGGAAAACACAATCTTTTCAATGCTTGTGTTTCTGTAGAAGCTTGCCGGTTGCTTGGTTTGACCGAAGCAGAAATTCGAAAGGGCTTAGAGACATTTGTGAACTTGCCACACCGATTAGAATCTGTCGGCATAATACGCGGTGTAGAATTTATCAATGACAGCAAAGCCACCAATGTAGATTCTGTTTTTTACGCACTTGATGCCATGCAAAAACCTACTATCTGGGTAGCAGGCGGAACAGACAAAGGTAATGACTATAGTGTGCTTATGCCACTTGTGCAACAAAAAGTAAAAGCTCTTATTTGCTTAGGGGTGGATAATTCAAAGTTATTCTCTGCCTTTTCAAAAGATCTTCAACACATTGTAGAAACGCACAGTGTGCACGAAGTTATTAGTAGGGCACTTAGTATAGCACAAGAGGGAGATGTGGTATTACTTTCACCAGCATGTGCTAGCTTCGACCTGTTTAAAAATTATATGGATCGAGGCGATCAATTTAGAAATGCAGTTCAATCTTATAAACAAAATTTAGAAACCATTGAATCTTAGACAAACATATTACAACTTAAAAGGAGACAGATCGATCTGGTTGATCATGGTCCTATTGAGTTTGTTTTCATTACTGATAGTATATAGTACTTCAGGTAGTGTGGTCTACGCATTCAATGCAACGCATAGTACTGAGTACTACCTTATAAAACAAAGTGTTTTCATTGCGGCAGGCTTAGGATTAGCCTACTTGGCATATCGCTTGCACTACATGATCTACGCAAAATTAGCACCTATTTTAATGGTGATAGCTATACCATTGCTACTCTATACAGCATTGTTTGGTGAAAGAGTCAATGAAGCAGCGCGTTGGATAAAAATTCCGATCTTAGAATTATCATTTCAAACATCTGACTTTGCAAGAATAGCATTGATCTTATTCGTGGCGAGAGCCCTAGCAATTCGACAAGATTATATCAAAGATTTCAAAGGTGCCTTTCTACCTATCATTGCTCCTATAGTGTTGATTTGTGGTCTTATTGCACCAAGTAACTTATCCACAGCTGCCCTACTATTTGTGACCACATTTATTATGATGTTTGTTGGTAGAATTTCATTAAAATATGTTTTCCTTTTATCGCTTTTCGGAGTACTTATTTTCGGTGGAATGTTTGTAATTGGCCAACACTTTTCTGATCATTTCAGAGTTGAAACTTGGTTATCAAGAATCAATGATTTTTTATATACAGACGGTGGATTTCAAGTACAACAATCAAAAATAGCAATTGCTGAAGGCGGTCTGCTTGGAGTTGGCCCTGGCAACAGTATACAGCGCAACATACTACCCTATGCATATGCCGATTTTATCTTTGCTATTATTTGCGAAGAGTATGGCTTTATTGGTGGTATGGTGATCGTTTTTATGTATGTATGGCTACTCTTCAGAGCAATCAGCCTTATTACCAGAAGTCCTAAAACTTTTGGTGCTATGTTGGCACTTGGATTAACATTGAATATAGTCATTACGGCATTCGCCAATATTGCAGTTTCTGTAAAATTAGTGCCTGCAACTGGATTGACACTACCTATGATCTCCATGGGTTATACTTCATTTTTATTCACATCAGTTTCTTTTGGTATCATACTGAGCGTCAGTAGATTCGTAGAGCAGTCATACGAAGAAAAAAAGCAACTAGAAAAAATGGAAGGCGATGCGTAGATTTATCATAAGTGGTGGTGGCACTGGTGGCCACATTTTCCCTGCAATTGCTATAGCAGATGCCTTAAAGGCGTTACAACCTGATGCGACATTCCTTTTTGTTGGTGCAAAAGGGAAGATGGAAATGGAACGTGTACCCAAAGCAGGCTACGAAATAATTGGTCTGGATATTACAGGGTTTCAACGTAAATTGACATTCAAAAACTTGACTTTTCCATTCAAAGTATTTAAAAGTTTAATACGAGCCTTTTCTGTCATTAGATCTTTCAAACCAGATGTAGTCATCGGTGTTGGGGGATATGCAAGTGGCCCGACGCTAAAGATAGCAAATGTTCTGCACATCCCTACAGTATTGCAAGAACAAAATAGCTATGCAGGTATAACAAATAAATTGCTGGCTGCACAAGCTTCACTTATTTGTGTGGCTTATCCAAACATGGAGAAATTTTTCCCAAAAAACAAAATATTGTTGACCGGCAATCCCATAAGACAAGAAATAATTAATAATAAAATATCAATTTCAGAAGCCAAAAACCAATTGGGACTCAATCAAAATAAGAAAACAATTGCAGTCCTCGGTGGCAGTCTTGGTGCAAAAACCATCAATGAAGCTGTCGCAGCAAACGCCGATTTATTATTATCCATGAATGTAAGTATAGTATGGCAAGTGGGAAAATTGTATTTTGATCAATACAAAAATAATCCACTTGCCAAACATACTGATGTCAAGATGGTAGCTTTCGTAGAAAATATGGATACAGTGTACTCAGCAGCTGATCTTGTGGTTTGCCGAGCTGGTGCATTGACTATTTCCGAATTAGCAGTTTTAGGAAAGGCATCTATCCTTATACCGTCTCCCAATGTTGCAGAAGACCACCAAACTGCCAATGCCAGAGTTCTTTCTGCCAATGGTGCGGCTATCCTACTCAAAGATGATGTTGCAAAAGCAGATTTGGGTATGGTGGTAAAAAATGTACTTTCAAATGAGGATACACTGCATCAAATGTCTACTAAAATTACACAGTTTGGTCATCCAAATGCTGCAAGGGATATTGCAAATGCTATTGTACAATTCAAATCTAAAGTAGCATGACAAGTCTCCAGCAATACAAGCAAATTTACTTCCTAGGCATAGGCGGCATCGGTATGAGTGCGATAGCCAGATATTTCAGTGCCTTAGGTAAAAAAGTCGCAGGATACGATAAGACTGAAACGGAACTAACAAAAAAGTTGGTGGATGAAGGGATGTCTGTTCATTATAGGGATGACATCAACCTAGTACCAAAAGATACTGATTTAGTCATCTATACACCAGCAATTCCTAATGACAATACCATTTACAACTATCTCATAAAGAGTGGTTTGCCTATGATGAAGCGAGCACAAGCACTTGGTTTGATAAGTATAGGATCAAGATCCATTTGCATCGCCGGCACGCATGGTAAAACCACAACCAGTACATGGACCACACACGTACTAAAAACCGGAGGACTGCATATATCTGCTTTCCTTGGTGGTGTATCTGTAGATTATCAATCCAATAATATTATAGGAACTGGAGATATCGTAGTGCTTGAAGCTGATGAATATGATCGCTCCTTCCTACATCTAAGACCATGGATCGCATCAGTTTCATCAATGGATGCCGATCATCTAGATATCTATGGTGATGCAAATAACATGAAGACAGGCTTCAAACAATTCATCGAATTGATAAGCCAAAACGGTTTTTTAATTATTAAAAAAGAATTATTAAGCAATCTTACTGAGCCAGATTTTACATCTTTGAAGGATAAAAATATCCAAATATTGGATTTTGGAACTGAAGATGCAACTATATTGATATCCAATCTAAGGGTCAATGACGGCAAATTTATTTTTGACTATTCCGGATTGGGCCATGAGCTAAAAGACATCACTTCCAGCATGCCTGGTTTGCATAATGTAGAAAATGCGAGTGTAGCCATAACCTGCGGATTGATCTGTCATGTTGATGACACAGCTATAAGAAATGCAATTGGCAATTTCAAAGGCATTCAACGACGTTTTGAATTCATTATAAACAATGGATCCACGGTGTTTATTGATGATTATGCACACCATCCATCTGAACTCAATTCTGCGATAAACGCTGCAAGGAAGTTATACCCAAATAGAAAGATAACTGGTATTTTTCAACCTCATCTATATACAAGAACAAGGGACTTTGTAGATGGATTTGCAGAATCACTAGACATGTTAGATGAAATCATTTTGATGGACATCTATCCAGCTAGAGAGCTTCCGATTGAAGGAGTGACAAGTGAAATTATTTTTAAAAGGATGAAGAATCCTAATAAGATATTGACATCAAAAACCAACTTAATGAAAGATATTCAAGAAAAGAAGTTTGATGTATTGATGACATTAGGAGCTGGCGATATTGATACTTTTGTACCAAAAATTAAACAAATATTATCTTAACATTGACAATTAGAAAATTAAATATTACCAAAGTGCGCAATTTCCTGATATGGACAGTAGTCTTTATCGGCATCGCAATTGGTTTGTTTTTTTCTATTCGGTCAAAAGCAAATGCAAAGGTAAATGAAATTACTATCCATTATAGTGGTGCAGCACAAGGTGATCAATTGATTAGTAAAAATGAAGTGCTGAATATTTTGTCGAAGAAAGCAAAAAAGCCAATCAATAACACCAATATCCAAAGACTTAACTTCAGAGTTTTGGAAGCCGAGCTTAACAAAGATGAGCGAATTGAAAAGGCTGATCTTTATTTGGATGCCAATAATAGATTGCATGTGCGCATTTTGCAGAAAAAACCCATTATGCGAGTACTTACCGATACCGATGACTATTATATTGATGTCAATGGTCATCAGATAAAAAATAAGCCAGGTAGCATCTCAAGAGTACCAATAGTAACTGGAATAAATGAGACTTATGACAAAGCTATTTTTACAAATAAATTGGCTAAATCTCATCTAAAAAATATCTTTGAAATACTCAGTAAAACAGCTGACGATGAGTTTCTAAGTGCATTGATTGAGCAAGTGACAATCTCTCAAGATAGTTTGAAAGATATCGTTCTGATCCCAAAGATTGGAAGAGAAAAAATTGTCTTTGGCGATGCATCCAATATAGATGGAAAGATTCAAAATTTGAAAATTTTTTATAAGGATGGACTCCCTCAATTGGGTTGGAATCGATATAAAAAACTCAATTTAAAACTAGGAAATCAAGTGGTAGGAACACTCATAAATCCTTCAGTGGCACATATAAACCAGCCAATAGTCAAAAGAGATTCTCTAACCGCTGATGCAACAGAAATTCAAAAAAAAATAAGTATTCATAATTAAATAATTTGTCCTATGAACGATCAATCTAATTTCAAAAACACCACCATTGCACTGGATATTGGGACAACAAAAGTGTGCGCTATTGCAGGTCAGCTTAATGAATATGGAAAGCTGGAAATAGTCGGACTTGGAGTTGTAAAATCTGAAGGTGTATCCCGTGGTGTGGTTTCCAACATCGATAAAACAGTAAAAGCTATCAGGGAAGCCATTGATATCGCTGAGCGTAATGCCAAATGCAAATTTAAAATTGTTCATGTAGGTATTGCCGGACAACACATCAAAAGCTTACACCATCATGGCCTCTTGGTGCGACATGATTCGCATACTGAAATCAGCCAACATGACATTGACAAGCTTATCAAAGACATGTATAAACTTGTATTACCTCCGGGTGACAAAATCCTCCATGTCGTTCCTCAAGAATATACCGTAGATGATGAGCAAGATATATTCGATCCAATTGGTATGTCCGGGGTTAGACTTGAAGCAAATTTTCATATTATTACAGGTCAGATATCTGCGAGTAGAAATATCCTCAGATGCGTTGAAAAAGCAGGCCTGGAAGTAGCCGATGTTACATTAGAACCTATAGCGTCTGCGGCATCAGTCTTAGGCACTGAAGAAAAAGACGCTGGTGTAGTTCTGGTGGACATAGGAGGCGGTACTACTGACATAACCATTTTTAAAGATGGCATCATTAGACATACATGTGTTATACCATTTGGAGGAAATGTAGTCACGAGAGACATCAGAGAAGGATGTACTGTCATGAATGACCAAGCTGAGAAACTTAAAGTAAAGTTTGGCTCTGCTATGGCGGAAGAAATCACAGATAATCGCATCATTACAATTCCGGGTTTCAAAGGTCGTGAGCAAAAAGAAATTTCTGAGAAGAATCTCGCACGCATCATCCAAGCAAGAATGGAAGAGATCTTTGACTATGTCCTTTGGGAAATTAGAAGATCAGGGTACGAAAACAAACTTATTGCCGGAATGGTACTGACAGGTGGTGGCGCATTGTTAAAACATATCGATTTACTGGCTGAGTATCATACAGGGTTACCTACCCGAGTGGGACAGCCTATTGAACACTTAGCTCATGGCTATTCAAGTCAGCTAGCTAGCCCTATATTCTCTACAGCGGTAGGTTTGTTGAAATATTCTATCGACAACAACGGAGACAGAACAGGGTATGTAGAAGAATTCAAAACCATAACAGATTTTGAATCTCATAAACAGTCGAATCCAATAAATGCGTCTGAAGATGCCGTCGAAAATGAAGTAATCGATGATATGTCGGATAATAAGGAAAAGAAAAATGGTTTTTTCAACCGACTTTATACATTGACTAAAGACTTTTTTGAAACCGTCCCAGATTCAGAGTTTTAATACCATTGTTTACCACAAAAAAAAGAAAGACATGACATTCGATATACCCACAAACGAAAAATCCATAATCAAAGTCGTCGGAGTAGGCGGTGGAGGTGGTAATGCAGTAGGACATATGTTCAAACAAGGCATCACTGGCGTAGATTTTGCAATATGCAATACGGACGCCCAAGCTATGGACACCAATCCTGTTCCTGTAAAAATTGCCCTTGGTCCAAATCTTACTGAGGGAAGAGGAGCTGGTAGTATTCCGGAAGTAGGCAAGCAATCTTGCATAGAGTCAATAGAAGATATCAGAAAGTGGCTTTCCAACGGCACTAAAATGCTTTTCATCACAGCAGGTATGGGCGGAGGAACTGGTACAGGTGCAGCACCTATCATCGCAAAAGTAGCTAAAGAAATGGAAATCCTTACAGTTGGAATTGTCACATTACCATTCAAATTTGAAGGTATTCGCAGACAAAGACAAGCCATTGAAGGATTGGAACAACTCAAGAAAAATGTTGACGCTATACTTGTCATTTCAAATGATAAGATGAAGCAGTTTCATGGCAATCTGGCACTCTCAGCAGCTTTTGGTCAGGCTGATGATATCTTGACCACAGCAGCAAAAGGAATAGCTGAAATAATAACGGTGCCAGGATACATCAATGTTGACTTTGAAGATGTCAACACTGTGATGCGCAATTCTGGGGTAGCGATCATGGGAGCTGCAACGGCTGACGGTGACGATAGAGCGAAAAAAGCCATTAATGCAGCCCTTAGTTCACCACTCCTTGAAGATAATGATATACGAGGAGCACAACATATCCTTCTCAATATTACGTCCGGCACAAGAGAAGTGACCATGGATGAGATAGGTGAAATCACCGAACATGTGCAAGAAGAGGCAGGTTATGGCACAGATTTGATTTGGGGTAACTGCCATGATGAAAGATTAGGAGATAAGATCAGCATCACATTGATCGCAACTGGCTTCAGAGAAGGCAGCACCAAACGCAAAGAAAAAGAAGTTGAAAAAACCAAAGTTCCTCTAGAGCATTATTCTGGACAAACCATTATTGAAGATGAGTTTTCTGTCTTTGATTTTGATGATGCCCTTGAAGATAATGTCATTGATTTTGGTACTGATGATGTAAAGAAAACCATGGTCATGCTAGGAGCTGACATGAATGAAGATATATCAGTTAAAAAAAGTCACCTTACCGAAGAATTGCGTAAAAAAAGTGAAGCAGATGCTGCACGTAGGGAATATCTAAGAAAGACCAATAGTAAACCTTTGGATAATCCTAAGATCATTTCTGACATGGAATCAGTGCCTGCGTATGCACGAAGAAATGTAATATTAGATGATACTTCAAAAAATGTGGGAAAGCAGAATTCAGCTTTCACAGTGAATATGGATGATGATAGCAACGTATTCATCTCGAATAATTCATTTTTATATAATAATGTAGATTGATAAAATTTATGGGCGAGAATGCTGTAAAGTACACCTCGCCCCTTTTTAAATAGCAACATCACAACAGATTTATAATGAAGACAGGACACACAACCTGAGTTCAATAGTAGAATTCAAAAGAACATGTCGACCATCCGTATGGAAGTCTTCGACAGGCACAATTTTGGATTTTCGTCTTTATTTATAAACTTTGTGAGATTGGTTTATTAAAGCAAGGTCTGAGGCTCCCCGCCCAGACCTTTTTACTTTTCTTCTTGAACTTCTCCCAAATAACTAATATCCTTAATAATATTTTGGAACGACCATATCCAATCCTCATAAATGCGTCCTATCTGGATAAATGTATCCAATATTCATAAGTGCCAATTTCATTGTTTTTTATATAATTATTATTCTTAGTGAAAAAGGTCAAAATCTCTTCAGATTCGAATAGAATTTCAGCCACAAGGATATATTTGCCGCTGGTAGATATATAAGTCAAAGTGATGCTATCCCCTACAATTGAATAGTTACCATGTTCATCGTGTATAAAGCTAGGGTCTGATTTTTTTACAAACTTTGAGATAAAAGTGCCATCATTTTTAAATTCAAAAAAACCGTCTTCAGAACAATAAATAGTATAATCGTTATTAAGAATAGAATCATTTGGGAAGGTTTTTTTAACTCTTTCATCTAAATATTTCCATACACCTACGATCTTATTATCTTGAATGACTTCTTTATCTTCAGAACAAGACATGGCTCCAGTAGAACATAAGAGAATTAAAACTATAAACGATTTCATAAAATATATTTTTATTTGGCTGTTAAGCAGTTCCCACCTTTTGATCAATCTTGATCTGATTTCAATAATTATTGAATGTATGAAATCAAAATGCCTTTAACATCAATATCATTTTTGTAAATTATAAGATTGGTCGCAGAATCCTGTTGTACTTTGACATGATCTCTTCCATTTCAAATTTAAAATTGAATCAGAAATAAATTGCAAATCACATACTAATATATTAGTATATATATCACCCTTATATTCCAATTCTAATGAGTTTTTTACAATATTGTAATGTCCTGAGTCCATATAAAAATAATAACCAGAACGTTGATATGCATATTTTCTATAGTAAGTCCCATCGCTCTTAAACTCAAAGAAACTGTCAGCACTCATATAATTGATATCTGTAGTATCTGGGTATTCCTTTGAAATAGAGACATATTTCCATTTGCCTAAGACTTTATCCAAATTTTCTTGTGTCGTATCTTCGAGAGTCTCATCTTTGGTACAGGAGAACAATAAGATTACTAATAATACTAAACTAAAACCTAACTTTTTCATGAATTTCAATTTTTTTTGGCTGACTGGCAGATCCCACCATTGGTAAATCTTTACCTAATAATTTATATAAGGATTGACCTTCTATGTATTTATACTTAATGTGAAAACGATTTTTTTCAAACACAATATTTTCCATCAATAACTTTATGAGTAGCAAGGTAAAACTCAATATATGGTAAGACAAATTTACTTAGTTAAATGCATCCAAAGTTCATATGTGCAATTACTAAAAGAACCATAACAGTCAGTATTTTTTACATAAAATGTTAAAAATATATCATTGTTGTATTGCACCTCAGCCTTTATTATTTCTTTAATAGAATTGTTCAAGTCATAAGTTAAGGCTATACTATCTCCAAAAATGCTATAAGTCCCATTTTCTGTAATAAGGATTCCTGGGGTATAATAATCAGCATATTTTGTACTGAACGTTCCATTGCTACTAAATTCAAAATAACTGTCATCTGTTAATTCAGTCGTCAGATCTTGCTGATATTGAATTGACTCAATAATCGTTCTTTTTCTATAATCCCTAAATTTCCATTTGCCGACAATTTTGTTTACAGGCTCATCATCTTTGGAGCAAGACATTATCAAAAATGGTAGAAAAAGTGCTAAAACTATTAACTTCTTCATGATAAAATTTATTATTTGGCTGACAGGCAGTACCCACCTTTTAATCAAAATTGATTTATATTTTTAATTAGATTTCTTAATAATTGATCTTTTAATTTCAGTTAACTATATAAAATGGACTTTACTTTTCTAGATAAAATGAATTTTCGCAATCTCCTGATGTGCTTTCACAAGGTATTTTTATTTTGATGTTGAGTTTGTCATCAGATATAAATTGCAAATCATAAGAATAAATATAAGTGGCCAAACCACTTTTGAATGTTAAATCCATTTTATCATTAGATACAATGAATTGTCCATTAATAGCATTAAGCTTTGGATTGATCCCTTTATAAGCATAACTATTTATAAAAGTCCCGTTTGTCTTGAACTCAAAATAACTACTATCAACAAAATATTTCACATGGTAAACGTCCGTTGAATCAGGATCTTGGGATGTAAATGATACTTGCTTCCATTTGCCAATTAGTTTATTCAAATTTTCTTGTGTCGCATCTTGGATAGTCTCGTCTTTGGTACAGGAGAACAATAAGATTACTAATAAAACTAAATAAAAACCTAACTTTTTCATAAATTTTAATTTTTTGGCTGACTGGCAGATCCCACCATTAACCCAATATGGGTCCAAAATTTTTTATATATTTAATATTCATTTGTCCGTAAAAAACCATCCCCGACTAAATATTTTCGGTGGAGGACTTAACTTTATCCCGATCCCAAAATCGACATAGATATTGGAACTAGAAAAGTTAAAATTACCTCCAAAAACAAATTTTACGTTCCTCCCCAGTTCAAAATAAGGAGACAATCCAAAGGAAGCTTCACTTAAGTCTCGCAAATTTGCTTTCTCAATATCTCTAGAAACTTTTGCACCAGGACTGGTAAAACTTGGTGTTATGGTGAAGGAAAATTTATCACTAAGATTATATGTTATGTACAGCGGAAGAGTAGCGTTAAAAGTTCCGTAATTATAATTCAATGATGGACCGACAGCAATAAAAGACGTGGAATCCCGATTTACAAAAAAAGTGTACTTTGCTCCTAAACTGACACATGCTTGGGTATTAATTTTACTTACAAAATCCAGGTTTTCTGTGATGCCGCGATTTATAATAGCTTCAATCATTATATAACCATCATTTTTGAAATTTGATCCAATATCGACCACGCTAGTAGAACTTATATTTCCTTTTCCTGTAGGCTTTGCTGTTTGAAACTGAGTTGTTGTCGCACATGATGACATAAATAGGATAAGAAACCATATATTGACGATAATAAAGTATTTTATTATTTGCATAACATTTGCTTATACTATATTAGAGTCAAATTCAAAAAAAAGGTACCCATATATGTCTATATTTTCCAAATAAAAATTCAACCATTGGCCTAAATAGAATGTATAAAACCAAATGATCAGTATTATAATAATGTGCAGTATGCCGAAATAAAAAATTGGTAAATGTATGTTCACATAATTGTAGTGAGTGTAAATTTTTAAGTTGATCAATAGCCCTAGCAATGACAAATACTACAATAAACTATTTCACTAATCCAAGCTGTGAGTTATTAACTCTGGCACCTCCTGATTCAATGGCGATAAAAATCAAATTATTTTTCTAATTTATAATATCAAATGCTGCCCAGTAGTATGGATTTGAATATGATTTGCTAATCATAATTTGCGCATTTTTTAAAGCTTTAACAGGGTTAAGTTTTTCATTGATCATCCCATTATAAAAACTCGTCATAAACAAGGACGTCACTTTATCAGGCACCTCCCACAAGCTATATACAACTGTATTAATTCCCGATAATTTAAAGGATCTCTGTAGACCATATAATCCTTCAAATTTTTTATAAAACCCCAAACCCGAATTACAAGAAGAAAGCACAACCATTTTTATTTTTGAAAGATCTAATTCTGATATTTCCTCAGGGGTAAGAATCCCGTCATCTAAATCAAAAATGTCCTGTTTATTTAAGCGATTGGCTCCAGAAAACACTAATCCTGAATAATCTACCGTAGTCGAATCTTTCTTTCCATAATAAAAGCCGTGTGTGCTAATGTGTAAAATGTCTATAGTCTGATCCACTAAATCTCTTATTTTATCTTCTCCTGCAAAACATCCTGAATATAATTGACAAGAGATTCCTATCGAATTTTTAGAAATATTTTCAATTTCTTCTCCAGTAAAAGGTAGTGCCATCCAATGTAGCTTATCAAATCCACTTCTTTTAGGATTGTCCAAATAGGCTAAATTGGATTCTTGCTTTTCTGATGCATTTTCTTGAGTGCATACATTGTTATAATCAATACCTCCAAATAACACAATTTTATTGATTGGTGTGCAGAAGGTCGATTCGCGTTCTGCATTTCCAGTATTTAATACATGGTACCATTCTATTGAATTGCCATTCAAAATATTATTGGTGATGGCACTAAAATTGACATTTGTCAGCAGTCCTGAAGTGGAGTAATACACTCTTGACTTTTGTTCAAGTGATTTTTCTAAAGGCTCAATGATAGCTTCATACAAGGAACCCACCGATTGTCGATACAAATTACCGTAGATTTTTTTGTAGAATTTTTTCTCTGATTTGGAATCAGAATTGTCCAAGATTGCATCAAGTACTTTTTTATCATTGATATAGGTGTAAGTTATTCCGGCTTTGTCTGCGGTAAGGGTAAATGCTCCGTACACATCTTTAGACTTTGCAGAAAGACTTGAATCCTGTAATTCAAAATTAACAATATCCAGAATTACTTCATCCTTTTCCAAAGTATTTTTTACCAAAATCGCATCTTCTGTTGTGTTTGATGATCGTATTTCCTGTAGCATCTTTACTAATATACTTTCAAGGCTATCGGCTTCTTGCTTCAATAAATTAAACTTCTGATCTAAAACGCCATTTTTACTTAAACGTCTCTTGGCACTCATAACATCAGAATAAAGACTTTTTATATCATCATTCCCTTGATAGATTGCATTTTTTGTGGAAACCTCATTAGATAATAAAAACGATTTTTGAAAGGCAATTTGGTCATATGCTAAAGTTGACAAGCCACTGTAGTTTATATTCTTTGACTGACGGTGGTGAATCGTGGATAACAAAATATCCAACTGTTTTTCAAAATTAGATTTGTATATCAAAAGGTCATTTTGATTTAAAAATAACCGAGATTTATCAAGTGATTTTCTCACCAGATTGAAGTAAACATGATTTAAACTATCTGCCGCAGAATAATTTTTGAAGTAGGTTTCTGCAATAAATATCTTATCTTTTACTGCAGACAAAACTGTTTTGTTATCAATTTCGGCCAATGGTTGCAAAATTGAAATACATTTATTCAACATAAAATCTGCCTGAATATAGTCTTTTTTCTTCATCAGGAGTTGTCCGTATTCAAAATAGTTAACTCCAACTTTAACATTGTTTTCACCCAATAATGCAATAGATACATTTATACTATTTGCCAAAATTTCATTTGCTTTTTCTAAATCATTTGTTGCCTGAAATAACTTTGCGAGCGCAACTTCCGCTAAAACAACATGAATACTATTATTTTCAAACAATTTTTTCCTTATGTTCAAACATTGGTGTATTGCTATACTGGCAGCTTCATTATTTCCAAGTTTCAAATATAATAATCCTAGATTTAGCAAGTTAATAGAATATTCCAAAGTTTCTGTTCCTGTAGTCTTTTCCAACTCCACATTAGATTCCTTAAACATTTGCTCTGCTACTCTATTTTTCCCAAGATTCAGCTGCATAACTCCATAAGACCTATAAGTTGATGCAAGTAATGATGAATTTCTAGTTTTAAAAGTTTTTTGAATTTTAATTGAAAGTGAATATAAACTATCAGCCCTTGCAAAATCACCTTTAGCAACATTTAGTACAGCAAAATTATTGATGGCTGTGATAGCTTTTACTGATTCTAATGTGTAATATTTTTCATAGCCATCTATTACTTGTTTATACATTTGCTCTGACTTATCGAAATACCCAGAATTGTATGTAATCACAGCCAAGTTATTTATAATGGCAAAATACTCTGCGCTTTCCTCGCCGAATAACTCCTTTCTTAGTAAAAGTACTTTTTCATACATTTTAATTGCTGAAGCGTAGTTTCCCTTAACATTTTCAAGGTAAGCCATGCTACCTAACACACTATCATAGATTTCAGTCTCTTCAAGTTTTTGGGATATACAACAATTTTCAGCTTCTGTCAAAATATCCTTTGCCTTAGCTAAATTTCCCAATTTCAAGTTAAAAGAGCCCTGTTCACCCAAACATTTACAATATTCTGGTGTGTTTCTCCCAAGATATTTTTCAATTTCATTAAGTACTATTTCGTTTTTTTCAAGTGCTGTTTTTATATCACTCCTGAAAAAATAGTTCATATATCTAGACATCTTCATATGTATTGTTTCAGGATGTGCTTTTCCATACACCTGAAAAACCAGTTTCTCAGTTTCTGTGTATATTGAGTCGGCTGTTTGGAGGTCATTATTTAGCTCGGTCAATCTTCCTTGATTATGCAGTAGTAAAATATATGCCTTAGGATCAGTATATTTAAACATCGATGCTTTTTCTAACATGTCAGAATGTTCTCGCATCGATTCTCGTGGGTCTCCTGATTTTACCAATAGATCACTTTTCCTTGCAAAACTATCTACCAATACATTATGCAGAGTTTGGCTCAAGCATTGAAATGACACAGTAGTTAAAAAAATGATCAAGACTTTATTTGTTATTTTCATTTTGAAGCAGAATTTATATTTCATTTTTAACAGTGACTATTAAATATTGTGAATACATTTGTAAAAAAAAATTAAAATTAAAAATTTTGTAAAAGTAATATGCAATTTAAGCACCTATTTAAACAAAACAAACTCTATTGAATATGGTCATAAATGATCACCAATTATATCAGATGATACAAGCTGGAGGTAAAGAAAGAGAAGTTGCTTGGAAATATATGTTTTTAAATTGGAGGACGAAGTATGCCTATAAGATTTTAAAAAATGGTGGCACGAATGATGATGTCGATTCTGCATTTGCAGAAGTTGCGATTCCATTTGAAAATCGTATTTTAAATCGAAACTTGCCATTGCCAGATAATTTTTCCAATTATTTACAAATATGCATTTACAACTGTTGGACGAAATCAAAAATTAAAGCCACAAAATTTTCTTTTGAAAATATTGAGATATTACATATGAGTGATGACATTTTTTTAACCGATAATTATAATAATACTGAATTGACCAACATCGTAGATTTTGTATTAAATAGTATGAGTGAAAAATGTAAAAAAATATTGACATTGTTTTCTGAAGGTTATAAAATGGCAGAAATAGCTTTGGCAATGGGATACAGAGATGATTTAAAGGCCAAGAAAGAAAAATATTTGTGTCAGATAAAGTTAACAGAATTCCTTAACCAAAATCCTCAAATTTCTGAACTTTTAAAATTGCATTGGAATGAAAGAAAATGAAAACTTGGATAATCTTTTTAATAAAGCAAAAGCTTGTCAAAAAGGAAATTTATCTTCAAACGATTTACCTGAAGAAGGTAAATCTATTAATGTTTTGTTGGACGAACTTAAATCTAGGCAAATGAAAGAACATATACAGAATTGGAAGTCTGAATTGCCTAGTCACAAAAACAAGAAATTCAATTGGTCAATATTAGTGATAATTTGTTTGAGTTTTGGACTTGCATTATTTACATATTTTGTTTTATTCAAGAAAAAACCATCTCCAGAATCAACAAAATCTGAAAACAATTCAACTCGAATTAATCATGTGGCTCCAGACACAATTATTCGTGAAGTAATACCAAAAGAAAGCCAATATCAGAAAAAGTCAATTGAAATAAAAAATACTCACAAGAATAGCGAAAATCTTATGGCGTATGTCGAATATCCTCAATTGGAATTCACTAGAGGAAACAATAATATTGAAAAGATAGAGATTCTTCAGCAAATTGACGCACAAATGAAAGCCAATAATTACAATTCTGCTTATGCATTAATAATGAAAAATAATATTGAAAATTATTACTCAATACCTAGATTAGCTTCCATTTATTCTATTGAAGGTAAGCATTCTTTGGCTATAAATACAATTGAAAATTATTTTAGAGAGCATGATAACTTTGAAGAAGTTGCTTTTGCTTATCTTGTTTACTTAAAAGCTGGTGGTAGTAAGTATAGTGCCAAGATTGACTCAGTGTGTTATGTCATCCGTACTAGCAAGATAAAATATCCTAATGCCAAGTACATTGAAAAAGTCTGTCAATAAGCGCTTTGTAAATATAATTCACCGATTTCAAAAGTAATTTAAAAATTTGAGTACCTTTTTGGTACCAAATGACTCTGTAAGGGAATTAACAAATTATTAAATTTTAAAAAATGAAAAACATATTCCCTTCCCTATTGGTAATATTCACATATGCCATTTCAGTTTGTCAAACTCCATTTTATATTGTACCAGAACAAGGACTTCCGTCTGCACCTCCGTCATTCAGAATACCTTCAATTAATTACGAATGTACAGGTACTTTTGAACCCGAAATGCTGATTTCTAATATTTTTGACACCTATAAATGGGAGTATAGTGATGGAAGAACGGCCAATGGCTACAAACCACAAGCTATAACTTTTAATAAATTAGGTAATTACAACGGAAAGCTAACTATTTCAAGTAATACACCTTTTAGGGTAATCAAATCTATAAAAATAAATAAAACAAATAATGCATGGTACAATTTTCTGACCGACCTAAAACCAGACTACTTTTTTGAACTTTTTTCTGGTTCAAAAAAAATACTAAAATCAAATCAATATAAAGATACCAATACACCAGTGGACTATTCTATGATAGGTGGAGTAGTTTTAGACAAAACACTGAGTTTGGAAGTATATGATTCTGATGATTTTGATGATGACTTCTTAGGGTCGGTGACAATACCTGCCGGATTTGCTGGCGGAAAATTGGGTAACGGATCTGATTTTGAGGTTGAAATATTAACTGAATTGGTAACTACATCAATTTTTGAATTTAATATTACAGTAAAATCATTCTCCCCATATATTTCAGATGCTTGTCTTGATGATGTCCATACGTTATCTTTAGGGGGCTCTTATTCATCATACTTATGGAGCGATGGTACTACAGAAAAAACTTTAGTGACCTCCGTGCCAGGAATGTATATTGTAACTGTTACAAAATCAAATGGCTGTATAGGTGTTGGACAAATAGACATTAAAAATTCTACCGAGCCCAAACCTGCCATTGATTGCTTATCATCAACACTATATTGTAATAATTATAATGATGGTCAAGTTCAGTGGTTAAAGGAAGATCGTACTCCGATAATTGGAGCTACAAAAAAACAATATACTCCAAATCAACCGGGCGTTTATTTTGTAAGATCAACCAGCTTGGTAAGTTGCAAATTAACATCTGAAGGCATTAGTTGGCCTGATTGCAAAACTGTTGCAAACAATGACATTTCTGATTTAAGAAAAATAAATGTTTATCCAAATCCTTCAGACGGTATTTATTACATTGACACCCCTGTTGATTATCAGTTTAACATTATGATAATTAACAATTTAAATCAAGTGATATCCTCTGAACAAGCAGGTAATGCCATCGATATTACAAATCAACCTGCCGGAATTTATTATATTTTATTGACATCCAAATTGATAAACAAAAGATTCAAAATTATAAAGTATTAAATTCAAAAGTAATCCACCAAAGCATTAAACTATTGAAAGAATATTTTACTATAAATTATAATCATCTAAATATGCGCAACACCTTTTGTTGCAAAAGGTCTGAGGCTCCCCGCCCAGACCTTTTTTTATTTCACCATGAAAGACATAAGTCCATTTCCTTCATCAAGAATGAACAAAATCCCTGAACAGAAAACTTAAAACAATTTTCTTTCAAGTCGATAGCATCTCTTCTATCATAGTCTTTATCGTCAAAATAGTTTTCCAATTTCTGGTAGTACAAGAAATTTTCAATTTTTTCTCAAAGATTTCATTGGTCAATGGGGAAGTGTGATAACTTCCTACACATTTCAAATATATGATTTTGTTGCCAAGAATAAAAGTATCATTTGATGTATCAATGGATGACAAAGCTGTGGTTTCATGAGGCTCAGTTTCAAGAAAAGTACCAAACAGCTGTTTCATATCATATTCATGTATTATATAAGGATTAGATGCGACTTTGTTCAGAAAATCTTGTGCTTCAATGACAATTGTTTTTACATCAAATCCTGTACTTTTCTGTATTGTATCTCTGATAAGTTCTGCTAAGGCTCCTATATCATTTATATCAGAACGAAAGACTACATTCCCACTCTGGATATAGGTTTTTACATCTTTCATTCCTATAACTCCAAATATCTGTCTTAAGAAATCCATTTTAATGATGCGATGCCCACCAACATTGATGCCTCTAAGAATAGCTATAAATACTTGCATATAAAAACTACTAAAGCGTCAAATCTTTATAGATAGATTTATATCTTTCTGCCGACGAATCCCAAGAATAATCGAGTTTCATGGCTTCCTGGACACAATGGTTTTTCCAAGCTACATTATAATACAGCTCATTTGCTCTCCATACCGCATGCATAATGTGATCAAAATGCATATCATCAAAGCGAATTCCCACACCGTTATGCTCAGAGATATCTTTTACACTATCCCGCAATCCTCCTATAGAACGCACGATAGGCAAGGTGCCATATCGCATTGCAAACATTTGGTTTAGACCGCAAGGTTCAACCCTTGATGGCATCAATAAAAAATCTGCACCAGCATAAATTTTATGCGAAACTGCTTCATTATAAGCGACCATTACTGCTACAGTTTTCGGATGCCTTGCGGCAACTGAGAGCAGCGCTTGCTCAATATTTTTGTCTCCAGTACCCAAGACCACAAAAGCAGTTTTTTTATACAATGACAACCATGTATCTATAAGGCCGGCAATAAATTCAGCTCCTTTTTCCAGTACTAATCTACCTATGAATCCAAATAAAGGCATATCAGGATCAAGACCTGCCATAGAACAAATACTGAGTTTGTTTTTACGTTTAAAATCTATTGGGTCGTCTTCGAGATGGTGATCTATCATAGGATCAGTTGATGGATTCCACACTTCTGTATCAATACCATTCAATATACCTACAGATTTCCATCTTTCTGATCTGAACAAATTTTCTAAGCCGTATGAATTGTACTGCAACTCGTTCATGTAACTTTCTGAAACAGTAGTAACACGATACGCACAACGCACCGCTGAAGCTAAAGGATTAATCACACCTGCCCAATCCAACAAACCACTTTTCCATGTGTCGAATTGCGGTAAAAGATACTGCTTACTCCAACCGAAAGCACCTTGATAGCGTTCATTATGAATGGTAAATACTGTCGGAATTTGGCCTAAAGTTCCTTTAAATTCATAACAATGTTGCATCATAAAAGGAATAAGCCCTGTATGATGATCATGACAATGCACTATATCAAATTCCTCATTTCCATCTCTCAACCAGGTAAGAATAGCTCGCTGGAACGCAATATTTCGCTGGATTTCATCTCCAAAAAAATATCCATCCTTACCTGCGTAAACTCCAAAACGATCAAATTTGGATGGGATGTGTATGGTGTAAAAAGGAAATCCTAAAGGATTCTCAAAAAAATGCCTTACTTCAAAATACATGTGCTCATTGCCTAGGTGAAATCCCCTTGATGTACAATCTTGTATAATTTTTCATTAAACCAAGGCATATCATATGCTGGGATTACTACGGACACGTGGACACCAATTTTTTCCAAATATTTGGGTAATGAGCCAACTACATCTGCAAGTCCTCCCACTTTTGCTACTGGATAGCATTCAGCACTGGTATATAAGATATTCATTTGTTATCTGGATTGATATGTTGTTTAATGATTATAACACAAATATACTTTAATATTTATGCTCAAGAGGGTGCGATCGCCTTAAAATTTATAAAATAATTAAATATACCTGCTTATCCATTGGCTTAATATCAGAGAATATTTGCTTTTATTTTATAATTTTGCTGAATAAATCAGAGCGGGTTTACATTATGAGCCAAGGATTGAAATCAGTAATTGATGAGCTTTATAAAGCTAAACAATTAAAAATTATAGATAGAGAAGTAGACCCAAACCTTGAAATGGCAGAAATTCATTTTCAAGTCTATGAAAAAAATGGCCCAGCATTATTATTTACCAATGTAAAAAACAGCCCTTTTCCTGCTGTTTCAAACGTGTTTGGCACAAATGAGCGGATAGATTTTATTTTTAAGAAGACTTTACCTCAGATAAAAAAAGTTATTCAACTTAAAGCTGATCCATCTCAAGGGTTTAAAAATCCTTTAGCCTACCTTGATGCTGCCTTCACAGCTTTTCGTGCTTTGCCAACCAAAAAAATAGGAAAATCCGCATCCATGTTTGGCCAAACCACCATCTCGAAACTGCCTCAAATTAAATCTTGGCCTGATGATGGTGGAGCCTTTATCACATTGCCCCAAGTTTGCACTTTTCCACCAAAGTCCAAAAATCCATTGCACACCAACATAGGTATGTACAGAATTCAACTTAGCGGCAATAGTTATCTGCCTGACAAAGAAATCGGGTTACATTATCAGATTCATCGGGGTATAGGTGTTCATCATACTATGTATAATGATTGTGATGAACCCTTCAAAGTATCTATCTTCATTGGTGGACACCCAGCACATACTTTTTCTGCAATCATGCCTATGCCAGAAGGTATCTCTGAGCTGACATTTGCTGGAATGCTTTCAGGATCAAAATTCAGATATACATTTGATGATATGGGACACTTTATCTCTTCTGATGCAGACTTTGTCATCACTGGTACCATAGACAAGAGTGCGCTTAAACCGGAAGGACCATTTGGAGATCATTTGGGATATTATAGTTTACAACATGACTTTCCTGTGGTGAAGGTAGATCGTGTTTATCATAGAAAAGATGCCATATGGCATTTCACGGCAGTAGGCAGACCGCCTCAAGAAGATTCTGGATTTGGATACCTGATTCATAAATTGGTAGATGCACTTACTCCTGGAGAGTTTCCAGGTCTCAAAGATATACATGCTGTCGATGCTGCAGGAGTGCACCCACTTTTATTGGCTGTAGGTAGTGAGAGATATATGCCATTCAGAGAGCCAAAACCAGAAGAAATACTTACCATTGCAAATAGAATTTTGGGTAGTGGACAGACGTCTTTGGCTAAGTTTCTATTTATCACAGCACCTCTTCAAGGCGAATCTCTCAATTGTTCCGAACCAATGGCATACTTTGATTATGTATTGAGAAGGATTGATTGGCGCAGAGATGTACATTTTATCACAGCCACCACGATTGATACTTTGGACTATTCAGGTCATGGATGGAATCAAGGATCGAAAGTCATCATGGCTTGTCACGGTAAGCCAATAAGAAGTTTGAAAGATAGCGACCAAATAAGAAAACAAATTGATGTGCTATACCCATGTGCTTTTGTCGCACCTGGGATTTTGTGTATTCAATTACCGTCGTTCAAAAGTTATGCGCAATCAGAAATAGAAGTGCAAACGTTGATCTCAAATCTCAGCAACATTGACATGCAATCCATACCTTGGATTACACTTTGTGATGATGCTGGTTTTGTCTCAGAAAACAGTGCTAACTGGCTATGGGTAACTTTCACAAGATCAAATCCAGCTGCCGACATTTATGGATTTGATGCCCAAACGATTCAAAAACATTGGGGTTGTATAGGACCATTGATAGTAGATGCCAGAAAAAAACCACATCATGCACCCTCTCTCATCAGGGATCATACAATCCAAAAACAAATAGCAGGATGGTTGACTGTATGATTTCAACTATAGTCTTAAATTGACATACATCCTAAAGATTGAAATAGTAAAATTTGGACATTGTTACATAGTATTGCTATGAGTGCAACAATTGGATACAAAGAGTGCTAGTATTCCTCCTCGTTGAATAAGAAGTCATCTTTTCTAGGATAATCTGGCCAAATATCTTCCATGGACTCATAAATTTCTGACTCGTCATCCAACTCTTGTAAATTTTCTAACACTTCAAGCGGTGCACCAGACCTAATGGCATAATCTATCAATTCATCTCTTGTAGCAGGCCATGGTGCATCTTCTAAATTGTGGGCTAACTCTAAAGTCCAATACATAAGTTCAGTTAATTAAAATTTGGGTTAAAAATGACTTTCTATTAGTACGATAAATATTTATAAATGTTACACATCGTATCATAACAATTTATCAATACAATTAATAATTTTAAAAGTTCCCTTTATTAAATAAATTTTTAAATTATTGCAAAATATTTTAGATTTTAGATTATAAGCATCGCATCCCCATAGCTGAAAAATCTATAATTTTCCTTGACAGCTTGCTGATATGCCTCCATGATCAATTCATACCCACCGAAAGCTGCCACCATTATTATAAGGCTTGTCTTTGGTAAGTGAAAATTTGTAATCATGCTATTAGCTATACTAAAATCATACGGTGCATATATGAATAGGTTTGTCCATCCTGTGGAAGGTTTGAGATACCCCATTGCTGAAACACTACTTTCAATTGTCCGCATGGAAGTAGTGCCAACTGCACATATTCTTTTGCCACCTTCTTTTGATGTATTGACGATCTCTGCTGTTTTTTCCGGAATAGTATAATATTCAGCATCCATTTTATGCTTTGATAGATCTTCTACATCGATACTCCTGAACGTGCCAAGACCAACATGTAGTGTTACCTCTGCAAGATTGATACCCTTTATTTCAGATCTTTTCATTAATTCGCGCGAAAAGTGTAGACCTGCCGTTGGCGCAGCTACTGCGCCTATTTCTTTTGCATACACAGTTTGATACCTATCAAAATCCAAAGTTTCTGGTGGTCTATTGATGTACTTTGGAAGCGGCATACTGCCCAATTGTTTCAGAGCACCACGAAATTGTTCGTCATTGCCATCAAAGAAAAATCTGATAGTACGTCCTCTCGATGTAGTATTGTCTACTACCTCTGCCACAAGGAGATCATTTCCCTTATCATCCGTAAAATACAATTTATTTCCAACTCTTATTTTACGAGCAGGATCTACCAATACATCCCACAGTTTTGCATCTGCATTCAACTCTCTCAACAAAAATACTTCTATTTTTGCGCCTGTTTTTTCTTTTTTGCCATACATCCTGGCAGGAAAAACCTTGGTGTTATTAAAGATAAATGTATCACCATCATCAAAATAATGCAATAAATCCTTAAATACTTTATGTTCTATTGTACCGGCCTTCCTATCCACAACCATCAGGCGTGATTCATCCCTCTCGGTAGATGGATATTGAGCAATTAGTTTTTCTGGCAAATCGAATTTGAATTGAGAGAGTTTAGTCCTCATGAATACCTATTTTTAATTTTGGATTGCAAAAGTATAAATCTTAGACATTTCAAAGCACAAATTGTTTTATAATTTTCCTTGCAAAAAAAAATGAAAGGCCAAAAATCATGTTGTGCCGATTATTTTGGCACGTTTATCTAAGTAATTTTCAAGTACTATCGAGATTGATTTATCTTTGCACCACATTTGAAATTATTTGTGAAAATTTATTTTAGGATAATTTTTGAGAGCGTATCACAGGCTTTGCATGCCCTTAAAAGTAATATATTAAGGACTGCACTGTCTTTATTGGGCATAACTATTGGCATATTTTGTATTATTACTGTTAAATCTGCTGTGGATTCCTTACAAGATTCTATTATTGAAGGATTCAATGAACTAGGTAATGATGTCATCTATCTTGACCGTATGCCTTGGAATGAAGATCCTAGTCAGAACTACTGGAAGTATCTAAAGCGCCCAGATCCATCTTACGACGATTATGATGTGATAAAACGAAAATCAAAGCTCTCAAAAACTGCAGCATTTTGCGCTTTTTCTTCTGCCGGAACCATCAAGTTTGAATCTAGTTCTGTCTCCAATGCTTTCTTAATGGGCAGCACACAAGAATATAGTTCCATCAAAGCATTAAAACTCTCTGAAGGAAGATTTCTTAACCCTATTGAATTTTCATCAGGTGCTAATAAAGCGATATTGGGTTATAAAGTATACCAAAATCTTTTTGGAAATATCAATGGCGTGGGCAAGACTATCAAGGTTTTTGGTCAGAATTATCAAGTCATCGGTTATCTTGAATCAGAGGGTGACAATGCCTTTAATTTCATCAATTTTGATGAAGTCATATGGATAAGTTACAACAACATGAAACGATTTATAAATGTTGGCGATAACAGTACTGTTGGTAAAATGTTAGCTATACAAGCCAAGAATGGTGTACCATTGGATGAGTTGAAAAGCGACATCACTGGTGTAATCAGGGCAGAAAGACGATTAAAACCACTCGAAAAAGATAATTTCTCTTTAAATGAATTATCCCAGTTGTCACAGGTTCTCGATAAAGTTTTTTCAGTTTTGAATTGGGCTGGCTTCATTATTGGGATATTTGCCTTGATAGTAGGTATGTTTAGTGTGGCCAATATCATGTTTGTTTCTGTCAAAGAACGTACTAATATCATAGGCATTAAGAAAGCTCTCGGTGCTAAAAGATACGTCATTTTGATGGAGTTTTTAATAGAATCCATCATCTTGTGTACCATTGGTGGCTTTTTGGGTTTATTGCTCGTATATCTCACTTTGTTGATCATCACTTCATTTTTACCATTCAGTATGGGTATGTCCCTATCCAATATGCTGGTAGGTGTGGTAGTTTCCATTTTAGTGGGTGTGATTTCGGGAATCCTTCCAGCCCTTCAAGCCAGCGGGATGAATCCAGTTGATGCCATTAGGGCTTAGTCATATTTCATCATTCTACATTCATATTTCATCATTCATATTTGTATATTCATATTTCAGTGTGTATAACAAATTGCACAAAAACAAAAAGAGCATTAAATTTGCGTCACCTGAGTATTATTAATCATTAAAAAACGAAAAGGTGGACACTAAAGATCAAATTTTAGAATCCATCCTGAGAAATGTTAGAACCGAGGTTAGTACATTTTTAGATCAAGAATCTGGAATTAAATGCCCCATTGAGTATGAGTTAAGGCTCATAGAAATGAGTAGGAGTTTCGCTAGAACGTTGCTTGTACAATCACAGGGTAAAATACCAAAGAGTCGGAACTCAAAAAAAAAGTAAACACGTATTTTGGGAAATTGGAGATTAGGAAGGATCACGTTTTGTGCTTTGGTACTAAGAAGTTTGCCATAACGCGATGTTTACAAGTCTTACTTTGTTTATTGGGACAAAGTAAAGTTTTTGACGAGGCGAGTGAATTGCTTGAAAAGCTTGTAGGGCTTAACATAAGTGGTATGCAGATACAAAGAGTAAGTGAGTATTACGGATCACAACTCGACCCTGCCATAGAGCGAAATATAGAGCGTTGTATACCGAAGCTTGACGGTGTAAAAAAAGATGAAGCAGTGTATGTGATGACCGATGGGAGTATGCTTCTGACGCGAGACGAAAAATGGAAAGAGACAAAACTTGCTAGGATATTTACAGACAATAACATATTGGAAGTAAGTAATACAAGGTCAGAAATTAAAAATTCGGTGTATGTAAGTCACATGGGCGGAGTAGAAGTGTTTTTACCAAAATTAGAAAGGCATTTATGCGATTATAAGAAAAAGGTAATAATAGGAGACGGGGCGAAATGGATATGGAAGTGGGCTGAAGATAATTATCCAGGGGCGACGCAAATTCTTGACTTTTTTCATGCTAAAGAGAAATTAGTAATCTTAATAAAGTTGTTTTTAAAAGAACAAGAGATGCAAAATTGGATTGACATACAATGTAAACTTTTGATGGAAGATAAGGTACATCAGGTGATAGAAAATATAAAAAGGCTCAGGTGTAAAAGCGAAGATGCAAGAGAAATAAAAGAAAAAACCCTTCATTATTATGAGGAACATGAAGAAAGGATGTTCTATAAAACGTACAGGGACAGAGGATTATTAATAGGATCAGGCCCAATAGAGGCAGCACATAGGAGTGTATTACAAACACGAATGAAACTCTCTGGTCAAAAATGGAGTATAAAAGGTGCTAACGCTATAGCCAACCTGAGGTGTTTATACAAGAGCAATGCGTGGGGCATTCTAGAAAAATTTGTTAATGCCGCTGCTTAGTGCAATTTGTTATACACACCATATTTCATCATTCATATTTGTATATTCATATTTTCGTACATTTGCATAAAAGTCACACATATGGCAGATCTAGGCAAAATAAATTCCCTCAATATCGTAAAGAAGACCGACTTTGGTTACTACCTCGACGGTGGCAATATGGGCGAAATATTATTGCCAAAGAGATACATGACCGCAGATATGAAGATTGGCGAGCCATTAGATGTCATAGTTTTTTTGGATGGTGAAGAACGCTATGTGGCTACAACTGAAACACCCATCGCTACCGTAGGACAAGTGGGCTATCTAAAAGTCAAATCCGTGGAAAAAGTTGGAGCTTTCTTAGATTGGGGCGTCAGTAAAGAGTTGCTTGTACCATTCAGCGAACAAAAAGTTAAAATGGAGGTCGGTAAGTCCTACATTGTTTACCTTTATGTGGATAAAATCACAGATCGTATCACTGGAAGTATGCGATTAGAACGATTTTTGCAAAAAAAAGCTCCAACATTTAAAGAAGGCGATGCGGTAAAAATTTTGGTGTGGGTAAAAACAGACCTTGGATACAAATGCATCATTGACCATCAATGGATTGGCGTACTTTATGCAAATGAGCTTTTGCAGAGTATTCATACTGGACAATCTACCTCTGCTTATATAAAAAAAATACGTCCTGATGGGAAAGTAGATTTGACGCTGCAACCAATAGGCAGAACGAAATTGGATCATGGTGGTGAAGTCATCTTACGAATGTTGGAAAAGTCAGGTGGTAAGCTACCCTACTCTGATAAAACTGACCCCGAGGTGATCTACTCTATCTTTAAAATGAGTAAAAAGGCCTTTAAAGCCAGTATAGGCAATCTGTATAAATTACGAAAGATAGTCATTGAAGACAACGGAATAAAATTGGTTTGATGAACCATGATGCATTTCTCTCATATTGCCACAACACTAGTGATTAAATAGAGAGCTATGATTTCGCATACTGAAATAAATGCTTATTCTATATAATGATATTTCAGATTTTTTTGCAGTAACATTTAAAAAATATTGTGCGATATTATACGCTAACTTTTTATAATTACTCGCCTTTTGGCTGACCTCTATATTGTTCCGTCATTTCCTTATTAATAGCGCTAGGCAATATTTTAATGTACGTTTTTTCACCAACTTGTAGTGTGACAGAATGTGAATCCAATTTTACAATTTGTCCTATGATTCCGCTACCTGTGACCACTTCATCCCCTTTTTGCATATTTTGGTTGAATTGTACTTGTTCTTTTTGTTTCTTGGTTTGCGGTCTGATGAAAAAAAAGTAAAAAAGAATCAATAAAATTAATGGAAATAACATTCCAGTAAAAGCCTGTGTTTGTAAAACAATAAGTAGCATGGATTAAATTTTGATTAAAATGCAAAGATAGACAAATGTAAATTAATCAAGTATTATTCTTAATGTATTACCTTTGTCCCTGTAAAAATCAATAAATTGGGAATGTTCCAAAAAATTGGAATTTTGGGTGGTGGACAGTTGGGAAGAATGTTGATCCAATCTGCTATTTCCTTAGATATAGAAGTGTACGTACTAGATGCATCCATCCATGCGCCTTGTGCTGCGGTAACACCTAATTTTGTATGTGGTGACATTACAAATTTTGAGGACGTGATGACTTTTGGTGAACAGATGGACATCATCACTGTGGAGATAGAAAATGTTAATATTGAAGCGCTTATATCTCTGAAATCAAAAGGGAAAAATGTATATCCCGATCCTGATATTTTGGCACTGATAAAAGACAAAGGTACCCAAAAATCATACTTCGCAGAGCACGACTTTCCATCATCAAAATTCAGACTATTTTCCAATAAATCGGAAATAGTGCATGCCCTTAATATCGGACAAATACAATTTCCTTTTGTCCAAAAACTTAGAAAGGAGGGATATGATGGTCGGGGAGTCTGCATAATTAAGGATACCTTGGCATTGAAACAGGCGTTTGACACACCTTCCATCGTTGAAGAATTAGTGGATATACAATCAGAGTTAGCAATAATGATTGCTAGAAATGCTGATGGTGACACGACAATATTTCCAATTGTGGAAATGGACTTCCATTCCGAAGCCAATATGTTGAACTATGTCCAATGCCCAGCAGATATTCCAAATTCTCTTAGTGAACAGATAGAAAATTTAGCTATTTCATTGGTTAAAGATGTGGATTTTATTGGGATTATGGCAATAGAATTATTCTTGACACATGATGGAAAAATAATGATAAACGAATTGGCTCCAAGACCACACAATTCAGGACATCACACTATCGAAGCATGTAATTTCTCGCAATTTGACATGCATCTGCGTTCCATTTTAAATTTACCTTTACCCAAGGTAATGCTAAAAAAACATGCAATTATGATGAATTTAGTGGGAAGTGAAGGCTATACAGGTTCCGCTATCTGCAGTGGATTACATGAAGTCATGACAAGTCCAGATGCACATGTCCACTGGTATGGTAAGAAAGAAACCAAACCAATGAGAAAGATGGGACATATCACATTTACTGGCACGAATCATTTTGAAACAATGCACACATACCTGCGTTTAAAAGATCAAATTCAAATAGTCAGTCAATGACATATCAACCAATCGTCAGTATAATCATGGGATCAGATTCGGATTTTCAGATTATGAAAAGTGCGGCAGAATTTCTGAGTGAAGTCGGCGTACCATATGAAACGTCAATCGTTTCAGCGCATCGCACACCAAAACATATGATGCACTTTGCAGAAGATGCACATCTTCGTGGAATCAAAATCATCATTGCAGGTGCCGGTGGAGCTGCACATTTACCAGGAATGGTAGCTTCTTTAACCCATTTGCCTGTGATAGGTGTTCCAATAAAATCATCCAATTCTATTGATGGTTGGGACTCAGTTTTGTCTATTTTGCAAATGCCGAATGGAGTGCCAGTAGCAACTGTGGCACTTAACGCATCAAAAAATGCAGGAATTCTTGCAGCGTCCATTCTGGGATTGTCAGATAAAGATATTCAAGACAAAGTCATACAGTTCAAGTCCAACATGGAAAAAGATGTCTTGAATAAAACACTACCTATTTAAAAATAATAAAACATTGATCCTTGTTTAAGACTCCTGCTAAACATTGCGGCCAAGGTATAGGCCATTTATCGAATTATCAATACTGTGTATATGATAAAATTGATGGTTTGGAAAGTGTATTTACATCTTTGAAAGTCAATGATATTTTTTTTGATCATGCCTATTTGAAGACAATTCATACCTTACCTCCTAAAGGAATTAAACCATATTTAATTACTGTAAGTCAAGATACAGAAGTAGTAGGAATTGTGGTATTGCAGTTGACATACACAAGATTGAGTGAAAATTTCAGAAAATCACCATTTGCTGAGGGGACTCTTATAGAGAAACCCATTTCAGTGGCAAAAAATCTAATTTTAAAATCAGTAAATTTTAATACTGTGGTCTGTGGAAATCTGATGATCACAGGATTGCACGGTTACCATTTCCAAGATAGAATCATAGAAGAAGACGCCTTCTTACTTGCCCAAAATGCTGCAGAATATTTCATCAACCACGAAAATCTGAATTCGGCATTAGTCCTATTTAAAGATTTTGATCATACCATGAACGGAAATATAAATGAAGTTGCATCAGACTTCACTATATTCCAAGCACAGCCAGATATGAAAATGTTGATGAAAAAAGGTTGGAACAATATAGATGACTATAAGGCTGATTTAAAATCAAAATATCGAGTGCGATTCAATAAAGCAAGATCTGAAATAGTGCCTATCCAAAAAAGAATGCTGGATCTGGATGACATCCAGAAATATACGAAAGAAATAAGTGCACTGTATCGACAAGTATCAGATAAAGCGGATTTCAATACTTTCATACTGCAAGATGGATATTTCACCTTACTGAAACAAAACCTAAAAGATTTGCTACAAATCACTGGCTACTTTCTTGACGATAAGCTTATAGGTTTTCACTGTGCCATAATCAATAATCATAGACTATATGCCCACTTTTTGGGATATGATAAAAGTCTAAATGGAACCTATCAATTGTACCAAAATATGCTATATGATTTGGTTGACACTGGCATAAAATTCAAATCAGACGTAATAGATTTTTCTCGGACTGCTATTGAAATTAAATCTACTGTTGGGGCAAAAGCTTTTGATTTGCATTTGTTCTTGAAGCATACAAATTGCTTAGTCAATATGATGGTAAGTCCTATCACAGCTTTACTGAAACCAGAAAAAGACTATGTGATCAGGGACCCTTTCAAGTAAAAAAGCAAATCTGTAAGAAAAACTTCGCACTATATGCTATTTTTAAAAAGAAAACTATATCTTTGCGCCCTTAAATTTCTGACAGTATGCCAAAAATGAAAACCCATTCCAGTGCAAAGAAGAGATTTTCTTTGACGGGTACCGGAAAAGTAAAGAGATATCAATCCGGAGCAAGACACTTATTGCGTAAAAAATCCAATAAAGCAAAAACCAGATTAGCTGGATCTGCTTTAGTGAGCGATGCTGATTATTCAAAAGTGAAAAAATTGCTCTGTTTATAATTTTATTTTTTAACGAGGATACAGGCTTAAAGCATTCAAATTGAGTCCCTGTATCGCACTAAAACCCAATATGTATGCCTAGATCAGTTAATGCAGTTGCTGCAAGAGCGAGAAGAAAAAAAGTCCTAAAAGCAGCGAAAGGTTACTTCGGAGCGAGAAGCAAAGTTTTTACAGTTGCAAAAAACACCGTTGAAAAAGGTTTGCTTTATGCTTATAGAGACAGAAAAAACAAAAAACGTGCATTCAGAAGATTGTGGATAGTAAGGATAAACGCTGCAGCTAGAATGCACGGAACCACCTATTCAAGACTTATGAATAGTTTGAAAAACAAACAAAATTCGCTAAATAGAAAAGTATTAGCGGACTTGGCCATGAATCATCCTGACGCTTTTAAAGCAGTAGTTGTCTCTGCCATGTAAATATCACTTCACACAGATAAAAAAACCTCTTTAAATTTAATTTTAAAGAGGTTTTTTTATTTCCGAAAAGATTGAAAAGAATCTTTTATAAAAAACTGCTATCAAATCCCAAAGGCAACAAATCCTTAATGCTCGAAATTTCATAGACCTCGGGCGCATCAGATTTTAAAAATATTTTGATAGGAGTTTTGTGCAGATTTTCGTATTCTGCTATCACCTGTCTGCAAGCGCCACATGGTGACACTGGTTTGTCAATATACATCCTTGGGTTTCTTATGACAATAGCCAGTTTTTTCACTGGTATTCCCGGTCTATTCGCTGCAGCATTATATAATGCAACTCGTTCGCCACACATGCATAATGGGTATGAAGCATTTTCTTGATTCGAACCAATAAAAATCTCATCATTTGCTAGCCTAGCTGATGCACCAACTTGGAAATTGGAGTATGGAGCATAGGCATTTTCCAATTGACTGATCGCTCGCAAGATCAATTCATTGTCCTGCTTATTTAATTCATCAGGACTGTCATAAACCTTATACGTAAAAGAAGCTGTGAATTCCTTCATACACAATGATTAAATGGAAAATTTATAGTGCAAATACAATACCAAGATTTTCTTCCGCCCTATCATGATATATATTATCAAATCAAATAACACTTATCATCGGTGATTAACATTATTTTCATTAACTTTGTCAATGTAAAAATATTTGTATGACGACACATGATTTGCTCAACCTTACCGTAAGTCAAGTAATGACTACAGATCTTTTTATCGTAAAAACAGACACTCTTGTACAAGAGATAAATGATATTTTCGAGAGAGAACAAATACATCATTTACCTGTGATAAATGATGAAGGACATATAAAAGGAATAATTTCAAAAACAGACATTTTTCTGCTTTTGGATTGGGGAACAAGGAAAGGTCTACAATCGAGTATCCAAAAAAATCAAGGCCTTATGATGAGTAATATGGCAAAAGACATAATGACAACTCATATAGTTTCTGTGATGCCTGAAGATCCTGTGACAAAATGTGTCCAACTATTTAGAGAAAATTATTTCAGGGCATTACCGGTCATTGATTCATTGGGAAGGTTATGTGGTATGATAACAATTTATGACCTTATGATAAGAGCCTACACTGCAAACTCTGACTAACACTAAAATACAATTTTTCTTCACCAAAACTTTAGTATATCATGACTATACTTCCCTCCAGCAAAATCAAAGATATAATAGATCAATTTTCTAAACAATTTGATCACCTTCGTATAGAATTTTATGAAAAACACCATAAAGAAAATGAAGGATCATCTATCAAAACACAACTGGATCATAACATCAGTGTAGCATCTTTGAATCCTGATCTTGGTGAGGTAAAAATTACACTAGATGAAGAAATGAGTGTTTCTGAATTTGAAGCTATGATGCATCAAAAATACAAACTAAATATTCAAGTATTCAGAAACTCAGCAGGTACATGGCTTCAAACCACTTCCACTGACCACTGGAGCTTATCAAAACAAAACGGCAAAGGTAGAAGATCTAACCTTCATTACGACATCGAACCGCCTAAATTGCAGGATTTCGATCTGGTATAGTATTGCCTTACAAACTTATTATCTTAATTTCAACCCTTTGATTTTTCGCCTTGCCTTGCGAAGAAGTGCTGTCTGTGAGAGGTTCTCTCTTGCCATATCCCTTGAAGGAAACGCGTTTTTTTTCAATACCTCTATCAGTCAGAAATTTAGCAACATTACGTGCACGGTCTGTAGATAATTTATCACAGTATTCATGTGGTGGAATAGTATTGGTGTGTCCTCCTATCTCAACTTTTACTTGCGGATGGGCATCCATAAATTCCAACACCTCTTGCAATACATCAAAATTTGTTTGCGTTATGGCTGAACTGTCAGCATCAAAATTCAATTCATTGATACGAAGTTTTTGTCCTAAGCTGATTTTTGTAATTTCCAGATCAGGAATAAATTTCTCTCTTTTCACAATGTAAGAAGCAGTAGCTTCACATCCTTTACTATCTTTGACATTGATACTATATGGACCAGAGGCTGCATTATATAGGTTTTGAGTCTGTTTACCATTAGACCAGATAAAAGAATATTTTCCACTGCCACCTTTCACAGCTATTTCTATGATTCCATCAGGGTTTTCAGGATTTGTAACTCTTTCATTTTTTACGAGATCTATGACCATTTCCTCAGGTTCTGGGATCACTACTTCTGACACCACTGAGTTTTGTGTTTTGTCTGTAACAGTGACTTCATATTTCCCTGCGACTAGTCCACTTACTCTGGATGCTTTTTCATTCGCATCAAAATTCCAAGAATAAGTGTATGGTTTGGTGCCTCCAGAAACATTGACTTTCAACGCACCATCATTGCCTTTATGACAGGACACATTGTTTTCAGTTATGATGACAGCATTGACTTGCTCTTGCAATACATCACCAAACAACAGTTTATAAAACCCTACCCCATTAGTCCCAATCCAAACATTATCATTCTTATCAACACCAAGACTCAGTGCTGCTTGACTTAAGAGCGATGCATCATTTGAATATGTAGTATTGGTATTTTTATAAGGATCATACCTGACCAAAATGTCAGAAGCAATGTAAATCCTGCCTTTAGAGTCGATCACAAATTTATTTATGTCACCTTTGTATTGATTTGGATCAAGTTTCACAGGGTAAAGTCTATTGTATGGACTGACTAAAAACATGTCTTCATCACTTATAATCCATTGCCCTTCATGATTTTCATACGTAGCCAACATTTGTCTTTTTGAATCTTCAAGATCCCATTTGTTGCCATTAATTCTGACATAACCTTGATTAGTACCTACCCAAAGTACCTTATGCTGATCGGCGTGGACAAAATTCACCACATCAGACTTCAATTTACTATTTTTGGAAGTGTATTCTTTAAACTTTCCAGTAGATAGGATAAGATTAAAAAGGCCTTTGTTTGTTCCTACCCAAAGAGTGCCGTCATACAATGCAATATCTTTTATCTTGATATCTTCGCCAGGTAAACGGTATTTTTCTCCTGACCTGACATTGTACACGGTCTGCTCTGATGTAGCATATACGTTATTGCGTTTGTCAATCAAGATGTCTGTAACATTTATTCCTGATAGAAAACTATTTAATTTGCTTCCATCTCCAAGTGTTTCCAACAAACCATCATTAGTAGCCAACCAAATTATATTTTTTTCGTCGACTAGAATATTATTAATTTTTAATTCCGGCTTCACTTTTTCAAATCGGCTTATCATCATAGTAGAGTCCTCCATGCTTAATGATGATTCTTGTGCAATAGATTGGTTTATAAACAACCCAATGAAAACAAAACAAAAAACAAACAATTTCACTTTGATATTTTTACTATATTAAATACAACTTGTCAAAATTTATAGTAAAGTTTTGACATTGGTCAATGAAATTTTTGAACCAGTTAGATTGTAAACGTTTATTGGAATAGTATTAGTTTCAATGTATTGTTAATTATTGGCAAATATTATTCAATTCTCAACCATCCCAATATACTATAATCAGCTATGGTCCAATATTGATAGAAATTGACAAGTGGAATTTTCAATCTTGTATGCAATCCCATGTTTTGCTGAATGATTTCAATTTCTTCATCTTGTACTTCGGTTATAATGGCCACATGACCGAAACTATTACCTGGGTAAGCGTCATAGATCAATAAATCGTCAACTTTAGGCTTATATTCCCTTACATTCCGGTATTGCATCATGCCACGCTTTGCATTAAATTCTTTATCTCCAAGAGATTTATCAAAAAAGTCCTTGGCATTCCCATAAGCATTGGGCATTTTATGGTCGTAACGCTCGTAATAGTATCTCTTAACAAGCTCTACACATTGATATCTGAGGCCAAGATTATAGCCATCTTCAGTGACGTTTCGCCCTGACACTTTCTTGAAATCATGCCCGTTGTAGTAGACCGAAACACCATTATACTCGTCTATTTTAGCCCCAATGGGCACATCTACATCAGGTGTAAAAGATACCGAGATGATCCAAACCCAAAGTAAAAATATAACTGAACGCATGAATGAATTAATATGCTCGTCTGCTAAAAGCCACAAATATAGTATTTAAGATAAGTATTGAGATTATTTTCAGAATAAGAATTTAAGATTTGAAAAATTTAAACCATTCACGTAGGTTTGCATTTTAAATGCAAAATAATATTCCTTTACATTTATGACTCAATCCACCACTCAAATTTTAATGATTCGTCCTGCTAATTTTGGTTTTAATGCCGAGACAGCCGAAAATAATGCATTCCAAAGCCTTCCGGACGGTCAAACCAGTCTACAAATCCAAGAAAGTGCCCTCATAGAATTTGATGCTATGGTCGAAAAGCTGGCCCAAAATAATATACAGGTGTTAGTGGTAGAAGATACACAAAAACCTATTAAACCAGATGCCATTTTTCCAAATAACTGGATATCGACACATCAAAATGGCGCAATTATAACCTACCCCATGTGGGCAAAAAATAGACGTATAGAGAGGAGAGAGGACATCGTAGAACTGATCATAGATAAGTTTAGGACCAACAATAGATATTCATTTGAGTTCTATGAAGAGGAGGATGAACCCATGTTTTTAGAAGGCACAGGCAGTATGATCATAGACCATAAAAACAACATCGTGTATGCCTGTAGATCACCTCGAACAGACGCAAGACTACTTGATAAATTCAGCGTGTTGATGGATATGGAAAATATCATCTTTAATGCTACTGATGCGCAAGGACAAGAAATCTACCACACCAATGTGATGATGGCTATCGGATTGGATTTTGTGGTGATTTGTCTTGACTCGGTACAAAATGAAGTCTCCAAAAAGAAGCTTTTAGATTCATTTGCCCGCACTCATAAACAAGTGGTAGATATCACGCTAGCACAAATGGAACATTTTGCAGGTAATATGCTGGAAGTCTTAAGTATTGACGGAAAAAGATATTTAGTCATGTCCGAAACTGCATACAACGCCTTGACGACCAAACAGATAGAAACATTACAAGGGTTAACCAATCTACTTCCAATATCTATTCCAACGATCGAAAAATATGGTGGAGGTAGTGTCAGATGTATGATGGCAGAGATATTCCTACCTAAAAAATAATCTCTATGGCATTAAACCAATTCCTTTCCTAAAATGTAACAAAGATTACCATTTGATACATACAAGTATTCTAATTTTGTCAAAAAAATAACATGAAGGTTTTCTTTGGTTTGATTCTCATAGTAATACTGGGTTGTAAAAATGCAAAAGTAGAAGTAACTACTGATAGTAGTGAAATGGCAGCCGCATTTGACCCAATCAAAGCAAAGTCACTAATGGAAACCCAATGTTATCTCTGTCATAGTCCCACTGCTCCTGAAAAAGAAGGAAGAATCGGTCCACCTTTGGTGGCTATAAAAGCATATTATATCGATGAGAAAACCACAAAAGCAGAATTTACAGAAGCGCTGTGGAATTTTTTAGAAAAGCCCACAGAAGAAAAAGCAAAACTAAAAGACGCAGTAAAACGTTTTGGGCTTATGCCATATCAATCTTATAAAAAGGAAGATATAGCACAAATCGCTGAGTATCTCTATACCTATCAAATAGAAGAGCCAGAATGGTTTAAAACTCATTGGTCAAAAAATCACCCAAATACTTCTTATATTAACTCAGGAGAAATAACAAGCGACAGTACGGCAAATACTATCGAAGATATAGGTCTCATGTACGCATTAGACACAAAAAATGTTTTGGGCAAACACTTAATGGGTACAATACAAGCCAAAGGTACCGTAGAAGCCCTTGCGTTTTGTAATGAAAAAGCCTACCCATTGACAGATAGTATGTCCATGCAGTACCATGCCACAATAAAACGTGTAAGTGACAAACCAAGAAACCCCAATAATCTCGCAAATAAGAATGAATTAGAAAAAATTGCTTTCTTTAAATCCGCATTATCTAGTGGGGACGAAATAAAACCTATTGTTGAAAGAGTAGAAGACACAAACATCTTTTACTATCCCATCACAACCAACAGTATGTGCTTGCAATGCCATGGAAAACCCAACGATCATATTACGTCCGATGTAATGGCCACTATCCAAAAGTTGTATCCTAAAGATCTCGCTGTAGGGTATGATGTCAATCAAGTCAGAGGCATATGGAGTATTACTTTTAAAGACAAGGCAAACTGATAAAACGAAGAGGTAGGTTGATTGATAGTCTTTCTGCCTAAAACATACATATCACCTCTTCACCACCTTACCTTCTCTTACTACTACATCTTCTCCCTTCCTTCTTGAGGGAAGGGCTGGGGATGGGTTGACAAAATCCACTACCTTCCACACATACATACCAGCTTGTAAACCACGCATGTCTATGCTATTCTGGCCATAATACATGCGCTGCGTGAGTACGGCTCTACCTGTGATGTCATAGATCATGATCTGTCCATGACCAGGGACATACTCGCCAAGGGTCACTAAAAGATAATCTTCGACTGGATTAGGGAAGAGTGTGATATCTGCTCTTGTTATCTGCGTGTCATCACTATTGACGGTGCCCAGGGTGATGTCTCTACATACAGTATTGCTGCTATTTTCATTACTGACGGTGAGGCAGACATGGTAAGTGCCGTTGCCCGAAAAGGTGTGGTATGGATGTTGTGTGGTGACTCGTGGGCTGCCGTCACCAAAATCCCACACCCATGTCTCAGGTCTGAAGTAGCTGAGATCCGTAAAACGCAGCCTGAGATAGTCTATGCTATCTGGCTCGTAACGGTACTTTGCAACAGGATGATTATCAAGACCCAGTGTGTCACATGGTGAGCCATCTAGTGGACCTAGGCGATAGTGCGGGAAGTTGGGGATGGTCCAGTGGTTGTTTGGTATTTTCAGCGCATGTTGCCGAAAAGAACAGGCTTGACCTGCTTCGTTGGGATAGTCCATGATGTGCATGTGTCTAGCTGAACCATACCCGGAGACATTGTAAAGCCTTCCATCGGGGCCGTAAGCCCAATACCCGAAAGTAGTAAAATATAAGTATTCATGTGGGTGACTTTGAAATCCATCAAATGTATCTAACAGTATTCTGGACTTCTTTATTTCTGTAGCATCCATGTCATATTGATAGAGCTCATAGTCATTGTTGGCATATAGGTATTTGCCATCGGGAGAAAAGATAGCACCTATACCAAGACCTGCTTCATAAGTAGGAATGGTATCAAATATCCCATTAGAAAACGTACCTGTACATCGATCAAAATCAAAAATGGAGATTATGGTATATTTAGTCCATATCAACGCATCAATACTGACAAATTTTGTCCCATCTAAAGAAAAATACATGTTCCCAATACCTATACCCTTGTTAAAAAGTCCTATTTGTTGTGAATTAATTAACTTTATTCCATCTTTGTTCAATAAATAGGAATAGTAATGGACATTATCTTCACCAATAAGTATTATCCACCAGTCTCTTCCATTTGAATGTCTAACTGCTTGAATTGAGTTTTTAATTTTCTCATTATGAAATTGAATATCTTTTGCAACGAGTACTCCATTCCTATCTTCTTTACTTTTGGAAATTATTCCATATTTACCAATCTCTACATTTTCATAATTCTCCCCAAGGTATATAGTGGCATAAAAAATAGAATCTGACTTTCCAGGCCATGGTAAAAATAGCATTCCTTGGGGAAGTGTAAATCCAAAATTTCGGATAATATTGGCATGTTCTACTCGCCACAGTTCCCAAAAGGCACCGTAATTGATAGTATCTGCCCCAAGTAGAACTTTACCATCTACTCCATCTATGCTCATCCCATTGCTGTAACAAAATAATTCTCCTGTTGGATGACATAAGGAGGCACAAGTAGCATCAAACTTCATTGGACGCGCAGGCATCCATTCGAATCTCATTGGGTCTTCATTAAAATTAAGTTTAAAGGAAGTCCAAAAGGAGTCTATTGCTGGGGATCTGTAGCCTCCATCGTCCCCCATTACCCAGAAATAATCTTCCTTTTGTGCATGTAATACATCAGATATTAATAAAATAAGGGTAAATAGGAAGGGTACTTTTGTAATAGATGACATTTTTTTAATTTATGGATGATTGAATGGCTTATCAAATAAAATTCGGGCGAGACCCCTCGCCCGAATTCATACTTTTGATTACAGTTTTACAAGTTTTATAAATTCCTCTCTACCATTACACCGCTTGTCGAAGTTTGCAACTTCCATACCATATCCTTCTGGTCTGTGACCGAATACAGATGACCAGTTTTTAATAATTCCATTTTTCATTAATTCCATGCTCGTTTATGTTTAGCTTTGACAAA
>JAWKLK010000004.1:0-314460 GCA_041392785.1 Saprospiraceae bacterium
AAAGACTTTTTTGCTCCCTAAAAAGTTGCATTTATTACTTGAATCTAAGATGTCAATAAAAGGGGAAGTTCGTCAGTCAAGAGAGTTTATCGCTATTTTCAATTAGAATTCAAACAAATAGAGGGCATAAACGATACAGTCTACATGCAAGTATCATATAACAAACACCCTGTTCAGAAAAGTATTTCAAATGAAATTTACTTTATTAAAATGGATCTTAGTCATCAAAAGTTTGATTTAAACCCTATAACACAAGTAGCTTATACAGATATCGTAAATGAAACTAATTCCAGAACAAATTATAATACTGTGACGAGCCAAGTCCCTGTCACTAAAACAGAACAAAAAATCGTGGAAGGACAAACGGTCACTACTACAGAAAACAGAAATGAAAACTATCACAACGGAAGTGCCTCAAACTACGTATTACAATAATGTTACCAACAAGGAGTATGTATTCGAGGAATTTAAGATCGCTCTACCTAAGAGTGAGATGATAAATTTGAGCAAGAATGAAATGTTTAAAATAAGATTCTATGATTCCGATGATGATTTTTGGGATCTTACCATAACAAATTACAACATAAAAGATTTTAGAAATTTCTTAAATAAGATTGTTATAAATAAGTAAAATACAAACAAGTCGGTTCTCTTAGATAAAAAGCGAAGAGTAAAAAAAAACCTGTCTAGTTACTACAAGATGCTAGACAGGTTTTTTAATTATTTAGAAGAAAAACAATTACATCATGCCAGGCATGCCTCCGCCTCCTCCCATAGGTGGCATTGCAGGATTGTCTTCTTTTTTATCAGAAATGACACACTCTGTGGTCAGCACCATGCTTGCGATAGATCCAGCATTTTCGATAGCAACTCGAGTCACTTTTGTTGGATCGATGACACCTGCTTTTTTAAGGTCTTCATATTCACCTGTTCTAGCGTTGTATCCTTTAGCACCTTTTGCTTTAGCTACTTCTTGAAAGACAACGGAACCATCTACACCTGCATTCTCAGCGATGGTACGTAGAGGATATTCTAGAGCTTTTTTTACTATCTGAATACCAAGATTTTCGTCTTCGTTAGCTCCTTTTACAGTGTCAAGGCTATTGATGGCTCTTACTAGAGCGACTCCTCCACCCGCAACAATACCTTCTTCTACTGCTGCCCTAGTAGCATGTAAAGCATCATCTACTCTATCTTTTTTCTCTTTCATCTCCACTTCAGTAGCGGCACCAACATACAATACAGCTACTCCGCCAGCTAATTTAGCCAACCTTTCCTGAAGCTTTTCTTTATCGTAATCAGAAGTGGTAGTTTCAATTTGAGCTTTGATCTGACCAATTCTCGCATTGATATCCGCTTTCTTACCTTTTCCATTCACGATAGTAGTATTGTCTTTGTCTACTGTGATTTTTTCAGCTTGCCCTAGATCAGCTACAGTTGCATTCTCAAGTTTGTATCCTTTCTCTTCAGAAATAACTGTACCTCCTGTAAGAATAGCAATGTCCTCAAGCATAGCCTTCCTTCTGTCACCAAATCCTGGCGCTTTTACAGCTACAATTTTAAGGCCTGCTCTTAGTCTGTTTACTACTAAAGTACCCAATGCTTGACTATCTACATCTTCTGCAATGATTAACAATGGTCTACCTGTTTGTACTGCCTTTTCGAGAATAGGTACAATCTCTTGAACGTTTGAGACCTTTTTATCATGAATAAGGATAAGTGGGTTTTCGTATTCGGTAGTCATATTCTCAGTATTTGTGATGAAATACGGAGATAAATATCCTCTGTCAAATTGCATACCTATTACTTCTTCCACGTAGGTATCTGTTCCTTTTGCTTCTTCTACAGTGATGACACCATCTTTGGTCACACGTTTCATTGCGTCTGCGATGAGAGAACCTATTTCATCATCATTGTTGGCGGAAACTGAAGCAACTTGTTTGATTTTGCTGAAATCAGAACCAACTACCTCACTTTGGGACTTTAAATCAGTAATCACAGCATTGACTGCTTTGTCAATACCTCTTTTCAAATCCATAGGGTTTGCACCTGCTGTTACATATTTCATACCAGCATTTACCATCGCTTGTGCAAGTACAGTTGCAGTGGTAGTGCCGTCTCCAGCAGCATCTGCTGTTTTTGATGCCACCTCTTTCACCATTTGAGCACCCATGTTTTCAACTGCATCTTCTAATTCAATTTCTTTTGCAACTGTTACACCATCTTTGGTAATAACTGGCGCACCGAAACTTTTCTGAATCACCACATTTCTACCTTTAGGGCCTAAAGTGACTTTTACGGCATTGGCTAGTTGGTCAATTCCTGACTTTAACTTTGTCCTTGCTTCTGTATCAAAACTTACTATTTTAGACATATAAATAATGTTTTTTTATTTTAAAATGTATTAATATCAGTAAAACAAATTATAATATCACAAGGATATCATCTTCACGCATGATTAAATAATCTTCGCCATTGTAGGAAATTTCCTGACCGGAATATTTTCCATACAGTACTTTGTCGCCTTTTTTTACTGTCATCTTATTGCCATCCTTTCCAGGACCTACGGCAACAACTTCACCTCTCTGTGGCTTTTCTTTTGCAGTATCCGGAAGTATGATTCCTCCTGCTGTCTTCTCATCTGCCTGAGCTGGTCTTACTACTACTCTATCATTTATTGGCTTCATAAAAACGGTATAATTTAGATTTTGAAATAAAAAATAATTTTATGATCAGCAATGGTATACATTTTTTATACCAATACATGATTTAGGATTTTTTGACAGAGTAAAACAACTTACGAGAAGCATTTTGTGACAAATTGTCACACATTAGAGCAACTTTGTTCGCTTTTGGAGATACTTTTGAAGTATTGGCACAAATCCTTCGTTTATGTCTGCTTCTATAAAATCGATATTGTATTGCAAACATTTAAGTTTCAGTGCATCTTTGTAGGTTCTTATTTTTTGAACATACATGTCTTTCACTTGATTATATTGGAGCTTGACTTCTTGACCGGATTCCATATCAACAAAAATATATGGTCTGTTTTCGTATTCGAAATCTACTTCATGTTTTTTATCTACTACATGGAATAAAATGACTTCGTGTTTTGCATACTTGAGATGTTGAAGTGCTGAGAACATAGCCTGATGGTCTACATTCTGATCAAACATATCTGAGAAAATTAAAACTAGAGATCTTCTGTGGATATTTTCAGCTAACTGGTCTAAAGCTGTTGCCGTGCTAGTATTTTTATTGAGACTATTATCTCTAATCAGCCCATCTAAATGCGATAAAAGTAATCTATAGTGGGATGTTGAAGATCGTGCCTTGGTGTGCAAAACTACGTCACTATTAAATACAGATAGTCCGAATGCATCTCTTTGCTTTTTGAATAAATTCATGAGTGATGCTGCTGCCAACGATGAAAACTGTAGTTTATTCAACCCAGTTCCATTTTTTTCCATGGGAAAATACATGGATGATGAACTATCTATAATAATCTGACACCTTAAGTTGGTTTCTTCTTCAAATTTCTTTGAAAACATTTTATCAGTACGTGCGTACACTTTCCAATCGATGTCCTTTGTAGATTCACCAGGGTTGTATAATCGGTGTTCGGCAAATTCTACAGAAAAACCATGAAAAGGACTTTTGTGTAAGCCAATGATAAAGCCTTCTACTACTTGTTTTGCAAGTAATTCGATATCTTCTACTTGTCTTACATCAAAATTGTCAAAAAAATTTGCCAAAACCTATTTTTAAGCTGAATAAAAAAAACTCTTGTTGCTATTTATAGAGACAAGAGTTTTTTATAAATTGTTGAAAAAAAATTACTAGTTCAATTGTGCTTTTATTTTTGACTCCAAATTTGCTTTGGTTGTCAATCCAACTTGCTTATCTACGAGTTCGCCATCTTTAAATATTAAAATTGTTGGAATGCTTCTAATATTATAACGAATAGACACTTTGTCATTTTGGTCCACATCAAGTTTTCCGATAGTTACTTTGCCATCATATTCTTTTGATAGATCTTCAATGATTGGCCCAATAAGTCTACAAGGCCCACACCATTCTGCCCAACAGTCTACAACAGCTACTCCACCTTTCAATGCGGTTTCGTCAAAATTTTCATCAGTAAATACAAATGCCATGATTAATTATTCTAAAATTATTACTAAAAAATTCAAATTGAACCAATAAACACTGTTTGACAAACAAAAGTTTCTAAAATAAATGTTAAACAATCTTATCGCGATGTATCATATTATTTTAGGAAACAGCTACTGTTTCGTGAGCCGGTACGATCCAACCGAAATTATCCACAACCGTTTTATTGCGCATGCCGTTGATGGTATCCTTTACAAAAGTGCTAACCGGTGTATTTTCGGTATCTAAAGTTACAATAGTATCTAAGTACTTGATAGTGGATACTGTAGCTACAACTGCTGCTGTACCAGTGCCAAACACTTCCTTCAAAGTACCTTTTTTTGATGCTTCTACTACTTCATCAATAGATATCTGTCTTTCTACCACATTATAATCATGGTGTCTCAATAATGTGATGACAGAATCTCTTGTGATGCCTTTGAGTATTGCTCCGTCCAAATTGGGTGTGATTATCTCATCTCCAATGACAAAGAAGATATTCATTGTACCTACTTCTTGGATATATTTATGATGCAAACCATCTAACCACATGACTTGATCAAAACCCTCTTTTCTAGCTTGGGCAGCTGGCAGCATCGAAGCAGCATAATTGCCCGCAGCTTTAGCCTCTCCTACACCACCTTTTACTGCTCTTACGTATTCTGGATAAGCACGCAGTTTTACAGGTTGTGAGTAATAAGGACCAACAGGCAAAACAAAAACAATAAACTTATAAGTGTCAGAAGCTTTCACACCAATGGTATGATCAAAAGATATCATAAAGGGCCTGATATACATTGCAGAACCAATTTGTGGAGGAATCCATGCTTTCTCCAAATCTACCAATGTGCTAACAGCATTAAGGAAAAACTCCTCAGGAACAGCTGGCATACATAATCTTTCCGCAGACCTATTGAATCTTTTTGCATGCATTTCTGGTCTAAAAAGTAATGCATTTCCTTCGGCATCTCTAGTAGCTTTCATTCCTTCAAAAATCGCCTGACCGTAATGCCAAGCCATATTACCCGGATGTACTGACATTTCTTTCAATGGTTTTATTTCTGCATTTTTCCATTCCCCATCGATATAATCCGCTTCGAACATATAATCCGTAAAAATTTTACCAAATGGAATATTGTTAAAATCCACCTCACTCAAGCGAGACTTATCGCTTTTGGTTATTTTTATTTGTTGTGTCATTATTGAAAAAAATTAGGGTGTTATAAAAAAATGGTCTCATCTGCAAAATTAGTGGTAACAAAGCGGAATTATTACTTTTAAGTTTTTAGATTGCGTAAAGATAATTAATTTTGTGCTAATTAGAAAAGCCCAATTAATATTATTCGTTTTCGGCAAATTTTTTTACCCATTTGTAAAATATTATTTTTTATTGATTAGTATTTCCAAATAATATTTCAATGAATTTTTCAAAAAATGTGGCATTTAAGATTCCAAACAATATTGGTGTCTCGGATCAAATAAGCGAAAAGAATGCAAAATTGTTAATTCTTGTTGCTAAGAATGACTTCGGAGATGCCGAAATGGAGACTTTGCAGAAAATGATTTCAGCTATCAAAATGGATTTTACACAGGATGTAAATTTACTTATTTTACAAAACGAAGAAATATATTCTTTAAGTACACTCAACTTGAGTTATCAAGCGGTGTTGGCATTTGGCGTGGAGCCACGGAATATAGGATATTTCATCAATACACAGCATTTTAAAATTCTTGAATTTTATGAATTAAAGGTTATGTTTTGTCCTTCCATTCGAGAGATTAAGTCCAAACAAGAAAGTACAAAGTTGCTATGGAATCAATTACAAACCATGTTTTTAATAAAAACAACCAAGTAGTCATGCAATTGAATATCGCCACCAACAACGAACATAAACTGGAAGAGTTAAGGTTTTTACTGCCAGAGTATACTATACTCGGATTAAAAGATTTAGGAATCGATGCAGAAATTGATGAAAATGGAAATACTCTAGAAGATAATGCTTTGATTAAAGCAAAATATCTATACAATCTCACAAAGACGATGAGTATTGGAGAGGATACTGGATTGGAGGTCATTGCTCTGAATGGATCACCAGGAGTAAAATCTGCAAGATATGCAAGCAGTGCCAATATTGCTTCGGCTAATATTTCTAAATTGTTAGCAAATATGGAAGGTGTACAAGACAGAAGAGCTAGGTTTCGCACTGTAATAGCTGTGGTTATGGCGAATGGTAACTTTCAAATCTTTGATGGAAAGGTCAATGGCGTCATTGCTGATATGCCAAAAGGAAGTTCGGGATTTGGCTATGACCCGATTTTTATACCTGATGGTTATTCCTTATCATTTGGAGAAATGACGCAAGACAAAAAAAATGCCATGAGTCATCGTGCTAGGGCAGTAGAAAAACTTATAGATTTTATCAAAATATTAAATCAATAATCGCAAGGCATCCAAAAACTACACTTGCTATCCCATTTGTGGTAAAAAAAGCCATATTAACCTTACTCAGATTATTTGGCTTCACTAATGTATGTTGATACCATAACAAAAAGACAAAAACTGCATAGCTAATCCATAAAACAATACCAGATGAGGCATAAACTTGGCTTATCAGATACAATGCTGTAAATAAAGCAAGCATACATATTAAATGCAAGAAATTGGAAACTACCAACGCATTTTTTTTACCAAGTCGTACAGGAATTGAATTGAGTCCATTTTCTTTATCAAACTCTTCGTCCTGTAGTGCATAAATGATATCAAAACCAGCTACCCAACAAAGTACAGCCACACCCAAAAGTATTGGAATCATGTGAAACTTTCCTGACACGGCAATATAGGCGCCAACTGGTGCTAAACCCAAACCTAATCCGAGCACCAAATGGCACCAAGACGTAAATCTTTTTGTGAATGAATACCCTAAAATGACGACTAATGCTAAAGGACTAAGTATAAAGCAAAGTGAATTGAGCATATAGGAGGAAAGGACAAAAATCATTGCACTGATCAATGTAAAAATTAATGCATTTCTAGGGCTGATGATTCCAGCAGGTATCTCTCGTATCAAGGTTCGAGGATTTTTACTGTCTATGTCCCTATCTAAAAATCTATTGAATGCCATAGCGGCACTTCGTGCGGAGACCATACAAACCAAAACGAATGTCAGCTTTTCATACGAGAATCCATATTTTAAGGTAGCAAGTGTAAAACCCAATAAAGCAAAAGGCAGTGCGAAAATAGTGTGACTAAACTTGATAAGGCTAAGGTAAGATTTCACAAGATGTAGGAAAATTAGAGAATAAGATCCTTGTATGATATAACGGTTTCATAACCCTTAGATTGAAAATACCCAAACGTCTCATCTTTAGATTGTGAGGATGTTGCAAGAACGAAATCACCTCCCCAAGCTCCAAGTGACTTAATGACTCCATGATAATCTTTAAATAAGGTATCCTTCACTTTTCCAAAACCTGTATGTTTGTGTATAAGATCTTCATGTTTTTCTATCAATGATTCAAATTCAGTCAATGTTTTCACATCTAACATTGCCTCGGTAATACCATTGATACTTTGTACAAGCGATGATTTCTGTTTTACTGCCTTCAAATATTCCTTAATACCCTGACTAGTATTCTTTTTTTCTCCAAGATGTACGAAATATAAATGATTTTTAAATTTTGGATCAAAATCTACTTCAGTGTAAGAAACTTCTTCTGGTGAATTGATATATACCATCGGTCCATCTGCAAAAGCACATGCTACATCATATCCCGAACCATCTTCTATTTTAAAGTATAGTAACAAAGGGTTGACTTCAGCCCACTCTGCAACACAAAAAATCAAGGTGGAACTAGACCCTAATCCCCAATTGAGCGGGAATTCAAGCTGTGTTTCGATTTTGAACCCATTCCATTGAGAAAGAAATTCAGAGTTTAGTCTAACAGCATTTTTCAAAACTTTTTGTAAAAATTCTGATATTTTTTCATCTGTTGTAGTGATAGGAGAGAAATCAAAAAGTGAAATAGTGGATTCAAACCACACTTTTCCCTTCTCATCAAGACTTTGCCAAATAAGATCAGAGCTAGTGGTACGTTTCACGACCATTTTCTGACCAAACTTTGTAGGTAAGCCCAAAGCCTTTGCCCCATCCAAAACGGCGTATTCTCCAGTCAGGAGTAATTTGCCATGTCCATAGTATTTAGATTTGATATGTTTAGGGTTTTGATTGTCACAAAGGTATAGATACTTATATATATTTAAAAACAAAATCATAATTTTTTCATATTCAATTAGTAACGCAAATTTCGAAAACCAAATTTTTACAAATTTTAATTATAAAAACACTGAATGAAAAATATTGTTAACTCAAAGTATTATATGGTTTTAAGAAAGATTAATAATATTTGATTTTGGCAGATAAATTGAGTGTCAGTAAAAAATATAATGGGATAGTTACATTTTGGGCAGTAACAGAGTGTGGATTGGGAGGTTTGATGCATGCATTCAAAATGCCATTTACTGGGATTATTGTAGGTAGTATTGCTACAATATGCCTGTTTTTAATTTCAAAATATAGTCAAAATAAATCAAAATCCATTATTGAAGCTACAGCAATCGTAGTTATGATAAAACTCATAGTAAGTCCGCATAGTCCTTGGCAAGCGTATGTAGCTCTACTATTTCAATCAAGTATGGCAATCTTGTTTTTAACAGGAAAAAGCATTAATTCCTTTCAGTCAGTACTCTTTGCCGTAATAAACCAGGTAGAATCTGCCGTCCAAAAAATACTCATTTTTATTCTGATTTTTGGTCAATCCTTTTTTAAATCTTTAGATTCGAGTATGCATCAAGTAGTTGGATATTTCGGTATGCATTTAGAAGTAAGCCTAGTATACCCGATGTTTATTTTTTATGTTTTTGTTCATTTCATAGTAGGCATAATTCTGGGTACGTGGCTTACAAAGATTGAAAAACAGCTTGCAGAAATTAAGATCAATACTGAAAAATTACCAGAAAAAGGGACATTGCTATTAAATAATAGGTATTCATTTTTTATTTGGGTAATTGGCTTAGTTTTTACGGTGATTTTAGTCTATCTTGTTGACAGTCAAAAAGCGATTTTTGTGATGCTCAGGGTAGTTTTAGTTACATTGGTATTCATATATCTGTTGACACCTGTTGTAAAATTTCTTATTAAAAAAGTTTTTAGAAATACCACAAACCAAGCTTCAGTTTCTCAAATTCTACAAAACCTTCCACTGACATTGGAACATTACAATAAGTATCTCACATATGCCAATGCACAGTATACCGGAGTAAGTAAGATTAAATATTTTATCCTCATACTTATCTACGCTTCAATGCAAAACGATGATAAATAACCCAAAAATTGTCATATTTTCTTCACCAATTCACACTGGCAAGTCATCTACTTTAGAAAAATTTTCTTCAAATAGGCAAGATATTTCTGGCATATTATGTCCAGAAGTAGAAGGTAAAAAAGCAGTAAAATTTCTACCACAAAGTGATTATATTTTTCTTGAGACCACAAACACCCGTGCAGAAAATACGATAATTGTAGGGAATTATAAGTTTGATGCATCGGTAATGCAACAGATTTCCGAATTTATTTCTATAATTGAAATAGAAAAATGGAATATTATTATAATAGATGAAATAGGAAAATTAGAACTTATGGATCGAGGCTATGAACCGGGACTGAGTTATTTTTTGAAAAATTTTAAAGAATCAAAATTTCAAACACTTTTAATTCTTGTGGTAAGAGATAGTTTGGTAAGAGATGTAATCGAGAAATATAAAATTGAGCATACAAACATTGTTTACACACCAGATGATTTATACCGATATTTCACGAAATCGTTGAGATAAGATAGGATTATTTAAAAAAAATTCAAATATTTAATATTCCCTTTTATTAGCAGAATACACTGAAAATGAGCTTCCTTTGCTTCCTAATAAAATATTAGTGTAGGTACTTTAGAAAATTTATTTCCATAAAGCGGTCTATATAGCAATTTTGGAATGATTTTTTCTATATTTACAATGCGTATAAATTCATGTATGTTTTACAAAACCATCATTCAAGGAAGAATAGAATTTGGAACTCAAAAAAGCTTTGATATGGTCACTAAAATGTACCTTCAAAGGGTGGAAACCTATTATAAAACGGATGTCATTCTTAAGTTTGAGGAAATATTTAATGCTGAAGAACTCTCACTTGTTATTCCTCGACATGTTGCACAGATTACAGACAAAGCCTACAGAACGACCACGGGTTTACTTAAATATTGCACTCAATTTGCAGTGGCAGGATCCATTCGCGCTTGGTTAATTTCTGAAGGAGAAGTTTTGCATTTTGATATAATGGAGCCTAGTAGTGATAAAGCTGCTGTCCAATCATTTGTAAAAGGAACAAAACTGGTCAAAGTCAAGGGCAAAGAAAATGAAGCAATTCAAGCGCTGACCCAAGCCATTGATAAATATGACAGACATGCTCAGGCTTATGAAAGAAGAGCTAAGGTCAATTTCATTATGAGAAACTTTCATGATGCATTGCGGGATTACAATAAAAGTATCAACATAGATCCTTCTATACCTTCTTCATTTTATGGAAAGGCAAAGATTTTGATCATGAAGGATGAACTTGTGGAAGCGATTCAAAACCTTGAAGAAACCATTAAAAAATCTATTGCGCTACAACCCATTTATTGGAAAGCACGAAGATTGAAAGCAGAGTGTCATATAAAATTAGGAGAATGGAGCAAGGCAGAATTCGACCTTAAACTTTTTACAAAGCGAAAATTTGAACCCGATAACCAAAATTATTTTTGGAGAAGATGGGCTTTTTATAACTATGGGCTGGTATTAGTTGAATTAAATGAACTCATAGAAGCAATTAAATCATTTGATAAGGCTTTAGAGTTACCTAATATAAATGATGGGATAGAAGAAGCAGAAATATTATTTGCTAGAGGACAGACAAGAGCCAAAGCCGGAAAACCTGGTCATGTCAAAGATTTAAAAGAAGCTGCCAATAAAGGAAGTGCAAAGGCAAAAGCACATTTTAAGTCAGCTAAATAAGGAGATTATACACATTTTTATATTTAGGTTCAGGAAATAAGATGTTTCTTGTCATGATTTTATTTCATTGTAATTTGTATCTTTGTATACAATTTATATATGATGCCAAGCACATCAACCACTTTGATATCCCACTTTGAAACACTTCAGACCCATCATTATTCGGTGGCAAAAACATCTTGGCGTGATAGGATAGTGAAACTTCGGGCTCTTCATAAGGCAATAACAGGAACTTTTAGACAGGATATTATTATTGCTTTAAGAAAAGATTTTAATAAGCTGGAAGAAGAAACTATTTTAACAGAAATTTATCCGATATCCAAAGAAATTAAAATTGCAATTAGTAATTTAAAAAATTGGACTTCTAATCAAAGAGTGAAAGTTCCGATCGCACTACTAGGCGCCACATCATATATTAAGTATCAGCCTAAAGGTGTGTGTTTGATTATTTCACCATGGAATTTCCCATTTAACTTGACATTTTGTCCATTGGTGTCAGCGATTGCTGCAGGAAATTCAATTATGATAAAACCTTCAGAATTGACACCTAACTGTGCTACTTTAATGGAAAAAATTGTTTCTCATGTATTTTCAGATCAAGAAGTGGTACTAATCAAAGGTGGTATAGAAATTTCAACCGAATTATTAAAACTGCCATTTAATCATATATTTTTTACGGGTTCGCCCAAAGTAGGTAAGATAGTGATGAGGGCTGCAGCAGAACATCTGACATCTGTAACCTTAGAATTAGGAGGGAAATCTCCAACCATAATAGATGATTCAGCAGATATAAAGACAGCGGCAAGAAGAATCATTTGGGGAAAATTCTTAAATGCCGGACAAATATGTATTGCTCCCGACTATATTTTAATAGATGACAAGGTTGAACAGGAATTTATTTCAGCCTGTCTTTCAGAAATTCAATACCAATACCAATCTTCAGGTACTGCCATTGTCAATCCAAAACACTTGCATAGATTAGAAGGATATATCAAAGATGCTGTGCAAAAAGGGGCCAAAATAGTATCTGGCGGTCAAATAAACCAACATCAAAGTACAATATCTCCAACGATCCTGAATGGAATAGATGTTGATACCATGCACATCATGCGTGAAGAGATTTTTGGCCCAGTTCTACCCATTATTACATTTAAAGAATTAAAACATGCAGTGAATTACATTCAGGAAAGAGAACGACCTTTATCTCTGTATATCTTTTCTGAAAACAAGCAAAATATTGAATTTGTATTAGAAAATACAAGAGCAGGGGGAACATGTATAAATCATAATCTTTTACATTTTAGTAATTCAAATTTGCCTTTTGGAGGAACTGGTAACTCAGGAATAGGAAGGTCACATGGTTTCAGAGGATTTGTAGAGTTTTCTGATGCCAGAAGCGTGTTTGAACAGCATACTATTGGACCCGTAGATTTACTTTTTCCTCCATATACAAAATGGAAAAGGAAGCTGATAGATATTACATTAAAATACCTTTAATTTATATATATGCGCAAAATATTAGTCACTGGTGCAACAGGATATATAGGCAGTCATACATTGATAGACCTCATCCAAAATGGATATGATGTAGTAAGTGTAGACAATGAATCAAATTCTCATCATAGTGTCTTACAACAGGTGCAAACTATCACAGGGTATAAATGCCCACATTACAAAGTAGATCTATGCAACTTGGAACATTTGCGTAAAATTTTTGAGGATCATGGAGATATAGAAGGTGTCATTCATTTTGCAGCGGCAAAGTCAGTGGGAGAATCCGTAGAGAAGCCACTTTTTTACTTCCAAAATAACGTTTTGTCTCTTATTAATGTTTTACAAGAAAGTATTAGGATCGGCATCAAGGCATTTATATTCAGCAGCAGTTGTACAGTATATGGAAATGTTTTACAAAGTCCAGTTGACGAGGATACACCATGGCAAGAAGCGGCATCACCTTATGGATTGACAAAACAAATGGGAGAACAAATCATCAAACATGCTGTAAAAAATACGGATATGAAAGCTATTAATTTGAGATACTTCAATCCAGCAGGAGCACACCCAAGCGGCATCATTGGGGAATCACCAAGAAATATAGCCCAAAATTTGGTTCCTGTGATAACTGAAACCGCCATAGGTAAAAGAGAAAAAATGATTGTTTTTGGAGATGATTATCCTACCCGAGATGGAAGCTGCGTCAGAGATTATATCCATGTTTGTGATTTAGCCCATGCTCATACATTAGGTCTAGATTATATTTTTAAAGGTAGGCAGTCGTCAGAAGTCGAAGTGTTCAATTTAGGAATAGGCGAAGGATTGACTGTTTTTGAAATAATTGAAGCTTTTAAGAAGGAGACTAATCAGCCATTGACTTATATAGTTGGAAACAGGCGTGCGGGAGATGTTGTTGCTATATATTCTGATTATGAAAAGGCAGAAAGACTTTTAGGTTGGTCGCCTAGATATGATGTCAACGATATTATGAAAACTGCTTGGGAATGGGAGAAGAACAGACAGAAATTGGAATTTCAATGATCTTGAATGAAAATCTTTTTTGAACATAATAAACATTTGAAAAATGCTTGCCAAAACATATGCAAGTGCGGTGTATGGTATTGAAGCCCAAACCATAACGATAGAAGTAAATAGTGGTGGATTAGTAGCTGCAGGAAAACTGGCTTATTCATTGGTAGGATTACCGGATAATGCAGTCAAAGAAGGATGGCAACGAATTGAAGCAGCAATAAAAAATGTAGGAAAGCAGGTGCCAAGAATAAAATTGGTGGTCAATATGGCTCCTGCAGATATCAAGAAGGAAGGTTCGTCTTATGACTTGCCTATAGCGTTAGGCGTATTGGCAGCGACAGATCAGATCAATACTGTAGGGTTGGAATCAATCTTATTTATGGGAGAACTCGCATTGGATGGAAATCTTAGGCCAATCAAGGGTGCATTACCTATTGCTATTCAGGCAAGAAAGGAAGGATTTAAAAAATTTGTGTTGCCAAAGCAAAATGCAAATGAAGCTGCTATTGTCAATGATTTAGAAATATATGGAATAGAAAACCTTAAAGAAGCCATTCAGATTATTGATGGAACAACAACTTTATTGCCAACGGCCTATGATACTCGAGAAATTTTCGCAGATACAAATAATCAATATGCCATAGATTTCAGTGATGTAAAAGGCCAAGAAAATATTAAAAGAGCTTTGGAAATAGCTGCAGCCGGCGGCCATAATGTGATTTTGATTGGTCCACCAGGTGCAGGAAAAACAATGTTAGCACGTAGGTTACCCACTATATTACCTCCGCTAAATTTGTATGAAGCCCTAGAAACCACAAAGATTCACTCTGTAGCGGGTGTACTTGGGTCTGATTCGTCTCTTGTCGCAGAAAGGCCATTCAGGTCTCCGCATCACACCACAAGTGATGTAGCATTGGTAGGTGGAGGTTCAAACCCAAATCCAGGAGAAATTTCTCTTGCGCATAATGGTGTTTTATTCTTGGATGAATTACCTGAATTTAAAAGGCAGGTATTGGAAGTAATGAGGCAACCCATGGAAGAAAGAAAGGTGACGATAGCAAGAGCTAAAATTTCTGTGGAGTATCCGGCCAGTTTTATGTTAATTGCATCTATGAATCCATGTCCCTGTGGGTATTATAATCATCCTGAGAAAGAATGTGTGTGCGGACCAGGGATAGTAAAAAAGTACTTGTCAAAAATTTCCGGGCCTTTGCTAGACAGAATTGATCTACATGTAGAGGTTACACCAGTATCTTATGATGAGTTAGCGACTAGGGAGTATAAAAGTGAGACAAGCAGAGACATTGTAGAAAGAGTCATCAGGGCAAGGCAGATTCAAGAAGAAAGATTTAAAAATCAGCAAGGGATATTTTGTAATGCCCAAATGCCGAGTAGAATGGTCAGAGATATCTGCGAATTAACTCCTGCAGGTGCTACATTATTAAAAACTGCTATGTCAAGACTCCAATTATCCGCTCGAGCATATGATAGAATATTGAAAGTAGCAAGGACAGCTGCTGACTTGGCTAGTAGTCCAGATATTAAGGTAGAACATTTGGCAGAAGCGATCCAATATAGGAGCTTAGACAGAGAAGGCTGGGCTGGATAGATTATAATTAGATTTAAAGATACATCAAACATGAATAAATCCGACATAAATCAGGCGATTCAAAATGGGTATTCATTTAAACTATGGACCTATATCTCGAGATCATTGGATACTTTCCAAAAAATTCCATTATTATACATTGGCTACACATTCATTTTTTTATTCACACACATTTTTTCAGGTTTGGTTCCTTTCGTCTCTATCCTTATCGGTATAGTGATTTCTTATCCCTTAATTATGGGATATTATTTGGGAACTAATTTATTTTTAGAACATAAATCAAAAGAGTTAGGAAATTTTTTCAAGGGGTTTGACTACGTGGGCCCTCTTGCTTTACTTTATTTAGTGACATTAATGATCACATTGGTACCTTTTATAATATTTGGATATTTTGTATTGCAACGATATTTATCTGGAGATTATTTTTTGGAAGATTTTATGAGTTTAATATCTGAAGCTTTGTTTTCTACAAAGGGTGCACTTATAGTTTTTTCATTTTTACTTTTGGAGATGTATTTGTATTTAACTACTAGATGGGCTCCTCTACTCATTGTTTTTTACAATTATAAGCCTTTGGATGCTTTGATTACTAGTTTTAAAATGGTGAATAAAAATTTTTTTCCTCACTTATTATATATTCTAGTAATTATAGTTCTTTCGTTTATTGGAATTGCGGCATTTATTATAGGGTTGGTAGTTACCATGCCGCTTATTTTTATTATTGATTATTTTGCCTTTGCTGATGTGACAAACTTAGAAAATCGTCAAAGTGAAATAGATGAACTTGGTCGAGAAGTATCTTAAATTACTGTGTAAGACCAAATTGTGAAGATCAAAAAAGTCCTACCACCCAAAGATGATAGGACTTTTTAGTCTATGATATTCCTAAGATTATCTTATTCCTGTACTAATTCAAACTGAATAGATGATTTTACTTCTTTGTGGAAGTTGATATCTGCAGTATAAATACCTATCTCCTTTACTTCTTCAGGAAGAGCGATTTTTTTACGCTCTACTTCCAAATCCAATTGCTCTTTCAATGCTTGTGCTAATTGCACACTGGTGACACTACCGAAGATTTTACCTGTAGTACCAGCTTTAACACCGATTCTCAATGTCTGACCTTCCAGTTTTTCAGCCATTGTTTTGTATTCTCCTACTTTTGCTGCTTCTTTTGCTTCTTCATCAGCAATCATTTCGTCCAATTTTTTTCTGTTTGCAGCATTTGCATTTACAGCCAAACCTTGAGGTATCAAATAATTTCTACCATATCCAGGTTTTACTTTTACTATTGTGTGCTTATCGCCAAGATTATCTAAATCTTTTAAAAGAATGATTTCCATGTGAATTACTTTTTAGAGATTATTTTAATAAGTCCGCTACGTAAGGAAGAATAGCCAAATGTCTGGCTCTTTTTACAGCAACAGCTACTAATTTCTGATATTTCAATGAATTACCTGTGATTCTTCTTGGTAATAATTTACCTTGTTCATTGATAAATTGAAGTAAAAATTCAGAATCTTTATAATCAATATATTTAATACCATATTTCTTAAATCTACAGTATTTTTTACGTTTGCGTCCTATCGTAGGATTATTTAAAAATTTTATATCGTCTCTTGATGCCATGATCTTCTAATATTTTTGTTTCCTTAATGAAATTATTCTTCTTCAGAAATAGCTACAGGTTTAGCAACTTCTTTCTCAACAATAGGTTGCGGTTGTGGTTCCGCTACCGCTGCATTTTCAGCAGGCTTTTTCTTGTCTTTTTTCTTATATGCTGTAATTACACCAGAACGTCTGTCTGAGTTGTATTTTACACCATATTTGTCCAATTTCACGGTAAGAAAGCGCATAATTCTCTCATCTCGTCTCAAAGCCAATTCTACTTTGCTGATGACTTCTCCTGAAAGTGTTGAAAATTCAATAGAGTAATAAATACCCGATGATTTTTTGTTGATAGAGTATGCCAGTTGTCTCAAACCCATATCATTTACGTGTACTATACTACAGTTGTTGTCTTTCAAAAGACTCTCGTAAGTACTCGCTGTCGTTTTAATTTCATCACCTGACAGAACGGGATCGATGATGAAAGTCACTTCATATTGATGCATTTTTATTGAAGTATAATGATTAAAAAATAAATAACTGTCTCGAAATTTTAATTTCGGGCTGCAAAGGTAATCTAATACTTTGATTTACAAAAATATAATGCAATATTTTTCAATTACTCTTTAAGTAAAATCGCAACAATGAGAAAGTCGCTTACTTATAATTAAAGGTGGTGCAATAAAAGTTTGTCAATCAAAAACTCTTCGCTGAAAAGAATTAATTATCTTCAGTTAATATAGGAGTAGTTATATTATTGTCATTCTATCAGCCGTAACCAAGCAATCTAGGTTTTCGCATCGGTACCCTCTACTATATAGATGGTCTAACAACTTAGGAAGAACATATTTTACTTTTTCTTCAGATTTGATATTGTCATGTAAGACTATGATACTTCCCTTGCTATAATTAGTCACAATATTGCTGTAACAATCTTCTTTTGATAAAGATGCATCGAAATCTCCACTCAGAATATCCCACATTACTATTTGCATTGATTTGCGAATTTCTGCAGATTGTGAGGGTTTTAATTTTCCATAAGGCGGCCTGAATAAAGGAGAACTAACCATTAAATCGCATCTTTGTACATTTTCCATATAAGTTTGAACATCTGTATTCCACCCATTTAAATGGTTGTAAGTATGATTTCCAATAGTATGGCCTTCTGAATGTAAGCGGTAATAGATGTCTGAATTTTTATGGACATTTTCCCCAACACAAAAAAAAGTGGCTTTAGCGTCATACTGAGCCAGAGTGTCCAAGATCCAAGGCGTCAATTCTTCAATCGGTCCGTCATCAAAAGTTAGATAAATGCATTTTTCTTGGGTATCAATGTGCCACAAATACTCACTAAAAAAAGTTCTTACAAAATTCGGTGTATGTACTAAATACATAAAATCTTTGTTTTGAAGGAATAAACCCTAAATTTGCACCCCAAACAAAAGGGATAATTTTTATTGTACGTTCCAATTTATCAATAACGAAAAGTTACGACGGAATGAATGATGAGTTAGCCCCACTTTAACAATTTTTAACAAAATAAATTAAAATATTGGAATTATGTCTGATCAAAATAGTGCTTGTAGAGTAAGGTTTGCACCTAGTCCAACGGGTCCATTACATATCGGCGGTGTTAGGACAGCACTTTATAATTATTTATTTGCAAGACAAAATAAAGGCACTTTTATACTACGAATTGAAGATACTGACCAAACCAGATTGGTTCCAGGAGCGGAACAATACATAGTTGATTCGTTGATGTGGTTTGGTCTCATTCCAGACGAAGGCCCAGGATTCGGTGGTAATTATGGTCCGTATAGACAGTCGGAAAGAAAGGCACTATATAAAGAGTATGTGTACAAGCTGATAGATGAAGGAAAAGCATATTATGCATTTGATACTCCAGAAGAATTGGATAAATACAGAGAACAAGATCAAACCTTCAAGTATGACGGCAAAATCAGATTACAATTACGTAACAGCTTGTCAATGTCTGCTGAGGAAACCCAAGCCATATTAGAAAGCGGAACAGAATTTGCCATAAGACTGAAGATTGAACCATCTCAAATTATCAGTTTTGAAGATAGTATAAGAGGTCAAGTAAGTTTTAACACGGATGAACTGGATGACAAAGTCATACTAAAAGGGGATGGAATGCCTACTTATCATCTTGCCAATATTATAGATGACCACCTCATGGAAATAACGCATGTGATACGTGGGGAAGAATGGCTATCCAGTACAGCACACCATGTAATTTTATATAACTATTTTGGGTGGACACCGCCTAAATTTGCACACTTACCACTCATTTTAAAGCCTTCTGGCAAAGGAAAACTTAGCAAGAGAGATGGTGCAAAATTTGGTTTTCCAGTTTTCCCTTTATCATGGGAATCCGGAGAGCCAGAAGATAGATTTATCGGGTTCAGAGAAGACGGTTATGTACACGAGGCAGTCATAAACTTTTTGGCATTGCTAGGATGGAGTCCACATTCTGAACAAGAAATGTTTTCTTTGAATGAATTAATAGCAGCCTTTCATATAGATAATATAGTAAAATCGGGTGCCAGATTTGACATTGATAAGGCACTTTGGTTTAACCAGCATTATATCATTCAATCGGCTAATGCGGAATTAGCCAAAAAACTGCAACCTATTTCAGAAAAATATGGATACACCAAAGATCTCAACTTTTTGGCAGGAGTAGCAGGATTGATGAAGGAACGCGTGCATAAAATTGATGAAATGATCACTAATGCAAGGTATTTTTTTGAGGCCCCTGACAATTATGACAATGCCGTGATAAAAAAGAAATTTAGGCCTGAATTAGCTGATCCGTTACGTCTTATCTCCGACATCATTATAAAATCCGCTGATGTGGGAACTTTAGAAAGTAATGTAAAGACCTTTATAAGCGAGACAAATTTAAAATTGGGAGATATCATGCCATTAATACGTCTTGCTGTAAGTGGGACTATGCAAGGTCCAGATTTATTTCAGACCATCGCTTTAGTAGGTTTAGATGAGAGCGCACATCGCATCGAAAACAGTATTGAAGCCTTTGAAAAAATATGTAGTGCATAGCTCAGCTTGTCAACTGAAGATATGTGTATTTTGCGATTCAAAAAAATGTAATGACATCTCTTGCCCGTCAAAAGTGGCATATGAGTATACATACATCCATTCTCCGAGATTAATATACCTACTTTTATTATTTGATAGTAGATGATTGATGGGTAAATGTCGATGCCCAAACACAAAATAATCATAGTCCGATGTTCGTATTTTTTGCTCACAATATTGTACCAACCATTCTTTTGAAAGGTCTTTAAATTGGCTTTCGTCAGCTGTATACGCTTCACTTTTTGGAGCTAAAGAATTGCATTAATTTTAGCCTAAATATTAGGTGAATCAACGAAAAAAGTTTTTGACAAATTTTTGTTTGAAAAAATGGATTTTATAATTTATATCCTAATTCCTGGTCCAGATTTTTCATCACCATGTCCTACTAAAATCCTGTTACCATTTTTTATTAATTCGATGGGTTTGCGATATATAGGAATACCTAGTTCTTCTTCAAAATATTTAAACATCCACATATCATGATTGCCGGTAAAAAAGTATACAGGAATGCCTTTATCTCTAAGCTCAGCCAGTTTTCCAAACAATCTTGTGAACCCTTTAGGTATCACGCGTCTATATTCATACCAATAGTCAAAAATATCGCCAACCAGATATAGTTCCTCCATGTCATCGTGATACATATCTAGCCATTTTACTATCTTCTTCTCGCGATCTGAAGATGTCAAATCGCAATCAATACCGAGATGAAAATCCGATACGAAGTATATCTTCTTTGACATGGAAATTTATAAGAGATTAATCTACAAACCGCTTGTCCGTATCCATCACATTACCACAGTTTGGGCAAGTTCGCAATGCATCAGATCCATAGTAATGCTTGAAACGAGGTAGAAAATCCTTTTCAATATTTTCTAATTTAAAATAAGATTCGTGCAATTTGGTATTGCATTTTTCGCAAAACCACAAAAGGCCATCTTTTTCATGTCCTTGACGTTTTAACTCTATTACCAACCCAATAGATCCCTCCGAACGAATGGGTGAGTGTGGCACTTTAGCAGGTAGTAAAAACATGTCACCTTCTTTTATCTCAACATCAACTGGATGACCATCTTCTTGAATTCTAACTACGATATCTCCTTCAATCTGATAAAAGAGCTCTTCTGTCTCATTATAGTGATAATCCTTACGAGCATTGGGTCCCGCTACAATCATGACGATATAGTCACCTGCATCTTTGTACAAATTTCTATTGCCAACAGGTGGTTTAAGCTCATGTCTGTGCTCGTCTATCCATTTTTGAAGGTTGAAAGGTCTTGCTATAGCCATTACGATAACACTTATTGTTTTAAAACCATAAAGATAGCATTTTTTTGTAGAAATGTTACGAATTATGTCCATTAGTATGCGCAACTGATAGAAACTTCAGTAAGGATAAAAGTATACAAAATCTATTGGCAGAGAATGGGCCGAAAATGAATTTTTAATTAAAAAAAGTTAAATATTAGATGTAGATACATTTTTATTTATAATTTTGTAATGTATTGTGGCTGAATGTATTGAATTTAATTGAAATCACGCCTCACCACAAAAAAACCTAAACTCACTTAAAATGAATACCTTGACACATCATATACTTAAGACACTGATCGCTATCAGAGTACATATTTTGCTAATTTTTGGTTTATGCCTATCATCGCAAATGTCTGCGGGAATGGTCTGTCCACCTAATACTACAATAAGTTGTTATGATGACATCCATCACTTAAATAATGTTGGAGTTCCGACAGTTTTTGGTTATCCACCTCAGTTATTGGAATATTATGATCAATCAACCAACAATAACTGTGTAAGTGGAGATGTCACACGTATTTGGTATATCGATCTCAATCAAAACCAGCAACACGATACAGGAGAACACAGTTGCGTACAACATATTTATGTTCAACATATAGATGGTGAAGTGAGTGTGACATTTCCTGTCGACAAAATATACAGCTGCAAGGAAGACATTGTTTTTGAAGCTCCGGACTGGACTTCAGGAGCTTGTGATATGATGGCCTATTCTTACAACGATCAAGTGTATAATGGACAAGCGGATGCATGTTACAAAATTTTGCGAAACTTTACAGTAATTAACTGGTGTACCTACGAAAATAATCCATACGGCGATGGCATTTGGACACACACCCAAGTTATAAAAGTGATAGAAACCACACCACCTATCATTGCAAACTGTGCAGATGTCACACTCGCAGTATATGGTCCAAATTGCACAGCTGATTTTGACTTGACAAATTCTGCTACTGATATTGGCGATTGTACCTCTGATCTTCTAGAATGGGTTGTAGAAGTTGATATGTGGGGAGATGGAAACATAGAATATCGATTTGCTAAATCAGAACCTCATCCATTTACGATAGCGCCAACAAAAAATGGTGAAAATTTGAACATTAAACTTCTAGAAAAAGCGCCAATCGGATTACACAAAGTAACGTGGTCTGTAAGAGATAAATGCAATAATTATAAGACTTGCCAGCAAAAAGTGTACGTCAAAGACACCAAAGCTCCTACACCATATTTGCATCAAGTCATTTCAGCTGCCTTTACAAAAGATATGGCGCCTTTGCGTTTTCCAGCACGCATGTTCAATATCGATTCATATGATAACTGTACTCAGAAATCAATGTTGAGATATTCTTTTTCTCCAAATATCAATGACACACTAAAGCTCATCAACTGCAACAATAGCGGTTTTCAGTTTTGGACCGTGTACGTAACAGATATGTTTGGAAATCAATCTTCTACCAATGTATTTGCCTTAGTTTTTGACAATGGATCATGCAATATGAGGCCTACCATCAACGGTGTTTTAACGTATACTGACGGTGCTACAGAAAAAGTCATAGACATCAAAGCCGAGAGACAAACCGAGGACATGTCCATAACGACAAGATCTAGTGCAAATGGCAGCATCGTATTTGATCAGTTTCCATTATATTCTGATTTTCGTTTTAACACCATTACACAGCATTTTGTAGATAAGGCATCAATAAATGTGCTCGATCTGATATTATTACAAGATTATATTTTTGGAACAAATACACTAGAAAACTACCAGATTTCAGCTGCCGACATCAATAGTGATAAAAAAATAAATATTCACGATGTCGTAGGATTACGCGAACTGATCTTGGATGAGAATGTTGAGTCACCATATCATTATTATTTTGATCTAGACACCATACAAAATGTCAGCAAGCTACCTAATTTAAATTCTGAGCTATCAATTGAAAATTTTGATGGATTTATGGATGTCAAAGGTGTACCCGTAGGAGATATCTCAGGTGCCAATGGTATTAGGGTCACACCAAGATCTAAATTGTTATTAGATGTTTCTGAAATTGCGGGTAATATAGCACTGTCAACGTTGGTTGACGATGTTTGGAAGGGATTCCAATGGACTATTGAGGTGCCAATAGATATGATAGATGATGTTCATGTCTCATCAGATGTGATAGCACTAACATCTACAAATATCAGTAAAAACAAAGAAAATAGTACCATTACTATTTTATATCCGGGAGAAATGTTTGTATCCAAAGGACAACCTATTTTGACCTTACATCATTCGAATCTCAAAGCAGAAGATGTGCATGTGGCAACTTCTAGCATCATAGTGAAAGAGAAATATAACATTTTTAATGTAGCTAGTGTAGTATACGAAGCGAGCATTTTTCCAAATCCAAATACAGGAACCTTTGAAATACCTAGCTTAGAATCTGTGATACAAATCACAAATGCAAGCGGCCAAATTATCAGTTTTGAATCACAAGGGAATACCATAACAATATCTCAGCCATCAGGGATGTATTTTGTTACCTATGTTGCCAAAGGATCAATAAAAACAGAAAAGGTGGTGATAAGGTAAATAGGCCACATTTGTTGGCAAGTAATAGAAATCACTACCAAGCTTTTCAAATGACTTATGTAATAGTTGTCAATTGCTGGAAGTGCCTTATATTTCATTTTCAAAATCTTCTATTATTTTTTTTCTAGTCCATCTATCCCATCTTTTCATTTTAATTGAAAGTATATTTTTAAGAATCTTTTTATTTTTGGGAGCGTTTTCATTTCTGTTTTCATCTTTTAATAGACATTAATATTTTTTATTGTACTTTTATTTAAATTTTATTTCATGAAAACAAAATTGTTTTATCTCGCATTGGCGGCTCTCTTTACACTTATGTCTTGCCATAAAGACGATGAAACATTTGAATCCAAAGATATTTCGACATTTACAGCCGAAGTGGTACAAGAGATTCAGTCATCTATCGTTGGGTATGTCTATGATGAAAATAATGAACCTGTTGTAGACGCTTCAGTACTTATCTATAGCACCCAAGCCAAAACTGACAAAAACGGTCTGTTCATTATTGACAATGCTAGGATGGATAAACAAGGTACCTATATTAAAGTGTATAAAGATGGGTACATATTGGGTTCTGATTTTGTATACCCACAGAAAAACACCACTACGTATTCGTACACAAAACTTCTTGCTTTATCCAAAAACAAGTCCTTTACAGCATCTGATGGAGGGACTATTGAAGCATCTGGCGGAGGAAAGATTATATTTCCTGCACAAAGCATCGTCAGATCCAATGGTGAAGTTTTCAATGGAAAAGTGTTTGTTACTGCAAAATATTTGGATCCACAAGCCACAGATTTATCCGATAAAATGCCAGGAGGATTGATGGCAGATGCTGCCAATGGCAATACTGTAATACTCGGCACTCTAGGTATGATGGCGGTAGAACTAAGAGATGATGCTGGTAATGAACTCCAATTGGATCCATTAAAACCAGCAGAAGTACAGTTTCCTATTCGCACATCCACGGCACCTGAGACAATCCAACTTTGGTCATTTGACGAAAATAAAGGCCGATGGAAAGAAGAAGGAATTGCTACAAAAACAAGTGATTTCTATGTTGCCAAGGTATCACATTTTAGTTTTTGGAATTGTGACGCGCCCTTCCCTTTAGTAGAAGTTTGTGGAAGAGTTGTGGATGAACAAGGCAATCCAATACCAAATGTCCAGGTTGCTGTGCAAGCAGAAGGCTTGGGTGTAGCATATGGCTATACAGATTCCGAAGGTAATTACTGTGGTAAAATGCCAAAAAATGCTGTATTGAAAATCACATTTAACAAATTTAATTATTGCAACCAAGAAGGAAATAGTATCACTGTAGGTCCATTTACTACCAATACTACATTAAGCGATTTTGTATTTGTTCCAATAGATCATAAAATCCTTGAAGGCACAGTAGTCTGTAATGGCACTCCGGTAACTCGTGGTCTTGTAGTGGTCAACATTAATGGAGTTAGGACAATTTTTTCAACCAATGAAAATGGTGCATATCGGATTGATTTTTCCACAATAACCTGCGAATCAACCTTTGAAGCTAAAGTGTTCGGTCTTGATAGAAGTACTTCAAAAACATCTCCTGAATATACGGTGGCATCTGATAATTTTACTGTCCTGAACATTAATGTCTGCGAAGTCAGTTGCGATTTTGATGTAGAGTTAAAATTTGATTGTGATAGCAGGATTGATGCCATTGTGTCCAACGGCAGCGGTGACTATAGTTACACTTGGAGTACAGGAAGTAGTGATGCCTATATAGTTTCGATGGATAGTTTGTTTCAAGTGTTCTGCGTCACAGTGACGGATAACCAAACAACCTGTACATCAATAGCGTGTAATTCATTTCAAGCACCTGAGGGCTTTATCAGAACTAATTGTGACAATGGAGAGTTAATTTTTAGTAATACTATAAATGATGATGTCACTTCATATTCTTGGAGTAATGGCTCTACAACAAAGGCCACTGTGGCTAGTGCCCCAGGAACTTATTGTGTAACAGTGACATATAAAAATTTAGAATGTAAGGGAGAATTTTGTGTTGAATACAGTGGACAACTGTATGTGGATAATTCACCGATCTCGTGCAACTTTAATATGTACGAATTCGGCAGTTCACCATTCAGTTATGGATACGCTACTGCTCAACCTGGAATTGAATTATTCTTAAGCTATCCTTTGCAAATTAATGTATTTGATATTGGTGGTTTTAAATTCGAACTCTTAATAGCATCTGGACAGTGTTTTGCAGAAACTGAAGTAGAATTACCTCGATTTGAAGGGGTTTTTGATACGAACATACGAAACACCTCCTGTAGTACCTGTAATGATGGCCAATTTGATATCGAGTCTGACCCTTCAGGAAGTTGTATTAATTGTACCTATGGTGATATAAAGATATTTAAGACAAACGATCTGACCAATGATTTATCAAGTGTCAACGACGCTGGGATGATGCCAAAAGGAAGTTATTACTTAGTATTAACAGATCAAAATACCGGGTGTGTGATAGCATTCCGCGAAGTAGAAATAAAATAAACAGAATCTATGTCCATAGAAGATATAGTACTAGGATGTAAAGAGGGAAACCGCAAATGTCAGGAAGCTCTGGTGCAGAAGTTTGCACCAGGGCTACTGGCCATATGTCAGAGATATACCTCAGATATACATAAATCCCAGGATGTACTTCAGGATACCTTTTATATGATTTTTAAAAATTTGCACACCTTACATGACCCAAAAGCATTTTTTAGTTGGGCAAAACGCATAGCTATAAATGCATCTTTGGAATTGCTTCGAAAACAGCATAAATTTATTTTTGTAGAAATGGAAATAGCCAATGACATGCCTTCGGGTAGTATACCCGATGTGTATTCTACAATGGCCAATGCTGAATTGATCAAATTGCTTCAAAAATTGCCAAAAACCCTTTATCTTGTATTTAATCTCCATGTCATAGAAGGTTATAATCATCAGGAGATTTCTGACATATTACAGATTTCAGAGAGCACTTCACGTGCATCTTTGTTTAAGGCGCGACAAAGACTTATGTCACAACTAAATACTACGCAAACTGTAGATCAAAACTCCATTTACTTTACCGACAATATAAAACAGTATGGAATATAAAGATTTTGAATTCCACCTAAAATCTTCCCTTCAGGGTGAAGAGATTCAACTTACAGATAGACAATTAGCTGCACTTTTGCCAGCTTCAAAAACAGATTATACTTGGAAATGGATAATTTTGATTTCTGGAATAATTGCCTTGGCTACTGCACTATTTTGGTTAGCAAATAAGGATAATAATACAAAATCAACAGCATCTTATATCAATAAATCGGCTTCAACCGTACATAATACCCACTCCAATAACAATGATGCCAACATCAAAACAAAAGTAGATTCTAAAGTGGTGATGTCAAATAACGACAATGTATTTGAAAATACCCTTGAGAATACAGACACTAATGCTACCACATCATCCATTTCAAACCTTTCTAAAACGTCTATAAAAAGCATAACTCCTGAACATAATGAAACTTTAACATCAGCGATTGAAATAGATAAACATCTAAGTTCTATACCAAATATTTCATCATCAATCAATAACACTACAGTCAAATTGGATGCCTTTACGGGCAGTACTGCCTCAGAAAAAATGGGAGCATTACAACAAGATTTAGTACTTCCTGTAAGCCAACTTACTACACTAGAAGGTCTTGATATGAAAAAAGTTAATTCAGGTCAGAAAATGTTCCAGTTTACAAAAAAGGTACAATGTGCTGATTTTTTCGTGGGTCGCAAAGTTGCATTTGCCATAATACCTGAAATAGGCATCTTTTATCCATTTAAAAGTTTGGAAAACAATGCATCTGAACCGACACTTATCTTACCTCTACGCGAGGAAAACGAAACATCTCTCGAAGGACTGTTTGCTGCCTTATATGGTAGAATGACATTCCGTCGCTCAGGTTTTTATATTCAAGCAGGAGTATCATATGCTAGACACGTCGAAAAAATGTCACTTTCATATGATTTTATTGAAAAAGATACGACTCGTGGCATCATTTCCACTACAATATCAACCAATGGTGACACCATAACAAATATCTATGGAGATATCATAAAAGAAACCCATTTATCTGGAAATAAAATAGTTCATCATTCGTTCAGCCTTATAGATATTCCGATTGTAGTAGGGTATGAAAAACCCTTTGGAGACTGGATTATAGGCGCAGATTTAGGTGTAAATGTAAATGTGAACATGAAAGCTAATGGAAAAATACTGAGTTCGGCAACAGATTTTCAACCGACTGATACTAATCCTTATAATTTTAATAAAAATGTGGGATTACAATTGCGAGGGACGCTGCATGCAGGTAGGAATATCAGTGAAAAATCTAGAGTGTACTTAGGAATTAGAGGAACATACCTGCCAAATACCTATTCTGATGACTCCAACCCCATCACACAATCATACCGTTTTGGAGGTGCATATTTAGGTTTGATTTATCGATTATAGAAACCAGACCTACCACAACACACAACAACTTTCGAGTATAATCGTTTTATTGTCTTATACAAGTCAAGGTTAAGATGAGAATTTGGTTATTGTGTTTTTTGCTTGGGTTTGGCATAGTCACCTACGGACAACAAAAAAGTAAACTTGCAATAGAATATTATAATTCTGGGGAATTTGAGAAAGCAGCGCAACTTTTTGAAGAGCTGTACCGAGAATCCAATGGAAATAAAAGCTACTTTAACTATTATGTACAGAGCCTTCTAGATTTAGAATTGTATGATGAAGTCAATACTATAATCAGTGACGAGCTTAAAAAAAATCCTAATGATGTATCCCTTTATGTTACTCTAGGGAATTTGTATGAAAGACAAGGTAATGTCCCTCAAGCCAATAAGGAATATCAAAGAGCTATTCAAAATCTAGGTTCGGATTTGACTCATATTTCAAACCTTGCTACCACGTTTACAAATTTGGCTAAATATGAAATGGCAATAGAGACATACTTAAAAGGAGAAAAAGCATCTAATGTTAAAAACCTTTATGTGTATAATCTAGCAGACTTATATCGCAGAGTTGGAGATACTAAAAATATGATCAAGTACTATCTCATGCAGGTACAAAAGGATCAAAATTCTATGAATGTTCAGATGTCTTTGCAGCGGTACCTTCAAGACAGTGATTATCCTGAACTACAAAAACAACTGTATGAATTGGTTCAAACCAATGTGGATGTGCCATATTACGGAGAACTCCTCCAGTGGACCTTCATGCAAAATAAAGAATATGACAAAGCATTAAGACAAGCCAAAGCATTAGATAGACAATTTTCTGAGAATGGACATAGAGTTTTCAAAATGGCCGAAATAGCTGTCAAGGACGAAAAGTACGAAACAGCGATAGACGCTTTTCAATATATTATAGATGAGCACGGCCAAAATTCTACTTTCTATATAGAAGCTCGAAGAGGCTTGCTCAATACAAGGAAGGTGAGGGTCACTCAAAACTATAATTATTCACAGGAAGATCTCCAGGCATTAAAGAATGAATATAATGTATTTCTGAATGAATTGGGCAGGAATACACAGACATCGCAGATTATGTACGATTTTGCCCAGTTTACAGCGTTGTATCTCAATGAATTAGACACTGCCATTATAATTCTTGAGGATGTTCGGCAATTTGGTGGAATCTCACCAGATGAAATCGCAAAAATCAAATTGTCCCTTGGTGATTATTATCTTATGGACGCGGACAGGTGGGAAGCTAGCTTACTTTATAGTCAGGTGGACAAAGATTTCAAAGAAGGCATTTTGGGCGAGCAAGCGAGGTATAGAAATGCGAGATTGTCATATTTTTCAGGGGATTTTGAGTGGGCGCAAGAGCAGTTTAAAATTTTAAAAGGTGCAACTTCTAGACTCATATCAAATGATGCTATTGATATGTCGGTATTTATTTTGGATAATCTCGGACTCGACACCACAGAACAAACGCTCAACATGTATGCACAGGCTGAATTATTGGCATTTCAAAACAAATATGACCAAGCTTTTTCAAAGTTAGACTCCATAATGATTGTTTTTCCAGAACACAGTCTGGAAGATGACGTCCATTATGTCAAAGCCAATTTATATAAAAAATTAAGAAATTATGATGCGGCTATAGCCGAATATACTATTATAATTGATAAATTTAAAGATGATATTCGGGCTGACAATGCACTTTTTGAACTAGCAGAGTTGTATGAATATCTACAAAAACCTGACATGGCTAAGCCACTTTACGAAAAACTGTTTATAGATTATAGCGATAGCACTTTTGCGGTCGAAGCTCGCAAGAAATACAGAATATTGAGAGGAGACGAAATCTAAGAATAGTCCTTTTACAATAAATTTTCCTTTTTTTGCATTTTATGTGTGCAGATAAAATACATTGATTTGATAGCGGGAAGATCCAGCGGTTTGAAGTGGTTTTCGATTTTCTTGGCAGTAGCAGCCATGTGTTGTCTTTTTTACGGATTTTATTTTTCTCGTGTAGTCTCAAATATTGGTTTATTTCTTGCAGGAGTTTTTTCTATTTTACATTGGAAGAATACTATAAACGTCTTTAAAGACAACTGGTATTGGACTATCTTTGGCATTGTTATTATCGTAGTACTTTCTGATATTTGGTACGAAGGATTAGAATTTTTTACTCATCGAGGAGTTATGAAAGCTGCTTTGCTGGTATATCCTACATTTGTTTTTTCGGTTACCAGCGAATATCCAAAAGCAAGACAATGGATCCCTGTGGGTATAATAATAACGGTTCTACTATCTTCCATTTATAGTTTATCAGCTTATTTTTCAGATTTTGAAAATTTTAATGTAAGCTACAAATCATCAGGAATTATTCCTGTATTGAGTTATGGTGACCATATCAGAATTGGATGGCTCACGGTCATTTCGATTATTTTGGCATTTCAAATTTGGAAGTCAACCCATTACACATTAGGCCATATTTTCCTTTTTTCCTTTGTGCTTTTTGAAGTCATATTTTTGCATATTCTTGGTTCTAAAACAGGATTAATAACACTTTATATTGCTCTTTTCATTTTATTACTATTTCATTTTCCTAGGAGATTTAAGTGGGTGTTTCCTCTCATTATTATTTTTGTACTTTCACTGCCTATAGTTGCCTATTATTATGTACCCACTTTTACAGAGAGGGTAAATTTTATGAAGTATGACTATGAGTTTTATTCTCGAGGAGAATACAGATTGGGACTCAGTGATGCAGTGCGTTTTTTTTCGCTCAAAGCGGGTTCAGACTTAATCAAAGATGCACCAATAGTAGGTCATGGATTCAGCAATACATTGTCTGTCACGAGGGAATGGTATGCGCAAAACAAACCTAGTGTACCGCTGACATCACAATTTATTCCGAGTAGTCAGTACATACTATATTGGGTTGGTGGTGGCATTTTAGGAATTGTATTATTGCTATGGCATGTTGTATTACCGTTTTCTAAAAAAAGATGTAGATCTAATGCATATTTTTTATCTTTTTTTACTGGGGCTGTTATTAGTTTTCTTTTTGAGACACCACTTGAATCTCAATTACCATTATTTATTTATGGGTTTTTTCTAGCTTGGTTTTGGTATTCGGCCAATGATTTTGATTCGGTTTAATATAAATTTGAAAGATTTTCTTATATTACAATGAAAATCAAGTATATAATTTACCAAATGTTTTCATAATACGCTTAAAATTTACTATAAAAAACCTGAACAGAATGTCAATAATCAATAATTTGCTTACCTTTGCACTCCAAAAATTTTGCGCTATTATCATTTTCGCTTCAAAAATAAATTAAAATTTCATGGCAGCCACGAAAGAACAAAGTATAATTGATAAACTTAAGTTACTTTATAATTTACAACAAGTAGACTCCAAACTTGACGAAATCTCTGTAATCAAGGGAGAATTACCTATGGAAGTAAGTGATCTCGAGGATGAAATCTCTGGATTAGGTCTGAGACTTAAGAAATTGGAGAATGCTCTTGCAGAAATGGATAGAGAAGTAAGCCAATATAATAACTATATTAAAGAATCAGAAACCCTGATTGCTAGATACGAAAAACAATTGGACAATGTAAAAAACAATCGTGAGTTTGATGCTTTGACCAAGGAGATCGAATTACAAAAATTGGAAATTCAGCTTTCTCAGAAAAAATCAAGAGAAGCCACAGCAAATAAAGAATCAAAAGTAGATTCAATGCAAGGCATCAAGGAGAAATTCGATGAGAGAAATAAAGATCTTGAAACGAAAAAAGTTGAACTTGCAAAAATCATTGAAAAAACTGAAAAGGAGGAAACAAAACTCCGCAAGGAATCAGACAAAGCTAGAAAGGATATAGAAGAAAGACTACTTGTTTCCTATGACAAAATTCGTAAAGCATACAGAAACGGATTGGCTGTTGTCACTGTATCTAGAGGGGCGTGTGGTGGTTGTTTTAACCGTATTCCGCCACAAATGCAAATTGAACTAGGCGCAATGAAAAAAATCATTGCTTGTGAGCATTGTGGGAGAGTTTTAGTTGATGATACCATTGCTCATCAAATTGAAGAATAGGTTGCAATTTCAGAAGAACAAAAATATCAAACCCCAAATTGCAAAGTTTGGGGTTTTGTGTTTAAAATCGACTGCTTTTGCAATCAAACTTTACATTGTAGCGATTTTATTATCCACAAATGGTTTTAGTTATGGTACTTTTGATTTTAATACCAATGTCAAAGATGCTTATATAGATATTTCAAGATTAAAAATAACTGCTGGGCAGAATAAGATAAATAAAGAGAAAATCTCAAATCCGAGCAACTTAATGCCGTATTTTATCGAAAATTATGTGGATTTCTTTGTATTGTTTATTCAGGAAAACCACTCAGAATACAAATCTAGGTTAAAAAACCGAAATATAAGGTTAGAAAAACTCAAATCTGGGGATCCTGCATCACCATATTATCTGTTTTGTCAGGCGGAAGTTATTCTACAATGGGCTACCATAAAATTGAAGTTTAATGACAAATTTGGAGCCGCTAAAGATGTCTACGAAGCCTATAACATCTTAGAAAGAAATAAAGAACTATTTCCAAATTTTAAGGAGAATGACAAGAGCCTTAGCATCATTCATGCACTAGCAGAAAGCCTCCCTTCTTTGGTTAGAAAAACTTTAGGAATCAAAGGTTCAATATCACTCGCAACGAAGGAGATTACAGAGTTAACAAACTATGTAGCAAAAACAAATCATATCTTTAAAGATGAGGTAGTAGCCATTCATAGTTATATCCTGTTTTATTCAAATAACAAAAAAGAAGAAGCCTTTGCATTGTTCGGTGTGCACAATATGGATTATACTAAGAGTCCTCTCATTGCCTTTCTGATGGCGACGATGGCACAAAAGAATGGTAAAAATGACCTTGCAATAAAAATTTTAGAACAAAGACCTAAAAGTTCTGAATACATGCCTTTTTATTATTTAGATTTTATGTATGGAAAATTTAAGTTATTTAGACTTGATACTGATGCCGAATCTTACATATTGAAGTTTGTTCAAAACTTCAAAGGGCAACACTATATCAAAGAAGCTTATCAAAAACTGGCATGGAGCAGATTAATTTTGAAGAATGATCAAGCTGGTTATAGCAACTATTTGAACCAAGTTAAAACCAAAGGAAAAAAATTGATCGATGAGGACAAACAAGCTTTTTTGGAGTCGAGTCACCAAATAATACCTGATAAAATACTTTTGAAATCCAGATTATTATATGATGGTGGTTACTATTCCAAAGCGCAACAATTATTGATTCTACATTCTGATAATTTTTCCAAACGGGATTTGACTACAAAATGCGAATTTAATTACAGGATGGGAAGGATTAATGATGCGTTAAAGAATTATCATGATGCGATGGACTATTACGCTACCGCCATAAAACAAGGTGATTCTATGACCTATTTTGCATGCGCATCTGCGCTATATCTGGGTATCATCTATGAAAATTTAAGAAACTATACAATGGCGAAAGAAAACTACAATTTATGTCTCAATTTTGATCCAGATGGATACGCAACGAGTTTACACCAAAAGGCATCATCTGGTCTCGAACGTATCAAAAGTAGGAATTAACATAGGCATCTCATTGACCTTGTCATTTTTTCAAACTATCTTTGTCATTATTTTTTACAATAAAAGATGATTATATGAATGATGGGCATGTGAAGTATTCCATCGAAGATGGTGTAGCAACAATTGAGTTTTTTCATCCAGCACAAAATGCACTGCCAGGATATTTATTGAGAGATTTATGCGAAGCCATAGATGATGCTGATCGTTCAGATGAAGTGACACTTGTATTGATAAAAAGTGCAGGAGAGCGTACATTTTGCGCAGGTGCGAGTTTTAATGAACTCATCACTATTGATACTTTAGAGACAGGCAAGCAGTTTTTCATGGGTTTTGCTAATGTTATAAATGCCATTCGCACTTGTAAAAAAATAGTAATTTGTAGAGTCCAAGGCAAAGCTGTAGGTGGCGGTGTAGGTATTGCAGCTGCTTGTGATTATACCATGTCATCAAAGTATGCTTCAGTCAGGTTATCAGAATTGGCCGTAGGTATAGGACCCTTTGTAATAGGTCCTGTGGTGGAGCGTAAAGTAGGTTTTTCTGCATTTTCACAGATGGCCCTAAATGCCGATGAATGGCAGACTGCTGAATGGGCTAAGCAAAAAGGACTTTACACAGAATGTTTTGATACCACAGAACAATTAGATGCTTATATAACGCACTTCATCAAAGCCTTGAGATCAAAAAGTGTTCCCGCATTGTTGCAATTAAAAAAGGTATTTTGGGAAGGTACAGATCATTGGAATTCATTACTAGAATCTAGGGCTGAAATGAGTGGAAAATTGATACTTTCGCCAGAAGCAAAACAAGCAATTCAATCGTTTTTAAAAGCTTAATCATATGCTAAATCCAGAAACTCTCCAATTTCTAACAGATCTAAAACAAAATAATAATAAAGAGTGGTTTGATGCAAACCGAAAAAGGTATGAAAGTGCCAAAGCCGATTATCATCAATTCACTCAAACTCTGATCATAGAGGCACAGGCTATAAACCCCATTTTTGAGCATTTGCAAGTAAAAGATTGTGTCTTTAGAATTAATCGTGACATTAGATTTTCAAAGGATAAATCACCCTATAAAACCAATTTTGGCATCGTATTGCAGCCTCTAGGAAAACGTCTACAAGCTGCAGCTTACTATTGCCATATTGACCCAAATGAGTGCTTTGTCGGTGGTGGTATTTGGCAGCCAGAAGCAGCATTGATGAAAAAAATAAGGGAAGAAATAGATTATAATTTCAAAGGATTCAAAGCCATCATTGACAATCCTACATTTAAATCAATTTTTAAAGAATTGGATGTGGAAGAGGGTCAGAAATTACAAAGACCTCCAAAAGGTTATGATGAGTCCAACCCAGCTATAGAATATTTAAAATTAAAAAGTTTTACTGCTTCAGCACACATTGATGTCAAAATGATGACTTCACCCAAACTCAAGGATGCTGTTATAGAAAAATTTAAAGCTATAGCACCATACATTGATTTTCTCAATAAAGCTATCTTAGCATAAGTACACGACCCATGCAGGCTGGCATAATTACTATTGGGGATGAAATACTCTTGGGTCAAGTGGTGGACACCAATTCTGCTTGGATCGGCCAACAATTGGCGGATGTGGGCATTGATGTCATTCAGAAATGGAGTGTTGGTGATAATTTGGATATTATCAAAAATACTCTCTCAGCTGCAGTTAATATCTGCGATGTGTTGCTCATTACAGGAGGTTTAGGACCGACCAAGGATGATATCACCAAAGTGGCAATTGCCCAGTTCCTCGGTGTTCAGATGTATTTTGATGCTTCAACTTATGATAGGATTGTAGCCATTTTCACTAAATTATACAAACCACTTTCGGAATCACATCGCACACAATGTATGATGCCTGAAGGTGTCGAATTATTGGCCAATACGCAAGGTACTGCTCCTGGAATGTTATTTTATTTTAATAATACTCAGATCATTTCTATGCCGGGTGTACCGATGGAAATGAAAGCGATCATGACCCAAGAAGTATTGCCCCGTTTGTCAAATCAGTCAAATTTAGAGATAAAATATAAAACCATCCAGACCGCGTGCACATCTGAGACAGTAATTGAAGATGCCTTACGATCGTATTTAGACACGTTGCCCGAAACTGTTTCAATAGCTTATCTGCCAGCATTGGCACAAGTACGGTTGCGAATCACTACAAAATACGACAAAGGCACAGATACGGGTGTTGATGTACAGTCTATTTCTGCTGAAATAGTACGTATCTTAGGAGAAAAAGTGGTCTTCGGCTATGATAATGATAGCTTACAATCCGTTGTAAAACACATGTGTTTGTCCAGAAAACTTACAGTTAGCACCGCAGAAAGTTGTACTGGCGGTGGATTAACGGCAAAGATAGTATCCGAAGAAGGGTCGTCAGATTATTTTTTAGGTGGTATTGTCTCATATTCTAACACCATCAAGACAGAAGTGCTAGGAGTCACAGAAGAGATTATTTCAAATTTTGGCGCTGTGAGCCAAGAAACCGTTGCATCTATGGTCAAGGGTATATTGTCGGTGATGAAATCAGATATCGGTGTGGCTATATCAGGTATAGCTGGTCCATCAGGTGGTAGTGAAGATAAGCCTGTTGGTACTATATGGATCGCAATTGGAAATCAAACCACTTTAAAATCTTACAAAATTATAGGGTATAAAGACCGAATAAAAAATATTGATTACGCTGTCATCTTTGCATTGAATTACCTGAGGTTATTCATCCTCGAACAATATCCAAATGGATAACTTCACAACACAGCCTGGATATCTGGCTGTTAAAAAATGGTACGATGATTTAGGCTGGAAAATTTTTGATTTTCAATATGAAAGTTGGCAGGCGTATGCTGCATCCAAATCCGGAATCGTCAATGCACCTACCGGTTCGGGAAAAACCTATTCGGTGCTATTAGGTGCATTGATAAAGGCTATTTCTAATGACAACACAGCTTGTTCAACTTTGAAAATCATATGGATAACACCAATACGAGCTTTAGCTAAGGAAATATTGATTTCAAGTCAGAGAGCGGTGACAGCATTAAGCTTGCCATGGAAAATCGAAATGCGTACCGGAGACACTGACACAAAAACTAGAATGGATCAATTCAAACATCCACCTCAAATATTGATCACCACTCCTGAATCCCTCCATGTGATCATGGCGACAAAAGACCATAAATCATTTCTTAAAGATGTAGAATCTGTAGTTGTGGACGAATGGCACGAACTTATTGGGTCAAAACGAGGCGTACAGACTGAACTTTTTATTAACTATCTTGTACATAGGATACCAAATCTTCAAATTTGGGGCATATCGGCTACTATTGGAAATATGGAAGAAGCAATGGATGTCTTGCTTTATGCCATCAAACCAGAGAACAGAACCCGCATAAAAGCAGAGATCAAAAAAAATATAAAAATAAGGTCTATCATTCCTGATGAAATGGATCGCCTGCCTTGGGCTGGTCACCTTGGACTCAAACTCATAGATGAAGTTGTGGACATTATTCAAAATTCTGCTTCTACATTGGTTTTTACAAATACACGCGCTCAATGCGAAATCTGGTATCAAAAACTTCTAGATGTATATCCTGATTTTGCTGGACAAATAGCCATGCATCATGGTTCATTATCTAGAGAAGTGAGAGATTGGGTTGAAGAAGCGTTGTACAACGGTCGATTAAAGGCGGTAGTATGTACATCAAGTTTGGATTTGGGGGTTGATTTTCGACCAGTAGACACAGTTGTCCAAATTGGTAGTCCTAAAGGTGTGGCAAGGTTTATGCAGCGTGCCGGAAGAAGCGGGCATACTCCTGGAGCCGATAGCAACATCTATTTCTTGCCCACCCATGCATTGGAGTTGGTAGAAGCTGCCGGATTGCGCATAGCATTAAAACATCAATATATAGAAGATCGCGTTCCGTATATCAGATCCTTTGACGTACTTACACAATATATGATGACTTTGGCTGTATCTGACGGTTTTTATCCGGATCAACTCTTCAATGAAATCATTCAGTCATACGCTTTTAATAGTATAAGCCAAGATGAATGGAGACAAATATTGAGCAGCTTGGTATACGGCGACCAAAGCCTGAAAGCATACGATGAATATAAAAGGGTTGAAATTTTATCTGATGGATTGTACAAAATTACAGATAGAAGGATGGCACAGCGACATCGCATATCCATTGGTACCATAGTATCAGATGTGATGATGCATGTTAGGCTCGTCAAAGGTGGTTTTCTTGGATCTATTGAAGAATATTTTATATCTCAGTTAGTGCCAGGTGACGTATTCTGGTTTGCAGGACGAGCGTTAGAACTCATCAGAGTCAAAGACATGGTGGCACAGGTAAAACCATCCAATGAACCCAAGGGACGTATCCCATCTTATGGCGGTGGCAGGATGCCTTTGTCTCTTCAGATGACCAAGGTACTGAAACAAAAGCTTTATGACTATAATGAAGGTATCATCATCGACGATGAAATTAAGGCCTTGATACCACTTCTGTCATTGCAAGAAGAACGATCCCAAATACCTAAGCCAAATGAGTTTTTGGTGGAATATATGGAGAGCAAAGAAGGATTTCACCTTTTGATGTATCCATTTGAAGGCAGAAATGTTCACGAAGGTCTAGGTGCATTGATAGCAAAACGTATCTCAATGCTTACCCCAGTTACTTTTAGTATTGCGATGAATGACCTTGGATTTGAGTTGCTTACGGATCAACCTATTGATGTCGATACACTCATTACAAAAGACCTATTTTCTACTCAAAATTTGGTCTCAGACATTCAATCATGTATCAACAGTGTCGAAATGGGAAGAAGGCGTTTTAGAGATATTGCCAAAATCTCAGGTCTTATTTTTGCAGGATTTCCAAATAAAATGAAGAAAGAACGGCACCTACAATCTTCTTCACAGCTAATTTTTGAGGTTTTCAGGGAGTATGAGCCTGAGAATCTACTTTTCCGTCAGGCATCTGAAGAAGTTATGACATTTCAACTAGAAGAGGAAAGGTTACGACAATGCTTGAAAAACATACTTGACAGTACTATTTGTATTCAAAAACCAGAAAAATATACGCCGTTTTCTTTCCCTATCATCGTGGATAGGCTTAGAGAAAAACTGTCCTCAGAAAAATTAGAAGATCAAATCAGAAAGATGAGTTTATAAATTTAATCATATAAGTACACCAAAATATAAATTTCATTCGTTATTGATTTTTCCAACTTTAAATAAATAATATGTCGAATACTAATTACAATCCAGAAGATTACTGGTCAACCGTTGGCCAAAGAATAGAAAACAGACAAGGTAATGATAATGTGGTCGCAGGAGATGATGAACCGTATTATAGGTATAAAAGACAAAGATTTTTAGAACTTTTAAAAGAAATAGACTTCTCCCAATCATCTGTGCTTGAAGTGGGAAGTGGGCCTGGTGGAAATTTGAAGGTAATTCTAGATATGCATCCCAAAAAACTTGCCGGAGCTGATATATCATCACAAATGGTCAAATTAGCAAGAAGTATCTTGCCAAGTACTGTGGAAATAGTAAAAACTAATGGAATAGAACTACCATTTGAATCTGGTGCTTTTAATATAATATTTACATCAACCGTCCTTCAACATAACACAGATGAAAAAATGCTTAAAAGTTTAATGAAGGATATTGCAAGATTGAAGCCAAAAAAGATTTATTTTTTCGAAAGAATAGAAAATGATATAATTGGGGATGAGTTATGCCTTGGAAGGCCAGTTCAATATTACGCAGATATCATGCAATCAAACAATTATATATTAAAATCGACTTCGTACAGCAATATTAGAGTTAGCTATTATGTATCAGGTGTCATAAGAAAAGTGTTTAATAAACCATCAAGAAAAGAGGGCGAGCCGATCTCAAAACTTTCTTACTTTTTGCAAAATATTACACTGTCAATAACAAAACATCTAGACACAGTTTTTAAATCCAAAAAGGATCTTGCCAGACTGGAATTTGAACTAAATTAAGATTAGGTTATTGTAATATTGATATCAGTCACATTATAATTCGGGATCCAATGGCGAAAACGGGACCAATGCCTAATTTTGAGACAGTTGATGATTATATACAAAATCAGTCTCCAATAGCACAAACATACCTTGAAGAACTGAGAAACTACATCTTAGAGGCTGTACCGGACGCCGAAGAAAAGCTAAACTATAAGGTGCCATCGTTTGCACTCACAAAAGATGGCAAAAGAGATTTTCAAATCATGATGGCCGCCTATGCTAATTTTGTCAGTTTTTATCCTTTTCCTACCACAATTGAGATGTTTTCAGACGAATTGAAAGGGTATAAGCAAGGTAAAGGTTCTGTTCAATTTCCCTTCAATCAACCATTGCCTAAAGATCTGATCATAAAAATGGTATTATTCAGAAAAAATGAACTCCAACAAGGACTTTGATTTACCACGTTTTACTATTCAACCATCTACTTATTTTATACTCACCCTATCTGAAGCCATACGTGCATAAATATTTCCTTTGTACATGTGCTCGCATGTGACAGATGGTAAGAAAAAGTTGCCTCTATAGGATGCCTTTGCTTTAAATACAAATGTCTCAGAGCCTTTTGCTTTCAGGTTGAAAAACGTATACACTCTGTCATCTCTATAATCTTGATACGTAAAATTATTCTGAACATTCCTTGTTGCATATAGTCTTGGGTTCAGGAGCTCCCAACCTGAAGGCATTTTGACATTCAAAGCCAGATTTTCTAATGGTAAGGCCTCAGGATTGGTGACTGTGACTAAAATAGTAATATCTTCTCCTAATTCAATATCAATCAATGAAGGTGATGTCGATTTACTTTTTTTATAATTGACTGTCATTTTAAGTTGTGATGAGGCTTCTGGTTTGTCCAATTTATCCGAAATAAATCTCTCTGTCAAATCTACAAAAATAGACGTGCTTCCATCATTTTTTATTGAAATACTCTCCGCGTTACCCGGTTTTTGTAAAGAGAAAACTTTGAGATTAGTTGACTTATGATCGAAATTTCCGTTTGTACCCAGTCCCTTAATGGTGTATTTGACATTGGTATTTACATTGATATTCTTTCCAAAGTAGTGATAGACTGCCACAAAAGCATACCCCATTGTCTGGGTGCTGTGCCAAGTAGATGCATTTAAACTATTGACAAAATAATCATAATATCTGGTTTTTTTCTCCATCGGAACATTGCTTTGTGCTATGATATCAAGGATGATAGCAAAATTTCTGTCTTCACTACCAAAGTTGTATGCATAATATTGGACGCTATTTGGATTATTCAACGATTCAGCTTTTTTGATCATGTCCAAAGATGTTGATTCCAGACCAGAAAATTTATACGCACCAGCCATTAACCACCACACATATGGATTAAGAGATTTATTACTCGTTATAAATCTATTCATAGCAGATTTTGAGGGTCTTCCGCCTTTTGCCAAGACATAAAGTCTAAACGCTTGCACCATAGATTCGGAATCGTACGTCCAATCATTAGAGGCACTTGAAAATGACCATTCATTGGCTATTCTAAGGTGTTCTGTCATCCATCTTTGCAGCATATCTGCCTGGTTTAACACATTTTGTGATCGAGCCTCGACAAGAAAATAACCCGCATAAATATCCGACCAAGTGTTGTAGTAATCGTTGTCCCAATAATTAAATTTTCCATCGCTTCTTTGCAATCGGGATATTTTATTGATGGCTGCCTGTAGATTTTCCAATCTTTCTCTATTTTGTTGTGGGCTTAAGGCCAATACTTTGTCCAAATACAATTGTGAGAAAGCACTTGATGATACTTGCTCGAGGCAACCATATGGATAGTCAATCAATTCATCAGAAAACTGCATAAAATTGGGAACTTTCAAGCCACCCACTGACAAACTAGATGTATAGGCTTCCGGATAACCTTTTGATTTGACAGGAATGACTTTTGTTTCTCCAGGTTTTATTTCCATTGAAGATATGGATGTTTCATATGAATTAGGGTAATTTACCACAATTTCGGTCTTTTCAGTCATGGATTTATTGCCGCCCTTGGCATCAAAACCTAGGGAAGTCTTTCCTGCAGTATTCAAGATTTCAGCCATAATGGTTTGTGTGTTTTGATCTTTCCCTGATAGTGAGATATTGTAAAACTTCTTATCCACTTTCACCATGTTTGGATCAGTTTTTACGGATAGGTCAGCTGCAATAATTTTAGCATCATCCTTCAAGACAGTGACAGGCAATTCAACTTTATCTGTCATGTAGAGTGATCTCGGTAGCTGGGACTGAACCATGATGGGATTTTTGACTTGCACCAATTTTTCTGTACTTCCAAAACTCTTATCATTACATGCAACCACCATAAATCGCAATTTTCCTATGTAGTTTGGAATAGTTATGGTATGTGTTCTAGATTGATTTTTCTCTACTTTAAACGGGCCCATCGAGATGGCGATTGGCTTATATCTGTTTATTTCTGGCATCGCATCCGGATGGTATGCATTATCACCTCCTATTGTGATAATTCCAGCAAATTTGCCCTTAAAGTAACCAATAAGATACTGGTAGATATCCCATGTTTTGACCAATAAAGGAAATTTTCCGTTAAAGTTTTTGAAAGGATCTGGTGTTTGAAAGCCAGTGATATTGAGCAACCCTTCATCCACAACCGCCAGCGTGTATTCCATATCTTTACCTGATGTCTCCTTGACCACCACATTATAATTTTTATTTGACTCCAGTTTATCTGCAACTGATATTTCGGGTTTTAGCCTGCCGGATTCACCGTCAATCTGTACATATTTTATACCATACATTCGGAGTGGTAGATCATTATTTTTTTGAAAATATGGCTGGATTATCGCCACATGAATATATGCATTTGGCGCCCAATTTAGATCAGAGAAGAGCGTCAACTCCTTGTTAATATCTAGATCGTGCCAAACTTGTTCTATGATTTGATTGCCTCTTTCGATACTGATCAAGGCTTTCCCACTTTTCAAATCCGGAAATTTCACCACGACTCCGTCGCCTGCTTTATAGCTGTCTTTATCAGTATCTATTGTAATGATGTATGGCTGCTTATCAGGTATGGACTCTTTACCATCATATACTGTAAAATATGTATCAGATATATGTCCACTTTCGGTGTCAGTGACTACAACCTTATAGGCTCCTTTGACTAATTTACCCTTTGAAAATTTTAATACTCCCTTGGATGTAAAGTCTCCATCACCTTGCTGTATTTCCTTCCAATAATCTCCATTAGAAAAGTATCCAGATGATCTTAACCTATATTTGTCTACCCACCAAGAATGAATATTTTGGTATAACGTCCAAGTATATTTTGTAGATTTTTTATTCTGGCTTCCTTTATCTGTGACACTTACTAATTGGATAACTGCATCCTCAGAAAACGTGTAATTGCCATACCATCCACTTCCATCTATTCTTTTTGTGCCTACATATGTTTTAAATGGAAAAACCTTTATATTTTTTCCCTCTTTATTTGAGCCTCCTTGTGGTAAAGTAGTTTCTGTTTCAAGATTCAAATTGACCGGCCTATGGAAAAATTTCAAATCAAAATCGGAATTAAAATGCGCTTTACCTGTATTATCTGTGGTACCATTAAAAATCTCAAAGGTCTGTGCATCCATATCATCTAATGTGGGCCCAAAATTATAATCACCAAATAAAATAAATGGTTTGGTGATACTTGCAGCCCTTCCTGAAATGGCTAGCTTGGCAGATGCCACATCAAATCCCGTCAAAAGTTTAACTTGCACAGTACCTTTAAGTCTATTGGTATATACCGTAGATCCTTGTTGATCTTGAAGCGCAAAAACAGCCTCCGTAGTATTAGGTTTTATGGTCTCTATCTGTATCTTTTTTGTGATAGTTTTTGGTCCTATTTCGAAGACTACTCTATAATTTCCAGTCTTTGCAGATGGATTAGTCTTTAGTTTGAAGTTGTAAATTTTATCATCGGGAAAATTTAACGGTTTCGTTTGTTTATCCAGTATTTGATTGTCTGGATTCAAAAATTTCATGACTATAGGTATACCTGGATGTATGTTGGCTTGGCTTGCATTTGTCATTGCGTATACATAAATGCTATCTCCAGGCCTCCAAACATCTCTATCAGTATAGATATAAACATCTGTATCAAAATTATATCTCTCGCTTTCAATGTCAAATTCTGTGAGTGGATTACTTGTATTGTCATTGATGGCGAGATAGGTCAAACTACCATTTTTTTCGAGAGATATTACGGTGATATCCTGATGTAATTTTTCAAAACTTACATATCCATTGTCACTGGTTTTTTCTGAAGCTATGACATCACCTCTCATATTGTACCCAGTGATTGTGGCACCTCCTACTGGATCTACGCCGTCTAAAGTATTGACTGCAAAATAATAACTGTTTCCTGCTTTTTTTGCAAAAATATTGAAATCTGAACAAATTAAAAGTTGCCTTATAGGTGCTTTGTCCATATAAAAAGAAGGTTTACATGGATCATCTATCTCTCTCCAATTATACCCTTCTCCATAATAATAATTGTTTTTTTCAGAATTGACATAATTAAAATAGTCACTATCCTTGATGCTGCTGTTAAAATCCTGATTGGCAAACGCGGATGTGCAAGGCAATGTGGTCTGTGATGGCAAATAATCCATGCTGATATAATAAACACTACCCGGATTGCGTTTGACTTGTTGGGTAAGATCAATACCATGAACTATATATCCTTCTTTGTCTTTGATCCCTTGATTTAATGGAACATTTTTATCAAAGATTGGTATTCCAAACATCCGCATAGAATAATAATCTTGGTAACTTAAGTTTTGCCAAGTCAAAAAATGAGCTACATTTTGCTGTTTTATTTCTATCACTTGGATTCTTACTTCTTTTAATGCTCTGGTTTTAATTGGGATTTTAAATTCGCCAGAAGAAGGAAAATAGGTTCCATCAAACATCAAACTGAGACTAGGTTTTTCCAATTCCAGTTCTATATCAAGGTCGATTGGATTGTCCAATGTAATATTTTGATTTGAACGGAGACCTGGCAATATTTTGATTTTGGCTACTTTTGCATTTTCATAGCCAGAAAGAAATATTTTTAGAATATTATTTTTTATCTGATATGAGGCATTTGTCCCATTGACAGTAATCAATCCTGCTGCATCCTGTCCAGCATCAATAGGGTTTGAAAAAAAGATGCTCATCTCCTTATTTTTAATATCGTGATACGTAGAAACCTGGGTGAAATGTGTGCTGTCATAAGTGGATAAGTCTATCTCACCTTTGGCATCAGCACCTATAGGTTTCCCATCATACTTTATATTCTTGATTGTGGTTGTTTTTGGGTATTTAATTGCAATATCGAAGGTGTTTTCGCCATTAGGAGTGACCACAATCTCTCCACCGTCTGCAATAATACAGGATTTGATTTGCTCTAAATCAACTTTATCTGCCACTGACATTTCAAGCAAAACGGACTTTGACATATCTTCATGAATTTCCACACCTTTCTTTTGTATCATCATGTCTTGTTGGAAAGTACGCACAGTATATGCTATGGGTTCAAAATGTTCTCCAAGTAATTTTTTGAGGTTGATGCGCACGGTAAATGCGGTATTGGATGCCAAAGGTTTATCTGGTATAAAACTGAGGACAGACTGACTTGTAAATGTCACCTTACCGGATACTACTGGATCTAGTGTGATCATTTTCTGTAATTCTGTGTCTTCTACGACTACATCAGATGATACAGGAGTTTTCAACACATACAATAACTTATCATAACTGGAAATCACTCCTACCGTAGCAGCGTCAAAATATTTGGATAACAATGCCTGATCTCGGCTTGGATCGAGTAAAGTGACATCCTTTTGACTTTTATTGCATCCAGAAATTAAAGTAAAAATGAACAGTAAAAAATAAAGTGATGAAGTACGCATATGATGTAAGAATTTATATACAAATTAACGACAAAATCAGGTTAAACTGTAAAATATATTGGTATTAGCATAAAAAAATTCTATTTATTCTCAACAAAATGCCTTGTGATGAATCACCTTTCACAATAAATTGCATTTGAAGTATGAGGAGTTGTATACTGATCTATTGATAAAAATAGACGATTTAGCAGAAAGAGTCCAAAGAGAAATTTTAGATTTAAGGGCCAGCGCCAATGATGAAGGTACAAACGCTTTAATGAGTGATTATATCAGAACTCAGGAAAAAACTGGTTTGGATGTACAATGCATATCTCGGTACATAAAAGAGTTCGGTTTTTGGTAACGGATAAAAAAAAGTAAATAATATTTTGAAAATAGAAGTAATAAGTGAATATTTGCATTGAAATGCATGTATTTCCTTTTAAAGCAAATGATAATTGATGGGAATTGGCATTGAGGGCATTTAGATTATTTTATTTTCAAAAAAAGTTTAAGAATAAAAAATGAAGAAGATAGGGATTCTCTTCGGTAAGGAAAACACATTTCCTCAAGCATTTATTGATCGAGTAAATGAGAAAAAACAAAAAAACATTGTAGCAGAGGCTGTTCAAATAGATGTTTTGGAGCAAGCAGACCCTACAGAGTATGCAGTTATTGTGGATAGAATTTCACAAGATGTACCTTTCTACAGAGCGTATTTGAAAAATGCTGCGCTTACAGGTACTGCGGTAGTAAACAATCCATTTTGGTGGAGTGCTGATGAAAAATTTTTCAATAATTGTCTTTCCACAAAGATAGGTGTACCTGTCCCAAATACAGTACTTTTACCATCATATGAGAGGCCTGACGACACATCAGAGCAATCTTTTAGAAATCTTAAATACCCAACAGATTGGGGAAGAATTTTTGATTATATAAAATTTCCAGCGTACATGAAACCATTTGCAGGCGGAGGTTGGAAAAATGTATATAAAGTAAATGATGCAGATGATTTATGGAAAAAACATGCTGAAACAGGCCAATTGGTCATGATGCTTCAAGAAGAGATTGTGTTTGACCACTATTTCAGATGCTATTATCTAGCAGGTGATAGAGTACATGTGATGCCTTACGAGCCTCGCAATCCGCATCATCTAAGATATGTGGTAGAAAATCCAACAAAAGACAAAAAACTTTTAGATACAGTAAGAGATTATACCATAAAATTGTGCAGGGCTCTTGGATATGATTTCAACACAGTAGAGTTTGCTGTGAGGGATGGCATTCCTATCGCAATAGATTTTTGCAATCCTGCTCCAGATGCTGATATTAATTCAGTGGGGCAGCAAAATTTTGACTGGATAGTAGAAAATGCAGCTGAAATGACCATAGAAAAAGCAAAATCTCACAAAGAGAATCAGTTAAATTTAACTTGGGGTAACTTTATAAGTGATATATTTGCGGCTCCAAAAAAATCAGTTAGTAAAAAGTAAGGAATCTTTTGAGTTTTTTTGGCTCGAAAGTCCATCAAAGTCATGGAGGGTAAACTCAGATTAGCAATATTAGATATGAATGCAGGCAAGCCAAATCAAGGTATGCGCTGCATCAGAGACATTACAAATATGTATAGTAGTGTCTTTGACATTGATGAGTTTGATGTTCGTAAAGATTATCAAATTCCGGATTTATCATATGATGTCTACATCAGCAGTGGTGGCCCTGGCAATCCACTAGAAGGCGATGGCAAGTGGGATGTAGCTTGGTATAACTTATTGGATGATCTTTGGAACCATAATCTGAATAATCCCTACGAAAAGAAGCATATGTTTTTCATTTGTCATTCTTTTCAGATGGCTTGTCATTATTTTAATTTAGGTAAAATAGCCAAGAGAAAATCAACCTCCTTTGGCATCATGCCTGTACACCTGACTAAGTATGCTGAAAATGACCCAATCTTTAAATTTCTACCCGATCCAATGTATGCCGTAGATAGTAGGGACTGGCAACTTATTCAACCTAATCTAGACATATTTAGACAACATGGAGCCAAGATTTTAGCCCTTGAAAAAATCAGAACGCATGTAGAATATGAGCGCGCCATCATGGCTGTAAGATTTTCTGATGAATTCATTGGAACTCAATTTCATCCTGAAGCAGATCCCATTGGGATGAAAATATACTTTGAGCAAAAGGATGTTAGAGAGAATGTGATAAAAAATTTTGGGAGGGAAAAATATGAGACAATGATGGATAGAATCGATGATCCAGATAAAATAGAATTGACACACGAAACTATTTTGCCATTTTTCATAGAGAATGCAGTGGAAGCCATTTTTGAATCGAATGCCGTTTTTGCATGATCACAGAAATAAGAGATAGATTTAATGCCTCATTTACACCTGAAAAGTATCAGGCCCTACTTGATTCTGTAAGTAAGCGATATGATACTATTCCAATCTTCAGAGTAGCTGAAACACCTTTATTTATATCTCATCAGCTCAAAGAAAGGCTGCTAGAAGCATGTGCGCTGATCAATGAAACCATTTGTAGACCAGACATCAAAGAAATCACTCAAGGTGCCTTATATGATCCGAAATATATAGTGCCAAATGAAGATGATCATACGATCTTCCTTCAGATGGATTTCGGTATATGCCTTGATGAGAATAATGAACCTTTTCCGATGTTGATCGAAGCACAGGGTTTTCCTTCAGTATATTTCTTTCAGTACATAGTGGCACAGGAATATAGATATATTTATGATATTCCTGAACACCTTACAAGTTTATTTCATGGACTCGATCTGCTTTCCTATAAGTCATTATTACAGGAAATCATAGTTGGAGATGAAGATCCAAAACATGTGGTATTACTCGAGATAGAGCCGGAAAAACAAACTACCTACATCGATATGAAAGCTACATCTGTTGAATTGGGTATTCCAGTTGTGTGCATCTCCAAAGTAATAAAAAGTGAAAATAAACTTTACTATAAAGATGAATCTGACAATCTTATTCAGATCAAAAGAATATACAACAGAGTAATTTTTGACGAATTAGATCAAAGACCTGATTTGCACCTAGATTTTAAATTTACGGATGATCTTGATGTGGAGTGGGTAGGTCATCCAAATTGGTTCTATCGCATCTCAAAATTTATCCTTCCATTCTTAAAAAATAAATATGTCCCAGAAACTCATTTTCTGAAAGATATGGAGTCTTATCCCGAAGATTTAGAAAATTGGGTGCTAAAACCACTATTTTCTTTTGCAGGAGCAGGAGTATTAATTGATATTACCAAAGAAGATTTGGATGCTGTACAAAATAAGTCCAACTTTATTTTGCAGAGGAAGGTCCATTATGAACCAATTCTGAAAGCACCAAATGAGCCTGTAAAGGCTGAAATAAGAATGCTCATGTTATGGCCCAAACAAGAGCCAAAACCTTATGTCATCAATAATCTTGTACGCTTATCTAAAGGCAAGATGATAGGTGTAAAATATAACAAAGATAAAGATTGGGTTGGAGGAAGTGTAGGGTTTTTCGAACCTTAGTGCATTTTTGGACTATTTATTGTATTTCTTTGGTGTATTAGATATTTTTAATTCTAATAGTACAATATTAATACATGGTGTATGGTTATATATATGGTATCAAATTTATTTTATTAAATCCGTTATATGACACAACATTACACCTATCAAGATATTCTAAAATACTATTTTAAAGAATGTGATCTGTTCCAAAGACTCGAATTAGAATTTGCTATGGCTGAAGACAGTTCATTGATGGCAGAATCAATAGAAATCAAGGAATCTTTACATTTACTTCCACGAGTGACTTTTAGCCCACGAAAGGCAGTTCTTGATGCTATTTTAGAATACAGCAAATAAAAAAACGGCATACAATTCTTAACTTTTTAAGATTCATATGCCGATACATTTCCCTATATTTTAAGGGTTCGCAAAGGTTAGTTTAAATAGTCAGGGGGTCATTACTTTTTTATCAATTTTTTAGTGGCAACAATTTGACCTTCATCTTTAAAAACTAAAAGATAAGATCCTTTTGACAATACTGAACAATCAAGAGTATTTGTAATGCTATCATTCAAATCTCCGTTTGCGACCTCCTTTCCATCAATATTAAACATTGCAAACTCTATATTCCGTCCGTATAGTTTCTTCGTTGATATCAATAAAGTTTCGTTGACGGGGTTTGGATAGCAGTCTATTCCTGCTTCTTTATCATTCACATCCTCCACCTCTATGATAAAATCTCTACCAATGGTATGAAATGTAGACTCAAGGACTTTTTCTTCATTGAAATCAAAAAGTACATTAGCCATATTATTTATAACTGTTCCATCTGGCACATTTGCATTCGGATAAATACTATATTTTACGAATCCAAAGGATCGCATAGGATCGTGAATGGAATCTTTAAGTGCGATATCAGCAAATGTGACGATAAGTTGGCGTTCATTTGTAATTCTATACGTATATGGATGACTTCCTGCACCCATTTCAAGAGTAGTGATGTCTAGATGAGAAGAAATCTCATTCTTTAAAATCACATAATCCTTATTGCTAGTTCCAGTATTTCTGAATACTAGATTATATTCCAGTTTAGTATTTTTTTCAATGTAATGTGGACTACCATATCCTTTCGGAAATGCATTAATTGTGTTATTGATCACTTTTGTCATATTTTCCTGACAGTCTATATCCACAAAATTATCTCTATCGTCATATTCAAATATAGTAAAATAGCCCTTGCTAATACTATTGTTTTGATTGCGTCCACATCCTTCCAAAGCTGCTGAAGGATTAGACTTATAAGGGTAAAAACTAGGTCTATTGCTCCTGATGCTATAAGTAGAACCATTAGCTTCCAGTTCTACAGCCAGTACATCATTTTCTTCAAGAAGGAAATTTCCTCCTTGTCTCAAAATATCATCTTCTGTCACTATGTAGTCCAATGGATCTTTCATATTATCAGATCCTATATTTTGAATCCTAAAAATTACTTTTCCGTCAGTTTCTTGGCACTCAGCAATAATCTTTACTCGCGCATTATCCCAATTTGGATCCTGAATACATGGTTCATTTGGATAGATAGTAGCTTCTACGCAGTGGACTTGTCCTTCAAATATATTTTCACACCCAAGGTCAAATATGATATGAATGGTACCGTGCTCATTTACTTTTAGTGTATCAATATAGAATATTATAGTGTCAGAGTTAATAGTATATGCACCCAGATAGTCAGTTGAAACAAATGTAAGTGTCTTATCAAAAACTATTTCTGCACGTACACCTAGAGCATCCTCTGTCCCACTATTTTTGTATTGTAAAGTATAGTTATTATTAGCACATGATTGCAGAACGGGTGTTGCTACTGTAGCTTCAAGAAGAGGACAATCGACTTTAGATTGTAAAAGAAAATTCACATTTACCGTCTTATTGTTTTCTAATGTCATAATCCATTCTGCTTGACAAGGTGACCATAAATCATTTTTGGGCAATACTCTTATCTTATAAATACCAGGTGTCAGGCCAATGGCGTAATCACCTTTATCATCAGTAAATCTGTATATAGTCTGTGTTCCATTCGTGATTTCAAGCAAAACGTTGGACAATGCAATATCTTTTATTCCTAGAATGCAATCATTATCGCTATCAAAAATGACTTTGCCCTTCAGTATAACAGGACTTGATAAGATCAAAGTATTTTTAGTTTCCACACAATATAAATCAAGATTAGAAGCAGCAAACTCTTCATGGGTAATAAACACATAAGACTCAGTAAACAAACTCTTACGTTCAAATCTCAAAGTCATAAGAATATAACCGTCAGGAAGATGTAATGGGTTGCAACAACCTGTTTGATCAATCCAGCTGATTCTGACTGATCCACCGATATCAAATACTTGTAAATTTGGGATTGGCGCATCTATTCTTCCAATAAGGGACAGTAACTTATCATCAAAATTTACATGAAATTGAAATGCTAATATGTCGATAGCTTTATCAACTTTTACATCCATTTCAATGGTGTTCCCTACATACCGCACATCTGTATACACACTTAGGGTATCTATACATTCTACCTGAGCCTTCACTAAACTGTGAAAGCCAAATAGAAAGAATAATGAAACCATCCATGTCTTCATACAAAACCCCATTATTGTATCATGAACTAAAAACGATACAAATATCAGAATATATACACATCAAATAAAAAACAATTTTTTACATTTGTAGTATTTTTGTAATAATAGTCAATTACTATTTACTTGAATATCAAAATAATACAATTTTTTTATTGATAATTTGTATACATGAAACCCAAATTACAGTGTATTTTAGACACATTAAATCCCAAAGAGATTTCAGATTTTTCACTTTTGATTACATCATCTCTTCTTGGAGGTAAATCTAAACACCAAAAATATCTTGAGACTTTTCTCCAATCTGACTTTTCTAAAGCATCTACATTCTCTATTCAAGACAGACTCCTTATGTCTGATCTAGTGAAAATGGCTGAAAAATATATTATACTCAAATCTGCATCTGAAGACCGACAATACCAGTATAAAAAACTATTATCTCATTATAGAAAAGCTGAATCACAGAAACTATTCACAGAATACTATAAAACCATAACGCAATCTCTATCGACAGACACATATAAAAATGCTGATTATTATGCATTATACACTGAGATACTTTTCGAAAAATGGCAATTTGACCAACTACTGAACCGATTTGACAATGCTGATGTGGATGATATATTTCTGTATAAAGATATATCTATCATAGGTCAGAAGTTACTTCAATTGACAACTATAGCATCACAGACATCATTGATTTCTAAAAGCATTGAATATGGACTATTTCAAGAATTGGAAAACTATATCATTGAAAATCAATACCTTGACTATCCTTGTATTTCCTTGTATTATTATGTTTTCAAAATGATTTCAGAGCCAAATGAACTTACATGGTTTGAAAAATATGCTTTAGCTTTGGAAAATCATAAGGATGCATTTCCTTTTGAAGAAGTGAAGTCTTTCTATCTGTTTGCCATCAATTACTGCATCAGAAAATACAATAATGGCTTGCTTGATTTTGGGTATATTATTCTGGATTATTATACTATTGCACTAAGTAAAAACCTCTTATTACAAAATGGAAACTTATCTAAGAACACATATAGAAATATCAATACATTGGCTATTCGACTAGGAAAATTTGATGATGCTATTAAAATCAGCAACGATTATATTCATTTATTGAGAGAAGATGATAAAACCAGCGCTTATAATTTCAATATGGCCAATATTCTCTATGCTACCAAAAAGTATGATGAAGCATTGGTCTTATTACAGCAGATAGATTTTGATGATCACCTTTCTAATCTCTTTGCAAAATCTGTTTTGCTCAAAATTTATTATGAAACAAAATCTTTCCGAGCACTTGACTCGCATCTTGATGCTATGCAAGCTTACTTGACGCGCAAAAAAATCATCGGATATCATAAGGTGAATTACGCCAATCTTATCAAATTTACAAAAAAACTTTTGGCATTAAATCCTTATGACAGAAAAGAATATGATGCTTTAAAAAATCTTATAAATAATGAAAAACAGATTGCTGATAAAACCTGGTTGTTAAACCAACTAGACTAGGAATCTTTCAGGATGATATTATCTATTAGTCTTACATCTTCCAGCCATGTCGCTATACAGACCACTGCATAGTCAGTCATATCTAAATGGTTCACTTGCTTTAAGGTGTGGCCATCAACTACTTGTAGGTATTCTGTTTTAAAACCATTAGCATCCAATTTTTCCAAAGCCTTTTTGACCAAGATATCAAGTGGTTTCTTGTCAATATTCCTCTTTATACTCATTAAAGCCTTATAAATCATGGATGCTTTTGCTAATCCTTCAGTTGATAATCTGGCATTTCTGGAAGAAAGAGCCAACCCACTTTTACTCCTTAGCGTGGGAACACTGATCAATTGTGTCGGTATATTGTTTGATTTAATCAGATGGGAGACCACAGCAACTTGTTGGAAGTCTTTAAGCCCCATAAACAGAAAATCCGGAGTTACAATATCTAAAAGTCTTTTTACAACTTGAGCCACTCCTTTGAAATGTCCTGGTCTGAATTGGCCTTCCATTGGTTGATCAATACCTCCCAAATCCCATTCATTTCCATGGTCTAAACCATTAGGATACATTTCTTCCTGAGTAGGTGCAAACACTACATCAACTTTAGGTGGAAATAGTAATTCTAGATCTTTCAATAGTTGTCGTGGATACTTTTCTAAATCCGCTTTATTGTTAAATTGAGTGGGATTGACAAAAATAGAAACTATAGTAAAATCTGCTAATTTCTTTGATTCTCTTACCAGTTTCACATGTCCCTTGTGCAATGCTCCCATGGTCGGAACGAAGCCAATAGTCTTATTTTCCTTTTTAATTCTATTGACAAATTCTTGCATGTCGTGGGCGGACTCTATTATAACAATCATGTATAATATTTTTGATTTTTTAGACGAAAAAATTTAAAATGGTCTCATAAAATCATTATTTGTACCCCAAATGACTAAAATAAAATAGCTTTATATGAATAGTCATTCATATAAAGCTACTTTTTGTATATTTTGGAAAAAAAGGTTTTACCCTTGGTCTCCGAATTTTTCTTGTCTGTACGCAGCAGATAAAATCTCATTTCTTCTTTCTACAGAAGGCTTCACAAAATGTTTTCTGTTACGAAGTTCTTTAACAAGACCTACAGACTGAAATTTTCTCTTATATCTTTTAAGAGCTCTGTCTATCGATTCATCATCTTTTACATGGATTATTAACATATAATGATGTTTAAAATTTTATTGTTTTTAAAAAGGAATGCAAAGGTAATACTTTATTTTGATTTCATCACACTTTGTATATAAAAAGGGCTAAAATTTTATTGAATTCTAGCCCTTTAGGTTTTATTTAGAATGTTTTATCCTTCCAACTTAAATTTCACAGGCAGGGTATAAAGTACTTTTACGGGTCTACCTCTCTGCTTACCTGGTGTCCATTTTTGTGGCAGGTCGTTCATCCCTAACACAACTGATTCTGCTGCTGCCCCACAACCGGCTCCAATATCTCTTACAATCTTTGCTTCAGATATTTTACCTTGGCGGTCTACAACAAACTGGATAACTACTTGCCCTTCAACGCCATTTTCTCTTGCTATTGCTGGATATTTGAGATTTTTATAAATATATTCCAGCATTTTACCTTTGGCACAATCATCTTTCTCCTTATCTGTGCCTTTATCTTCACATCCAGGGAATCGTGGCATTTGTTCTACCACTTTGAATATCTCTTCTTCTTCCTGTTTCTTCGGTGGCGGTGGTGGTGGCGGTGGCGGAGCTGCTTTTTTCTCCTCTTTCGGTGCCTCCACTTGTGTTTCCGTGGTGATCTCTTGACTTTCAAATTTCACTTCTTCCTCTATCACTTCGGTATCAGGAACTTCCTGAATCACTGGTGGTGGTGGTGGTGGTGGCGGTGGTGGTGGCTCTGCCGTTCTTGGTACCTCTACTTCGATCTCTTCTTCCAAGACTAGATCACTCAGGTCTACTTTTATTTTCTTCTCATAAGTTGTCCATCCCATGAAAACCAAAGCTAGAAGCATAGATGCCGCCATTCCATAATTAAAATAGCTACTTGAATTTTTAAAAATGTCCACTTCCGGAAATTTTACTCTCGTGCTAGCGGAGGTTGTTTTGACATCTTTGTTTGTCTCTCTTAAATCTTCTACGGTATAGGAGCTGTACTTACGCTTGAAGAAAATGATCAAACCAATAGTTATGAGTGTTATCGCCATGACAACAATCATTATACCTGTGGACGAAATTTCTAATTCTCTAAACATAAGGCGTTAATTAATAAATTTTTTTAAATGTTGAAAGACCAATATATGATTCAATTTTTTGGATTCAATTATGTTGGTCTCTAATTAAAAAGGTAAAGTTGCAAGAATTCTCTCAAAATACCAAACAATTAATTGGAAAAACTTTTTCAAAAAATCATTACCAAATTTATTTGTTTATTCTTGTGTGATTTTCTTTTTTATGATTCCCATCATTATGGAAATTATTTTAATGATGCTCATTTTTCTGTTATGGTGTGCGAAATAATGGAAAAAGATGATGAAATTATTCTAATTTGAACTTCACAGGTAGTGTGTAGAGTACTTTTACTGGTCTACCCAATTGTTTTCCTGGCGTCCATCTTTCAGGAAGATTATTCATATCTAAGATTGCTTTTTCAACCACTTGAGCGCAACCACCACCAATATCTCTCATAATTTTTGTGTCTCTGATTATTCCATTTTTATCCACAACAAATTGTAAGACTACTTGACCTTCTATTCTATTAGATTTGGCTACTTCTGGATAGATGATGTGTTCATAAATATATCTTAATAATTTGGTTGTTGAACATTCGACCATTTCTTCTTCAGTTCCCTGATCATCGCATCCTGGAAATCTAGGCATTTGTTCTACTTTACGAAAAATTCTATCTACATCATCAGTATTATCCTTAGGCACAGGTGGTGGCGGCGGTACAATTGGGTGTAATCCGGTTTGTTCCACTTTAGTTTGATTTATTTTATCATTTGAAGTAATATCTTGGCTTACAAAAGATACATTTTCAATTATTTCCTTCGTATCAATTACACTTTCTATCATGGGTGGCGGTGGCGGTGATGGAGGAAGTGGCACCCTTGGTATTGTGACTTCTATTTCTTCAAATTCTTGTATTTTTTTAACTTCTATTTTGGTCTCATGATCCACAGAAGTGTATCCCATAAATACCAACGCTAAGAATACGGAAATAGTCAACCCATAGTTGAAATAACTTCCAGTATTTTTGAAAGTATCTACCTCTCTAAATTTGGATCGAGATGTTGCGGTGGTGAATTTATGGTAGTTTTTTGATTTTAAACTATCTATTTTATATCTGCTATATGTAAATTTGAAATAATAAATAATGGCATTTGTCAATAGGATAACAGCAACACAAATAGCTATCAAGCCTGAAATGGAAATTTCGAATAGATCTAACATGCACTAAGGTTATAAATTCTATTAATTGGATATTATTTACCTGTCTCAAATGAAAGGAATTCACATACAGTTACAAAAACTCCAATACAAAGCAATTCAGTAGATCATCTGGCCAAACAATATCCCAAACTGTTGAGACATATCTAAAAGATGCAGTTTTTGTATCACTGGTGTATACCTAATCAGCGATATTTCTATATTTATTCAAATTATAAAAAATCACTATTCCACATAAGGTACCAATAATATTTGCCAGCATATCAAAATATTCAAATGCTCGACCTACACCCATCTTTAGTTGCAATATTTCTATAAGTATCCCAAAAGAAATGATTGACCCAATGATTACATATCTGATTTGCTTTTTTTCCTTAAATGTCATAAGCCAAGATAAGGTCAAAACGGTGTAAAATACAAAATGACCGAGTTTATCAAAGCCAATCACATCAATACTAAATCTAGCAGCCTGCCGCACTGAAATGAGAGATAAAGTGAGAAGCAAAATTGTCCAAACAATGCTGAACCACAACCAAATTTTGGAAGGAAGATAAAGTAAAAACGAAAATAATTTTGACGTCATTAAATTTTGGATGTGGTGTTTTAATCATACAATTGATATGTCGAATTGTTTAGCCTATTGATTTTCGAAAAGCAAAAGATGAATGTGCTTTAAAATTTTCATGAAATAGAGAATATTTATTGGTTAAACAATAGTTAAAAAAACTTCTTGAATCGTCTATATGCAAAGGTATATATAATTCATTTACAACAAATTACAATATTTTGTGAATCTTTTTAGTTATGGTATTTGTAACTTTTAATTTGTATTAAATGTCTATAAATTAATCAATTGGTTTATAAAATAGTAATTTTGTCACTTTTAAAAAAATAGCATAATGAATACAAGAAGAATATTTAATGTTTTAATGTTTGTCTTTGGAGTTTTGTTTAGTGCATCCGCTCAAAAAATCGCCATTGTCGACATCAATGATGTGTTAGCAGCAATGCCTGAATATGAAGAAGCACAATCTACTTTGGATAGATTTTCTGCTGAATGGCAACAACAAGTCCAACAGGAATTTGACAAAGTCAAAAGTCTTTATAATAAACTCCAAGCTGAGCAGGTCTTACTTTCTCCAGAGGATAAAATGAAGAGAGAAGATGAAATTATGAAGATGGAAGGTCAAGTAAGAGAATTGCAAAAGCAAAAATTTGGGCCTGAAGGGGAACTATTCATGAAGAGACAAGAATTAGTTTCTCCTCTACAGGATAAAGTATTTGCAGCAATAGAAAATTATGCTTCCGAAAAAGCGATAGATCTTATTTTTGATAAGAGTGGTTCTACTGGATTACTTTTTACAAATCCGGAATATGACAAAACTGGAGATATCAAAAGAAGATTGGGTATTAAATAATATTTTTTAAACAAAACCATAAACCATTTTATTACACATGAATAAATTTAGCTTTTTATTTGCTTTTATTTTCTTGATGACTTTTCAGGTAGATGCTCAGAAAATAGGATACTTGAATTCACAAGAAATCATGACAGCAATGCCAGAGGTAAAACAGGCAAACTCTGATATCGAAGATATGAAGAGTATGATAACAAAAAAAGGCCAGGAAATGATTCAAACTCTACAGGCAAAATATCAGGAGTTACAGCGCAAACAGCAAAGCGGTGAATTGGCACCTATTGAGATCGAAAAACAAGCGGCGGCTTTGAAAACTGAAGAGGAAAGTATTGTAAAATTTGAACAGACCAGCCAGCAACAAGTTATAGATAAAAGCACTGAGTTGTTGGGTCCGATCGAACAAAAAGTAAACCAAGCCATAAAAGATGTGGCAAAAGAGATGGGATATTTATACATATTCGATTCGGCTATGGGCACAGTTTTATATGCTGACCCTTCTACAGATGTTACAAAATCAGTAGCAGCAAAACTGGGTATTACCCTCTAAAAAATACAAAATATGTCCAATAAGGCAAATCAGCCAATTGGTATTTTTGACAGTGGCATTGGCGGACTTACAGTTGCCAATGCCATTCGTCATTTCCTTCCAAACGAATCGATTATTTATTATGGTGACACCATACACCTTCCCTATGGTGATAAGTCTGCTGATGCTATTCGATATTATTCTATAAGAATTTGTAAGTTTTTATTAGAGCAAAATTGTAAACTGATAGTCATAGCATGTAACTCTGCTTCTTCAGCAGCATATGATATATTGTTAGATTTTTTTGAAGAGAAAGCCCTTTTTGTAAATGTTGTAGATCCATTGGTCCAATCTGTCATTGAATCTGGTTATCAAAGTGTAGGAGTCATTGCCACTAAGGCGACAATAAACTCATCTATTTATGTCAAAAAATTAAAGAATTTTGACCAAAAATTGAAGGTGAAACAACTTGCTACACCACTACTTGCCCCAATGATAGAAGAAGGATTTTTTTCTGGAAATATTAGTTCTTCTGTCATTGAAAACTATCTCTCACATCCGGATATCCAAGAAATAGATGCCTTATTGCTAGCATGTACGCACTATCCGCTCATCAAAGATGAAATCCAAAATTTTTATAATGGAAAAGTAGCTGTATTAGATTCCACTGATGTAGTAGCACGTAATGTTTTCAAGGTACTTCAATCGGAAAACTTATTGAAAACAGAAGGAAAATCTGAAGAGCACTTTTATGTTTCTGATTATACGGAGTCGTTTGAAGTTACTGCCAAAAACTTCTATGGAGAGCATATAAAATTGGAGTCAAAGCACATTTGGCAATAATATTCTAGATTTTTCTTAACTGCTTTGAAGATTACTGATGAGAATAGTACTTTTGTCTTAAATAATATAATTTACATGTCTTTCTCCGACCACGCAAAAACCTTGGATTCACAAAATCAGCTTTCAATTTATAGATCATTATTTCATATACCTCAAATTAACTATAAGGATTCTATTTACCTATGTGGAAATAGTTTGGGTTTAATGCCAAAACAAACTCAGGAGTATGTAATACAGGAATTGGATGATTGGAAAAACCTTGGAGTGGAAGGTCATCTACACGCTAAAAATCCTTGGCTACCATATCATGAATTTCTCACAGAACAAATGGCGAATATCGTGGGTGCTAAGCAAAGTGAAGTAGTGGTCATGAATAGCCTTACAGTAAACTTACATTTGATGATGGTAAGTTTTTATAGACCTACATCGAAGCGGTATAAAATTCTTGTGGACTATAATTTATTTCCTTCGGACAGATATGCTATCATAAGCCAACTTAAGATCCATGGCTATAGCGAGGATTCGATGATTGAATTGAGTCCTGATCCAGGAACAGATTATGTCTCCAAAGAAACTATAAAAAATGTGTTTAACACATCAGGAGAAGAGATAGCATTAGTGTTGTTAGGTGGAGTCAATTATTATACTGGCCAGTTTTATGATATTCCATTTATTACAGAATTAGGTCATGCACATGGTTGTCTGGTAGGTTTAGATTTGGCACATGCGGCAGGCAATGTCCCATTACAGTTGCATGAAGACAAAGTAGATTTTGCTGTGTGGTGTACCTATAAATATCTTAATTCTGGTCCCGGAAGTCTCTCTGGATGCTTCATTCATGAAAGATTCCATCAAGATGCCACTATTCCAAGATTTGCAGGATGGTGGGGACATGACAAAAGTGTACGTTTTTTGATGGGGCCAGAATTTGAACCTATTCCATCGGCTGAGGGATGGCAATTGAGTAATCCTCCCATACTTTCGATGGCTGCAATAAGGTCATCTCTGAATATCTTCTCTAGAGCTACTATGTCAAAACTCAGAGAAAAATCCCTGAACCTCACTCAATATTGCCTTGAATTGATCAATCCAACTTCTGATGCTTATAGGATCATTACTCCTATGAATCCAGATGAAAGAGGTTGTCAGATATCTCTTCAGATGAAAGCGAAAGATAAAAGCATTTTCAATTCATTGATAGATGTAGGAATTATAGCTGATTGGCGTGAGCCAGATGTCATACGTATTGCACCAGCACCTCTTTATAACACTTTTGAAGATGTTTATAATTTTGCTGCTGTATTCAATAAGGCGGTTTCATAATGGATTTGAGAAAAAAGAACTTAATTCTGATTTAAAATAATGTAGCGCATTTTTGATCGGCAATGGCAATCCTCCACCTAGAGCGCAAAGAGAGCCTTTCTCCATAGTATTTATAAGATCATAGAAAAGTTCAGGGTCAATTTGATAAGTATCATGTTGTGCTTTGTGTAATAACTCAGCACCTCTGACTGAACCTAATCGACAAGGAAAACACTTTCCACAACTCTCATGGGCTGTAAATTCAAAAAGATGTGCAAGATATTGTATCAACGGAAATTCTGAGGGAATACAAACCACTGAAGCATGGCCTAATAAAAAACCTTGCTCTGAAAAAGATTCAAAGTCTATCGTCAGGTCATTTATTTTTTCAATTGGCACCAGGCCACCTAAAGGTCCACCAATATGTAGTGCTTTTACAGGACTTTTAAATCCTTGAGCTATATCAAATATAAGAGTAGATAGAGATGTTCCCATATCCACCTCATACATACCAGAGTTTACTACGTGTCCGTCTAAAGAAACCAATTTGGTGCCTTTAGAACGCTCAGTACCAACATCAGCAAAAGCGTCACCGCCATTTTTGAAAATAAACGGAAGACAGGCCAAAGTTTCTACATTTTGTACTAAGGTCGGTTTATTGAATAAGCCTTCTTGTACAGGATAAGGCGGTCTTACCCGAACTTCAGGTCTCTGGCCTTCGATAGAAGAAATTAATGCTGTTTCTTCGCCACAAATGTATGCTCCCTTTGCAGCAATGATTTTAAAATAAAAAGAAAAATTGGTATTTAAAATATGAGATCCGATAAAACCATCTTTAGTCAAATCATCAATACATTTTTGAATAGTAGCAATACATTCTGGATATTCAGCACGGATATAAAGCACACCCCAATTGGCTCCTGCAATATATCCAGCCATCATCATTCCAAATAGCACTTTATAAGGTTGATATTCAAGTAAATATCTATCACTAAATGCGCCTGGATCTCCTTCATCTGCATTACAAACTACAAACTTATTTCCATCCTTGCTCAATGCATTTTTAAAACTTTCCAACTTGATATGCATAGGAAAACCTGCTCCACCTCTGCCTCTTACATTTGATTTTTTGACATTTTCCAATAAAATGTCACTTTTTTCATTCAATAAGTCGGTGATATATTCTTTTATAGATTTCAAATCACCTAAAGTAGATGATGTCAAAATATTTGTTCCCAATGCTTTCACAAAGTAAGATAGGTTAGAACTCCGACCATCGAAGGTTTCATTCTTTAAACTATCTGGACCCGAATAATTGAAGCCATTGATTTGATAAGCATTATTCTCATAACAACGGCCAAGGCAGCACATTTCTCCTATTTCATTCTCATTAAAATGTTTTAAAAGAAATTCTTTTGTTTTACCCTGAGTTCCAGCAGTTAAACACGCAGATCCATTACAGATATAAGCCTTCTTTCCCTGATTTGATGCTTTTGTAAAATCGTAAAAAGTACTAGCGCCATATACATTTGCAGTACCCATTTTGAATTCACGCGCTAATTTTTCAAAATCTTCAATCGATGGTTCTTTTTCAGAGATAATTCCAATTTTTTCGAACAAACTATTATTCAATCCTTGCCTTCCTGATAATTCACCTAAATTTTTTGACATGGTTTTATTTGAATGATTTTGAAAAGATACAAATTTACTAATTCCTTAAAACATTCCACCCATTATGTCAAATAAAAAAGCCTGTCTGATTTTTCAGACAGGCGGTTCCCATTTACGAAAAAAAAAATACTACAAGTACTTTTCTAATTATAGCGCTAACATTTTAGCCCTTATATCTTCATTTGAAAATGTTTTTGGTATAATATCATAAACTTTATCATCAGCTATCACTGCATTTGTCGTGCCAAAATAGTAAAAATCATTGCCTAGATCAGAAAAAATCACAATATCTCCTACTAACTTGGGATTAATTTTGAGTTCTAGTGAGGTAAATTGTCCAAGAGTTTTGTCATAAGTCAAAGGGAAGGCTGTGGCACTATCATTACTTACAAAATATGCTAAAGTGTTTTTATGATTGTATTCGGAAGGTAAAGTACATTTAATTTTATGTGTCGTAGGGTCCATTTTTGTAGGCTTCGCTACGCAGAAAGCTTTGGTATTGCTGCTATTTAACAATATTCTATAAGCTGTATATTCTAATTGAGACTCATCATTCTCTAGATCCCAATGTCCAAAATCAATGTTATTTTGATCTACACCATTTTTCCAAACTTTTTCATTCACGTTATATGTATAAAATTCGTCTTCTTGAGTACCATCAGTATTGGTTAAAATGAAAATAGTAATGGGTTTTACAATTTTTAAATTTCCCTCTAAACTAGAAAAACTGATAGTAAAATAATGCGAAATGTTGAGTGCCTCTCCATCAACAATTACAGCTTTGGAGTGAATTAAATTTAGTTTATCTTGTTTAGCATCGTTAAATTCGATTCTGACATTAGAATTAATCGTTTTACCAGAGTCATCTACAAGTGTATTTGAATCCAATTTTATCAAATAGTTTGAAATGGATAGGTACTTACCATCCAGTTTTGGAATAGTATAAACTGCTTTTTGACCTAAAATTTTACTAAAAACTACTTCCTGATTTATATCCTGTGTTTGATCTGGAATAAAAATAATTGAGTCTTTCTGACATGATATCAAAAAGACAAAAATTAGAAAAATGAAAATTCGCAACATAAACTTGACTTACATATACTCCTTAATATTATAAAGAGACATGAAATGGGTAAAACGCTGCCCGCTATGAAAATAAATTTTGACTTTTTGGATATTCTTTTAAAATCTAAACCTAAAACCAGCGGCCAAACCAACATTTGTATATCGTTGGCGGACAGGAAAATCAGAATAATTTAAGAAAGTAGGTTGGAATTTTACCGTAGGTTCTAGCAGAATATCCAAAGATGGTGAAAGAAAATAGGCGAAGCTAATGCCACCTACCAATGTTGCTCCTATATTTGTTTTATAGGTATTCTGAGCAAATGAAGTCCCTGTAGAAATATCATCTGGACTATTGGTATAAGGAGAAATAATTTTTCCTTTAGTAGTGAAAGCAAGATTAATCATAGCGCCTCCAATAGCAGAAACGCTATATCTTCCTGGAGCTGCAATAATATATCTTGCCATGATAGGCAGGTCTAGAGTTTTATAACTGTTATTGATATACATTTTTTCTGTACCAGGTATCTCAACAACTTCTTCTCTCACTACACTATCTACTTTTATACCATTTACAATAGTATAATCTTTAGTGATAATAATGCGAGTAGAGACGGATTCAGGGTCAACATATTCAAAACTCTCATTAATTTTTGTAAAATTCAATCCCGTCATTAAATTCCAACGATATCCGATACTATACCCTAATCGCACTCCTAATGAATAGGACATATTTGCGCTTTCAGTCGATTTACGCATCTTCAGATAGTCATCGGCATCTTGATGAGATTCAAGGTCTCTTATGGCATATTCTGGTGAAAAATAGACATCAACTCTCCTAAATTTGTCAGTTTCTCCAAAAGGACAAGGCTTGACTTCCACTTTTTTGAAAAGAGGTAAGTTTAAGTTTTCTCTATCCACAGGTAATTTGAATGTTACTGGTTCTAGATTTGCAATGGAAAAGGGTGACGTATTGATTTGTTTAAAAGATTCAGAAAATTCAGTGGTCGCAATTTCATTTTTAATTGGCGTCTCTATCGAACTTGCTCCTTCGACTTGTTCAAGGTTTCTTTGCAAAAGCGTTAAAAAGGGATTAGAATCGTGGCTTTCGACCAAGGTTTGTTGGTGTGCTTCAATTTTCTTAAGGGAAGAATCTTTCGTTTTTACTTTTTTCGGGTAATTTTTTAATGTAATATTCTCAGAAATGACTTGGATGTTAGGGCTTTCATGAAAATTATTATTTATGTCATTAAAAGATGAAATTTGTTTTGAATCTTCAGAAATTGCAAAATTTTGTGCAGTTGTGATTTGTGAGGGAATAGTTGAATTAGAATCTGTAAAATACTTGTACAAAAAGATGCCTGAAATAATAGCAGAAAATAGTAGTATTCCAATCAGGTATCTTGATTTATTATCTTTCTTTGGGTATAGATTAGACTCAATTCTATCCCACATATCCGATGGAACTGATACATGGTGGTGTTCTAATTTTCCTTTAAATATTTTATCTAATTCACTCATACTGCTAAGAACAATAAATTTTTGACTTTTTGTTGTAAAATTTTGCGCGCTTTTACCAACTGCGATCGAGACGTTGACTCTTCAATTCGACACAATTCTGATATTTCTTTATGTGAAAATCCTTCAATGGCATATAAGTTGAAAACCATTTTATATCCATCTGGCAATTCCTTAATGAGTTGTAACAATTCTTCTTCAGCAAGATTAATGAATACTTCAGGATCTTCATATTCCTCTATGATTTTGTCCACATTGACTTCATCTAACGCCGGATATCTTTTTAGGTTAAATCTAATAGCTGTATTCACTACTATTCTGCGTACCCATCCTTCAAATGAACCTTTGAATTCAAAATCTTTTAAATTGGTAAAAACTTTGATAAAAGCATCTTGAAGTATGTCTTCGGCTTCTAGTTTATCCTTGGCATATCTATAACTGACTGCCAACATTTTGGAGGAATACAAATTAAAAATGTCCCTTTGTGCATTACGATCTCCCTTCAAGCAAGCCTTGATGAGCTCCTTTTCAGTTTTACCGTTGACAATAAGTGGTGACATTTATTAAAATTTGTTTTAATCTTCCAAGTTGTAAATATTAAGAGTTATCCACGATTATTGCATCATCGATCAATTCATTTCCATCTCCATCATTATCATCTTGACCTCCTGCTTTTGCTACTGGTTTTGTACCTTCTAATGATGTCTTTGAGATGGTAATCTTTCCTTCACTAAATGCGTCATAATTTCCATCAGCATAAGCACTAGCTTTTGAAAAGAAATCGTCTTTACCTTCTATCAGTGATGGGCCTGTCGTCAAGGTCTCATCTGCAAACTCTTTTTTAGGTTTTGCATCTTCTTCAGCTAAGAATTTCTCAGCTTTGTCTACAGTTTCATCAAACTTATGTCCAATCTTACTAGCTATTTCACCCGCTTTTTCAGCTACAGAATCTTTGGCTTTATCAATAGAATTCCAAGCAGAATCTGATGCTTCAACAACCTTTGCTCCTGTTTTTTCTGTAAATTCACCCGCTTTTTGCACAAATTCACTTTCAGCAACTTTATCTATAGCGTCACCAGCTGCGGATTTGGCTTTGTCAAAATAACCAGCAGCTTTGTCCAAAACTGACTCTGAGTTTTCTTTTATACCACTCCCTATATTAGCAACGGAAGTTTTGGTCGCATCGAAGGCATTTTCTGCTTTATCTGCCAAATTTTTGGATAGAGATTCTACTTTTTCTGACTGTGCTTCATACATTTTTGAAGACTCTTGTTTTATGTCTTCAAATTTATTAGACAGGTAAGAGGCGGAGTCTTCAGCAATATCTTCCACTTTATCTTTCATTTCAGTTAGCTTTTCACTGGCTTTTTCAGCCAATCCTTCTGCTTTCACTTTTGCATCATCTGCTAGGTCTTTGGTTTTTTCCCAAGCTGATTCTGCTAAATCTCCAGTTTTGTCAGCTATCTCACCTAATTTTTCTTTTGCATCTATAGCAACATCTTTTACATCTTCTAATTTCTTCTCAGCAATCATTTTTGCATCATCTGCTAGGTCTTTAGTTTTTTCCCAAGCAGTTTCCGCCTTTTCCTTCGTAAATTCTACAGATTTTTCAACTGCTGACTTAGCAACAGATTCAGTAGTAAAAAAAAGTTTTTTTAATGAACTAAAAATCCCCATTATTGATACAATTTTGATATTAAAGTGTAAAATTAAGTATAATTTCTGAAATATAGTGATAAAATTATTACCTACAATTTTGATAATTTTTAAAAGGATGTTTTAGTTAACACCTTGATATTGAAATATTTTTAATTTAGTGCATATGTCCAATTTGTATAAATGAGTTAAATTTGCTTCGAAATTTCAAATTCATTGACCAATTACAAAAAATTTATTTCAAATACAGTGGTATATGGCTTGGCAGCTGTGCTTCCACGTGTTATTACGTTTATACTTACAGCCGTATTTACAGTTGCATTAAATACAACCCATTTTTCACATCAAACAAACTGGTTTATTTATGCTGCTTTTATCAATGTAGTACTATCAATGGGGATGGAAACTACTTTCTTCAGATTTTATACATCAGAAGAAAATAAGGATAGCATCATAAGTAATGCTGTATGTATTATTCTCATCAATACTGTAATTTTTGGTCTGATCGGGTTTGTTTTTGGTGATTACTTTACAGGTATTTCAGGTTTTGATGACTCTATAATCATAAAAATTTTAATACTAACCACGATTTTGGATGCATGGGTCATCATTCCTTTTGCTTTGATCAGGGTGACACAAAGACCATGGAAATTTATGATTATAAAAGTGTTAAATACATTGGTTTATTTTATCCTCACATGCCTATTTCTGCTATTTTTGCCAAAAATACAAATAGATTTTAATCTATCTTCTTACTTTCATACTGGATATAAACCAGGAATTTTTCATATCATATTCGCAAATTTTGTTGCCAGTACTATCACCTTGGTCTTGTTACTAAGTGAGTTCAGATCGATTTCGTGGAAATTTGACAAAATAACAGCACAAAAAATGCTTGAATATGGTATTCCGATCATGATAGCTGGATTTGCTTATATTATCAATGAGAACTACGACAAATTGTATATATCCAAGGTTTTGGGTGATGATCTGAATGGTATTTATTCGGCTTCCTATAGGTTAGGCGTATTTATGACTTTGTATATTATGGCCTTTCGATTAGGGGCTGAACCATTTTTCTTCAATGTCTCAAAAGATTTGGATGCAAAACTTAAGTATAAAACGGTCATGCATTGGTTTATTGTTCTTGGTACCATTTTGATGCTTGGTGTGGTAGTCTTTATAGATATCATTGCTGCAATTTTATTACGACAAGACATTTATAAACAAGGATTAATGATTGTACCCATCATCTTATTAGCCAATTTATTTTCTGGAATTTATCTTAATCTATCTATATGGTATAAACTCACTAACAAGACAGTTTTTGGAATGTTTATCAGTATTTTTGGGGCTTTTTTAACTATTATTACACTTATGTTTTTTGTACCAAGATTGGGTTACATTGGTGGCGCATATGCTACATTATTCACCTATGGTGCAATGGCAATTATCTCATATGTTCTTAGTAGGAAATTTTTTCCGGTCCCTTACAATGTCATTGGAGCAGTGGGCTTTATAGCATTGGCTTCCATATTCAGTTTTATTAGTTTTTATATTTTTAGAGGTCAATTACTTATAAATATTTTGATTTTGGTTCTTTATATTTTGATAGTATACCTTGTAGAAGGAAGAAAATTGAGAGAATTAGCCCAGAAATGATTGCAAATGATGCATACTTTTTCAACTGTCCTATTGCCTGATATTCCTACTGATTTTCCATACCCATTTCATTATATTCCAGATGAACTAGCTAAAATAGCAGTTGAAGAGACAAAAAAACACCTTCTTCCTTCTTTAGAAAATCAACATGATTTTGGTAAATTCAATTCAGCATCAGGATTGGGCAAAATGATAGGAGTTTTAGTAGTAAGAAATCAAGAGGGTAAACTTGGATTTCTTGCTGCATTTTCAGGAAAACTGGATGTTGGTAATATCGTGGAGGGATGGGTTCCACCAATTTTTGATACCTTAGATCCGGCCGAATACTACATTCAAGAAGAACAAGTTATCACAAAGATCAATAAGGAAATCCATAATCTGGAAGATTCACAAAGATACATCACTTTGACTGATCAGCTCAAACGTGCAAGAAATGACTTTGAAAATGAAATAGAAGGACTAAAATCAACACATAAAATCAATAAAGAATTAAGGAAACAAATCAGACTTTCAAGAGATTTTTCTAAGGAAATGGAATCCCGATTGAATAATGAAAGTATTCATGATCATTATATATTGAAAGACAGAAAAAAACATTGGAACAACATCCTTACTCAGATAGAGTCACAACTTCAACCTGTAGAAGTTGTGTTAGATAAGCTAAAAAAGGAAAGGAAAGATAGATCTGTTAAACTGCAAAACAAATTATTCGAATCATACAATTTTCTAAATGTCAAAGGTGAGAGTAAAAACTTGATAGATATTTTTGTGAATGGAAGAAAAATCATTCCTCCTAGTGGTTCTGGAGAATGTACCGCACCAAAATTACTACAATATGCATTTAAAAACCGACTGACTCCAATCACAATGGCTGAGTTTTGGTGGGGGAAATCACCTGATTCTGAGATAAGAGTCCACAACAATTTTTATCCAGCATGCACAGGCAAATGCAAGCCTATACTTAGCCATATGTTGGATGGGTTCAATGTTGCGAAAAATCCATTAAAAATTGATGACAATCTTACATCACTGGATGTTATTTGGGAAGATCCATATATATTGGTGATAAATAAGCCTGCCAACTTTCTGACAGTGCCCGGAAAGGACACCCAACATTCCGTATTGACGATTCTTAAAAAAATTTATCCACATGCATCAGGCCCATTGATCGTGCATAGGTTGGATATGTCTACTTCAGGTATTTTGGTGGTGGCAAAGACAAAAGATGTTCACCAACATTTACAAAATCAATTTTCTAAAAGAAAAATTAAAAAGATGTATACTGCAATTTTGGAAAAAACACCTTCTATACAATCAGGTGACATTAATCTGCCTTTGAGGGTGGATATTGACAATAGACCCAAACAGTTGGTATGCTTTCAATTTGGAAAAACAGCACAAACACGTATTGAAATGGATACTGAAGACAAAACTTATATTCGGGTTTTTTTATTTCCCATCACGGGACGAACACACCAGTTGAGGGTGCATTGTGCTGACAAGCGAGGACTAAATGCACCAATAAAGGGTGATGATTTATACGGCTCTGTGAGCGATAGACTCTACCTTCATGCAACAGAGATCACATTTTTACATCCTGTTACTTCAAAGACAATTCATCTAAGAAGCGAACCGCCTTTTTAAGCTGAGTAACTTACCGGATTCGTATTGATACTTGTTTCCAAAATTGAAATAGGTGTAAACTGAGATTTCAATAAATCAGCTAGTAAGCGGATAACATGTTTTTCGCTTTCATAATGCCCAATATCTAAAATGATGATTTGTCCATTTGCATCGAAAAATTCATGATATTTTACATCTGATGTGATCAATACATCTGCTCCGACATCAATAGCTCTTTGAATCAGAAAGCTGCCACTTCCGCCACAAACAGCCACTTTTGTGATGGCATTACGACATAGATCAGTGTATTTCAAACACTGCAATTGAAACTTTTCTTTCACATGAGAAATAAAATATGTCGGCTTTATTGGATTTGACAATATACCGATAGCTCCAGCACCGTAAGAATTAGAAAATTCAGAAGAATAATAATTGGTAGGCAATAGTATTTTTACATCAGATAGCCCAAGAATCTCTGCCATTTTGGTGGAAACACCATTCAAATACACATTGTCTAGATTGGTATGGATTGCAAAGATAGAAATGTCATTCTTGATGGCTTTTATGACAGTGTCATGCACATAATACCCATCAATAAATCGTTTTATTCCTTTGAAAACTATAGGATGATGGGAGACAACTAGATTGCATCCTTGTTTTATTGCATCATCTATCACAGCAGGTGTAGTATCAAGAGACACCATGACTTTCTTTACAATATTATTTTCTGAACCTACTATGAGTCCAGCATTATCATAGCTTTCTTGCAATTCATTAGGTGCAATCGAATGTAAGTAATCTATTATTTCTTTTACTTTAACAGACATGCATTTGATTTACAATTTAATGATTTTTTGGGTTTTTGTAAGTGTGCTATTTGTCACATTAATATAGTAAAATCCTGATATCAAAGAAGAAATATCGATATCCTTCTGAAATGCAGTGCCATTGAGATGGACAATATTTTCATAATGAACCCTTCCACTTTGGTCATATAATTTTATTTTGGTTTCTCCTACCAGATCTATACAATGAACACTAGTTGCTAAGTAAGCAGGATTAGGAGAAATTGAAATTTTACTGTTAAAATTGGAATCTTGTGTTCCGATTTTTATGCCAGAAACAAAGTTGATTCCTGTATATTTTCCAAAATCAGGATTCAAAGTAATCCAATTTCCGTCAATGGATTTATAACGGATATATCCATCACCGTCACCATTGGCCCACCAAGAAATCCCATCTTCATCGCTATCCTGAAAGATAAGTTGAAAACACCCACTCAATCCCTTGATTGTATCTGTATAGACCGTAAATGGCAGCATATTGTTTCTACTGGTTTTTATGGTTTGACCAAGATCATTTATCACCTTCCAAGTGGTTTCTAAGGGTCTGCTATTGGTTTTTATTGCTACAATGATTCCATCTTCTAAAATCTGCACAGGTGCTATATGAGATATTTTTTTATTATTATTTGAATATTCATCAGTGCTATTATTGATACCTTTGATTTCTGCAAAAAATTGGTTACCAGTCAACATTGCCTCATAGTCCATGCTTGGTAATGTGATTTTTTCAATTGATTGAGGTTCCAAGTTTCCTGTCCAAGTGAAAGTCTTTTCCGCAAATCCAACAACTCCATAACTGAATTGGATGGAAGATATCTGAGAACCACCTTGATTTTTTACTAAAATTTCTGGGTTGCTACAGATAGGATTTTGTCTGAGATATTCCACTTGAGTAGAAGGTGATAAGATCGTCTCTATTGCCGCATCAAGGTTAAAGTTGTATGGTCCATATTTTACAACCTGAGCGTTCACTATATACCTACTGTCTCCTGATGCTGTATTAAGGCCATAATCTATGGAAAATGTACTTTTATTTCCTACAAGGGATGAAATTTCAAATTCGCGTAGGTCTGATGGTGCACCTGGACACCATCCGGCTCTATCATAAACCCACGTGCCACCTTGAGGATAGATGGGGTTGTCAGCGCATTCTTTCCATAGCGACCATACGAATTCTGATGTTCCACCATTGATATTGATAGAGTGGCTACGAGGAATGAATTCTCCTTCTTGTCCATGACCTGTAGTTACCACACGTACTTTGGCATTTTGTACATCATTTTCCACGGTAATTTCTCTTGGTTCCAACTGACGATTATTCAATATATCGGAATAATTATAGGAATTTACAGGCCATACTTGATGAATGTCTTTTACGTTTCTAGACGGTGTTCCTTTGATAAAAGCAAATCTGAGATTCATTTCTTCTTGATATTCGCCACCTTTGTCCATAACTAATCTTTTATTGCCCTTAAGTATCGGACCAAAATCAGTAAGATCAAACAACCAAGTCTTTCCATCCGCCCCTAAGTCTAATCCAATCCCATAGGGCGTCACAAATGACATGATTTCGAATTTTGACGGAGAGAAGACAAAATAACTAAGCTCTGAAATTTCCAAAATGTCTTCAATAGGAAATTCGACTTCATCTATAACGTTACCATCTTCATCATAGACATCTTGAAATCCACCAAGCCAATAATACAATGATGTTCCTTGAATCAAGTCATTATTAACTACAGAATAGGGAATAATTTCATAAGGGAAATTCATAGTAGAATCTCTAACTATTATGTCTGATTTGGTAATATTAGCAGTACCAGTAAGCAAAGTAAGGTTCGGTTTATTAACATCAAAGCTGAACGTTTTGAAAAAATTTTTTGGCCTGTCAGATGCTATAAATCCTTTATTTTTGAATGACATGATACCATTGTGGGGGGATTTATCATGTAATGAACCTGAACTGATATCATTCATATCATAGTATGCCAATAATACTGAACTCAAGTTGGTAATACTCGCAGGATTTTGAAACATGATTTGATTGATTTCTGAAGCTGTCAACTCTTTTTCCCAAATAGTGAAATCATCAATTCCACCAAAGTAAGGAAGATTTTCTTCGATATTGGATCCTAGAACAAATTTTTTTATATCTATGGGTTTAGTTTTAGAATTCGCTGTTGCCCAAACTTTACCATTTAAATAGATTTTCATAGATCCGGTTGTAATATTTTTAGTGAAAGTCCAAAAACTCCATTTACCTTTAAAATCGGCTGCATTTGCTGTGCGTTCGACTCTATCATATCCACCATCTGCATATCCACAATCCCAATATATTTTGCTATTGGACCATGGTAGGTGCACATTTATTTGTCTGTTTCCGGCTTGATCTGTTGCATATAAGATAGAATTATTGTTAGGTAGTTTTTCTGCATCGCCATTTGCCCAAAAGGCAATGGTTATTTCATTTTTAACGTTTTGAATTGCGTCCACAGACAAATCTCCTACACTACCTACACCAGATTTCAAATAGTGGTCATTTACATCAGAAATTAACCCTGTGTCAGTATAACCTGAGCCAAGAATTTCAAGATTACCTATTTTCTCTATAGAGGATCCAAATGATATTTCAAATACCAAACCCATGTTTGCATTAATAGAAAAAGGTGTGTGAAAATAAACATCTGTTTTTCCTGTGCCATTGAATGTTACGTGCCTGTTTACTACTTCTGAGAATGAAAGGCTTTGGACTGAGGAAATGTCTATATTTTCAGCATCGGTTTGTGAGACTTTAATATTTAGAAAATCCAAGGTTCCATTACCATTATGATTAAAACTTAAACCTGATAAATTTGTATTTCCTGTCAAACCAATTTGCTCTTTGGTATAGTACAGAAAATATTTTCCAGATGTATGCTGCTTGTCTATGATAACTTTAGACTCTGAATGATCTCCTACATCTTTTCTAACAATGTTGTTTGTATTCGTAGGATTTACATCTTCCAATATATAATGTGTATAAAAATATGTCGGTTGTGTAGTATATGCAAAAAAATCTTCATTAAAACCATTTATGACATAGTCAGGATGGTATCTTCTGATGGAATCAGTTCTACTAGAGTCAATGATACTCGTATTGCAACTATAATCCCATTCGCCACAACCTTTATTTCTATCTGTCCCAGTAGAAACCAATCCTCCTTTACACCTCATACCATAATACATCAATATTTTTTCATATTGATTATGATCTCCATCAGGAAAATAGACGACAGTATCTCTTGTTTTTGAGTTAAAATTGAAGGTATTGACCCAAGTGGTGTCTTGTGAAATACCATGCTGATAAACCAATTGGAAAATGATAAACAAAAATGTGAATCGCATAACAATCTTATTGGTGAAGTAAAATTTGGAATGGTAAAAATAGAAAATAATGGGGATTTAAAAAACTTTACCCGTGGAAGATTTTATTTTCAATTTAACACAAATGAAGCTACCAGTATAAACTCGGGTATTTCAACTTGAAACTTATGGCTCATATCGGACATCTCTATAAATTTATAGTGTCCGTGCATTTTACCTAAACCACTTTGGAGAGGACACCACGAAGTGTATTCAAATATTTCACCTGATTTTATAACTGGCTGAAGACCGACGACACCATCTCCTTCTACCTCCCTTTGTATTTGTTTTGAGTCATAGATAAACCAGTGCCTCGACAGTAGTTTTACAGGTTCAGCAGTCAAATTTTGAATCACAACATGATAAGAAAAGGTAAATTTTCCAATAGACGGTTTTGAGTGGGCGTCTTCATATTTTGGTGTCACTTTTACACTAATTCCATTTGTAACCATCTGGTATTCTATTGACCTCATGCAGGAACTATTTTTAAAAAAGTTTCAGCAATTATATCTGCCTCTCTCAAAGTTACATCCAATACATCGTTCACTAGGACTATATCAAAGTTTGGTTCGTACTCAAGTTCTTTGATAGCTTTAGAAATCCTTTTTTGTAAGGTTTCTTCACTTTCGGTATTTCTATCTATAAGCCTTTGTTGTAGTATTTCAAATGAAGGTGGCCGTATAAATACCGATAAACATACGTCATCAAAGTACTTTTTTAGGTTTGTTGCACCTCTCACGTCTATATCGAAGACAATATGTTTTCCTTGGCTCCACAATCTATCAATTTCTGATTTCAGAGTACCATAAAACTGACCTTCGTACACCTCTTGCCATTCAACAAAATCACCATCGTCAATCTTCTTTTTGAATTCTTCTTGTGAAAGAAAAAAATAGTCAACACCATTTTGTTCGTTTGCCCGTCTCGGCCTTGTAGTAGCGGACACCGAGAAGCCAAAATCTTTATATTTCTCTAGTAAATGTCTTACTACAGTTGTTTTCCCTGCCCCAGAAGGAGCAGTAAATACAAACATTTTACCTTTAGGGTTGTGCATTGTGATTACATTATATTTGCTAATTGTTCTTTTAATTTTTCGAGCTCATCTTTCATCATCACTACCAGCTGCTGTATATCACTATCTTGCGCTTTTGCACCAATAGTATTGATTTCTCTTCCAATCTCCTGCGCAATAAATGACAATTTCCTCCCTTTCTGGACTTCGTCAGTTTTTAATTCTTCAAAAAAGTAATTGCAGTGCTGTGCTAATCTGACTTTTTCTTCATTGATATCTAATTTTTCCAGATAATACAAGATCTCCTGTTCATATCTATTCTGATCTACTTGTTGATTTTGAGCAAAATCACTCATGTTTTTTCTGAGTCTTTCTTTTATTTTCTCCAATCTTCCAGCTTCAAATTTGCCTACACCCTTGAGGTATTTCTCTATATGATTAACTCTTTCTTTCATATCAACTTCCAGAACCTTACCCTCTTGAATCCTGAATTCATTAATTTTAACAAGAGCATCATCTACCACTGATTCTACATCATGCCATTCAGATTCATCAGCAGACATAGGATCCAGACTCAGTACACTAGGTATACGCATGATCGCTTGAATGATATCTCCCTCTTGAATACCTAGGTCATCGACTATACTTTTTACTTCTCGGTAGTATTTTTTAAAAGCAGCAGCATTGACGAACAGACTATCTTCATCCGAAAAGCCATCTATACTTATAGTAATATCGATTTTTCCCCTTTGCAATGAATCCAACACTCTTTTACGAAGTTCCATCTCTCTATCAGAAAAATTTACTGGTAGTTTACATCTCATTTCAGTACTTCTGGCATTGAGTGACTTGATCTCTACAGAGATAATCTTGCCGTCTATCTCCTTCTTTGCTTGACCATAGCCGGTCATGGATAAAATCATGGCGTGTTTATATTTTGGCACAAATATAGACGCAAGAAGCCATAAATAGAAACAATTTCAGGATTTCAAAAAGTAATATATTGGAAATGAAGCTATTAAATTTCAAAAATTTGGTTTTTTTCTATAAATTTCTTAGAAAAAATTTTCTTAATTGCGATAAATTGCGAAATTTGCGGCTCTTTTGAATAAAGGATGTTCCTTTTGAATAAATTTCACATCAAAATATAGTAATAATGCGTAAAGCAGATTTAGTAAATGTTATAACAGAGAAAACAGGTGTTCCAAAGGTAGATGTACTAGTGACATTGGAAATGTTTTTTAAAGAAGTCAAAAATTCACTATCTGAAGGAGAAAATGTTTATGTGAGAGGTTTTGGGAGTTTTGTGATTAAAAAGAGAGCAAAGAAAATAGGTCGTCACATCAAGAAAAATAAATCCATAGAGATTCCTGAGCATTTTATTCCATCATTCAAACCTGCTAAAGTGTTTGTAGATCAGGTGAAAGCAAACGTAGATTCATTACCTGAAGATGAAGGAGATGATGATTAAATATGTATTGAATGGGTAAAAATCAGTATATTGCAATAGTTATTTCTATTGTTAGTATTATTGTCATTTACCTTGCATTTGATACGGTTTCTCCCAAAATAAGAAGTCTTGAAAAGTCAAGACATTTACAAATTGAAAGTACAGGTTTATCAAATTTATTATCGGCTGCACAAAAGAAGCTGGATAAGACACAATCTTCATATATTGAAGCATTACAAATCAATGTAACTTCTACAAGACAGGATACAAATCAACACATCTTGGCTTTAAGAGAGCTCTCAAAAGCTTGGCTTCAGTACGAATTTCCTGCTATTGCAGCAAATTATGCAGAAGAAGTGGCTAATGTCCAAAAAAATTCAAATAATTGGAATAATGCTGGGCAAATGTATCGATATTGCATAGAAAATGAGCAAGAAGAAAAGGTCAAAGTGTTTTGTACTAAGCGCGCAATCAATGCCTTCGAAAAAGCTATTTCCTTGGAAGAAGATAATAAAGAATATAGAATTAATTTAGCATTGGTTTATGTAGAAGCACCACCTTCTGATAACCCTATGCAGGGAATATTGATGCTTAGAGAACTAAACCAACAATTTCCTGACAATGTTGAAGTATTAAATCAATTAGGTAAGCTTGCCATTCAGACAAATCAGCTGGATAAAGCATTGGAGCGTTTAGAAAAAGCCAATTCTTTAGAACCTGAAAACAAAACAACGATCTGCCTTCTCGCGGATGTTCTAACCCAAAAAGGATTGGTTGAAAAAGCCGAACCTTTTGTATTGAAATGTAATAAATAGAATTTTTTAACAAATAAAATGTATTTTATATGCCTTGTGGTAAAAAAAGAAAGCGACATAAGATTTCAACGCATAAGCGTAAAAAAAGATTGAGAAAAAATAGACATAAAAAGAAGAAATAATAAATAATCGAAAGGATTATTAAGATTCTTAATAATCCTTTCGATTACCATGTGTTGATGCGTATTTACTCATTTAGGTCTCAATAAGAAGTAAATTTCAAAAGATAAAATTGTATTCCGACTATATTTGATCTTAACTTTTTCCGAATACATTCCAAACTATCGTTTTTACTGTACCATCAATACACATTTCTTGTATACTACTCTCTTCTTGTTCTTATGATATAGAGAAATTTGGAATTTGTAAATTTACATGTATTGAATTTTACTTATATCTTAGGTTTGAACACATTGATCAAATGTTTCAAATTTTGTGAAGAGTGTTTCTATTTTCTTAATATTGAAGAGTAAAAGTGGATAAAGAATTAATCATAAAATCATCAGTAAATGAGGTAGAAATTGCACTTTTGGAAGGATCAAAACTCGTTGAAATCCACAGACAAAAGACCAACAATACTTCTACTGTAGGTGATATTTTTCTTGGCAGCATTAAAAAATTGATGCCTGGACTAAATGCTGCATTTATGGATGTAGGACATCGTAAAGATGCATTTTTGCACTATACGGATCTGGGCCCTCAGATAAAGTCCCTTATCAAATATACCAATGCAGTTATCAACGGATCTTATAATAGTCCTTTGCTAGATGGGTTTAAGTTAGAACCAGATAATCCCAAAACGGGTAAAATTGATCAGGTTTTTGATAAAAATACTCACGTCATAGTACAGGTGCTAAAAGAACCAATTTCTACAAAGGGGCCTCGTCTGAGTTGTGAGCTTACATTGCCTGGAAGATATGTGGTTTTAACACCATTTTCAGAGATAATAGCTGTGTCAAAAAAGATAGGAACTGCTGAGGAACGAAAGCGTTTGAAAGTCTTAGTGGAAAGTATAAAACCAAAAAACTTCGGCGTCATAGTAAGAACTGCGGCAGAAGGGAAAAAAGTAGCTGACCTTCATTCAGATATTAAAGAGCTGGAGGACAAATGGAAGGACATGTTTGAACAGCTCAAGAAAACTCGAACTCCTATAAAAATATTAAGTGAAATCGATAAAACATCGAGTATTTTAAGAGACATCCTCAATGATAATTTTAATAAGATCATCACAGATGACAAAGATCTCTATAATAATATCAAAGACTATTTGACCACAATTGCACCAGATAAAGTAAAGATTCTCCAGCAATATAAAGGAACACGCCATCTTTTTGACCAGTATGATATCAATAGACAAATAAAAGCATCCTTTGGAAAGACATCAACAATGTCTAGTGGTGCGTATATAGTCATTGAGCATACTGAAGCGATGCACGTCATTGATGTGAATTCCGGGCCGAAAATGGTGAAAAGAGACCAAGAAGAAGCAGCTATAAGTGTCAATCTTGAAGCGGCTGAAGAAATTGCTCGTCAGTTGAGACTCAGGGATATAGGTGGACTTATCATTATCGATTTTATCGATATGCGTACGTCAGAAAACAAACTAAGTCTTTTCAATAAAATGAAAGACTTTATGGCAGGAGACAGGGCGCAACATACCATTTTGCCACTGAGCAAATTCGGGTTGATGCAAATCACACGCCAGCGTACTCGTCCCGAGGTAAATATTGACACAAGAGAAGTGTGCCCTTCATGCCAAGGCACTGGAAAAGTCAATCCTACAATACTTGTGATAGATAATATCATAAGAGACATTGAATATATTTTGAATAGCAGGCCTAATGCGACCTTGTCGCTGGTTACTAACCCATTTGTCAAAGCATACCTGAAACAAGGATTTCAGAGTATACAAATGAAGTGGTTTTTCAAATTCAAAAAGTGGATAAAAATTACAGAAAATGATAATTTTCATTTCTTTGAGTATACCTTTTTCGATGAGGCCAAGGATGAGATAAGGTTGTCTTAATTTATCTTTTGATCTCTGTAAGTATCAATGGACGTAAGATTGCTTCTTCTAATGATATGAATGTCTCTGTGCGCTGAATACCTTTGATACTTTGAATTTTTTTAGACAGAATTTCTCTGAGATGGTCTGTGTCTCTACATAATATTTTTAAAAATATACTGTAATTCCCAGTGGTGTAATGCGCCTCAATGATTTCTGGAATGCTTTCCAAATCCTTTTTTACGTCTTGGTACATATTCGACTTTTCTAGATAAATCCCAAGGAAAGCACAGATATCAAAGCCTACTTTGGAGTAATCCAGCTTTGCAATTGTACCTTTGATATAGCCTAGATGGGTCAATTTTTTAATCCGTACATGGATAGTGCCACTCGACACATAGAGCATTTTACCTAGTTCTACATAGGACAACGATGCATTAGTAGACAGTATTGACAATAACTGTGTGTCAGTTTTGTCCAATGGATCCAAGTCAGGGTGTGATTTCATATTTTAACGGCTTCATTGTAGGTGTTCCAAAATTGTGCCATAAATTATGTGGGGATCCAATCACTATCCATCAGCATAATCTCCCCATCAAAATCCGAATCGTTGTAATGACCTAGAAAATCGCCTGTCTTGCTGTCAAATATGGGATCATCGTTATCTACATTCCTATCCACCTCAGCATTATACCCAGCACTCGGTATGGCGTACTCTATCGTACCATCTGCCTTCTGCATATAGCTCTTGGTGTACATGCCCGTGGGGTCAATATTCAGGATAGGATTATTTAGTCCATACTGGTATGGAGTGACAGAAGAGAAAGACTCTGCCCGTGGATCAGGCTGCATCATCCTGCCAAGCTGCGGATCCATCATCCTCGCCCCATAATGTAACATATCCATATCCATTTCTGTATAGAGTTCCTTTCCATTGTACCTATACTTATTGCCAGGCGCGATGGTATCACTCAGTTCCCACCGATTATTCCACTCCATACCGTAGGCGTAGTAATCATTGATGCTCCTGCGCTCTGAGCCTGTTATATGCCCATTGCCGTTTTCATCACAGAAGGTCACGCGTACATTGCCGAGATGATCTTTGATATGATACTCAGGCTCCCAGTACGCCCCTTGGCGGATATTGCGACCGTAACTATGGTAGATAGATTGTGGCATGTCAGACTGATATTCTACTCCGCGAAGATAGTCTATTTTGTCCTTTATGACAGAGTTTTGTATATATTTTCTTTGATGTAGTGTGCCATCAGCGCCATAGATCAGATGGAGGGCGTCTCCTTGTGCTCCTACGATTTTATACGGTAGATTGAGGAAGTTGTAGTAGAAGGTCAGTTTTTTATTGGGGTCATAGGTCATATTGCCACCCGTATCATAGGTGTACTGACCTGTGGCACTCTGCTGGTTGAATCCTTCTGTGTATTTGGCACTCGGGCATGGACCAGGATATGCTTGCACCAGTGCAGGGGTGCAGTTGATACCGTGTAGTAGCAGCGTATCCTGTATGCGTACTGTAGGTGCATACAGATTTACCGATACATCACAGTACACATGGGTGCCGGATGCTCTGATCTCTTGATTGGCAGCGTAGGTCATGTCTCTGGTGATCTCCTCAGGTAATACGAGATAGTCAGGACACAGAGCTTTATCAGTGACCTGCACCAATTTATTGGTACCCGGCGCATAAGTGTAGGTGAGGCTGTCTATCTTGGCAGGCTGGTATTATTTTAATACTACAATAATTAAAATGTTCATTTAATTTTAGGAGGATAATAGCATAATCCATTGATTTGATTAGACTTAACAACATAATCACTTACAGCAAAAACTAAACTGTCGTTTACATATATGTCGTATTTTCCCAGCCTATGGCCGACTTCCGTAAATTCGCTTGTAGACTTCAATTTAATCGTCTCTATTTCATAACAATTTCCAACCTTCAACTTGTTAATGCATTGGGTTATTTGTTTTTTCCTGCTTAACAGTTTCATTTTTTTTCCTGAGTTAATGTCTTCTAAATGTATGATATAAGACGAATCATATGTAATGCTGTCGATTGCCTGAACGCATAAATTATTAATTTGCAATTCCTGCTCTAACATCATTGTAGAGCAGGAATAAACTAATAAAAGAAAAATGATATTTATTTTCATCGTTTCATTTTTGTTTTTGGTCCTAAATCTTTCCACACCGTTGTGCCCGTTTTCCTAATTTGGAAAATATGTGGACTTCGACTTCTATCCTCATTAAACTGAAGTTGAGGATGGGCAATTCCATCAACTTTGGCTGCAGCTTTATGGGCTGTTTCATATGCTGAACCATAGTTACCTCCAGGATTTTTTACTGCTCCTAAATAAGACTTATTTAATTCATGACGAATAGTCTCTCCTGGCTCCTCGCCTATAACACTGCTTATTACTTTAGCATTCTCTACATTTAGAAACTGTGTGGCTGTTACTGTACCATCGTTGTTTATTGTACTACCTTCAAAACCGCCTGGTAATAATGGAATATTTTTTGTTCCGTCTTTAGAGTCATAAAGTTGAGCAGAAGTCGTTTCTAACTCAACTGTGATATTTTCGTCATTAATAGCTTTGAGTGGGAGTATATCAGCCTTACCCTTTGCTTTTCCTGTTGCAGATAGTTTACCCGTTTCTGCATTTCTGGTGATTGTGAGGCTTGAACTCGCATTTAAAGCTGATACAGCTTTCTCCGCTTGTTCACCTCGTATGATAATATCATCGTTATCTTCATACCTATCCATCTCAGCATTATACCCAGCACTCGGTATGGCGTATTCTATCGTACCATCTGCGTTTTCCCTTAATTGTGTAACAAACATTTAAAACAGATGCATTACTGGCAATCAAAAACCAATAAAGTATGGACACTCCCCAAACCCAAAATACTTTAATATATGGCCTGGTATTACTATTCTATCCACATAATAACCTTTCGTAGTTATTATTAGTTTGGCCATGTAACTTTTATCAATATTATCGTGATAACTCATTAAATTCATATTTGGACGTCCATATATATATATATATAGAAACAAACAATTTTCATCTATACTTTTGTATATTTCAATTGGCCTAATGGAAATAAATGTCTCATATCTATTTGGATTTAATAAGTCAGAATAAAACTTTGGTGGAATAATAAGTTCGTTTATTGAAATTTCTTTTAAAAACAAACCAATGGTGTCCTCAGAAGAAATTCCGAATGGTGTGCCATAACTATAATCTCTAACGTTACTATATGTCTCTCCATCTTCTTTAGGATCAAATATTTCAGAAGGATCAACCTTCTTATAATCAAAAATCAGTTTTATAAAGAAGTCGTCATCTCTAAAGATCATAGATGTATCAGTATTCCAAGAAACATTTATCTTTTTAAGATGGTTTCTATTTGAAATGTACCTTCTTTGTTTTGGATGATATGTTTTAACATAATCGACTGTATTCTTGATTCCATCAGCATCAAAAACATATTCGTATCCTGGCAATAACAAGGAATCACACATGACGTACTGACCTGAGACATTATCTGTAAACCCATAAGCTATCAATATCAATAAAACTCTAATCATAAAAAATTTGTTCTTTGTATTTGAAAATGTCTTTACTTTTATTTTTGCACAGCAAATTAAAAAAGGAATGATATTTTATACAACGTTGTTATGTCATACTTATTTTATTTTTGTTGGCGTTAAACTTCTATAATAGTATGAACCTAAAAATGGTAACTTATTTTTATAAGCTTCGCCAAAGTCATGTGTGATCATTTTACTTCGATTTGTAGAAGTATTGTGACCAGTCCTGTAACCAAACCCAAGTGAAACCATTGCTTTTTTCTCCAATCTATCAATTATCATTTGTTCTTCATCTTTAAAGATGTGTTGCCTATTTTGCCAATCTGATCCTCCAAACTCATGATATAACGCTGCATGTCCCCATTTCATGAATTAGTGTTCCCATAGATGGAAATGCTCCTCCTCCAACTTTCCCATTAAACCCTTCTTCAGCAATTCCTAATGAAGGGTTCCAAAATATCGTTCCAGTTATATGCTGATTTCTACCTGGTATCGATATAGATTACTTCATCATTATTGTATAGATTTTTACTACATGAGATCACCGCAAATCCTAATAGAAAAATGTAAATTCTCCTTTTTAAATATATCTTAAAAATTACCATAATATCTAATATTTAAATTGTGTTCAGATCTAAGAATATTTTCTCGCTTTATTGTTCGTAATTCTTCAACGTTTTTAATTTTTTTATCATAAGGCACAATTTCCGATGCATTTCTTGTACCTAACCTATTATGATCACTATGAATCATTTCGTGCCCTAAAGCAATATTATATGGAGTTTTTTCTCGCGTACCATCTGGATGAGTATGGAAAGATCCAACAATTGTCGGATTTGGATCATCGGGAAGCGTTGATGTATCACCTGCCTTGGAAACGTCAATAAAAGGACTTTTAACATATTAAAATTATTGTTTTGAAAGATTGACAATACTATTTCTTAATTCTTATAATTTGCCCATCAGATGTTTCTAAATCAAAAGTGTAATTTTTATCTTTTGATAATGGGTCTTAGATTCTCCTATATTTCCATTTATCCATATTGTATATTTTAACAATAACATAGTTTTTTTCAAACCAATTCCGATCTATTTCGAAGTTATAATTATATATTTTCTGATTTCCATTTGGTGAATATTTATAATAATCAAATTGAATTGCAAGCTGAATATCTTGATCCGAAAAAATTATATCATAATCTTTTGAACTCATTGATAAATTACCAGGGTGGTAAATCAAATTAATATTTTTTGAAATATTATTACCCAAATTGGATATTATTACAGGTCTCGTTAAAGCAGTAACAATTTCTTCGTCAACACAGATAACAAAGTCGAAGTTTCTAAAATTTTCTTGAGCCATGTTAACTTGAAATATAAATAGACATAAAATTCCCAAAAAATAATTTTTCATAACCCTATTTTTTTATTATATTAATAATTGCTTTTTTTGAAAGCTCTATTCTAGACGTAGAATTCCAACTCTGATTAAATGCGATTCTGAATACTGGTCGTTCCAAATAATATTTTTCGTAAAATCTAACATTTTAGTTTGTGCTTGACATTTTGCTGTAAGATAAGCAAAAATACCAGCAATAATATATGATAGAGTATTTTTCATTGCTATTTTACAATATTATATTGTTTTCTTATTAATAACTCCAAATTAGTAAGTAAAGATCTTGTTTCAAAACTTGTGCCGCTTAGTCCTTCAACTTCTCCAATAAATTCCTCTCCATTCTTATTTAGATTTAAAGTATAAGCTAGATGTGTGCCTTCATTATATATTTTATTCATGGTAAAATTTTGAGTGTTTATTCGAGATACCAACTTTTTTATTAAATCACTTTCTACTTCATTTAGATGTATTGTCAAAGAGTCACTTTTATCCCATTTTCTTATTATTTCCCCAATGCCATTTGAATTTAATTTTATCGCTAAATCAAAATGTTCATCCTTGATCCCACATTCCAATGTATAATTTATTTTCGGATCTAATACTTCAATTTTTCTTTCAAAACAAATTAAAATTTCATCAAATTTATTAATACAAAATTTAGAATTACTATGAATATATAAATCAAATGTATCTTTAAATAAATTAGTTAACAGAATAATTTCATTATTTAATAATGAATACTGAATATAATTTTTCTGAGAATTCAAGAAAAAAATTGAGTTTGCCAATAAATCATTTGTTATTTTATCATTACTAATCTCAATAATAGGTTCAAACATACCCATTTTAAATGTTTCTATTTCTGGAAAATATTGTGAAATTAAATCATATGCTTTTTCGTTGTTAGCATAACTGCATTTCCACGTTCCGATAAGATTGTTTTTTTTACTACATGAATAAAATGCAATATAAACAAATAAAAAAATCAATAAAGTTCTCATATTATTTTCTTTTATTAAATGCATTAAAAATTCTTTGCCTTTGACTAACTTTGGACTTGTAATAATCTGAAGACAAATGAAAAGATCTACTTTTTTGTACAATAGGATCAATTTTATAATGATTTTGATTTCCGGGATAAATTCTATGCAATGGTTCATGTACTCCTAAAATGTTGATTGCATCACCAGCATGAGACAGTTCCCAAATACTTTGTGTACCTCCACTGAATTTACCATTTGAAAATTCATTTGCTGAAACTGGGTGGATATTTATGTAAATATTATCCCCTTTACTTCCTGCATACCAATTAGCAGTTGTCCAAGCGTCTCCAATTTTGTATCTTCCTCCAGCTAATTTTGACGAATTATAATCTATTAATCCTTCTTTAAATGCTTGATTTATTAAATTTGTAAAAACAAATCTTAAAAAATCCCTATCTTCTACAGTTTTTAAGTTTTTATTGTTTGCAACCCAAGCACTTAAATACTCCCCTTCTTTTTCAGCCACTTCAGGTGATAGTACTACATCTTCTCCACCTGTTAATGCTTGATAAGCAATCCTATCCATCAGCATAATCTCCCCATCAAAATCCGAATCGTTGTAATGACCTAGAAAATCGCCTGTCTTGCTGTCAAATATGGGATCATCGTTATCTACATTCCTATCCACCTCAGCATTATACCCAGCACTCGGTATTGTGTATTCTCTCGTACCATCTACTTTCTTCATATAGCTCTGGGTGTACATGCCCGTAGGGTCAATATTCAAGATAGGATTATTGAGTCCATACTGGTATGGTGTGATAGAGGAGAAAGACTCTGCCCGTGGATCAGGCTGCATCATCCTGCCAAGCTGCGGATCCATCATCCTCGCCCCATAATTCAACATATCCATATCCATTTCTGTAAAGAGTTCCTTTCCATTATACCTATACTTATTGACAGGCGCGATGGTATCACTCAGCTCATACCGATTATTCCACTCCATACCGTAGGCATAATAGTCATTGATGCTCCGGCGCTCTGAGCCTGTTATCTGTCCATTGCCGTTTTCATCGCAGAAGGTCACGCGCACATTGCCCAGATGATCTTTGATGTGATACTCAGGCTCCCAGTACGCCCCTTGGAGGATATTGCGACCGTAACTATGGTAGATGGATTGTGGCATGTCAGACTGATACTCTACTCCGCGAAGATAGTCTATTTTGTCTTTTATCACAGTGTTTTACTGTGGTCCAACTGTCATAATATAATCAGGTGATTTTCCAATGGGAGTACTTTTTCCATCCTTTTCCATAACAACTTGACCTAGACCAATTATATTTGTAAGCTCTATTTGATAGCAATCATCGTTATAATAAGAATTTTGTCCTTCAGGATAATCTTCGTAAAGCTGTTCGCTTTTTACAAATAAAAAAAGGTAATAATTATCATTTTCATGCTTAATACTATCAACTTTGTTTAGTTTGATTGTTTTCTGTTTTAATTTTTCTGAATTAAGATAAAATTCACTATCGTTAAATTCACTTGAATTGCTTGCTTTTAAAACTATTTTTACTGCTTTTGGTACAAAATTCTCCTTTCCAAAGTGAGACCAGTGGATGCAAATAGCCCTAGACTCTAACCATTTAATATTATGGCTTGTAGGTTTATTAAAACAAGATGTAAGTAAGGAAATTAAAATTATGCATTTTATCATTTTATATTACTTTTTGTAATTATGTTTTTTTGTTGGTATACATAGTCCAGCATATTAAGTATTACACTTGCATTGTGATATGGTTTTTGAGTCAATAAAACCTTTACCTCTTATAATGTCAATAATGCAATCTTTATCTAAATCATATTCGATTTGAATATTAATTGGATCATACGGTGGAGATATATAATCTTTTTCCATTTCGTGCGGAACGTGAGTCTGCCATTTGATACTATTGGAAATTTGTCTATATTTTTTCTTATCTAATGTATCTATATTTCCTTGATTATAATAAATATCATTCTGGCTATACTTACCTTTTAACTTACTATTATTTGATATATTCATATTTTTTTCTTCAAATAATATAACTATTAAGGAAGAAGAGTCAGTCCACCTATTATGCTGCCCTACAATTATATCTAAATCTTTCTTTTCTATTTTAACGCTTTCAAGGATACATTCTAACTTTCCGTTACTTGATTCTCTTTTGCACGAAAGTAAGATTACTAATATTGCTAGGCCTACAAGTAACCTAATATTTTTCAATCTTTGCTTTATTAACTCCATCATATACAGTTTTTGTTTTATTCCCCGGTGCATACACCTCAAACTTTGTGTTTTCAAATCCTTTGATACTCTTAACTTGAATTGCATTAGCAGCATCACCATAAGGCTTGCCTTTGGTTAATAAATCGGGCATTAAACTTCCTGAATTTCCTTTTATATCATCATAATATCCACTTGGTACACTTTCATTATAATGGGTAATTGTTGCAGGATGTGAATGCGCTTGCCTAATACCTATTTCTCCTAGTTTAGAAAACTGTTTTACTATACCAGGCAATGTTGATGTTTGACCAGATTCATGGGAAGTTGTTACTATTGACACTCCTGCCTTTAGATCAACTATGCCAAACTCTACATTCGCATTAGCAGCAAATTCAAAAAATTGATTTGCTTTGGTACTATTGGTTGATAGTATTGCTTGTCCTTCCATGCCAGTCACCAGTTTATTTTCGGCAGTAAAGCTCCCGTTTTGACCGTATATATAACTGCTTTCTACTTTCCCATCATTTACCATTCTTACCACATCATTGCCCGCCGATTGTGTTATTGTAACTGACCCTGTCTGTTTATCTATGTCTATAATATCATCATTATCTTCATACCTATCCATCTCAGCATTATACCCAGCACTCGGTATTGTGTATTCTCTCGTTCCATCTGCTTTCTTGATATAGCTCTGGGTGTACATGCCCGTAGGGTCAATATTCAAGATAGGATTATTGAGTCCATACTGGTATGGTGTGATAGAGGCAAAGGACTCTGCCCGTGGATCAGGCTGCATCATCCTGCCAAGCTGCGGATCCATCATCCTCGCCCCATAATTCAACATATCCATATCCATTTCTGTAAAAAGTTCCTTTCCATTATACCTATATTTATTGCCAGGCTCGATGGTATCACTCAGCTCATACCGATTATTCCACTCCATACCGTAAGCGTAGTAATCATTGATGCTCCTGCGCTCTGAGCCTGTTATCTGTCCATTGCCGTTTTCATCGCAGAAGGTCACGCGCACATTGCCCAGATGATCTTTGATGTGATACTCAGGCTCCCAGTACGCCCCTTGGAGGATATTGCGACCGTAGCTATGGTAGATGGATTGTGGCATGTCAGACTGATATTCTACTCCGCGAAGATAGTCTATTTTGTCCTTTATGACAGAGTTTTGTATGTATTTTCTTTGATGTAGTGTGCCATCAGCGCCATAGATCAGATGGAGGGCGTCTCCTTGTGCTCCTACGATTTTATACGGTAGATTGAGGAAGTTGTAGTAGAAGGTCAGTTTTTTATTCGGGTCATAGGTCATATTGCCACCCGTATCATAAGTGTACTGACCTGTGGCACTCTGCTGGTTGAATCCTTCTGTGTATTTGGCACTCGGGCATGGACCAGGATAGGCTTGCACCAGTGCAGGGGTGCAGTTGATACCGTGTAGTAGCAGTGTATCCTGTATGCGTACTGTAGGTGCATACAGATTTACCGATACATCACAGTACACATGGGTGCCGGATGCCCTGATCTCTTGATTGGCGGCGTAGGTCATGTCTCTGGTGATGTCCTCAGGTAATACGAGATAGTCAGGACACAGAGCTTTATCAGTGACCTGCACCAATTTATTGGTACCCGGCGCATAAGTGTAGGTGAGGCTGTCTATCGTAGCAGGCTGGTAGCAATTGTCAGCGATATGATTCTGACGCACGAGTCCTCGTCTGTCTAGGTCTGTGATATTGCCGCGGATATCATACTGAAACTTCTCTTTGTAGTCATTTTTTAGTGTATAGTTGCCCTGTGCTATCTCGCCATGTCTGGCCTCTTTGACTCTATTTAAGTAGTCATAGATGTAGCTGTAGTTTTGGTTGTATTGGTCGCGGTGCCACCACGTCATAGAGGTGATATTGCCATTGTGATTTTGGCCTACGCCAGATCCGCCTGGTGCTGTGGTATAGTTGAGTACTTCAGCAAAGAGATCATACGCATCGGTATCACTATCTGTATCGGGAGCCGTAGGGGTAGAATATGGCCCGCCATCGCATGGGTCGTAGGTAGGGATAAATCCTGCGTACAGCGTATTGATACCCGTGAGCCATCCCTGCGCATTGTAGGTGTAATCTAAGCTCTGTAGATGTTGGTGTATGCCACTGGTAGCAAATCTACCCAGATTACACTCTTTTAGTTGCGACTTATGGTCATAGCTGCACTCTGCCAGATTGATCTCTCCTTGTGTATTGATATTGATGCGCTCTTTTATCTTGCGTCCTTGGTGGTCATAGTCGTATTTCCTTATATAAGGTACGCCATTGGCTCCACCGATGCTGCGTGTCTCTGTCAGCAGATTATCCGCCATATCGTAGGTGTAGGTGATCGTCTCAGGATTACCCAGATGGTTGGTCAGCGCTTCTGTTGAAACGCGTCCATAGTTGTCATAACTGTACTCTGTCTCTACCCAGTGTGGGTCGGTACCGGCATCTTCCAGTACTTTGATACGTGATTTTTTGAGTTTCCCTTTATAGATGGGCGCACCATTAGTAGTGCTACCATTATATCCATCATAAAAGTATTCTTCCAGCAGTGTATGGATGGTGGGCGTCTCTGTATTGCCAGGGTCGCTGCCATTGTGGTAGCCGCGATTACTCGGACGACCATAATCATCATAGTGCGTGACCAACCATTTTCCTTGCGCTGCCAGCACGGCATTTTGGCTCGCTGTCATGAGGTTGCGCACAGAGTATCGGAACTGTTCAGCTCCAGCATCAGGTACTTTGCGATAGATCAGATTATCCTCACCATCATACCGGTAGACATAGATCAGATTCGGCGTGCTGGTGGTGGTGCCAGGTGGGTACACGCGTACAGGTCTATTTTTATCGTCATAGATAGTCCAAGTACTGCTCTGATCACTGGCCTTTCTGTGCATGGTGCGTACCACTCTCCCTATTTTATCCGCATAGGTCTCGGTGATGTTATTGTCTGGGTCAGTGACGACATGGACCATAAGGGACTGTGCGGGATAGACGGTGCCTTCTGGGTCTGTCAGGGAGGTGGTATTGGTACTGTAAGTGGATGTGGTGGCATACCAAGCGGGAGGAGTGACTTGTGATACTCTGTCCAATGGATCCGAATAGTAAAGGGTCTCGGTGTGGCCTCCGCCAAATGTGCCTGTATAGTATGCGCCGTGATTATTGTCTACTCCGATGGGCTGATATTCTTGGTATGGACGTCCCAGGTCATCATAATTGGTTTTACTTATGACATCTGTTACAGGGCTGCTACCACCATATTTATTGATAGATTGGATAGGGCGGCCGAGTCCGTCTTGATACGCTATATGGACAATAGAATCTAACCCACTACCTGATATCATTGGGTAAACAGTCTTAGATTTTATGTAGGCTTTTTCAGCAGCAGTGGTGGGAAAATGGTACTTAGTATAGGTGATCAGATTTTTTTGGGTAAACTTGCTTTCATTCAAGCGTCCAAACTTATCATAAAAATATCTGTTTTCTAAAAGATCACTATTGGTATGTATATTCATTAAATCCCTCACATTATAGCTGAAATATTGTGAGAAAATACCCGAAGTTTTTTGGCTCAAATAACCACGAGTAGTGAAGAGCCTGGTTTCAGGTATCCATCCATCTTTTGTACTTGTCTTGACTTTAAGGAAAGTAAGATCATAATCTTGTATGGTAAGAGACGTATTCCACGTACCACTAAGGGTATTGTTACTATCCCAAGTGGCATCATAAGTTTTTATAGTTTGTGGTAGTATGGTGGTACCATTGAAGGGTTCAAAAAGTATCTCAGAACCATCAACAAGCGTGTTATTGACTTTTTTGAGTGATACTACTTCGATCAGCCTATTTTGATTGGACAGTGTATTTAATAGTGATTGCTGTCCTGTATATCCCGATGCATGGTTAAAACTGTACTTCTTTTCTGTTGCATACGTCACACCATTAGAATTTTGTACTTCTTGCTTTGCTTGAAAAAGTAGGATATTTCCATTATCATTGTGGGTGTCATAGCTATAAGTAGTTTGTGTACTAAATGGTAAACCGGAAAAATAATTTGTTTCAGTAGAGAATAACAGTTTCAGTTTTTTATGAAATATCTTTCTCGCCGAGCCAAAAAAGGCGTAGTTGTAGTTTAAATTAGAGCAAACATAATCTATTGTGACATCTGTGGTGATACCATATTCGGAGCTGTTTATTATAGAACTAATATCATATATATTTTCAGTTTTGTGTACTAATACATTATCGGATGCAAATCTCTGAACACTCTTGACCTGTCCGCGATAAAAGCCCATTTCTGTAAAATTGCTATAAGGACTGTATCCGGGTATCAATGTCGTATAAGGCAACTGGTCTTTTATATCTTCATGTGATACAAACGTAAAAATAGTGTATGAATTATCCTCATTTACCTCCGCAACTTCTCTATATGTGATATGATTTTCAAAAAGATTTGCAAGTGGCAAAATATTATTTTCAGACATGACAGATTCATAGTAAGCATAACCTTGATTAGACCACGCAGTATTGAGATTCCATTGTGGCCATACGTATTTAGGCTTAATGGACAATATACCGCTGCTCGCAGTCCCTCCACTTTGATAATTTTGATTGTATACATACCGTTTTCTTTCGGAATAATTGGATGCTCCAGCATCATAAGACCTGATTTCTTTTATCCTCAATCCGCCTATTTGACCCACGTCACTCACCAAATTTTGGCGCGAATTATCCAATGCATTGCTGTATGTATGCAGCTCAAAATCATATTCAATACGACCTCCTGTAGGTAAAGTCATAGATTTTAACTGCCCTATATTAGCATAATTGAAATTTGATTCCCGCGATGGGTAGTAGTTGTTTTCCCAAAGAGTGAAGTTATAAATATCTTGATAAGAAGCAGGTCTATAGTCATTTGTACCATCATAATATCCAAAATGATCAAATTGTCTAGTAAGGTATTCAGGTAGTTGAGAAAAATTTTCATAGTCAAAAACATATGACAGTTTCTCAGCATTTGGGTCGGATAAAATGTCTTCATCTGTAAAATGTACTGCTTCCAATTTCAATCGTTCATTAATGTTGTTGTTATATTGGAGGGACACACCATTAATTATGTATTGTCCAGTTCCGGTATAATTCCGCCGATAAATGATTTTATCCAATTTCTTCCACATCAATCCATTGATAGGGTTGTTTAAAGCTGCATTGGGATCAAAGCTATAGTATCCTGAATATTGGAGGAATGGGTATGGATAATTCAGGGGACAATCTATCAGTGGACACAATATAAAACTTGTGTAATACTGAAAATGAAAAGGCCATTCAAATTTCTTTTGTGTGGCATCACTTCTCACAAACTCTAAATGTTCCCCAGTATTGGACTTGATCTCAGTTAAATAGGAGTTAGAATTCAGTGATCCATTATGGTTGTTTCCAGCTTCTTGTTGCGTAGTACTTCCGTGATTGTGTAATGTACCATCAGGATCAGCACAAAATGTTTCTTTGACTTCAAAAGTGTTATAAAGTTGTGCAGTAAAATAATCTCTTGCATATTTGAGTTCGAAGATGATATTGGAGTTAAAGTCCTCCACTTTAGTAAGATGCCATGCCGTGGCTGACCATTCATTGAAGAAATTGGGTTGACCTTGTACCCAAGAATATTGGTAAAAAAACGGTATACTATATTCTATAGCATTCTCACCAGTATACCCTGAGTAATTTGTATTGTATCTGCCGAAAGTGTATCTGTATCCTTCTGCATCAATGAGAGTAAACCCCTTGATAACATGCTGATATCTTTTAGTATTATTGGTATTTGGCATATACTCAATAAATGGTTTGATATAATTTAAATTGTCGTTAATATCAAATTCTACTTTGATGTTACTTTCAGAAATCACCTTCCATTGACCATCCCAGTCTAGGAAGAAACTACCTGAAAATCCCATGAAATTAAAATTAAATATGTCTGCTGCATAATCCAATGCTGTATTATTTTGTATAGCAGAAAAGGCCAGTGCCTGAAGATTTGATACAGTAGATGTTTGTTGGGGTGTTACGAAATCACCATCTTGGATTACCTCGATATAGGATAAATTATAGTTAGAATATTCAGGTCCATTTGTCATACCATACTCATCAGGCAATCCATTGGTAGTTCTTGTTATCACGCCACCGGCACTGAGCATCCAATTCTGTCCCACCCAGCCAGGATGATTTCTTGCATTAACACCAGAAGCATCATATCCTAAGCTCACACTGAGTGATCTACTGTTTGCCTTTAAATCAAAGAGGGGCAGACTAATATTTGCTTTGCCAGTATAAAGTGAGACATTAAACTTATCTGCTTTACCATTGGATAATGCGTCTGTACTTGGTATAGCATCTGGTACTTCAGCATTTTGGCTCAAAAGTATGGAAGGGAAAAATCCCAATAAGAAAACTAGTTTCAAAGTGTTAGTCAAAAAAATATTTATTTTCATAACAGTACAGTGAGTTGGTTATTGAATAATAGAATTAGGCATTTAAGCAATTAGTGTTTTATATGGAACAGGTTTGTGCTTTATCATTCGCAGTAGTAGATTATCAAAAATACCCTCCTTCATCTTGTTTCGATTGTATCTGTAACAATACTCCATCTAGATAGTATTGCAGATGTTTAGCGTGACCATGTATGCCTCCTCAACCAAGATTTAAATCCCATAATTATTCGATGCATTACTGTAAAATTACTTCCTTTCTTCTTCGATTTCTCCGTTTTGAGATTTGGCATTTCTTTCTCTAAACTTCGATATGACGACCAAGCATCGGTTTTTATTTCTGCTGACTTTGAATGGTTTTATCCATGAAAGTTTTCAAATTATTCTTTGTCGATCTATCAATTTGTTTAGCATATATGCGGCCAGCTCCTTTCCCACCTTTTCTATGGCTATGACTATCAATCTTTTATTCTTATTCTCCAACTACGCTCTTCCTTCTTGCTGACCGATCACGAACTCATCAATCCTCACTTTGCCAGTCAAAAGATTATCTCCACTACTAGCCATGGGCTTGCATGACTTTGCTTAAACATCCAACATGTCTTTTGTCTTAAATCGTTTTCGACTAGTTCAGTAGATGCAATCTCTTTTACTCGTTGAAACATAATACACAATCCAAAACGCTTTAAGGATTGAAAATTTTACTTTATGAAACAGAGAACCAGCTGCCGGACTCTCTAGATATCCACATTTAGCATTGCCGATCGTATTTGTTGATGTGCCTCTTGCACGCTTTTATGTTTGCATTTGGGACATTCATAACCACCTTTCCACTTTAATTCTGATAAATAAGCATAACAAGAATCTTCATCAGGAAATTTGCTCTGAAACTCAAATATTGATAGGCTTTTAAATTTTGCTTCCATTATATTAACTATATTTGTAGCAAATATAGGGGTTAAATTCATTTATAATATGCCTAATTCAATTGAATAATTTATTACAAGACAGTGATTTTTTGGAAGGTGATACAAAGATAAAAAAAATAAATTTAAGTAATATGCTTACTAATCAAAGGTGTGTATAACAAATTGCACAAAAACAAAAAGAGCATTAAATTTGCGTCACCTGAGTATTATTAATCATTAAAAAACGAAAAGGTGGACACTAAAGATCAAATTTAGAATCCATCCTGAGAAATGTTAGAACCGAGGTTAGTACATTTAGATCAAGAATCGGGAATTAAATGCCCCATTGAGTATGAGTTAAGGCTCATAGAAATGAGTAGGAATTTCGCCAGAACGTTGCTTGTACAATCAATAAGGTAAAATACCAAAGAGTCGGAACTCAAAAAAAGTAAACACGTATTTTTGTAACAGATTAGGAAGGATCACGTTTTGTGCTTTGGTACTAAGAAGTCGGCTATAACGCGATAAGTTTACAAGTCTTACTTTGTTTATTGGGACAAAGTAAAGTTTTTGACGAGGCGAGTGAATTGCTTGAAAAGCTTGTAGGGCTTAACATTAGTGGTATGCAGATACAAAGAGTAAGTGAGTATTACATCACAACTTGACCCTGCCATAGAGCGAAATATAGAGCGTTGTATACCGAAGCTTGACGGTGTAAAAAGATGAAGTAGCAAGGATGACCGATGGGAGTATGCTTCTACTATGAGACGAAAAATGGAAAGAGACAAAACTTGCTAGGATATTTACAGACAATAACATATTGAAGTAAGTAATACAAGGTCAGAAATTAAAAAATTCGGTGTATGTAAGTCACATGGGCGGAGTAGAAGTTTTTTACCAAAATTAGAAAGGCATTTATGCGATTATAAGAAAAAGGTATATTTAGGTGAGATGGGCGAAATGGATATGGAAGTGGGCTCAAGATAATTATCCAGGGGCGACGCAAATTCTTGACTTTTTTCATGCTAAAGAGAAATTAGTAATCTTAATAAAGTTGTTTTAAAAGAACAAGAGAAGGCAAAATTGGATTGACATACAATGTAAACTTTTGATGAAGATAAGGTACATCAGGTTAGAAAAAATATAAAAGGTACCAGGTGTAAAAAGCGAAGATGCAAGAGAAATAAAAGAAAAAACCCTTCATTATTATGAGTGAACATGAAGAAAGGATGTTCTATAAAACGTACAGGGACAGAGGATTATTAATAGACTGCGGGCCCAATAGAGTACACAGAGTGTATTACAAACACGAATGAAACTCTCTGGTCAAAAATGGAGTATAAAAGGTGCTAACGCTATAGCCAACCTGAGGTGCTTATACAAGAGCAATGCGTGGGCATTCTAGAAAAAATTTGTTAATGCCGCTGCTTAGTGCAATTTGTTATACACACTAATCAAAGATAACTATGTAAAAATAAAGAATAATTTGAATTTTTTCACTTTTGAATATTAAGTTTTTCAGATTTATTGTACTTTTGTTTATTATTTCAAAATAAATTGTCCTTTTATGACAATGAATGATCTCGTAGCGTCCAAAATAAAGGATTTTAGAAAAGGAAAAGGATTTACTTCCGAATATGTTGCAGACAAATTGGGTGTTTCTAAAGGTTCCTACAGCAATCTTGAAAAGAGACTGTTCAATAAAGTGTGTCTATCTATCTTTGAAATGAATAAAGAAGAAAAAGAAAAGTTAGAAGCCGATGCAGCGCTTTACGAAAGGATTAAACAACGACTCTATTCAAAAGAGTCCTGTTTGGAGACGGGAGTCCGTTTAGTGAGCTGTTACAAAACATGGTCATCAAAATGTTGGAGTGGTGAAGTCGATCATCATATAGCAGATGAATTGAACATGTAGGTAAGAGCAAATGCTGAAGCGGAATGGATATACGAAGAAACAGGTCATCACACAAAGTGGCCCTATCGAGGTACACACACCCAGAGATAGGAATTCAACTTTCGAGCCTGAACTGATAGGTAAAAACGAGAAAGGGAACTCCATAGCGGCATCGATGAACAAATCATCGCTTTATACGCACAAGGCAATTTGCTTATGATGTACGAAGATTGATACAAAAGATCTATGGGATAGAAATATCAGTGGGGAAGATATCTCAAATTACGGACAAATTGCCCGAGATTGAAGCGTGGAAAACTCGGCCATTGCTATCATTTTATCCCATTGCATATCTGGACATGCGATATGACGCAAGGTGCGGCATGAAGGCGTATAGTACTAGGGCATTTTATACGGTGTATTCGGTAGATTGGGCAGGCAACAGGGACTTACTAGGCTTGTACATCAACCAAAGTGAGGGGAGCCCACAATTGGGGATTGGTATTACAAGACCTGAAAAAGCTTATGTTGAAGACATTCTTGTGATATGCACAGATAATCTGAAGGGATTTTCACAGACGATCCAGGAAAGGAAGAATATCCAAGAGGTAATATTCAAAAATGTATAGTCCACCAAGTAAGAAGTTCAATGAAATATGTGGACGATAAGGATGCGAAAAAAGTAGTAGCTTCGCTAAGGAAAGTATATAGCGCACCTACTGGAGGAAGCAGCCCTATCGGCCTTCGAACTGTTCAAAGAACAATGGGTGAAAGATACAAATACGTAGTAGAACAATGGGAGCAATCATGGGAAGAACTCATGGCATTCATGAACTTTGGCACACACATACGCAGGATGATATACACAACCAACCCTGTGGACGCACTTCATAGAATCATTAGAAAAATCGTAAAAGGCAAAGCGTCTGGTATCGGAAACAGCGTTGCTAAAACAGATATATCTATTTCCTGATGCACAATGAAAAATCTTGCGGAGAACAGCGAATAATTGGAAATCAATACAAAGAGAAACTGTGTATTTATATCCAGAAGTAGTCAATCAACATATCAGATAAGTCAGACGTATGAGCGCAAAATATAGTTCAGAATGAAGATGCTTCAACTTGAAAACAGTATGCTTTGTTCCAAATCAGCAAGGCTAAAATGAATGGCTCCTATGTCGCCAGCCTCGACAGATTTTCCACAAAGCATGGTAGTTGTTTACAAGTTGAAGCATCAAAAACCTATCATGGTTGTTTTATTAATTATTTTTTAACCCAGACACACTTTATTGAACTATTCCCTTGAAAATGGAAAAATCGAAATTACAATTACAAAATTAGAACTTATATCCAAAGTATTTAATCATCCAATTGAAAATTTTCTCCCCACCGGACAGACCGTTAATCAGATATCTCACGGCACAGGATCAAATATTGGCAAAATCGATACTCAAAACAATTACAGTGAAAGTAATCTAGTGGAAGTTATGAAAGAAACCATATCTAAGCTGGATTACTTTATTTCAAAAACAGAGACTAGATAAATTCTGCTATCATCTTTACCGTTTTATACAGATAACCAATATAACAACCTTGAAGAACTGACCGTTCATAAGAAAGATCACAATATTTAATTTCAAAATAGACAATTTTTTTACCAAACTTTCTGTACTGAAATTTTGGAACGATATTAGCTATAACCAATAATACAATACAGGAAAACATTGAGTAACACGCCGAGCAAACAGTACAACGTATTGCAGCCATTGATTTTGGGAGTGGCTATTGTCATTGGTATGATGGCAGGATACAAAATGAATGAAATACCGGAAGAATCCTTGGTATCGATATCAAGTTCTAAACAAATTAATTCCCAAGGCCCATATGGCAGAATAGAAGAGTTGATTCGATACATTGATAGCAAATATATCACAGGAGTGGATGTAGATAAAATGACAGAAGATGCAATTCAAGCTGTCTTTGCATCATTAGATCCACATTCAATCTATATAAATCCACTCGAAATAACAGATATTAATACCCAAATGAACGGGCATTATAAAGGCCTAGGCATCGAAAATTTTTTCATTGAGGACACCATTGTAGTTTCTGCTGTGTTACCCGATAGCCCAGCTGAAAAAGCCGGTTTAAAACCTTTTGATAAAATTATAAGTATTAACGATTCAATTATAGCCGGAAAATCATTGCAATTTGATGCTATCAGACAAATGCTTAGGTCTGAGGTGGAAGGCGCTATTTCTTTAACAATATCAAGAGATGCTATACTTAAGAAAATAACCATTTTGCCAAAAGAAATCATGGTACCTTCTGTTCATGCTCAATATCTTGATGATGCGCAGGCTGTTTTTGTACGTATAGATCGATTTGGAAATAAGACTTATCAAGAATTCATGTTAGCGATTGAACCTTACTTCGAAAAAAAATCCAAAGCAAAACATTTAATACTTGATCTTAGAGACAATCCGGGTGGTTTTTTGCCAGAAGCTACTAACATTTTGTGCCAGCTTTTTAAGGAAAAAGATAAACTACTCGTTTATACTGAAGGTAGAAATCTGAAAAGGAATGATTATAAGTCCAATGGTAAAGCTTTCTTTGATATTGAAAAAATAGTAGTCCTCATAGATGAAAACTCAGCTTCTGCTAGTGAAATCGTAGCTGGCGCTATTCAAGATTGGGATCGAGGTATCATTATAGGCGGAGATCATATGGAAAAGGATTTTGGTACAGGAGCAATATCCTTTGAATAATGGAGGAGCAATCAGGCTCACCGTGGCAAAGTATTTCACACCGTCAGGAAGATCTATACAAAGAGACTATTCTGACCGCGAACTGTACGAGTCAGACAAAGATGAAAGATATCTGCATGGTGACCTTTTTAATAAAGATAGCTCTCTAGTGAAAAATAACGAAGTGTTCAAAACGCTTAACCTCTCTAGAATTGTCAAAGCATCGGGTGGTATCACACCAGATATATTTGTCACCATGGACACTATATTCAAAAATCCTCATATTTATAAAATATATGATGTTTTGAAGGAATTTACGTTTAGGTATTGTATCCAGCACAAGTTATCTTTTATGACTATTGATAGTCTTATGGATTGGCAGATTCCTGATAATTTTTACAAAGAACTTATTCAATTTGGTTATGAAAATGAAAAAGTTCCATTACAGATCGAAGATTTGCATCATTTGGATGATGAGGTTAAAAAAATAATGGCAAAATATCTTTTCGGCGAAATTATAGCTGAAGAATATAATCTCAAAAACGATCCATTTATTAAAAAAGCTGAAGAAGTTATAAAAGGTAATTATTCTCTTACTGATTTATAAGAATATTATAGGCTACTATGGTATTGTAAAAACACTTCATTTTCAATAAATATGTATTTGAATTTAAGTGAACAAATTACATATTAAGAAAAAAAATTATAAAAAAATATTTATAATTCATTATATTACATATTATAAAAAATTTACATTTGTGTTTGATTTGATGTTTTGATCAACATTATTTCAATTTTTCCAACCTGAATAGTGATTAGAAAAGTCTTTTAAATATCATTTCCCCTATGAAATGATATTGTGATACGAGCGTACACTTTGTAGCTTGCATGGCGTAGCTATCCAAATGCTGAAAGTGTATCTCAATGATGATTTTTAAAACTTGTTTAATTTTTTTTATAACTCAAAATTGGATCTCATGATGAATAGTATTTTTACGCGAATCACTCAGCGATTACAGATCACTCTGGTTATATTGTTGGGTCTTGCTTTAAGTCATTCCATCGTAGCACAAATTCCTTCTTGTACATGTAAACCATCCGTTCAGGTTTCCATTGGAAGCTCTGGTACTGTTGAAATCACCCCTTCGATGATTTTGGCAGATGGAAGTACATGTGGTGGAGGTGGTACTGTTACTGTAATGACCACACCGACAGGCACACCTATAGCGGGTAGTCCTTTTTTAAATTGTTCACACGTAGGTAAAACACTGTATGCTAAAGTTGCAAATGCAGGCAATTCTTGCTGGTCTTCACTTATTATCGAAGATAAGTTGAAACCAATAATAAATTGTCCTACTGCACCGTTAGTGCTTACATGTGTGGAAATGGAAGACTTCGAACTTTCAGTTACAGAAAATTGTGTGAACTACACGACTAATGTAGTAAATGAAGTCATCACAGTAAACAACTGTGGAGTCCTTGCAGACAACGTATTAAAGCAAATTGAGAGAACTTATACTGCCACAGATGCATTTGGGAACATCTCTTTACCTTGCGTTGTGACATTTAATGTCACTACTATTGATGACTTAGAAGATATTGACATTCCCGAAAATTTAATGGTGTCAACAGCCAATGCTTTGACCTGTGATTTTGGTTTCGGTAGTGAAGATTGGGCACCTATGTCAAATGGAAATCCAAATCCTGAAAGTGTTTATGATGAGGAAGGGGAATTGGTGTCTCTTGGTACTGGTGTCCCTACTCTAGAGGGGATCGCCTTATTTAATAATCCAGATGCTTTTTGCAATCTTATGGTTTCTTATACAGACACCAGAGTTAAAGTAGGTTGCGTTACAAAAGTAATGAGAACTTGGAATATTATCGAGTGGTCTTGCTTAAATAGATCCAGAGATCCTGAACTTCAAATAATCGAAATTGAAGACAAATTTGGACCTATTTTATCTGGTGCTACTAACCTAACAGCTACAACAAGCGATCATTCATGTCTGGCTAGTGTAAATTTCAATCAAGCAAATTTGACAGTAGTAGATGCTTGTAGCAGTACTACTACCTTAGATATAAATGTGTTTAATGCAGAAGATGATACTCCAGTTGGCGTCATAAAGCATGGAGCAGTAAAAGTGTTACAATTACCGGTGGGTTTATATTATGCGACATATACTGGCTATGATGCTTGTGGTAAAAGCAGCTCTGTGACAATAAATCTTGAGGTATTTGACCATACACCGCCAGTAGCAATTTGTAATGACACACCTACAGTTGCTTTGACAAATGATGGCTCTGCATGGGTTTCAGCTACTGTTTTTGATGATGGTAGTTATGATGAATGCACCTTGGGTAAATTATTGGTAAGACGTATGGACGCACCACACTGTAGTGGGTGTGAGGCACCTGAATTTCCTGGTTTCTTACCATTGGGTGAATATGTAAATGCTGATGGAGTAAAACATTATTACTATCTTTCGCAGCATTCATCTATGCCTGATGTGGCTTATAAAACCGCAAAAGCTATGGGTGGATACATCGTTTCGTATGAAAATAATGCAGAAGGATCTTGGGTACACACACAGGCATATACCTACTTGCCAGATACTGAAGATAGATTTTTGACTGGTATGAATGACCTTTTGACAGAAAACACTTTTGTGTGGGCGAGTGGAAAATCATCAACTTATACCCCAACATGGGCGAGTGGAGAGCCAGATGGATCCGGTGATTATGTGGTTCATAGAAGAAACAATAGATTCAGAGACATTGGTTCTGATGAAGGAATACTGAGATATATTGTCGAGATTGCTGATCCTTGTGGTTTCAGTAGCCACGTTCAGTTTTGTTGTGCCGATGTCAACACTACATCCAATAAAATGGTGGTGTTACGCGCCATTGATGCATCCGGTAACTACAACGATTGTATGGTAAATGCACAAATACAAGATAAATTGCGCCCTTCCCTTACTTGTCCTGAGGACGTTACTATTCACTGTGATGTGACATATGACATTGAAAATCTAGGTGAAGAGTATGGTGAGGCATTTGCCATTGATAATTGTGATACACCTTTAGTCATAGAGTTAGATCCTGAAGTAGAAGTTACGGGTTGTAGAACTGGTAGCATTACGAGAACATTCCAAGTTACAGATGCTGGTGGATTTATTGCCACATGTTCGCAAGTGATTGAAATAGTTGCAAACCCTGAATTGGTGTACAATGGACCGACAGTTTCTGAATGGCCAGAAAATGTCACTGTAGTAGGGTGTGGAGATCCTAATCATGCTGATTTCGCACCAGAAGCAACTGGTGCTCCAGTATTATCTGATGGAAGTTGCTCTTTAGTTGGGGCACAAAAATCTGATCAGACGTTCAATTTCAACAATTCAAATGGTATTGCTTGTTTCAAAATATTAAGAACATGGACTGTAATTGATTGGTGTAAATTTGCTCCAAATGTGGATGAAAATGGTGACGAATATCCTGATCATAAAGTACTATTTGTCAACACTTGGGAAAAAGTTCAAGAAATCAAAGTGGTTGACAATGATGCACCTGAATTTGAAGATTTAGAGCCGGTGGTTTCAGTGGATACCTATGATGCCGATTGCCTATCAGGAGACATCACACTTAGTGCATCAGCTGAAGATGTATGCACTGATGTATTGCGGTATGCATATAAAATTGACTTAGGTAATGATGGTAGCTTCCTTCCAGAAGTGAAAGGAAATGGAAATGAAATCCTTGTGGAAGGATCATATCCTGTAGGTCAACATAGAATTTCATATACGTTTGAAGACAAATGTGGTAACATTGCTACAAGAGATCAAATCTTCAACATAGTAAATAAGAAATCACCGAATGCTTATGTTAAAAATGGTTTAGCTATGTCTCTCATGCCAGTAGGTAACGGAGAAGGAATGGCAGAAATATGGGCTTCAGATTTTGATAATGGTAGTACACATCCATGTGGTTACAAAGTATATTTCTCATTCACAGAAGTAACCCAATTGGTTAATGGGGTTCCTGTCACTACTCCTAATTGGGTATTTTCATGTGATGATGTCAAACGAAATTTTGTAGATGTCTGGGTGGTGTCTGTTACACCAAGTGGAGATATTGTACAATCCGTTGTCAACACTTTCATAGACATTCAAGACAATAACGATGTTTGTGATTCAGATGATGGTGGCAGAGTGGTACTAAATGGAAGTTTACAAACAGAAAGTAATATTCCTGTTATGAATGTTGAAGTGGAGTTGAAAGGTTCAGAATTAAGAGACCTTACTGGCAATGATGGGGCATTTGTCTTCGGAGATATGCCACAAGGAGGAAGTTATCAAGTAGCTCCATTCAAAAATGATGATTGGAAAAATGGTGTTTCAACATTAGATCTTGTATTGATCCAAAGACATATACTTAATGTGGAGGCGATAGCTTCTCCATATAGATTGATTGCAGCAGATGCGAATAAAGACAAGAAAATCACAGTTCTAGACTTATCAGATCTAAGAAAACTTATCTTAGGTTATAACGATGATATTGCAAGCAATACTTCTTGGAGATTTGTAGATAAAAATTATCAGTTTACTGATGTTGCAGAAGCATATAGAGAGGCCTTCCCAGAAGTGTATAGCATTGAAGAATTGCGTACCAATATGACCACCGATTTTACTGCGATAAAGATAGGCGATATTAATGGTAGTGCAAAAGCCAACAATTTCAATCAAACTGAAAGTAGAAGCAACCAAGCATTGGCACTCACTACTGTAAACAAAGCCTTCTCTAAGGGAGACCTTGTTTCAGTACCTGTAAAAACAGGGAATGATATGATGCTCTCAGGTATCCAATTCACTTTCCAATACGACCCTACAATGCTTGAGTTTATCGATATCGAGAAAGGAAAAGTAAGCATAGAGAGTGAAAACATTCATGTTTTCAATAATGGTAATGGTACATTGACTTTGAGCTGGAATGCTTCAGACATGATTCATTTAAATCAAAATGATGAATTATTTTCTATAGTATTGAAATCTAAAAACAATGGAACAATAGCTGAGTCAGTATCTGTAAATTCATCAATGATCAGTGCTGAGGCTTATGATGATGCTTTAAATATCAGGAATATCAAATGGTCAGTGGAAGGAAATGAGAATATGTTTGCCGTATATCAAAACAATCCAAACCCATTCAAAGCTTTGACAAATATCTCGTTTGAATTACCAGAGGCTTTGATGACAAACATTTCTATTCATGATGTTACAGGTAGATTGATTTCAACTCAAAGTGTACAAGGTACTCAGGGATTGAATACTATTCAAATAAGTCTGAATCAACAAATTACAGGAGTATTGTACTACACTGTTACGGCGGGTAAAGATTCTGCTACCAGAAAAATGATCGTAATAGAGTAAAAGAGTCCAAAATTAGAGTTTAGAAATATTTGGTGAATATACCAAAAAAGAACCCCCTTGATGCTGGTCGAGGGGGTTCTTCATTTAAAACCATTTTGTGTTTAGAATCAATTTTTGTTAATAATAATGCGATGAGGAATAGGTAATGAAAATCCTTCTGCATCGAGTGCCTTTTTCACCAATTCTTGTGCTCCAAAGTACACATCCCAATAATCTTCTTGTTTAGTATAGGGTCTTACGGCTATATTTACCATACCATCACCTACTTTTAAAACATGAACTTCTGGTGCTGGATCATATAATACTTTTGGGTGAGACTTCATGGCCTGAATTGCCACAGCTCTTACTTTGTCAATGTTTGCTCCTGGTTCAATTTGCATTGCTAGATCTACCCTTAAATTTCCATGTGTAGTATAATTTACTATAGTACCTGTAGATAAAGCCCCATTAGCTAAAATAATAGTTTTGTTGTCTGGACTTAATAGGAATGTATTAAAAATTCCTTGCTCAGTCACTGTACCCAATTGGTTTTGGGCCTCAATAAGATCTCCTACTTTGAATGGTTTGAATAAAAGCATCATTACGCCACCAGCAAAGTTTCCTAGTGTTCCATTTAAAGCAGCTCCAACACCTACTGCCAAACCAGCCAAGATAGCTGCAAATGACATAAGGTTTACGCCTAACATACTAAATACAGTGAGTAGCAATAGTATGTTTAATAAGACTTTCACCATTGAATAGAGGAAGGATTGCAATGAAGGATCTACATTTTTATTTTGCATCATTCTTTTTACCATTCGGCTGATCCAACCAATGATCATAGAACCAACAATATACACTAAAATTGCTCCGATTATTTTAGGTGCATATTCTAGTGCCATAGAACTTAATTTTGACAATCCGTCTACAGGGATAACGTCTGAAACTTGTAATAACATAAGGTAAATATTTAAAAAATTAATAAATTTTCTAGTTGTGGGGTATAAAATATGACCGAAAAGTATAATTTTGGTCACATTTTATATTAAAACAAAGTAGTTTTTAATGTAAACTTCACATTAATGATAAATATTTGGTGATATGGCACATGTTAAGTCTTTTGTTTTTAATGATTTCTCAGAAAACACATACATTGTATATGACGAAACAAATGAATGTATCATTATTGATCCTGGTTGTTGCAATTCCAGCGAAGAAAAGGAATTAAGTCAGTTTATTTCAGATAATAATTTAAATCCGACGCACCTTATCAATACGCATTGCCATATTGATCACATTTTAGGAAACAACTATATTCATCATTTGTATCAATTGCCACTTGAAGCACACAAAAATGAAAAAATAGTATTGGAAAGTGGGACTCAAATAGCAATGATGTATGGTATTTCTTATTCTGAATCTCCTCCTATAAGTGTTTTTCTTCAAGAAGGCAAAACTGTGGAATTCGGTAATACCATTTTGGATATAATTGAAACACCTGGACACTCACCAGCTTCCATTTCCTTATATTCAAGAAAAGATGGTTTTGTCATAAGTGGTGATGTGCTTTTTCAAGGCAGTATAGGTCGTACTGACCTTCCAGGAGGAAATTTTGACATTTTAATATCAATGATTACTCAAAAGCTATTCACCATGCCAGCTGAAACTAAAGTGTATTCAGGGCACGGACCAGTCACAACAATTGGTCAAGAAATGAGAACAAATCCATTCTTTTAACAGGTATTATTAAAAATTTATTCCTATCATTAAGGTCCAAAAATCAAATTTCGTTTTTGGTTTTTCATAATAAGCATTTACCAAACCGTACTGGTACTCTAAATCCAAATCATAAATTCCTTTTGTCAACCCTATTCCGGTAGTCAACCCCAAAAAAGTATCATTCATAGTAGTGTAATCAGGAATATTCAGGGCTCCAGTTGGATAATCAATATTGAAATTCATTGAACACAATATTTTTGATCGCAACCAAGTATTGCTATTTAACTGTGCAACACTGAATCCAACACCAAATCTTCCCATTACAACCCTCCAATTATTATTATTAAAGAACTCAGGTGATTTGTTGGGGGTTAATGACAGAGCGTGGTATTGACCACCAATGATAAAGTACATACCTCCATCCAAAATTCTAGCATCAGCACCAACCATCAAACCATAATTTGCAGCTCCGTTGGATAAGATTGCACCATCTTTAGGATAACCCATTGTAAGACCTGTTTGGACAACTAGGCCAGCATTTTGTCCATTTCCAATGAAATTTGAACAACTTAATAGTATCAAAGCAACTATAAACCTCATCATCATACTTTAAATATTTAATGTAATTATCGCCCGAATGTACAAGATACTTAATATTTTACATTTGGACAATTGTTATAGAATTTAACGGTGGGGTTAAATTGAAGTTGCAAAAGTACGTTTAATTTTCATGTTTTATAGAAACATGATCAAAAAATATAAAATGCTATATTCTATATGCTTTACATACACCAAATTTCAATCAGAATAAGTGAGACGCAAAAACTACGCAGCAAAATTACCGTCGGTTTTTATCCAATTAAAATACACTCTTTTCAAAATGCATAGTCAAATATGGTCTTTTGTCACTACCTTTGTAATAAAATCAAATTCTCCAGATATGTATCCAGATTTATCCTATTTATTTCATGATATTTTTGGCACAAATGTAGATAATTGGACTTCTATATTTAAAACTTTTGGTGTTCTATTGGTACTTGCACTTGCTGCATGTGGAATATTCTTGAATTTTGAACTTAAAAGACTTGAAGCAAGTGGAAAAATCCAACCAATTAAAGTTTCCAAATTGGTAAGCGACAAAATATCTACGATAGATATCATTGTTAACAGCTTTATAATTACTGTTTTAGCGGCAAAACTACCAATATTGATGCAAAATTTTGAAGTGTTTAAAGGAGATCCTGCATCTGTGATTTTTTCAAAATCTGGAAATTGGTTTCTTGGCTTATTGGTAGGAGCCTTGTCCGCAGGGTATCAAATATATAAAAATAGTAAAATTTCTACACAAGAAACTCAAAAGGAGTATTTACAATACCCATCTGAAAAGACGAATAATATCATTATGATCGCTGGATTGGCAGGTGTGCTTGGCAGCAAACTTTTTTCAATTACAGAAAATATGTCAGGATTTTTTAAAGATCCATTGGGCACCCTTTTTTCAGGAAGCGGACTGAATATTTATGGGGGCTTGATTTTGGCATTTATTGCGGTGTATTGGTACATTAAAAAAATAGGTATTAAGCCGCTTTATATGATGGATATCGCCGGAATGGGCATTTTATTAGGTTATGCAATCGGTCGTATTGGTTGTCAATTATCGGGTGATGGAGATTGGGGAATAGAATCATCTACTATGCCTTCATGGTGGTTTCTTCCGGATTGGCTTTGGTCATATAATTATCCGAATAATGTAAACAATGATGGCGTATTAATGTCAAATGTTAATGCAGATGCATTTAATGCTGCAGTTGCTCAAAGAATACCTGTGGAAGATGCTTGTAAAACAGCAGCAGGAATACGATATTGTCATGAAATGAATCCGATGGTGTATCCAACACCGATATATGAAACTATCTTTGGGCTGACAGGTTTTGGAATTTTATTTTTATTAAGAAATTCATTTAAAATACCGGGAACTATCTTCTTTATTTATATGATAATGAATGGAATAGAGCGATTTTTTATTGAGTTTATCCGTGTGAATGATAAATATGAATTATTTGGATTACATTGGAGCCAAGCACAATATATTTCCATACTGTTTATTATCATTGGTTTTGGTGGTTTGTGGTGGTTGTTTTCTAAAAAACCAGAAACTAATTCACAATGATTCAAGCTTTGCTCATTCGACAGTTTGCAAATTCGCCGTTTTGATGCATTTAATAATTGGGTTTTTGCTAAATTTGGTCTATCGTTAGCATTCGCGATAGTAATTACGACCTTGTATACGTATAAGCACAAAAAAAACCCTATGCCATACTTTTAATCTCTGCTACGAGTTTTGTGAGGGCTTCCTTGGCATCACCGAATAACATGGATGTTTTTGGTTGAAAGAAGAGTCCGTTTTCTATACCTGCATATCCGGGTTTCATACTTCTTTTATTTACTATGACATGGGCTGCATCTTCAACATCTAAGATAGGCATTCCATAAATAGGAGATGCTGGATCTGTTTTGGCAGCCGGATTCACTACATCATTTGCTCCGAGGACTAGTACTACATCTGTCTGAGCAAACTCTGGATTAATCTCTTCCATATCCAATAGCTTATCATAAGATACATCCGCTTCAGCGAGTAATACGTTCATATGTCCAGGCATACGACCTGCAACCGGGTGGATCGCATACTTGACTTCAACTCCATTTTGATCAAGCACTTTCTCCAATTCATGGCATACATGCTGCGCTTGTGCAACAGCAAGACCATAACCTGGAACGATTATAACTTTTTTAGAATACATCATTAATACAGCGGTATCTGTCACAGATATTTCCTTATAAGTTCCGCTGACACCTTGTGATGAACTACTTGCTTTATTACCGCCAAATGATCCTACTATGACGTTAGTCAATGATCTATTCATCGCTTTACACATAAGGACTGTTAACACTGTTCCAGCACTACCTACCAAGATTCCTCCAGTCAACATCACCATATTGTTGTATAAAAATCCACCAAATGCTGCTGCTACTCCTGTAAAAGAGTTGAGCAATGAAATCACTACAGGCATGTCAGCACCACCAATAGGAAAAACAAAAAGCACACCGTAAAGTGCAGCAATCACTAGGAGTAAGTATACCATACCAGTAGGTGCAGACCCAAATGCTCCGAACGCTATCGCTGCTACTAAACCTACTATTATAATAAGTAAGCCAATATTTATAATTTGTTGCATAGGCAACACTTTGTCACCAAGATTGCCATTCAACTTTCCGAAGGCGATCATACTGCCTGTAAAAGATACTGTACCTATGACTAATCCTGCAAGGATGGTTAATGTCAAAACAGGATCTTCTGTCACATTAGTGCCTTGATGAACTAGGTGTTGGAACTCCACTACGGAAATGATTGCAGCACAGGCACCTCCCATTCCATTAAATAGGCTGACCATTTGCGGCATTGCAGTCATTTTTACCTTCTTAGCAGTCATAGTACCGACAATAGACCCAACCATTAATCCTGCAAAAATCCATCCGTAATTATGCAGTCCATTGCCAGTATCATCTTTATATAAGAAGATAGTAGCTAAAATTGCCAAAGTCATTCCGGCAGCAGCATAGAGATTGCCTTTCCTAGCAGTGTCAGGATGTGACAACATTTTTAGGCCTATAATAAAAGAAAGACTGCCTATAAGATAACTTAATGCTAAAAGTCCTATTGACATAATATGTTAATTTGCAAGATGTGAGTTAATGAATGTAAATTTGGTGACTAGTTTTTCTTTTTTCTTTTGAACATTTCGAGCATTCTGTCTGTAACTACAAAACCACCCACCACATTGAGCGTACCCAAAATGACAGCAAGAAATCCCAATGTCAATGCCATGTAATCATCTTTTTCTGCCTGACCCATGACGATGATAGCACCTATGATGACCACACCATGAATAGCATTGGCGCCACTCATAAGTGGTGTATGCAGTACTGCTGGCACATTTGAAATTACTTCAAATCCCAAAATGATCATCATAGAAATAAGAAAGATAAAAGTTATATTTTCAGCTATAAAAGATAATATCTGTTGCATCTGATGTTTATTTTGCTTTAGAAATAAGGACTGATGAAATGATTTCATTTTCTTCATTTAGATTGACAGCTTTATCTTTTATCAGGGTCTGAAGAAAATTAAGAATATTATTTGAAAACAAGGTAGAAGCCACACCAGGTAATTCGTCTGCAAGATCAGAATTACCCATGATGGTGACACCATTTCTTACAATGGTTTTATTATTTTCAGTGTAGGCGCAATTACCTCCTGTAGATGCTGCCAAATCTATGATCACCGAACCCGGCTTGAGGTTTTCAACCGTTTCTTCTGTTATAAGTACAGGTGCTTTGCGTCCTCTCACTTGTGCTGTGGCAATAATAATATTAGATTTCAAAGCTTTTTCTTGTACTAGTTTACGCTGTTTTTGAAGAAATTCTTCGGATTGTTGCACCGCATAACCACCAGCGCCTTTATCATCTGATGCTCCTTCAACTTCAACAAAATTTGCTCCCAAGCTTTTCACTTCTTCTTTGGCTGCAGCTCTAGTATCAAAGGCTTCTACTACTGCCCCCAACCTTTTTGCTGTGGCAATGGCTTGTAGACCTGCTACTCCAGCACCTAGTACCATCACTTTGGTCGGAGGTATGGTACCTGCTGCTGTCATCATCATGGGAAACATATTGTTATAGTGATTAGCACCTTGTAATACTGCTTTGTATCCTGCCAATGATGCCATCGAAGACAATACATCCATCGCTTGAGCCAAGGTAGTCCTAGGCACCATATCCATAGATATAAAATTGACATTAAATTTATTCAACCGCGATACAATTTCCTCATTTTGATATGGCGCGAACATTGATATATAAATAGCATTGGGTTTTATCTGAGATAGCTCAGTGTCATCGAGAGGACTGATATTAACTATTATATCTGATGTAGAAAATATCTGTTGTCTGTTTAGCAATGTAAATCCATTTTCAGAATACATAGCATCTGTAAAACCTGCTCTCACTCCAGCCCCCTCTTCCACTGCCAACTCTAGACCTAAGTTTTGAAGTTTTTTAGCTGTTGGTGGTACCACAGCTACTCTGGAGAAATGGTTTTCCTTTAATATTCCTAGCCTCATACTTAATTTTTGTAAGAAAACACGAAGATATCATTTTAGGTAAAAATCCAGTACCAAAATGTAAAAAATTTGGATTTTTGCAGTATGACTTTCATCATTCTCAATATAAAATAAATTCTGTTCTGCGATTATTTTTCCTACCTATATCCGTTTCATTATCATCAATGGGCTTGCTTTCGCCAAATCCAATAGCTGTAATTCTTGAAGCATCTATCCCCAAACTAACCAGTTTTTCCTGTACTGCTTCTGCGCGCTTTTGTGATAAAAATAGATTGTCTTCATCATTCCCCACATTATCTGTATGACCCATAATTTTGATTTTTGATATAGGGTTCTGCTGTAACAGTTGGAAAAGTTGCTCTATCTCATGATCTGAATCATTCAATAATGCCCAGGAACCAGATGTGAAGAAGATGTTTTTTAACACGATTGGTATGTCAGGAAGTGAGTCTGTCTTCACTCTATGTTGAGGCAATTTATGCAATCTAATTTTCAAAAGATAAGGTTTGTATAAAGTATCCAAATCACTTAAGTCAAAGTAATCAGAATAAAAAATATAATCCTTGTGTAAAACATGATATAGGTACCTTTTTCCAGCTGTCAAACTACCTAAAAATGCCCCGTTTCTATCACTCAAAAATGTAATGGATTCAGACAATGTATCTAATGGTTTCAAGATAATCGTAGCATCATCTATGATTTTATCCGTCTGTGCGTCCAAGACTTCACCTTTGACAAAAGTGGTGGGTATCGGTCTTGCTTCTTTGTACAATTCAAAAGAAAAAATATCTAATTGACCCATGTTGGAATAAGTTTCGGGATCGTAATCACTCGCAAAATACGCAGAATTACCGTCCAGTGATACAATCAGACCTCCTTCATCTCCAAAAGTATTAATTGGGTAGCCAAGATTTACAGGGGTTTCCCAATCTTTTAGACTATCATTAAATTTAGAAAAATACAAATCAAAATCGCCCATACCTGGATATCCATCAGATCTAAAATATAAGGTTTTTCCGTCAGCATGTAAAAATGGTGTTTCATCCTTATATTTTGTATTGATAGATCTGCCTAAGTTTTTTGGAGTTTTCCAAGCACCGTTTGGCTGTTTTGTGGTCATCCAAATGTCCGATCCACCCAGTCCACCTTGCCTTGTACTCGCAAATAACAGTGCATTGCCATCAGCGGAAAGTGTTGGTTGTGAATCCCAAGCTGATGAGTTCACTACCGATCCAAAGTTTTTTGGATCTGACCATGTATTTTTTTGCTTGACTGAATAATACAAATCACATCCGCCCTGCGAATCTTTCCTGTCACAGGCAGTAAAAACCATAAAACTTCCATCTGCAGAAAATGCATGTGCACCTTCATTTTGTTGCGAATTCAGCCCTTCCATTGGTATCGCTTCTTGAAAAGATTTTGTACTGTCTCTTTGTGCTATATACATATCTTCTTGTCCTGTATTTCTTGTAAAAATGATAGATTTTTCGTCATACGATATAGATGGCGAGTATTCTGAATGGATTTGGGTGTTTACTCCTTTTCCTAAATTTATTGGGTGAAATGGCTTAGGATTTAGTTTTGCATAATGTATAAAATGCATATTTTCAGCCATTCTTTTTGCTTTTTCTCTTTTTACAGCCTGATTATCTTTTGAATTGTAATACTGATAAAAACTTTTGGATGCATCCAAATATTTATCTTGCTTCATTTGGCTCATACCTAATGAAAAGTACACTTCTCCCGAGAATGTTGAATCAGATTCCAGAGATCTCTTAAAAGCGTTTTCCGCTGCTTGGTAGGATGACATTGCAAAATAGTTAGAACCCATTCTAGCCCAACCCTCAGCATACATTGGATTTTTTTTCAAGATTTTTTGAAGAGACTTGTTGGCATCCTCATACTTGCCCTTTGCTGCTGATATTTTAGCTTCTCGCAATAATTTTTCGTCTTTGGAAGATAAAGACTGACTGAATGATTCCAAACTAAAATGCAATAAAATCAGTATTATACCGATAAAAGCTTTAAAATTCCAAATTCTATTTTTGTCCATTTTAATTTTATTACCCAGAAATATAATTTTTATCTTTAATAATGAGTTTCCACCCAAAATTGTGCAAAACCATCTCAATCATATCAAAGTATTCTGCTTTTTGTGCATTTGCTTCTTTGAATAGATCTGTTTTATTGACCTTTGATTCTATTAGTGTCTTGGCTTCTTTATTGAACTTTGTGTATTCTTCTGGTGTAAATTCAGCAAAAACACCTTGGCTGATATCATAATAATCAATTTCATGGTCAATTGATAAAACTTCTGGTTTTGGTACTTCATTGATATACAAAATTTTAGAAACTGAATCTACAGTAATGTTTGCCTTTTCGAAGTCATAGCCCACTGATACTTTAGCATTGACACGTAATAGTATCTTCTTTGTAAAAAGGTCCAAAAAATCGTACTTATAATATTCTTTATGATCGAAGATCTCGGAAAAATATCCCTCTACAGTGATAAGTTTTGTTACTTTTTTTATTTTTTCAAGTACAATTGTGCTGTTTTCGGCTTGTCTTTTTGAAGTCAATTTCTCGGAAACATACCAAAATCCAATTCCCAATACAAATACACTTATCAAGATAAGAAAGATGTTTTTGAACATATAATTCATTGTCTAAATTATTTTATATTTGAATTAGTCGGAGCTTTTTTCTAGATCAATTCCAATTTTTTTGAAATCAAAGGTATACATAAGAATTGCCCCAATTATCGCCGGAAATATTAAATTTATAAGCCAAATGGAATAACTTGATAATAATGCTTGTGGCATAGTAAGTCCAAATTTTGTCCAAATTAATAAGGCTATCTCCCCTCTGGTAATGACACTTAATAGGGATGGAACTGGTAAAATTGTTTGGATCATATAGATGATACTAATTCCTGCAAGCAAGGATAGGTATGTATCTGACGTTGCACCAAAAGCCAGTAAAATGAGTACATATTGAAAGCCATAAACACAAAATCTAATTAGTGAAATGCCAAGAACTTTATTTATCATTCTAGTTTCAAGCATACTAAAATTTTCAGTTTGTAGATTTGCTTTGAAAACATTATTAAAATATTTAGAATCAATTATCATTTTAATAATGTTAGGTAAATAATAGAGAAGACCTGTCATTACAATTAATTGAAATACTATACCAATAAACAACACTTGACTGTTTATGTATGTTACATCCAAAAGAGAATTAATATATAAATAACTAAATAGCACACCATTCAAAATATTCCAAATATTTTGTGTTAGGCTCCCAATAAAGGTAGCTAGTACCGTCCCTAACTTATGGTCTATATTAGATGTAATGATTCTCCCACCATATTCACCAATTCTTGCAGGAGTCACCACCCCAAACGTATTTCCCACTAAAACGGTGATCATTGAACTCTTAAGTGTAACGGGATTGATGGTAGAGAAAAGCCACTTCCATTTTGTTGCTTCTAATAGCCAGTTTATAGGCATTAATAATATACAAAAACTTATATACCAATAATTTATGCTAATATTTGATTTAGAAAATTCATTTTGAAAGACTACCCATCCTTTAGCTTCTACAATCTGTAAATATAGAATATAAATCAGGATAATGGAGACTACTATTTTTAAAATTCTAAACAATAATTGTTTGTTAAGGTGATTCATTAAGAGAGATAAAAGTACAATGAAATTTTTAATCATTAAAAAATTAAATTTATCAGTATTCTATTAACTTTGAGATTTATTATTAACTGACAAACAAAATTTTGATTTATGAACCCAACATTTACGAAGATTTATTTTTTGCTAATTACCTTGCTTTACTTTACTGGAGTGGGTACATCTCAAGTCTCCTTCACTGATGATTTCGAAGCATATACAGTAAGTGAGTACTTAGGTAATTCATCTACCAATTGGACAACATGGTCTAATAAGCCTGGAACTGAAGAGGATGTAAAAGTAACAGATGAAAAAGCACTTAGTGGTACTAAATCTTTGAAGTTTTCAAGTACTTTATCTACTGGTGGACCTCAAGATGTTATTTTACCATTTGGTAAAAGATACACTTCGGGTAGTATGAAAGTTAATTTCAATTTTTTTATACCTCAAGGTAAATCAGGATACTTCAATGTGCAAGGAGGCTCAACTGTGGGTACATCATGGTCATTGGATGTCAATTTTAGGGCTGACGGACTTATTACAGTTTCTACAGGCTCTGTATTGCATTTGGTTACTGAATATACGTCTGATGCTTGGTTTAAATTTGGATTGGATGTGAATTTAACAGCTAATCTTTGGAAAGTTTTAGTAAATGATGAATGTAAAGGAGCATTTACAAACAGTACCAATGCCATGGCGTCAATAGACTTGTATCCATCCAATGAGGTGTCTTTGTTTTATGTAGATGATGTAAGTTTTGAATACGATACAAGTGCAATTGTTTATCAATTTGAAGGAGGTGTGAGCGGTTTAAATTGGGGACATGCTTTACTTTCTGGAGAAAAAAATTCGCTTTCATTCACATTATCGAATCATGGTACTCAAACTATTACTGATATCGAAGTAATGGTTGATAAAAATGGAGAAATTAAAACAGTTCCTATAACAGGATTAAATATTGCCGCTAAGAAATCTCAGATCGTCACTTTGACTGAAGATATTACCTTGTCAGAAGGAGTTAATGCATTTAGTTTAGAGTTAGTAAAAATTAACGATTCTTGGAATGATTTAGAGCCATGTAACAATAGAGATGATCTGACATTGAATGCTTATACACCGGCAGAGGACAAAGCAACTTTGATAGAGGAAGGTACTGGTACTTGGTGTCAATGGTGTCCAAGAGGGGCTGTTTTTATGGATTTATTGAGTGAAAGATATCCTAATAAGTTTATTCCTATAGCAGTTCATAACAGCGACCCAATGGAAGTAGCTGAATATGACTCATTTATTACTGGGTTACCTGGTTTTGAAGGGTTTCCAAGCGTAGTAGTCAATAGAAAATATGTTTTTGATCCTTCACAAATGGAGACACCTTTCTTAGAAAGATTGGCTGAACCTACAATATTTAAAATTCGTCCCGGAGCAAAATTTGATGAAACAACTCGTATTCTAGATGTTTCGACAGAAATAGAATTTAAAGAAGATGCTTCAGGAGATTATTTTGTTTCATTAGTATTGACTGAAGATGGTGTAAAAGGCACTACATCAGGATTTAATCAATCAAATGCTTACGCAGGTGGTACTGCAGGTGTGATGGGTGGATATGAAAGCTTACCTAATCCTGTACCAGCGGCTTCAATGGTCTATGACCATGTAGCAAGAGCGATTTTATTCAAAGAATTAGCTGGGGAGAACTTTTTTTCTGGTGATTTTAAAGCTGGCGATAAAGTCCTTTTCAATTTTCAATATAAATTGCCTGCCACACAAAATATAGAAAATTTTAATATTGTTCCCATTGTATCTTCATTGGATTATGGTTATGAAAACGCAGCGCACACTTCTATATCTGAAGCTATTGCAAATGGATTTCTAGTATCAAGTGATGATCCGATCAACGTGAAAGGAATGAATGTTTTCCCTAATCCTACCAGTGATGTTCTTTATGTAGATCTAAATGTAATTGAGCCTACTAATGTTACTGTACAGGTACAAAACATTAATGGAAGTATTGTGGCACAAAGAAACTTCGGTGTTCAAAGTGGAGCACTACAATTCCCAATAGATGTAAGAACATTTGTGCCCGGGACATATATTTCAAAAATTATAACTGGAAATAGTATTACCACTAGAAAATTTGTAGTTGTAAAATAATAACTAAATTCTGGAAACTAAAAAGGCAATTCTATGATAGTAGAATTGCCTTTCTTGTTTCTAATAAGCTTCGTTAATGATGAATATTACTTGCATCTATGTCTAGCATGCATTTGAAATGTGATTTTGGACAGGCATTATAGCCTAATTTGGAGCAGGGACGACAATTCAAATTTTCTACTTCCAAATATTGTGCTTTCTTATGTGATTTATTACCATAATAGGGATACATGCCGAATTGTGGTACGGTATTCCCCCATAGCACTACCATTTCCTTTTGGAGCGCTGCCCCTATGTGCATCATTCCTGTATCACCTGTTATGATTCTGGTTGCGTTTTTCAGAATGGCTGCACTGATATTCAAGTTGACTTTATTGACTAGATTCATTGTAGTATCAGGTAGTTTTGAAGACAATTCTTCAGCGACTTGCTCTACATCTTTGCCTCCGACTAGAATCGTAAGTTCGTTTGCAGTTTGAATCATCTCTTCGCACTTGGATATAGGTATTCTTTTGGTAAAATAATTGGCTCCTAGTACCAAAACCTGATAGTGTGAGATGCCGTTAAGTATCATCTGAGCTTTATCAAACTCAGCTTCATCAAAAAAGAAATCTAAGCCAAGTCCATCGTTTTTTATATTCAAAGGTGCCACAGCTTCATAATATCTGTCTACGATATGTTTGTCCGGAAGTAAGTTGACTTTGGTATTGACAAGAATCCATTTCTTGATATTAAGCTTATCAAAAGTTAGGGTTTTTACGCCCAATCGTGTAGATAATAGCCTTGATTTCACATTTTTTTGCAAATCTAAAATATAGTCAAAATTCTCATGTTTTAATATATCCAAAACCCGATCATTTTCTGGGATGTAGGTATGAATTTTATCAATGTATGGATTATGTGAAAGCAAGGCTTTAAAAGATGGTTTTACTAAAAAATGCACTTCTGCATTCAATTGCAATTTGACCCCTCTAATAATAGGTGTGGTGAGAATGATATCACCAATAGATGAAAACCTAATTATGAGAATCTTTGACACGACTTTTAATTATTGCACGAAGGAATTTTATTTTTCTTAGGATGGACAAGCTTCATTTCATCGATCAAATGACCAGCACCAGCGAATTTGTCTATCACCCATAATATATATCTTGCGTCTACCATGATATTTCTACATATCGATCTGTCATAATTAATATCGCTCATGGTCCCTTCCCATACTCTATCAAAATTTAGCCCAATTAAATTGCCGTGAGCATCTATGGCTGGACTACCAGAATTACCGCCCGTAGTGTGATTCGAACCAATAAAACATACAGGCAGTTTACCATTCTTGGCAGCATATTTACCATAGTTTTTCTCTGAGTACAGATTACGCATTTTCTCAGTAAGGTCAAACTCATAATCACCTGGAACATATTTCTCTATCACGCCATCCAGATAGGTCATAGATTGATAATTTACACCATCTCTAGGTTGATATCCTTCCACTTTCCCATATGTAACACGCATAGTACTATTAGCATCTGGATAGAATTTCTTATCTTTGAAAACTTCCATTTGCGCCTTTGTATATTTGGACTGAAGTTCATCCAAATCTTTTTTTATACCATTGTAAGGAGATGCTATTTCTTTAATATAAAACTCGTTCCAATTGTACACTAATGCATACATCGGATCACTTTTTATTCCGGCTACAGCATCAACTGCGGGTAATTGGAGGAGTTTCATCGCGTCATTTTCATTGGTAAAGCTGCTGCTGAGATACATATCTTGAGCTACCATCGCATAAGACTCTTTCTCTGACAATCCTAGATTTTCTCTTTTTATAAAATCAGGGACAAACCTATTTTCTAAAGTTTTTACATAAATATCCAATAGCTCCCCAAATTTTTCTTCATCGATTTTTACATCAAGATCTTTATAAAATTCAGGCATAGATGCTTTGATTTTTGCTAGATAGTCATTATATCCTGTTAATCCATTTTGTTCGTAGGCATTTACGAGTCTTTTCAAGGTAAACATATAGCCGGTCAGTTCAACATTCCTTGCTAGAACCTCATTATACACCTCTCTAGCCAAGGCATATGGTTCAATCTCTTTGTATTGTTTTTCGAGATTGGGTAGCAGCATTGAATATGGGCTATCTTTCTTTAATCTTTTTAAAAATTCTTTTTCGAATAGCTGTTTTTTCTCAACAGCATTGGTTTTTTGAAGACCTAAGGATTCGCCAATCCATTTTTTCCAATAATTGGCAATGGATGCGTACTTTGCTGCATATTGAATCTTGATTTTTTCATCTGTACGCATATATGAGTCCATAATTTTCAGTGCTTTATCTCGTATATCGATTTTAGCTGGGTTCAAAGTATTAACTATCTGGTCGACTGCATAAGAAGGTAAATACTCACTGGTGCGTCCTGGAAATCCGAAAACCATTGTAAAATCTCCTTCCTCCACGCCATCTAAAGAAATGGGTAAAAAATGTTTTGGGGTATAAGGAACATTATCACTTGAGTAATCTGCGGGCTTGTTATCTTTATCTGTATAAATCCTGAACAGTGAGAAATCTCCAGTGTGTCTAGGCCAGACCCAGTTGTCAGTATCCGAACCAAATTTGCCTATAGATTCAGGTGGAGCACCAACCAATCTCACATCTCTAAATGTGGTGGTAACGAATGCAAAATATTGATTTCCATCATAAAACGGTCTAATAATGACATCTTGGTAGGATTCTAGCGCATAAGTTTTTCTGAGTGTATTTAGGTTTTTATCAATAAGATTTTGGCGTTCTTCAGCAGACATGGATTCGGTGATCCCGATGAGCATTTTATCTGTGACATCTTCTATATAATCAATAAAAGTAGCTGTAAGGCCGGGATTAGGCAATTCATCTTTCAATGTTTTGGCCCAAAAACCATTTTTAATAAAATTATTTTCCACTGTAGAGTGGGATTGAATTTCCCCATACCCACAATGATGATTTGTCAATAATAGCCCTTTCGGTGAGATGACTTCTGATGTACAAAATCCGCCAAAATGCACTACAGCATCTTTAAGCGAACCCTTGTTTACGCTATAGATGTCTTCTGCAGAAAGCTTCATTCCCATGCTTTTCATTTCTTGACTCATTCAACAGTTTTAAAAGGTGCGGAAGCCACATTCCCTCTCCATCCAAATAATAATGTTGAAAAACTCAATAAACCTACTATTAAAATACTCTTCATTTTTATTAAAATGTTATTGTTCGCAAATATACTTAAATCGGCATTCAAATTTACTGTTTTATTATAGCTGAATCACCACTGTTCATAATTTTCTCCTGTTGTGCAATGCTTTCATCATGGATTGATTTGATAATTTTTGTTATAAATTCTTCAGTTAAACCCGAATTGATACCTTTCTTTAGAAATTTTTCTAAAATCTCCTTCCACCTTGAGGTCTGTAAAATGACGATATCATGGTCTTTTTTATAATGACCAATATCACGTACTATTTTCATTCTCGAATTTAAGATATGAATGATTTCGTCATCCAATAAGTCAATCTCTTTTCTTAATCTATCTAAATATGCAATTTCATTAATAGATGCTTGATTTTCAGTGTGTCTGATGACCAAATTATTGATTAATTCACCATATTGTTCTGGTGTAATTTGCTGTGCAGCATCACTCCAAGCATGATCAGGATCAATGTGACTTTCTATCATCAGTCCATCAAATTCAAGGTCTATAGCTTGCTGTGCAACCCTAAATAATAAATCCCGATTCCCACAAATATGACTCGGATCATTTATCATAGGTATGTTTGGCATGGCTGTCTTGAAATCTATAGCTAATTGCCATTGAGGACGATTTCTATATATTTTTTCGCCGCTGAAATAAAAACCTCTATGTATGGCAGCGACACGTGTCAATCCAATATTAATGAGTCTTTCCATGCCTCCAATCCATAAATCCAAATCAGGGCTGACAGGATTTTTTAAGAAAATTGGAATGTCAATACCACGCAGTGCTTCTGCTATCTCTTGAACAGCAAAAGGATTAACCGTTGTCCGCGCACCAATCCAAAGCATATCTATTCCTTCTTTCAAACAAGCATCTACATGTTGAGCCCTGGCTACTTCTACCATAGTAGGTATACCAGTGATTTCTTTAGCCTTAGAAAGCCATGGCAACCCTTTTTCTCCAATACCCTCAAAGGCACCCGGACGAGTGCGCGGTTTCCAAATTCCGGCACGCAACGCGTGGATTCTACCAGTTTTCGATAGTCTTATGGCTGTTTCTATAACTTGACTCTCTGTTTCAGCACTACATGGGCCAGAAATCAAATATGGCCTATGGTCTGTATTTATCCACGACATGACATGCTGCTTGTATGGTGATTAATTTAATTATTAGACTCCAAAAGTCACAAATAAAACAATCTCTGCAAAATAATTGTTATTGAGGACACACATTTTTTATCAACATTCATTCATTAAAATATATTGATTATGGCTTTTATACTCCCTGAGTTAGGGTTTGCCTATGATGCATTGGAGCCTCATATTGACGCTCGTACCATGGAAATTCACCATACAAAGCATCATGCAGCCTATACTAATAATTTAAACAATGCTATACAAGGTTCACCTTTGGAAGGAAAAAGCATTGAAGACATCCTAACCAATTTGGATATGAATAATAACCCAGTTAGAAATAATGGAGGTGGATTTTATAATCATAATCTATTCTGGGAAGTCATTGATCCAAATAACAAAGGCATACTTTCAGGGCCACTAAAAGATGCTATTGAAGCAAAATTTGGCTCAAAGGAAGATTTTATGAAAAAATTTGCTGAGGCAGCCGCTTCCCGGTTTGGTTCAGGATGGGCTTGGCTTTGTGTTCAAAAAGATGGGTCAGTGGACGTGTGTAGTTCTGCTAATCAAGATAATCCACTTATGCCTGGCATTGGATGCGGAGGTAGACCAATTTTGGGTCTGGACGTTTGGGAACATGCATACTATTTGAATTATCAAAACAGAAGGCCAGACTACATAACGGCATTTTGGAATATTGTAAATTGGAACGTTGTAGAAAGTAAATATTCAGGAAAATAACACTGTGTTATTTACTTTTTAGAAAAGGGCAAATCATATGGTTTGCCCTTTTTTGTAAGACTGAACACAAAAAACTAGGAAATAAACATAAGTTACTTTCTACAAATTCTCTAGGATTAAAATCAATCTTTGGTGACAATTGCTTGACAATACATCTAGAATCAATGATACAATAAACTTTGTAATAGATTTTAAACTAAGAATGAAAGTTTGTGCCAAATACACTATTCCGTGTTTGTTTTATTTCACAAAATCACTGATTTTCATAGAAAAATATGACAATTGGCTTTTGTGTCAAACTTATATCTCTAAATATTGCTCTTTTATTATGAAACACATATCTTTGTGCTAGTCAAATTTGTCTTTATTTGTTTGAGTTATTTAGACGGAATGTTTTAATAAATAGTCTTTTATTACTTCCATACATCTTTTTCATTAGGATCGGGACACTGATTAATCCTCGGCTTTATACTTCCACCACATTGGACATGCCCTTGACAAAAGTTATTTTTGATAATTTAAACAATGGATTAGCCCAACAAATCATTGCTAATGTACTTATTTTCATTCAAGCTTTATTGATTTGTAATATCTCACTCAAACATAAATTGGCCAATGAAGGCACTTTGTTTTCAGGAGCCTTATATGTGTTATTTGTGTCGCTTTTTGTTTCTAATAGTTCTCTTACGCCAGCTTTGATAGCAAATACATTTTTGATTCTTGCTATTAGCAGTATTTTGGAAACATACAAAGTTTCTGATGCTGTTTCTAACGTTTTTAATACTGGATTTTTTCTTGGTTCAGCAAGTTTGATTTATCCACCTTATATTATTAGTTTTGTCTTTGGTTTTATTGGATTAGCTATAATTTATACCATGCGGTTTAGAGAGTCCCTGCAGTACATTATTGGTTATTTCATACCATTTGCTTTAGTTTGGGTTGCCAGCCTATTTTTTTCACCATTGTCTTCTTCTTTTCAAGTTTATTTAAAAAATGTTTTTAAGTATACTCTTCCACAAACATTAACTTATATCGATATCATTGGTTTAGTGATTATTGGAATAAGTTTTCTAGGGATACTTTTACTTTTCAATAGATTGACCTATAAAAAAACAATTCAGAGTCAGAAGAAAATAGAAATTATATATTTTTTGTTATTTACAATAGCAGTGGGTTTCGGATTTATGGCTACACATGACTTTGAAATATTGGTAGGTTTGGCATTACCGCTTTCGATATTAATTGGCATTTACATAAGCGAATCGAAATCTAAGATATTGTATGAACTTTACCATTTAATTTTGGTTGGTTACATTTATCTATCATATTTCAATATTTTTAATATTTAATATTATAATTTATCAAATATTTGTCATAATAAATTTTAGCATTGGGTTAAACTTTTATTAAAAGGTGACCTACATTACACATAAAAAAGTACAATTGGTGTACTTTTGTAGTCATTTTAAGGTTTTATTGCATTTCGAGTACCTAGATACAAAAACGCTTCAACATGTTAAGATTAGGATTTTCACTTATTATTTTGCTAAATACACTGACAATGTTTGGGCAGAAAGTACCTGCACCAGTGCATTGGCAGTTCGAATTGGTTCAGAATTTGGACCAAAGTTTTCAAATTGTTGCCACAGCAAAAATTGATAATGGATGGTTTTTATACTCTCAATTCACTGCGGATGACGGTCCTATACCTACAACATTTACTATAGATGATAAGGTAGTACAATTTGTGGAAAAGTCACCAGTAATTACTGAAATGGATGATATTTTTGGTGTTGAAGTAAAGAAATTTAAGAAGGAATCAACTTTCATTTTTACCTTGCCCAGTACGGATGCAAAATTCGTGAAGGGCTACGTCAATTTCATGACATGTGATGGTGCAAGATGCCTTCCTCCAGTAGATGTAGAATTCAATATACCACTAAAGTAATATTTTTCTAAAATGCTAAGAGTTTTAAGCTTTTTCATAGTTTTCTGTACAACCATTTCTTGGATTACAGCACAATCTAAAATATTGAATCCAGTTAAATGGAAATTTAACATAGAAAGAATCAATGACAGTGAATATAAATTGATTTACATTGCCAATATTGAAAAAGGCTGGACCGTGTATTCTCAATATACTTCAGATGATGGTCCTGTGCCTACATCAATAAATTATGAAGCAAAAGAGGGAATTCAATTAGTTGGAAAATCAACAGAAAGTGGAACGAAAAAAGAAGGTCACGATCAGTATTTTGATGTTCAGGTTACAAAGTTTCTTTCAGACAAACCTTTCATAATAGAACAGAAGATCAAAGTTATTGATGCATCAAAACCCATCAGTGGATATGTAAATTTTATGGCATGTGACCATGAAAAATGCCTTCCACCATCGGATGTAGATTTTACATTCCAAATACCAGCTAAATCTTCAGAAGCGACCACGGAAACAAAGATTGCACCAACCACAACAGAGACAGTAAAAACTAAATCAGTTGAAACATCCACGCCCACAGTAGTCAACAATGAAAAACCTAGTTCGGGTGAAGTAAATGCTGGTGTTATTACGGATACGGAAAACACAACAAATCAGGACACGAATATTGTAGCCACAAGTGATTTTTCAAAAGTTACTGCAATCATTTCGGGAAACCAAATAAATCAACAAATACCTACCTTACTCTCAACATATAAAGAACCATTGAGTACGTGTGGAGGCGAGGCACCCAAAAAGAGTGGATATTTTTGGACATTTATTTTTGGATTCATAGGTGGGCTATTGGCATTATTGACACCATGTGTATTTCCAATGCTTCCTATTACTATCAGTTTCTTTACCAAAGATACTAAGAGAAAAGGGTGGGTAAATGGATTGATTTATGCAGCATCCATCATTATTATTTATGTTGTCATTGGATTATTGATTACTATTATTGCTGGTCCAGAAGCGTTGAATAGATTGTCGACAAATTGGATCGCAAACACTTTGTTTTTTATCATATTTGTAGCTTTTGCATTTTCGTTTTTTGGTTTTTATGAAATCACATTACCATCTAGCTGGAGTACGAAAAGTGATAAAATGGCAGACAGAGGAGGGTTATTAGGAATCTTTTTTATGGCATTTACTTTGGCCTTAGTGTCATTTTCATGTACAGGACCTATTATCGGTACAGCTTTGGTAGAGGCTTCTTCAAAGGGAGAATATTTAGGACCGTTTTTAGTGATGCTTGGATTTTCAAGTGCATTGGCTCTACCTTTTGGTTTATTTGCAGCCTTCCCTGCTTGGCTTAATTCTCTGCCAAAATCAGGAAGCTGGATGAATTCGGTGAAAGTTGTATTAGGATTTCTAGAATTGGCTTTGGCTTTAAAATTTCTTTCCACAGCAGACTTGACCAATGGATGGGGTTTTTTAAGGTACGAATTGTTTATGGGACTTTGGGTTTTAGTATTTGCAGGAATGGCATTATATCTGTTTGGATTCATTAAATTTCCTCACGATAGCCCACTTAAGAAGCTCAGCCCACTAAGAATAGGATTTGGGACATTAGCTGTCGCTGCTGTAATTTATCTACTTTCAGGATTCAAAATCAATCAAAGTACGCATGAATACAATGCATTGTCACTCATGAGTGGATTAGCACCACCTTCTAGTTATACCTATTTTCTAGAAAAACCAAGTGTGGATCCTGTCATTAAAGCCAAATATCCTTCATACTCTAAATGTGCCAACAATATTAATTGTTTTAAAGACTATTTTGAAGGAATGAGTTATGCCAAAGAAATCGGAAAACCTGTTATGTTAGACTTTACTGGATATGGATGTGTCAATTGCCGAAAAACAGAAGAACATATTTGGGTTGATGAAAGGGTTAGAAAATTATTGAATGACTCTTTGGTTTTAATTTCTTTGTATGTAGATGACGACACACCTGTTTCCCCAGTGTATAGCTCTGAGATAACAGGTCAAAAGTTGCGAAATATTGGTAAAAAATGGGCAGATTTTCAAATAGTCAATTTCGAACAAAATTCTCAACCTCTCTATGTGGTTACAACAAATGAGCAGAAAGTCATTACGAATCCGAGACCATTTATGGAGGGTATAGATGGATATATTGAGTTTTTAGAGTGCAGCTTACAGTCCAATAGACAACTAAATTCTTCTTCAAATTAATAATATATTATGAGGTTATTTATAGTACTTTTTGTTTCAATTCTTAGCTTTATTGGTTGTGAAGACATAGAACAAACAAGAATAGACCAGCTCAATGCAGATTTGAAATTGATTGATGATTATATTAAATCGAATAGCCTCACGATGGATAAAACTTCAGATCCTATCTATTACCAAATAGAGAATGCCGGAAATGAAGACCATCCAAAACTGCAAAACACTTTGACCGTCAAGTATACCGGATATTTTTTGGATGGTACCACTTTTGATTCTGCTACAGAGGTGGATATTGCTCTTTATAATACCATTGAAGGCTGGCAAATAGCATTACCATTGATTGGTGTAGGTGGAAAAATGAAAGTCATCATCCCATCACAATTTGCCTACGCTGAGCAAGAGATTGATAAAAGAAAAAATGCCGTTTTAGCATTTGATATTGAATTGATCAATTTTAAATGATGAGGTTTATCCTATTAGTGATAGGCCTAATGCTTTTTGTTCGTTGCTCATCAGATTTTACAGAGAGTGAGATTGAAGATATAAAAAAGTATGGTGAAGAAATGGCACTGAGTTTTGAAAAAGAACCAGAGTCAGTTTTTATACATTTTGAAGAAAGAGGCGATACTACAAATATGATAGAATCTACGTCAAATGTACAACTCAAGTATATTGGGTTCTATTTGGATGGAGTGATTTTCGACAATACCTTCAGTGATACATCAACCACCATTAAAGTGTCTTCCCTTTTGACAGGCCTTCAAATAGCTTTGCCTTATTTTGGTAAAGGCGGAAGCGGATATATTCTTATACCGTCAGCACAAGGTTTTGGTTCTAAGCCGCCATTTGGGATTCGAAAAAATGAAATAATAGCCTATTATGTTGAAATCCTTGACTATTGATATAAAATATCTTCTGGGTATTTTCAAATAAAGATGAAAGCATCTTACCGATTATTTATAATTTTGTATGTTTCAACACATTCCATGTGAAAAATATAAATCAAAATTATATTCCCAAATCCAAAAGAGTCAGAGATGCCTATTACTATACCACAGGTATAATGCAAAAGAATCTCTCTATACTCTCTGAAGCTATCACTATAATCGAATCAACTAATCCACAAAAATCTGTTTTAGCAAAGGAAATTATTGAGATACTTAGCGAACATAAGTCTCCAAAAAGTATTAGAATAGGCATTACAGGACCTCCTGGAGTGGGGAAAAGCACTTGGATAGATCGGTTTTTACTGCATTTACATCAGAATCAGACAGCTGCGGTTTTAACAATTGATCCGAGCAGTAAGTCATCAAAAGGTTCAATTCTTGGAGATAAAACTCGTATGGAAACACTTGGTAAAAATCAAAATGTATTTATTAGACCATCACCTTCTGGCAATGTCCTAGGTGGAATTTCCAGGAAAACTAAAGAAACCATGATGCTTTGTGAATTTGCAGGTTTTGACTATGTTTGTATTGAAACAGTTGGAGTCGGTCAATCGGAGACAGAGGTTTCTGATGTCGTAGATATCAATATTCTGGTATTGCAACCCGGTACAGGGGATGAAATACAAGGTATCAAAAGAGGAATAATGGAAACTGCAGATATCATAGTTATAAATAAGTTTGATGGGGAATTGAAATTCATAGCCGAACAAACAAAAAGACAGCTCCACTCCGCTATATCTGTATTTTCTCACTCTTTACAGCACTGGCAAATACCGATATTGCTTACATCAGGATACCAAAATTTTGGATTTTTAGAAGTATGGAATTCTGTTGAAAGCTTTTTATCTACTTCAGAAAAATCAAATTACTTTAATAACAAAAGAAAACAACAAAATGTGAAATGGTTTGAGGTTCAGATATCTTCAGCTATCCAAAATTTATTCTTCCAAGACACCGACAATGCATCAACATTTAAAAAGATAAAGTTGGAAATTCAGTCTAAAGATTTGAATCCCATAATCGCACAGGATAGGTTCCTTGATATCGTGAAATCTAATTTCAATAAAAAAAATTGAAAGAGATTCCCCTATCTAAATGTTATATCATCTTAAGCAATAGAAAAAACCCATCATTTTCTTTATAATCGAACTACCTGAGATCTTAGCTTTTATTTAATAATATGAAAACAAGATTTTTTGCTACTTTTGCGTTTTAAAGCCTGTTTTACAGTGATTTTGGAATTCTAAAATCATTTTTTTCAAATCCTAAGTCTTAATAGTAGAAAAAGCATGTTATCACTTAAAAAAACATCCAATCTTGTAGGCATCATAGTATTTCTTGTTACTTTGATAGTCTATTTCAATTCCGTGGAAAGAACGGGGAGCTTATGGGATTGTGGAGAATTTATCTTAGGTGCTTATAAATTGCAAGTGGTTCACCCACCAGGAGCTGGACTATTCGTGATCATTGGTAGACTTTTTACTTGGGTTGCTACATTGATTTCAGATGATCCTGCCGATATTGCTTTTGCTATCAACCTCATGTCTGCGATATGCACTGCTTTAGCTTGTATGTTTATAGCCTGGACTACTATAATGATTGCAAAATTGGGCTTAGCAGGAAGAGACGAAGACACAACAGATGGTCAGACTATGGCTTTAGGATTTGCTGGTTTGGTTGCGGGTCTTAGCACTGGTTTTTCAACTTCTATTTGGTTTTCAGCTGTAGAAGGAGAAGTATATGCTATGTCTACCATGTTTACAGCCATGACGCTTTGGGCTGCAATAAAATATTATTATTTACGGATGAATTGGATTCTAACAGATGGTTAGTTTTTAGCTTATTTTCAGCAGGGATGTCAGTGGGGGTACACTTATTAAGTATATTGGTTTTACCGGCTATTTCCTTGATTGTATATTATAAAAAGTATAAGAATCATACGTTTTTAGGGGCCATTATTGCTATGGGCGTAGGTGTGATAGGCATCATGTTTATCATGAAAGGGATAATAGGTGGAATTCCTTCTCTTTGGAAAAATATGGAACTTTTGATGGTAAATAATTTTGGATTACCACCCAATAGTGGCCTTATTCCAACCATTTTATTAATTGGTGCATTGGGATACTTCGCTTTAAAATTTGCACATAGATCCCACAACCAAATCATACAAGACGCAGCTATTTCAGCTATTTTTGTGGTGATGGCATTTTCCACAGTAGGTGTGATTGTCATTAGAGCAAACGCTGATACGCCTATCAATATGAACGCCCCTAGTGATGCAATGCGTCTTCTGCCTTATTTGAATAGGGAACAATATGGTGAGAGACCTTTGCTTTTAGGTCCTACTTACGATGCGGAGCCTAGTAATGTAAAACGCTCTCCTCGATATGGTTTGGTAGGTGATAGATATGAAATAGTGGATGAAAAGTATGACTACGTTTACGCATCAAAAGACAAAATACTGTTTCCTAGAATTGGACATACGGATCAATCAAGACCCGAATTGCATAAAATGTGGCGTAGGGCCTTAAATGGAGATGACAAAGGTAGACCAGGTATGGGATATAACATTCAGTTTTTGATGCAATATCAGGTTGGGTGGATGTATTTCCGTTATTTTATGTGGAACTTTGTTGGTCGTCAAACTGCAGAACAAGGATATTTTCCTTGGGATGTTTCAAAGGGACATTGGGCATCAGGTTTTAATGCGTTGGATGAGGCTCGATTGTATGAAATGGATAAATTACCAGATACCATTAAAGGTGACGAATCGAGAAACCATTATTTTTTCCTTCCTTTGATCTTCGGAATCATTGGTTTGATTTGGCATTTAAGGAGAAGAAAAGAAGATTTTGCGGTTTTATTGGCTATGTTTTTAATTACAGGTCTTGGAATCATCATCTTTTCAAACCAACCACCTAATGAACCTCGTGAAAGGGATTATGTACTAGTAGGCTCTTTTATGACATTCTGTATTTGGATAGGATTGAGTGTTCCAGCAATATATAGTTTCATTGAGTCAAAAGTAAAAGGCATAGCTCCTGCATCCCTAATTGGACTTTTGGTCCTTTCTGCACCAATCATTATGGGTTTCCAAAACTTTGATGACCATAGTAGAAAGCATCATACTGCTGCTCGCGATTATGCATCAAACTTCTTGAATAGTGTGGCTCCAAATTCTATTATATTTACATATGGCGATAACGATACGTATCCATTATGGTATGCCCAAGAAGTAGAGAATATCAGAAGGGATGTGCGCGTAGTCAACTTAAGTCTAATAGCTGTAGATTGGTACATAGACAAACTAAGGAGAAAAGTGAATGATTCACCTCCAATAAAACTGACACTATCGTCTGATGATTATAGAGGAAAAAATAGGAATCAAATTTTCTTTTTTGATCCTTTGAAAGGAGATATGAATACTCCAATGAATGTATATCAAGCTTTGCGCCAGATTCGCGATCCAAAATATACAGTGGATGGGCAGACATTTATCAATACAAAGAGATTTTATATTCCTGTAGATAGGGAAAAGTATAATGCACTGGGACTTACGGCTGTAGATACTTCTCAATGGGTAGATCGTATCGATTTTGGATTTACAGGCAACCAAAGCTCTTTTCTAAAAGACGATTTGGCAGTAATGGATGTCATTGCTTCAAATTTCTATGAAAGACCGATTTACTTTGCAATAACTTGCCAACCGAGTAAGTTATTGGGATTGAACGATTATCTTGAGATGGAAGGTTTGGGACTCAGAATCACACCTACCAAAGTAAGCAACCCTTCTCAATTGCCTTCTATATATGGATATGGCGACATCAATGCTGATCTTACCAGAGAAATCGTAATGGATAAATGGAAGTGGGGGAACTTTGATAATGGCAAACGTTTTGTGGATAAGTCTTATATGGCAGAGGTACAAGCTATGAAGCTCGTTATGTTGAGAGCAGCGTTAGAATTTGATCGAAATAAGGAATATACCAAGGCTGCTGAAATGTCTAATAAATATTTTGCGGCATTCCCACATCAAAACTTTGCTTATGATTTTGGTATTACACCATTTATCAATGTATTAATTAATGCCAAAGATTTTGAATCGGCCAAAAAACATCTTCGGATACTTGGCAATGAATCGAAGCAGTATATCGAGTTTTATGAATCTCAGACAGACAACAATGTTTTTGAGAGCTTTGCCGATGATTTTCAATACAGATTGAGAGCTGCAAGTGATGTAATAGAACTTTCAAAACGAGTCGAAGATCCGGCTTTTGAGAAAGAAATGAATGACATGTTGAGTGCAGTTTTGGAAAAACCCATAGAAAATGAACCAATTAATCCAGATAGCAATAGGTAGTGATCATGCTGGATTTGAAGTAAAAGAATCCATAAAACGACACTTAAAAAAGTTAGGATATAGGGATGTTTCTGATTTGGGTACTTACAGTCTTGCATCAGTAGATTATCCGGATTTTGCGCACAAAGTAGCTGAAACTGTGGAGACATCATCTGAACCCATATTAGGTATTGTTCTTTGTGGCAGCGCAAATGGGGTCTGTATCACAGTGAATAAACACGAAAAGATAAGAGCGGCCTTATGTTGGGATATAGAGATAGCATCTCTAGCACGTCAGCATAATGATGCAAATATTGTCTGCATTCCTGCAAGATTTGTGAGCAAACGTAAAGCAAATGCGATAGTTGACGCATTCTTAGGAGCATCCTTTGAAGGAGGTAGGCATCAAACACGTGTGAATAAAATACCAATATCACATAAGTAACAGTTTTCAATTAGATTTAATGTAATTTTCATATGAAACACAGTGGTTTATTATTTTTTCTATTAATCTCGTATTTTACTCAAGGCCAAAATACATTCTTTAGCGGTGTAATACCTGGTGATAAATCAAAGCTAGTTAAGGGAAATACTTCATCTGAACAATATCTCGCATCAACTTTTTCAGAAGATAATTTAAAAAAATTTCTATCTGTATTGGCAAGTGATTCTCTCGAAGGAAGGGAAACAGGACAAAAAGGTTTAGAATTGGCTGGAGATTATATTACAACTCATCTAAATAAATTTGGTCTTTATCCCAATCCTAAAACAAGAAATTATTTTCAGCCCATAGCTTTTACTTATTCAAAATGGATTGACACTGACCTTTATGTAAATGGCAATAGATTTCGACATATGTGGGATTATGTTGCTTTTCCTGAACAGAATGAAAATAAGGCCATCATTAAAACAGAGGAAGTCATTTTTCTCGGATATGGCATTCAGGATGCGAAATATAATGATTACAAGAAGGCAAAAGTCAAAGATAAAGTTATCATTATAAATGAAGGAGAACCTATTAATGAAAAAGGCCTATCTGTTATAACAAAGGACACCGTACTTTCGGATTGGAGCCGCGATTTACATCGAAAGCTCAAAGTGGCAAAAGAAAATGGGGTAGCTTTAGTCCTCATAATTTCTAATGATTTCAAAAAGAAGGTTGAAGAAAACAGGAGAAGGTTTTTATCACCATTTTTACAATTAGGAGATCAAAAATCTAAGACATTGGAAACAGCCAATTACGCTTATATTTCTTCCGATGTGGCGAAAGCAATTTTCGGAACGGAAGACCAAAAGGTAATAAAAGCTAGAAAAAAAATATTAAAAGGTAAGCCAGCAAACGTGAAATTGCCGTCAAACTTTATCATAAATATGAGTAAGGATGTACAGTTGGTAAAAGGCAACAATATTGTTGGATTTATCGAAGGCCGCACAAAGAAAGATGAAATAATAGTAGTATCCGCACATTATGACCATCTGGGAAGGAAAGGGGATGAGATATTTAATGGTGCTGACGATAATGGTTCTGGTTCTGCTACATTGATGGAGTTGTCAAGATTGTTTCAAGCAGCGGTGGATAGAGCTGAAAGACCGAATAGATCAGTCGCATTTGTTTGGTTTGCAGGGGAAGAGAAAGGACTTTTGGGTTCAGATTATTATGCAAGTAATCCTGTTTTTCCATTGGAAAATACAATGACAAATGTCAATATTGATATGGTAGGAAGAATTGATAGTGATCATGTCAAAGATAGTTCGTATATTTATGTAATTGGTTCAGATAGACTAAGTAAGGGATTAGATGATGTTGTGAAGAGTACCAATGAAAAATACGCTGGTTTGACCCTAGATTATAAGTACAATGACGAAAACGATCCCAATAAGTACTATTATAGATCAGATCATTATAACTTTGCTTCAAGAGGTATTCCTTCGGTATTCTTTTTCAATGGTACACATGAAGACTATCATAGGCCAAGTGACGATATAGAAAAAATCAATTTTAAAATCATGGCTGAAAGAGGTAGGTTTATATTCCACATTATTTGGGCATTGGCAAATCAAGAGGCATCCATAGTAAAAGATTTGAAAGGTTAATATGAAGTTTGTCATTGAGAAATCTGACATTTCTTCTTCAGCAAGAGCAGGTATCCTTAGCACAGATCATGGTGAAATAAAAACACCTATTTTCATGCCTGTAGGTACACAAGGCACAGTCAAAGGAGTGCATCAATCTGAATTGGAATCCGTAGTGCACGCCCAGATAATATTATCCAATACCTACCATTTATATTTACGACCTGGAAATGACATTTTAACAAAAGCTGGCGGGTTACATCAATTCATCGGTTGGAAGAAGCCAATACTCACAGATTCTGGTGGCTATCAAGTGTATTCTTTGAAAGGGATGCGTAAAATAACTGAAGAAGGTGTGAAATTCCAATCTCATGTGGATGGATCAAAGCATATTTTTACTCCAGAAAATGTCATTAATACTCAGAGAATCATTGGCGCAGACATCATCATGGCTTTTGATGAATGTACACCGTGGCCTTGCGAATATAAATATGCAGAAAAGTCTATGCACATGACGCATAGATGGTTAGACAGGTGTATAAAATCTTTCAATGAATCAGAACCAAGATATGGACATTCTCAAATGTTGTCCCCAATTGTTCAAGGTAGCACTTACCCAGAATTAAGAAAGATATCTGCTGAATACATAGCTTCACGAGATCAAAAAATGAATGCTATTGGCGGACTCTCAGTGGGTGAACCCCACGAAGATATGTATAGTATGACAGAATTGGTTTGTGATATTTTACCAAAAGACAAGCCAAGGTATCTTATGGGAGTAGGCCTTCCAGAGAATATACTGGAATCCATAAGTCTAGGAATTGATATGTTTGACTGCGTGCTTCCTTCCAGAAATGCTAGGCATGGAATCCTGTATACACAAGACGGGGTTATAAACATGAAAAACGCAAAATGGCAGAATGATTTTTCTCCTATTGATGCTTCTAGCCCTGCTTTGACCTCGCGTATGCATACCAAAGCCTACCTGAGACACCTCTTTAAAGTTGAAGAATTATTGGCTGCACAAATTGCGACACTGCACAACTTATCTTTCTTTTTGTGGTTAGTAACTGAAGCACGTCAGAAAATTTTGGAAGGTTCATTTGCTGAATGGAAAAATTCCATGGTAAAAAGAGTGACTAATAGACTGTAATGAAGATTCTAGATCTGTACATAATAAAAAAGTATTTGAGTACTTTTTTCTTTACAATGCTGCTCATCACCATGATAGCCATCACCATAAATTACTTTGAGCAGGTGGATAAATTTATGGAATATAATCTATCATTCAAGCAGATTGTAGTAGAGTATTACCTTCATTTCATTCCATGGATTAATGGGCTTCTTTGGCCTCTATTTGCACTCTTGGCGGTTATATTTTTTACTTCCAGAATGGCAAAAAATTCAGAAATTATCAGCATTCTAAGTGCCAAAGTAAGTTATACTCGCTTTCTGACTCCATATATGATTGCAGGCACGATACTGGCTATTTTGCTTTGGATTGGAAATAATTATGTGATTCCAAAATCAAATAAAATTAAAAATGAGTTTGAAAGTGAATACATGAAAAGATCCACAAAGGAATCTAGAAATTACAATCTTCACTTTTGGGTCTCGCCAACTGAGAAAGTTTATATACGAAATTTTTCAAGTTCTGATAGCACTGGACGTACTTTTAGATTTGAAAAATTTGAGAATAATGTACTTACATTTGCACTGAAGGCAAATAGAATCCTATATTCTGGTCAACCCAATCACTGGAAACTAGAAGGATATGAATTGAGAAAATTTGATGGGATGAAAGAAGTCTTGATTCAGAAACCGAATGAAAAAATGGATACTGTTTTCAATTTTAATCCATCTGATTTTACGGTTTATAAAAAACAAATGGAAATGATGAATACTACCGATTTAAGAAATTTTCTTAAAAACGAACAAAATAGAGGTCTTGATTCAGGAAAGAAATATCAAATTGAACTTTATCGAAGGACAGCTGACCCTTTTACGATATTGATTTTGACATTGATAGGTGTTTCAGTTGCTTCCAGAAAAGTAAGAGGAGGTATGGGCTTTCACCTTGCTGCGGGAGTGATCATCGGTTCTGTATTTGTCATTATATCAAAATTTAGCACTACTTTTTCTTCTAATCTCTCACTACCTCCTATTATCGGAGTATGGATTCCCAATATTTTTTTCTCCATTGTAGCCTATTTTCTATATAAATATGCGCAAAAATAAATCTACCAGTTCTCCATAAATCTCAAACAGATGTTAAATATCTGTAAAATATTATAATGTTGAATAAAAAAAAACAACATTATATTCTTTATTGCGTCTTGTAATTGTAGTAATACAAAATATTATTTTATGAATGTGCATAATGTGTTGTCCGTGGCATTGATATTGTTTTCAGTGATAGACATATTGGGAAACATTCCTGTCATAATTGACCTTAAAAAGAAAGGTGTAGAAGTGGATTCCTTTAAGGCTGCTATGGTTTCCTTTTTTTTAATGGTAGCCTTCCTCTATGGTGGCGAAGGAATTTTAAAGATATTTGGGGTAGATGTCCAATCATTTGCAGTGGCTGGTGCCATTATTATATTTTTCTTAGGGCTTGAAATGATTCTCGGGGTTAGATTTTTTAAAGAATCACAAGGTACCAATAAGGGAACCGTAGTCCCTATTGCTTTTCCTCTTATAGCAGGAGCAGGGACAATGACTACCATTATATCATTGAAATCCAAATACGAAAATTTAGATATTCTAGCTGCAATTTTTCTCAATATTGTAGTCGTATTTGCTGTGTTGCACTTTTCTACTTGGATAAAAGACAAGCTTGGTGACGCTGGAGCAGCTGTACTTAGAAAAGTGTTTGGCATCATCCTTTTAGCTATTGCTATAAAGCTATTTAAGGAAAACTTCCATTTAGTTATAACTCCTGATCAGAAATTGGGATTTTTGAAAATTGCTCATTAATTTTTAAATTTCTAAAATCGAGAGAAACATTTTTTTGTTATTTCTCATTTAATATGTGTAAACATGATGCGTAAGATCAATTATTTTACGTTTTAATGTTATTTATACTAAACACTCTTATCATGACTGCTAGATTATTATTTTTTATTTTTACTTCTCTCGTAATTATAGATAGTATTTCTGGACAATACTTTGGAAAAAACAAACCCAGGTACACAAACTTTGAATTTAAGACCGTGGAAACTCCACACTATTTGATAAGCCATTATCTCGAGAATGATACGGTGATTAGAGATTTGGTAAATTTTTCAGAACTTTGGTACCAAAATCATAATAAATTCTTTGGGAAAGCAATAAATTTCAAAAATCCTGTTTTAATATATAATAGCCATCCAGAATTTCAACAGACCAATGCAATCTCAGGTGAAATTGGTGTTGGTACAGGAGGAGTTACAGAAGCTTTCAAAAATAGAGTAGTTTTCCCTCTTGCATATTCGCAGCAAAGTACACAACATGTCTTTATACATGAATTGGTGCACGCCTTCCAGTTCAATTATATAATCAATTCTGATTCAACGTCCCTAAGAAATCTGGCAAATGTCCCTCTTTGGATGGTAGAAGGGATGTCAGAATATTTATCTCGTGGGAAGGTAGATCCTTTTACTTCTATGTGGATGCGAGATGCTGTTATTCATAATAAGTTGCCAGACATAAATAAAATGGATGATTATAAGTATTTTCCCTATAGATATGGCCAAGCATTATTAGCATATCTTGGTGGAACATATGGCGATAATTATATTGTGCCATTGTTTGAAAATACGGCTTTATATGGTTTAGAAATTGGTTTTGCTACCACGTTTCTGAAAGACACAAAAACAATCAGTCAAGAATGGCATCAAGCACTCAAAGCACAATTTTCCCTACCTCGTCAGGACAAAGTGTCAAAACCGCAAGGTAAGGTTACTATGTCAGATGATAAAGGGGGAAAGATGAATTTATCTCCTGTCATTAGCCCAAATGGCAAGTATGTGATTTTTCTTTCAGAAAAGGATATTTTTAATATGGACCTTTTTTTGGCTGATGTCAACAGGGGAACAATACTAAACAAAGTGACAAGTTTTACTACTTCCGGAGACTTAGATTATATCAATGGGTATGAATCCGCCGGATGCTGGTCGCCCAATGGAAAAGATTTTGCATTCGTTGGGACCAAGAAAGGTAGAAATGTTTTGGTAATAAAAGATGCTGATACAGGCAAGGAAATTGAAACTTTTGATGTAGAAGGGCTTCCCGCTTTCGTAAACCCTGTATATCATCCACAAGGTAAAGAAATCATAGTATTAGGACTCGTGGACGGTATGCCGGATCTGTATTCTATCAATATTAAAACCCAAAAAGCGCATAGACTGACCCACGATAAATACAGTGAAAGTATGCCAAGTTTCTCTAGCGATGGTAAAATGCTTGCCTTTTCTTATGATAAAAAGAGTGTGGATGCAAATAGAATAAATGGAGTTTTTTCATTTGACTTAGCAATAATGGATTATGAAACTAAGGAAATTAAAATTTTAGACATTTTTCATGGGGCCAATAATCTCAATCCTGTGTTTGATTTTGAAGATAATATCTATTTTGTAAGTGATAGGGATGGTAAACGAAATCTTTATAAATATCTAGTACCGTCGGGTAAAGTGTTACAGGAAACTGATCTTAATACAGGAATAAGTGGTATAAGTGATCTGTCTCCCATGATTAGTGCTAGCTCCAAAAAGGACAAAATGGTGTATACATATTACACAGATGGAGGCTACACTCTAATGTCTGCATCAGCCAAAGATCTTTTAAATCAAGAAGTCGAAGACACCAAAACTATTGACTTTTCTAGTGGTACATTGCCTACTTATAACTCTCAAAAAGTTGATTATGTAGATAATAGTTTTAAAAATTCGTCTGTTGATATACAAAATATTGACATCAAATATAAATCAATTCCTTTTAAATCATCATTTAAGCTTGATTATGTTGGTGGTGGAGGCGGAATTGGGCTTGGGGTCAATAGTAATAGTTTCCGAAGTTCTACAGGTTTGCAGGGAGGGATAGATATGCTTTTCAGTGATCTTTTGGGCAACCATCAAATCTATTCTCAGGTAGCCCTGAATGGGGAAATAACGGACTTAGGAGGAATAGTAAGCTATATAAACAGAAAACATCCTATTGCCTGGGGAGTAGGATTAAGCCATGTGCCGCTTCGTACAGGATATGAGTCTTACGCATATGATACCATTCTATACTCAAATGCACCATTGCCAGTTTTGAAAAATTCAACAAATATAGTTAGGGTTTTCGACCAAAGTCTAAGCTTATTTGCACATTTACCTTTTTCGACTAACTTAAGACTTGAAGCTGGTATCGCAGGAACTAGACGCTCTTTCAGATGGGATGAATATAATGATTATTATTATGGCGATAATTTTATTGGGTATCAATTGGTAGCTTCTGACAAATTGAGAATTCCTACAGATGAAAGCTTAGTATTAGATGAGTATTATACCATAAAAAAAGGATATGGGAGTAACGTCAATATCGCACTAGTCGGCGATAATTCATATTTTGGTATGACATCTCCATTGGCAGGGCATAGATTCAGAATAGGGTTAGAGCAATATTTTGGAAATGATGTCTACACGGCTTTTTTAGCCGACGGGCGTAAATATTTTCGATTCAAACCGATTACTTTTGCTGTGCGAGGAATGGCATATTTGAGGGAAGAAACACAAACATATTCTGTCTACCCCAATTTTATAGGTAATATGGGTTTTGTAAGAGGACTAGGATCTTATTTTACTGGGTATAATAGTGATTTGAATTTATCTTCTCATGAATTATTGGGTTCAAAACTTCTATTGACAAGTGCGGAAGTGAGACTCCCATTTACTGGACCTAAAAATTTAGGACTTATTGCGTCTAATTTCCTATTGACGGATTTGAATCTATTTTTTGATGCAGGCGTTGTATTTAATGAATTCAATGAATGGAGTGATGGAAAGCTAGTCTCCGTTATAAAACGTGATGAGGACGGCAATCCTATATTGAGACCAGATGGAATACCAGAATACGAATTAAAATCTGTGAAACCAACCATAATTCCAACATTGGGATTGTCCCTAAGAATTAATCTTTTTGGTGCATTAATACTTGAACCATATTATGCCAGACCTTTATTGGATGGTGGAAAGTTTGTTTTTGGAATGAATTTTATTCCTGGGTGGTAGTAGGCCTAACACAGGATCCATTATTTTAAAAAAGATTTTTCACTCACCATCAAAAGATTTTTACTTATGGAGAGCATTTCAGAATTTGGAAAAACATCTTTGAAAACAGTATTATAATAGTTTGTAGCGGCCTGTTTATCAGTCTTATTAAATCCCAAATGATTGGAAACTAAGATGCCATTTGGAGTTAAACATTCAGCACAATTCTGTAGAAAATCTCTGGATTGGGCAATATCTGGGATTAGATCATCAATAAATAGATCAACACAGATTAGGTCATATTTTTCTTCTGTATATTGGACAAAGGCGGTAGCATCTGCTTGGATAATATCTACATAAGATGTAATATCAGATGTCGTATATTTAGAAGCAAGATATATTACAGATTCGTCTATTTCTATACATGTAAAAGCAAATGTGTTTGGATAGTTTTTTTCTAAAATATGAATAATACTGCCTAGCCCCAAGCCTAGAATTAGGACTTCACTTATATGTGAAAGATTCATTTTTTCAAAACAGTATTTAAAATTAGTGTACCTCTGCCCATAACTATAAACCGCATGCTCGGTACACAGTTGATATTCGCCATTTTTAATAACCAATTCCAATTGATTATTGAAAGTAGATCGGATGGATTCAACTGGGATTTCCCTGATATAACTCGCCCATGATTTAAGTATAGGTATTTTCATATTTTTGAGGTTTCGTAGCAGTGGTCAAGTGCAGCTATAATATGAGATAAGGCAGTATCCAAATCCTTTTTTTCTATAATCAATGGTGGCGCAATGCGAAATGAAGTTGCATTAAATAAAAAGAAATCTACCAAAACACCTCTTTGAATCATATCTGTTATCAATGGGATCAAAGGGCAGGATGTAACCAATTCGATTGCCATAAAAAGACCTTTGTATCTGATGCCTTTCACCATTGGGTGTGTAATCAATTGATTGTAAATGTAGTCAGCCTTATCAACAGAAGATGGAATAGTATCTGTACTTGTTAGAAACTGTAAGGTTGCCAGTGCAGCGGCAATGTTTACAGGATGCCCACCAAAAGTAGTGATATGACCCAAAGCTGGGTTACGCATAAAAGTGGACATCAGAGCTGCTGAAGCTACCAAACCACCACATGGCATGCCTCCTCCCATAGCTTTTGCTATCAATAATACATCTGGATTTACACGATAATGCTCGAAAGCAAAAAGTTTTCCAGTTCTTCCAAACCCAGTTTGAATTTCATCAAGGATAAAAAGTGCTCCAACTTCTTTGCATTTTTTCTGCAGTGCATAGAGATATTCATCCGCAGGTAAAATAATACCAGCTTCGGCTTGGATAGGTTCTACTATGACAGCAGCTGTTTCTTGTGAAATTAATGATAAATCAGATAAATTATTAAACCTGATATGTTTTATTCCTGGTACTACAGGCATATAATACTGTGTAAAATCCCTGTCACTCCTCAAGCTTTCTGCACCAATAGTGCTGCCGTGATATGCATTGAAGGCGCTGATTATTTCTGTTCTTCCCGTGGCCTTTCTTGCTAACTTGATAGCAGCTTCTACTGCTTCACTTCCACTATTTACAAAATAGACGGTATCTAAACCATTGTCCAACGTCTCAGCTAGTAAAGCTGCGTATTGTACCTGTGGTGATTGGATATGTTCGCCATAAACCATCGTATGCATATAGCGAGCAGTTTGATCAGTGATAGCTTTCACAACATCAGGATGTCTATGACCAAGTGAACTGACTGAAATGCCCGAATCAAAATCAATATATGACTTTCCGTTTGTGTCAATGATAGTAGATTCAAATGCAGATTCCACCTCAATGGCAAGTGGAAAATCACTTGTCTGGGCTACATGTGCAAAAAACAGTTTCTTAAGTGATGGCACAAATTTATTATTTCGTATTATACAAAGGTAGTGAGTGTGGTACACATAGTCAAAGAAATTCAATAATTTCCCAAGTCAAACAATTTTAACAATTGAAGAGTATTAACTTGGTATAATTAGCAATCAGCTTTTGGTGGCGAACGAATTTGAAGCTTTGCCATTATGTAATTCCAAATGCCATCGGTTTAAGTTTTAAAAAATTTATAAAAAAAACTATGTGTCACGACTTCATTTCCCCTTGAATTCCCAAGATAAAGCGCGGAAGCATATTTTTTCATAAAAATATGTCTTATTATTGTGTCAATAAATAGCGATATGCCCAAGATTCTTTATAATGTTACCGTAAAAATAGATCGGAATGTACACCATGACTGGTTGCAATGGATGCAAAGTGTACATATCCCTGATGTCATGAAGACAGAGATGTTTTTACAATATAAGATGACAAAAATTCTAGGAGATGATGATGAGCAAGGACACAGCTATGCTATCCAATATGTGGCCGAAAGCATGGAAAAATTTAATGCGTACCAAATTTTTCATGCACCGAGATTACAAAAAATGCATGCAGAACGCTACCCTAATCAGTACGTGGCATTCAGGACTTTGATGGAAATTGTGGCTGAAGGATGATGACTTACATCCAACGTTTTGCCTTTACAAAGGATGTAAAGAATGGTGGTAACATCACCCAAAACCACTCAGGCTTAAACATTAAAAATAAAATGATTCCAACTAAAGAGAGTAAGGTGTATAACCAATATGTTTTGACTGATTCTGATGAAGCTGACATAAGATTTCCTTTTAAAGCTATGAGATCAATGCGATCCGTGTGCAAATGTACAATTTTTTAATAAATTGCCATGTCAAATACAAATTCCTTAAAAATTTTTCCATCAAAACTCCTTCTCTTTGGAGAATACACCGTCACCCTAGGTTCTGATGCCATAGCAATGCCTTTTCATAACTTTGAAGGGCACTGGGAGTTGACGGATCATCAACCGGATGAGCGATTGATGATGATGGTGGATGCACTTAAAAAGGGAGATTTCAAAGCCATCCTAAATTTGGCAGATTTAGAGCGAGATCTTCAGGCAGGTTGGATGTTTCGCAGTACTATTCCGGTAGGTTATGGTTTGGGTAGTAGCGGCGCTTTGGTAGCGGCTATCTTTGATAAATATAGTGTCAATGGTATATTATCATTGGAAATCTTAAAATCAATTTTTGCAGAGATTGAATCCATTTTCCACGGTAGGAGTTCTGGTATAGATCCTTTGGTGAGTTATCTCGATACCTGCCTAATTATTTCGCAACGAGACCTTATAAGACAAGTGGGGATATCCCCAAAATTGGATAAAACACTCCTTTTGGATACGGGAATTCCTAGGGCAACTGCTACTTATGTAGAAATTTTTAAGGCAAAACTGAAAATGCCTGAATTCTACAAAGCGATAGAGCAACTTAAAGCACTCAATACAGCTGCAATACAAGGCATTTTAGACTTAATGGATATCTTGCCCATTGTCCGGGAGATAAGTGCATTGCAGTATCGCCATTTTGTAGAAATGATTCCTTCTACCGTTCTGCCAATTTGGAAGGAAGGGTTGGAGAGTGGTGCATTTTCTTTGAAGCTATGTGGTGCTGGCGGCGGCGGCATGTTTTATGTATGGACGGAGGACAAGGACGGGTTTATGGACAGATACCCTGATTTAAAAATAGTGGATTGTGAGTAGATTATCGCATCGATTTTAGGATAGTTATCCCACATCCATCACTTCCACCTCGTCATTCTGTCGTATTGTTCCCTTTTGTTTGACTTTAAAATATACGCCAAATTCTATTCCTTTATTAAAATTGCGATAGCCGGCTAGTGTCTTGCTTATGGCAGAGTCTGATGCACCTGAGAGTGGGTCGATATTGATGATATTGCATCTGACACAGGTTTTTACTCTTTCTAGTACCACCTCGCCGATGCGTAGTATTTTCCATTGGTCTTCTTCATGTGCCTTTGTGGTGCTGACAATAATATTGGGTCTGAAGCGCAATGGATTTACAGTATGTTGGAGCAGTTTGGCTAAGTGATTGATACTTTCAGTACCAAGTATCTGAAATGGGTAAGCATCAGCAAGTGTCACATTTAGAGTTATGTCAATATTTTTAGATTCATGTACTCTTGCACTGTCATCTGCCATTTTTACTAAGTTGACGCGCTTGTCAAATCGTTCTGACAGCCAAGTGTTTATGTCTTCATTTACAATTTGGACTCTTGTGTAGTCATCCCATATCCGTGCAACCATAGATGGTCCATTATCTTTAATATCAAAAGTTTGACGATTATTTTGTACATCAATTGTGATTTGAGCATCATTTATTTCAGATTTACATTGTAGTAACTGATGCAGAGTCCTTGCTGTCACAAAAGTATTGTCATCATCTACAAGCATAAACCTTCTGTCTCCATTGAAACCTATATCACCAGCGTAGGCTGACACCACTTCATGTGGAGAAAAACCTTTGATGGGATAGATGTATAAGTGGTCCACAGTATGCATATCATCTATATTTGATCTTCGATGGTATAAAGATTCCTTTCAGTGGCATTTCTACTGATAAGCTCACCCAAAAATCCGGCTATAAATAACTGTATTCCTATGATAGCCATCAAAATACCGAGATAAAAAGCAGGCCTATTGGCTATGCCAAAAGTCTGATTCATCACCTTATCAATACTGAGATACAATAAGATCAATGCTCCGACCATAAAAATGATAGTGCCGATCACGCCAAAAAAATGCATGGGTCGCTTGCCAAATTTGCCCATAAACATTATAGTGGCTAAGTCCAGCGGTCCATAGATAAACCTAGATAATCCGAACTTGGAGCTTCCATATTTTCTAGCTTGATGTTTTACTACTTTTTCGCCAATGTTGTTAAAACCCACCCATTTGGCTATTACAGGAATGTACCGATGCATTTCGCCATAAACTTCTATGTTTTTTACCACATCTGACTGATATGCTTTGAGCCCGCAATTCATATCATGGAGATATACTCCTGACATTCTGCTAGTTACAAAATTATAGAGTTTGGTGGGAATGGTTTTTGAAATAGGATCATACCTTTTTTTCTTCCATCCTGAAACGATGTGGTAGCCTTCGTCTTTTATCATTTGTATCAATGCAGGCACTTCTTCAGGACTATCTTGTAGGTCAGCATCCATAGTGATAATGATTTGACCTCTGGCGGATGCAAATCCCACGTTCAAACCCGCTGATTTTCCGTAGTTTCTACGAAATTTTATACCAATTACATGGGGATTTTTTTTCTTCAATTCAGTGATGACAGACCAAGACTTATCTGTGCTGCCATCATCAATAAAAATGATTTCGTAAGTATATCCTTGGGCTTCGACGACGGAAACTATCCAATCATGGAGTTCTGGAAGCGATTCCTCCTCATTTAAAAGCGGTATGACAAATGAAACATCCATAAAAATAATGCTTACTATAATAGCAAAGGTATAAATTACTTTCAAGAGGTCAGAAAATTATCTGTCTAATCTGAAAAATCATGTGTTATAACGCATTTTCAACATTATAGTATGATTTTTTACAGACTAAAATCAGTAACTTTACGCCATGAATTCCATTAAAATCGACAAGGATACGCTTTTACAGGCTTACACCTATATGATTACAGCCAAATATATGACAGATATATACGAGGCTAATTCAAAAAAAGTATCAAAATATGTACATGCTACCTCTCGAGGTCATGAAGCAGTACAGATAGCACTGGGAATGCAACTTACCCCAAATGATTTTGTATCGCCATATTACAGAGATGATGCAATATTATTATCTATAGGCATGACACCGTATGACCTTATGTTGCAAATTTTGGCAAAAAGAGATGACCCATTCTCAGGAGGCCGCACGTACTATTGTCATCCTAGTTTGAAAGAAAACGATAAACCGAAAATCATTCATCAATCATCTGCTACGGGTATGCAAGCCATTCCTGCTACTGGCATTGCAATGGGTATGCAATACAAGGAAAATAGGAAACTCGATAATTATAGCAAGGACAGTTTAGTTGTATGTTCGCTAGGAGATGCATCGGTGACTGAGGGAGAAGTGGCAGAGGCATTTCAAGTCGCAGCACACAGACAGTTGCCCATTTTGTATTTTGTTCAGGATAATGGTTGGGATATTTCTGCCACAGCATCAGAAATAAGGTCAGGCAATGCTTATCAATATGCTAAAGGGTTCCAAGGACTCGAAGCTATAAGTATAGACGGTAGTGATTTTATTGAATCTTACACTGTTATCAGGAAAGTTTTAAACATCATCAGGACAGAACGAAGGCCTTTTTTGATACATGCCAAAGTGCCACTGCTCAATCACCACACATCTGGAGTACGGATGGAATGGTATAGAGATGATTTAGAAGCTCATAAGGCTGATGATCCACTACCTAAATTACGCACATATATAGAAAAAAAGGGTATTTCACAGGATGAAATGGCAGCCATAGATGGCAAAATTCACACGATAGTACAAAATGATTTGGAGAGAGCCATGGCTGCGCCTGATCCGGAACCTAACGATTTGTTTTTGCACGACCTAGCTCCAACCAATATAGTAGAGGAAGTAGGCGATCGCATTCCGATACATGCTGAAGAAAAAGTGATGGTGGATTGTGCTTTGATAGCCATCCAAGAATTGATGGAATCACATGACGAATGTATCCTTTATGGACAAGATGTTGGGCATAGATTAGGTGGTGTTTTTAGAGAAGCAGCAACACTTGCTGATAAATTTGGAAGGGATAGAGTGTTTAATACCGCCATTCAGGAAGCTTTTATCATAGGCAGCACAGTAGGTATGTCTGCAGTGGGACTCAAACCCATTGTGGAAGTGCAGTTTGCAGATTATATATGGCCAGGTTTAAACCAATTATTTTCAGAGGTAAGTAGAAGTTATTTCTTATCCAATGGTAAGTGGCCTGTCAGCATGGTACTAAGGGTACCTATAGGCGCATATGGTAGCGGAGGGCCATACCATAGTTCGAGTGTAGAATCTGTCATCACCAATATCAAGGGTATAAAAATTGCTTACCCAAGTAATGGAGCGGATTTAAAAGGACTGATGAAAGCAGCATATCACGACCCGAATCCAGTATTAATATTGGAGCACAAAGGTTTATATTGGAGTAAAGTAAAAGGTACGGAAACGGCCAAACGCAAAATCCCTGCAGCAGATTATATATTACCTTTGGGAAAAGGTGCTATGGTAAAAGATGTTGAAGATATAGCTCAAGACAATATAGTGCTGGTGGTAACCTATGGTATGGGTGTCCACTGGGCATTGAATATTTCAGCGCAAACAAAGGAAAAGGTTGGTATTTTGGACCTAAGATCTTTGTACCCTTTGGATGAAGATTTGATATTTTCAAAAGTCAAGTTGTATAATAGGGTTTTGGTTTTGACAGAAGAACCAAGTTTGAATTCCTTTGCACAAGCCCTAGCGGGTAGGATACAGGAAGCTTGTTTCAAATATCTTGATGCGCCAATCTTTGTATTGGGAGCCGAAAACTTGCCTGCCATACCACTCAATGAAACCCTCGAAAAAACAATGCTACCCAATAGCGAAAAATTAGAAGCAAAAATTATCGAATTACTCCAATATTAAAATGTCATTTTATGAAAGTCGCCTTAAGTTTGTGCATTATAAGTTTGTTATTTATTGTTTACTTTACTTCATGTAGAGAGAAGCCCAATGCCCAAAGTAATGTACAAACAAAAATTGAAAAACCACGAGTACCTGATTGGCACAAAAATGCCGTTATTTATGAAGTAAATTTGCGCCATTTTACCAAAGAAAATACCTTTAAATCTTTTGAAGCACACATTCCTAGACTAAAGGAAATGGGAATAGATATATTGTGGTTTATGCCTGTCTTTCCAGTGGGAGAAAAGAATAGAAAAGGTGAATTAGGAAGTCCTTATTCCGTAAGAAATTATATTGAAACTAATCCAGAATTTGGAAGCCTTGACGACTTCAAACATATGGTCAATTCGATCCACGAGGCTGGCATGTATATCATCCTCGATTGGGTGCCAAACCACACCGCTTGGGATAATCCATGGATAGACGAGCACCCTGATTGGTATACCAAAGGTAAAGATGGAAAGATCACTGATCCTATAGATTATAATACTGGCGAATCATGGGGTTGGACAGATGTAGCAGATTTGAATTATGACAATGCAGAGATGCGTTTAGGCATGATAAATGCATTAAAATTTTGGGTCAATGAGACAGGTATAGATGGTTATAGGATGGATGTAGCTCACGCTGTCCCTGTAGATTTTTGGGATCAAGCTATGGACTCGCTATATGCTATAAAACCATTGTTTATGTTGTCAGAGGGAGAAAATCCTGATATTGTAAACAATGGTGATTTTATCGCAGATTATGCATGGGAGATGCATCATATTTTTAATGAAATCGCAGCAAGTCAAGGTGCCAGTAGAATTAAACATGCAAATGTAGTTCAGGGAAATATCAAAGAGGGTGAAGCCAAAGTAGATACCAAAACAGCTTTAGACATTGATGTAGTTTTGGCTAAAAAGAAAAAACAATATTCAAAAGGCTATCAAATGCAGTTTACATCCAATCACGATGAAAATTCGTGGGCAGATACAGAGTTTGCCCGATTGGGTGATGGTCATAAAGCATTTGCTGTTTTGGCAGCTACTTTTAATGGCATTCCTTTGATTTATACTGGTCAAGAATCGGCCATGGATAAAAAATTAGAATTCTTTAAAAAGGATAGCGTTCCATGGGCTAATTATACCTATGCTCCTTTTTACAAGACACTCTTCGATTTAAAGCATAGAAATAAAGCATTATGGAATGGTGAACATGGCGGTGCACTTGTAAAAATTTCAACAGACAATGATCAACATATCTTTGCTTTCAGTAGAGAAAAAGAAGGTGACAAAGTGGTGGTAATCATCAATTTGTCGTCCAAAAAGCAAAATGCAACATTGGGTTCCGGTATTGTACCGGGTCAGTATAGTGATGTATTTTCGGGAACACAAAAAGAGTTAAGTAAAGGCTATTCAGTCGAATTAAATCCTTGGGAATACTTAGTATATACAAATAAATAGCAAAGCTTATGGAGTATCAAATGCTCAAAACCGATCAGAAAGCGCTAGAGATAAACCTCAATGATCCTATTTATGGTACTTTTGCTGAGATCGGGGCAGGGCAAGAGGTGGCACGCAATTTTTTTCAGGCGGGGGCAGCAGCAGGCACTATAGCAAAAACTATGTCCGCCTACGATAAAACATATTCAGACGCTATTTATGGACCAGAACCATCCAATAGATATGTGTGCGAAGACAGGCTGTATAAAATGTTAGACCACGAGTGGCAACTTATGGAGGAGCGGCTAAAAGCTTCAAGGCCTGATGCCACTTTTTTTGTATTTGCTGATACGGTACAAGCTATCAATTATACTAGGACGATCAAAGGTAATGGTTGGCTAGGGGTGCGCTTCAGACTTAGTCCAGATGGCCCAGTGAATGATATGGTGATACACGCTAAAATGCTGGACACTAATAATCGATTGCAGCAGGAAGTCATAGGTACGCTAGGTGTCAATATGATTTACGCTATCTTTTACTACAACAGAAATCCTGAATTGATGGTTAAGTCTTTGATAGACAATATAAAAGATAGAGTATCCATAGACTTACTGCGTATCAATGGCGAAGATTTCAATTATTTTGACAAAAGATTACTTTCTTTATATCTTGTAAAACACCAGATGACATCGGTGTCTATGTTTGATGCTAAGATGAAAGGAATCCATCCTTCAGAATTTCTTTATAAAAAGTCACTTATGGTCGTAAGAGGCAATTTTAAACCACCTACTTTGGTGACCTTGGACGCAGTAAATAACAGTTATCAACAATTTAAAGAGGATATCGTTGATAAGGATTCGACCGTTCATCTCATGCTCGAAATGACTATGGATAATCTAAAAAATGGCAACGATGAGTTGGACGAGAAGGACTTTCTCGAACGTGCAGACTTAATCAATGCTCTGGGATATAAGGTATTGCTTTCAGATTGCAAAAATCACGAAATGTTGATCAATTACCTGAAGGATTATAAAATTGCCAATTTAGGTTTGGTCATAGGTGTACATAGACTACGTGAGATCATTGTAGAAAAAAATGAAAATAATCAGGATGGCAATTTACTTTCCGCATTTGGTGAGCTATTCTCGAAAAATATCAAAGTATATGCCTATCCAGCTTGGGAGGAATCAGAGTCTAGAGTGGTCACTGCTGACACTATGGTAGTGCCTTTGGGAATTGAGTTTCTGTACAAATACTTACTACAAAGCAAACAGATAGTACCTGTCATTCAATATAACGAAGAGAATCTTCATATTTACCCTAATGAAATAGTAAATGATATAAGAAATGGAGGTCAAGGTTGGATATCAAAAGTGCCACAAGAATTGGTAAGTTTGATCCAATCTAAATCGATGTTTGAAAATTAAAATAAATAGTGATACATAGATGAGTAATACAATAACAAATAGAGCAGCCGATAATATACGAATACTTTCAGCTGCGATGGTAGAAAAAGCAGCTTCGGGCCATCCAGGTGGTGCAATGGGAGGCGCTGACTTCATACAAATTTTATATAGTGAATTTTTAAATTTTGATCCTGATAATGGCAAATGGTCGCTGAGAGATAGAGTATATCTAGATCCCGGTCATATGTCTGCCATGCTTTATTCACAGCTCACTTTATGTGGATTTATGTCCATAGAAGATATTAAATCCTTCAGACAATGGGGCAGCATCACACCCGGCCACCCAGAATTGGACATATCTAAAGGAATAGAAAATACATCTGGACCATTGGGTTTAGGCCATGCTTTTGGGGTAGGTTCAGCCATTGCAGAACGCTTTTTATCAGCAAGGTTTGACGATGTGATGGAACATTTTACCTATATTTATATATCAGATGGAGGCATACAGGAAGAAATATCTCAAGGTGTAGGCAGGATAGCAGGATATTTGGGTTTGTCTAAGGTAATCATGTTTTATGATGCCAATAATGTCCAATTGTCAACTATGGTAAACGAGGTCACCGATGAAGATACTGCAGCAAAGTATCGTGCATGGCATTGGCATGTGATGACCATCGACGGTAATGACCCGAATGAGATCCGCAGAGCGCTGAAAGAAGCACAAGAAGAAAGTGACAAACCTTCCCTTATCATCGGTCGTACCGTGATGGGTAAAGGGGCGGTCACTGAATCAGGAGAAAGTTATGAAGGAAAAGTGGAAACCCACGGCAAACCACTTGGTAAAAGTAAGGCTTCTTTTGCAAAGACGATTGAAAATTTAGGTGGTGATCCAAATCACCCATTTGAAATATTCAGTGATGTGCAGGCATATTATGATACGGTTTTGGAGAACAAAAGACAGCAAGTCCGCCAAAGGCAAAATAGTTATGAAACATGGAAATTAAAACACCCCAATAAAGCAACATTGCTTGAAAATTATCTCAATGGAGTCCTTCCTGAGTTAGATTTTGATGGTATAGCTCTTGGGTCAAATGATGCGACTAGAAATGCTTCTTCTAAGATACTTGATTATCTTGCCCAAAACGTCGGAAACATGATTGTTTCTTCTGCGGACCTAAGTAATAGCGATATGACTGATGGATTCCTTAAGAGAACTACCGCCTTCAAAAGACATGATTTCAGTGGTGCCTTTTTACAAGCTGGTGTATCAGAACTGTCTATGGCGGCATTATCGACAGGAATGGCCTTACATGGAGGTGTGATACCTGTGTGTGCAACTTTTTTTGCATTTTCTGATTATATGAAACCTGTATTAAGGGTAGCATCTCTAATGGAGCAACCGGTCAAATTTCTTTGGACACATGATGCTTTCAGAGTTGGAGAAGACGGCCCTACACACCAGCCTATAGAACAGGAAGCCCAATTGAGATTATTGGAACAGATTAAAAATCATAATCACATTTCTTCGTTTTTGGCATTGCGACCAGCAGATAGTGCAGAGACTTGCGCTGCCTGGAAGTTAATGTTAGAGACTCAAAATAGACCATCAGGTTTGATATTATCAAGACAAAATATCAAGGATCTTCCAGGGGATTCTCGTAGATCAGAAGCATATCACCTGAATAAAGGTGCATATATAGTTCACAAAGATGCTGAGACGCCAGATGTCATTTTATTGGGAAATGGTTCTGAAGTTGCTACACTGATGGATGCATTGCCATTATTACATTCTGATTATAATCTTTCTGTAAATGTGGTGTCTGTACCATCTGAAGGTTTGTTGAGAGATCAAGAATCAGGATATATGAAGTCTATTTTTCCAGATAATGTACCAATTTTTGGATTAACAGCTGGGTTGCCTTCTACATTGGAGAGACTTGCGGGTGACAAGGGGTATGTGCATGGACTATCTCATTTTGGATATTCTGCTCCTTATCAAATATTAGATGAAAAATTTGGTTTTACCAAAGAAAATGTTGTTGGCCTTGTAGTCAAATTATTAAATTTAAATGAGTAATCATGAGAGAAAGATCACAACCCAATTCAACAGATATTTTGGTGATAGGAGCTGGCGTGGCAGGATTGTCCTTTGCAATAAGAATGGCTGAAAAAAGACCTGATCTCACTATCACCGTCATCACTAAGACCAATGATAAAGAGTCAAACACTTCTTATGCCCAAGGTGGTGTAGCAGCTGTTTGGGATCATGATATTGACAACTATAAAAAACATATAGCTGATACCTTGGATGCAGGGGATGGCTTATGTGATGAAGAAGTAGTGGAAATGGTTGTGAAGGAAGGCCCGGAACGAGTCAAAGAAATCATAGATTGGGGAGCAAGATTTGATAGGAATAAATCTGGCGATTATGATTTGGGTAGAGAAGGAGGGCACTCTGAAAACAGAATTTTGCACTATAAGGACATCACAGGTTGGGAAATACAAAGGACACTCAATGAAAAATCTAGACAATACCCCAACATACAGTTTCACGAGCATTATTTTGCTGTAGATATCATCACTCAGCACCATCTTGGAAGGACGGTGACAAGGCACACACCAGATATTGAGTGTTATGGAGCCTATATTTTCAATAAAAATACTAAGGAAATTGAGACTATGTTGTCCAAAATCACAGTGTTGGCTACTGGTGGTGCCGGACAAGTATACAAATCTACTACTAATCCAGTTATTGCTACTGGCGATGGAATAGCCATGGTGTACAGGGCGAAAGGACGAGTATCTAATATGGAATTCATACAGTTTCACCCTACATCACTATATAATCCAGTAGGAGATAACCCAGTTTTTTTGGTTTCAGAAGCTGTTCGTGGTTTTGGAGGTATTTTGCGAACTACGGATGGCAAAGAATTTATGCATAAATATGATGACAGGTTGTCATTGGCTCCAAGGGATATTGTAGCTAGAGCAATAGACAATGAAATGAAACTACGAGGAGACGAATATGAGTATCTCGATTGTACACATTTGGATAAAGAGGCATTTTTAAATCATTTTCCGAATATCAATCAGAAATGTGTTAGTATTGGTATTGACCCGATGAAAGATTTTATTCCTGTAGTGCCTGCCTGCCATTATACCTGTGGTGGTGTAGTTGTAGATATCAAAGGAAGAACATCCATAAGCCGTCTTTATGCTGCTGGCGAGTGTACATCATCAGGTTTGCACGGTGCCAATCGATTGGCATCCAATTCACTTCTTGAGGGATTAGTATATGCGGATAGAATTCATAAGGATATTCTTGAGCACATTGATGGATATAGGATTATGGAAGGAATACCGGGGTGGAATGCCGAAGGTACCATAGAACCAAAAGAGATGGTACTCATCACCCAAAGCCATAAAGAATTGAAAGAAATAATGAGCTATTATGTGGGAATTGTGCGTAGTGATGTACGTCTCAAAAGAGCACTTGATAGATTACATCTTCTACATGAAGAAACAGAAAATCTGTACTCTAATACTATCATTTCACCCCAGTTATGTGAGCTCAGAAATCTTATAACGATTGCCTATTTGATCACAAAGTCAGCTCAATTGCGTAGAGAAAGCAGAGGATTACATTATACTACCGATCATCCTAATCAGTTTGAATACAAAGAAATCAATTATTTATAGTTAAATATGCAAACACTTGTGTATATTTGAGCAATAGTTTATCAATTAATTAAAAGAAAACATAAATCTTTTTTACAATGAATATAGAAAATACTTGGTTGAAATATGGGTTGATGTTTGGAGGTTTTTCCATTTTGTCATCACTAATATTTTATTATGTAATGCCCATAGGTGTTTTTACAGAAGGTTTTATCTCCATTATTGCGATGATTGTATTCATGATTTTGGCTGTGAGAGAGGAAAGAAAGAACCATGACATCGACTCAGGATTTCCTTTCGGAACGGCTTTCTCTACGGCCTTCTTTACTGGGTTTTTAGGTACGGTCATCTCTACGTTATTTGCTATTATTCTTTTTCAGCTTATCGATCCTTCTTTGGTAGATGTGCTAACTGAAAGGACAATAGAAGCCACTGAAAGTCTTATGGCAAAAATGAATGTTCCAGAAGATCAGCTGCAGTCCACTATTGAACAAATAGAGACAGATATGGCAGGTAAATTTTCTCCTATTTCATTGTTGCAAGGACTTTTCTTTTCTGGATTGATATTAGCTGTTATTGCTGCTATCATTGCACTTGTGTTTAAGAAAGAGCCGAGAATAGCTTGATCTATAAAACTTTTGTTGTTACAATTTCACTACTTATTTTTTTAAGGTCAAATTTCAAGGTGTGCAATATGACCACTATTGAGTTTGTGAAAGCCTAACACCATATTTCGTAAGTTTTGGATCTCGATGGCGGACTGTGTGGTGTTCTTTCACCTTTTTTAATAAAAAGAATTCAGATCAATGACAAAATCAAATGAAATTGAGATAGTCGCCCTTTCAATAGATACACTTCCCTTTATTTATGATTTTGTAAAAGAACTTGCACAATATGAGCGGGCACCAGATGCTGTGACTACTACTCTAACTGAATATGAACTTGCATTTGCCGATGGTTTGATTGATGGCCACTTAGCAAAATTAGGTAGTAGCTTTGTCGGCGGCACACTATTTTACATGACATTTTCGACATGGAAAGGCAAATGTATGTACTTGGAAGATTTTTATATCAAACCTGACTTTAGACAGTATGGCATAGGACAAATGTTGTTTGATGCGTATGTTCGTAGAAGTAGGGAATGTGGCGCAAAAATGCTTAAGTGGCAGGTGCTGGATTGGAACATGCCAGCTTTGAAGTTCTATGCAAAAAACAATGCCATCATAGAGACGGAATGGTGGAATGGTAAGATTTTATTCAATGATTAATAAAATGTCCATGAACTTATAACTTTTGTTCTTTTTCAAAATGTGCTTTCACCATTCTTATTTCTCCGAAGGTGTAATCTGACCCAATAGCTTCTTTAATAATCGCTAATCCCTGAGTATCCTTATATTTTTTTACAACTTTTGATATAGTAGTAAATCGGGTTTCTTCCATTAGGTCAAGAATATTGATAAGCCCTTGAGTGATAAATTTGGCAAAATGACCTTCTATTGTGGATATTGATAGGTTTCTTTCTTTTGCAATGCTAGGTATGTCTAGCCCACGGTGGTATAATTCCAAAGTCGTGTCATAAGTGGATTTAATATTTTTATCTGGTTTGATTTTAGATGATTTTTGATAGATTTCTTTTTTGTCAAGTGCATATCCTTGTGCCTTTAATTCTTCTCTTATTTGTTGCTCTTTTTCGAGTTTGTAGTTCTTTATAAAATCTGAAATTGTATTTTTTTTGGTGTATAATTCATTGTTTAAAAATAGTTTTACTACCGTGTTGCATCTGTCAAATTCATACATTTGTCTAGTAGCAACATTTTCAAGTTCGTAGATTTCATTGTAAAATTGTTTAACTTTCTTTTTATACTTTAAAATTTCAAGAATTTTATACAATTCATACATGAAGGGATTTAGCATGTCAATGTAGTATTTTCTTCCAGCTTCCATTCTTTCATTAAGATGGGCAGAATTGATAGGTGTGCTGGTGAGTATATAAGTTATGGAGTTACTAAATTTGGGTCCGAGATCTTTTAGTTTTTTAAGGGTTTCCATTTGATTTTTGGCCCATGTGTAATGTTTGCTTTTTTCAGAACCTGATTCTTCCGCGGGATAAGTTTTGAGATGTCTTTCCCATAATACATATAATTGATGTAATGAAAATGTACTTTTTACATAATCCAAAATATAATATTGGCTGCTGGATTGTAATAATTTCTGCTGGGCTTCCCATTCCATTTCAGAATTATTGTATAGTGCTACATCATGGGATGTCTGAATTGATTTTAGTCGGATAGGTTCTGTTAGCACTAAACCATATAGTGATCGTAGTCTAGATAATGCAACATAGGCTTGACCTGATTGAAAAATATCCTTCAAATCTAAGATGGCATGATCGAACGTCAAGCCTTGGCTTTTGTGTACAGTGATAGCCCAAGCGAGTTTAATAGGATAATGTACAAAGGTACCTACGACTTTTTCACCAACTTCTTTTGTAACTGGGTCTACTGTGTACTGGATATTTTGCCACTCATATTTTTCTATATAATGTTTTGTGTTTTCTCCATTAAACATTACCTCAATGGTCTCTTCATCAAGAAAAGTGATTTGTCCAATTTTGCCATTATAATATCTTTTTTCCTTATTGATGTCATTTTTTATCATCATGATTTGTGCCCCTTTTTTCAAGATCATATCAGGATCAAAAGGGTACAATTTTTCAGGAAATTCACCTGTGATCTCAGCTTGGAAAATTGTAATTTTATTTTGAATTTCTGCTAAACCTTGTTGGTTTATTCTATCTGCCTTTTCATTATGAGTAGTGATATAGATATAGCCAGGAAAATCTCTCAATTTTGGAGAGGGAATTACCTTTGAATTTAAGACGTTGTAATCATCTTCATTGATTTGGTTATTTCGGATATGGTTGAGTATAGTGATAAAAGCATCATCTTCTTGCCTGAAAACATCTTTTAATTCAATAAACACTGGACGTTTTCTCAGGAAAGCTTTTGAATGGAAGAAGAAAATACCTGCATAAAATTGTGAAAGAACTTGCCATTCATTTGGTTTTACAACAGGCGGCAATTGTTGTAAATCACCTATGTACAACATTTGAACTCCTCCAAATGGAGATGGATTGCGCCGCACTCGTTTTAACATAGTATCTACAGCATCGAGTATATCTGCTCTAAGCATACTTACTTCGTCAATCACAAGGACATCTATTTGTCTTATAACATAGATTTTTTCACCTTGTAGTCGCATATGACGTGTCAAGGTTCTTGGATTCTCAAATTTGACACCCACATCTTCAGGTGGAAGGAAAGCAGCATTTTCATCGGGTAGAAATCCACCTAACGGCAATTGAAATAGTGAATGCAAAGTGACTCCGCCGGCATTTAATGCTGCAATTCCAGTAGGCGCAGTGACAATGATATTCTTGAATGAGTTTTCTACTAAGTATTTTAGAAGGGTTGTTTTACCTGTTCCTGCTTTGCCTGTCAGAAATATGTGTTCTGAAGTATTATTGATAAATTTTAATAATGCCTCGGCTTCTTTTGTCAATTGTATGGTAGTCATAAAAAAACAAAATGTTTAACGACTACTGAAATTCTAGTACTTCAATGGCATTGCGATGCTGAATTATTTTATTATCTCTTTCTAATTTTTTCATCAGTCTAGATATTACAACACGTGATGAATTTAATTCTGCCGCTATTGAGGCATGGGTGACATTTAGCTTCGAACCTTTTGTAACAAATACTTTTTCTCGCAAATATTTATAGATTCTATCTTCCATATTATTAAATGCAAGGTTGTCTATTGACTCTAGCATTTCTTTGAATCTATAATTATAGGATTCCAATACATAACTTCTCCAAGAATGATATTTTATCATCCATTCCTCCATCATCTGAACTGGAATAAACATGATTTCAGAGTCAGATTCGCTGACTACTTTGATATTACTTTTTGTGGGTTTGGTACAGCAACTTAATGTCATAGCACAAGTATCACCAAATTCTAAATAGTAAAGGAGCAACTCTCCACCGTCCTTATCCTCTGTCATCACTTTGACTGAACCTGATATAACCAGTGGCATGTGTGTAAGGATATCTCCAGTATCCATGATTACATCACCTTCCTTAAAGATCTTGAATTTACCTATCAGACACATTTCTTCCAATAGTGGATGTTCAAATTCAAACTGAAATTTTTCTTCCAATTTTTGGAGACAAATGGAGTTTTGGTCCAAATTAGATGGTATCATCGAAATTCAATGTTGTTTTGATTGAACTTAAACAGAAATTTCTGCAAACTGTTTTTCGTATAAATCTGCATAATGCCCATCTTTTTTCTCTAATAACTCATTATGGGTTCCTTGCTCTATTATTTTACCTTCAGACATAACCAAAATTTGATCTGAATGGATGATTGTAGACAGTCTATGTGCTATTATAATAGATGTGCGTTTTTCAATCAATTTTTCTATGGCATGCTGTATAATTTCTTCACTTTCTGAGTCTATAGATGAGGTTGCCTCATCCAAAATCAAGATGTCTGGGTCAAAAACCAATGCCCTAACAAAAGAAATCAATTGCCTTTGACCTACAGAAAGATTTGCCCCTCTTTCTGAAACTTTAGAAAGATAACCATTCGGCAATTGCATTATGAATTGATGTGCTCCAATCATTTGTGAAGCGTGGAGTACCTGTTCTGTTGTGATAGTTTCGTCTCTCAGAGTGATATTTTCTATTACAGTACCATCAAACAAAAAGACATCTTGAAGTACTACAGCAATTCTTCTTCTTAGGGAATGCAATTTGTAATCTTTTATATTTATGTCATCTATTTTTATAGAACCATGGTCAATATCATAAAATCGGTTGAGAAGACTTATAATAGTTGTTTTACCAGAACCTGTACTTCCTATGAGTGCAAATGTTTGAGCTGGTTTGACATGAAAACTCACATCATTCAATACATTTATTTTTTCATCATACGCAAAAATAACATTCTCAAATTTGACATCTCCAATTAATCTATCCTTATCCATTTTTCCATTATCCTGAATATGATCTGATTTTTCAAGCAGTTTAAAAACCCTTTCAGCCGCCACCAAACCCATTTGCAAAGTATTGAATTTATCCGCCATAAATCTGATAGGTCTGAACATCAGATTCAAATATAATGGAAATGCAACTAAAGCACCAAATGTCACTTTGTCTTGTAAATATCCCTTAGCACCAAGCCAAATCATCAATGCTAAACTCACAGCGGAAACAAGTTCAACTACTGGAAAGAATACAGCATAATAAAAAACGGAATCTAAATTTGCAGAGGTATACTCCCAATTGATTTTTTTGAAAGCAGCTTGTTCTCTTTTCTCAGCATTAAAAATTTGTACCACTTTCATTCCAGATATTCTCTCCTGTAGAAAAGCATTCATATTTGCTATTTGATTACGCACTTTTTGATAGGAAACTTTTACTTTTTCTTTGAATATATAGCTTGCTAATATCATAAAGGGCATAGTTATAAACACAATCAATGTCAGTCTCCAACTGGTATAAATCATAACACAAATTACAGCAACGAGCGTAAAAATATCTGCGATAATTGTTATGACACCTTGTGCAAAAACATTATTTATTGCTTCTATATCATTTATTGTTCTTGTAGTAGATGTACCTATGGGTGTGGTGTCAAAATACTTGAGTTTTACATGTGTGATATGTCGGAAAACCCTAATTCTCATCTCTTTTATTACGGATTGACCCAAAAGGGATGTAATGTAAATGAATGCATACTTCATTACAACATTCACTATAAGCACCACAATAAAAATACCGGCCATGTGCCATAATGTCTCCTTTTTGCCCTGAATAATATTGATATCCACTATTTTTTGGACAATAAATGGCTGGGCAATAGAAAATGGAGTAATAAGGACTGCCAATACTAAGGAGGCAATCAATAGATTTTTAAATGGCATAGCGGATGCCATGACTTTCTTAAAAATATTCCAATCAGATGTTTTCTGTTTCATGACAATCATTAACAAGTCTCAGGAACTTAAGTTTGGTTGGTGAAAAATTAGTTATAATATAAAATCTGAACGATTATTGATTATGGTTCCGTAAGTTTATCGTGGGAAGCCTTATATTTACGTGTTTATTAAAAATGAAGAGGTTTAAAGAAATGTCAAATTGGAAAATAGGTATTATCGGTTCAGGAGCAATGGGTGCAGGTATCGCACAAGTAGCTGCCATGGCTGGTCATGAAGTAAAAGTCTTTGATAATAATCATTTAGCTCAATCAAGAGCATTGCAAGACATCAATATCAGCCTTGGAAAGTTTGTAGAGAAAGGTAAAATTTCGCCTGAAGATCATGTCAGGATTGCAGGAAACATCTTTATGGTTTCAAAAATGACATCACTGGCAGATTGTGAGTTAATAATAGAAGCTATAGTTGAGGATTTCAAAATCAAGAAATCAGTATTTGAGACCTTGGAGCGTGAGATATATCCTTCCACCATCTTGGCTTCAAATACATCATCTCTATCTATCACTTCATTGGCATCGACACTGGAACACCCAGATAGATTTTTGGGAATTCATTTTTTTAATCCTCCAGCATTAATGAAATTGGTTGAAGTTATACCTGCTTTACAGACTAAATCTGACTATATTTCATCTGTGACTGATTTAATAAGCAACTGGGGAAAAAGAGTGGTTTTGGCGAAAGACACTCCTGGATTCATAGTCAATAAAGTGGCTAGGCCTTTTTATAGTGAGGCTCTTCGAATGGTGCAGGAAGGCATTGCTACGCCAATTCAGATAGATAAGGCGATGGAAAAAGAAGGATTTAAAATGGGCCCATTTGCCCTTATGGATTTCATCGGACATGATGTGAATTACAAAGTGACTGAATCAGTATGGGAGGGATTTTATTTTGACACGAAATATACACCTTCACTTTTACAAAAAAAATTGGTTGAAGCGGGATATCTTGGAAAAAAATCTGGAAAAGGATTTTATGATTATCCAAAACAAATTGATTCAACAGAAGTGTCTGTTTCACTTCAAAAGTACATTTTTAATAGAATAATTTCGATGTTGATCAATGAAGCAGCAGATACTGTGTATTTGGGTTATGTCACTGAAGAGGATGTAGAGATAGCTATGATCATGGGAACAAACTATCCTAAAGGGTTATTGCAATGGGGCAGAGACTTAGGATTGGATAAGATTGTAGGCACATTGGATCAATTGTATCAAGAATATCATGAAGATAGATATAGAGTATCTCCATTTTTAAGATCAGGATTGGTAAAACCTAAGAGATATGTAGTTTAAATACAATAAAATTCTACTTTTTTACATTTTATATTTTACATCCAAAATCTGCATTATGCCAAAACTTAACTTCTTGAATAAATGGGGTATGATTTATCTTCTAGCATTATTAATATGTTATAATGGTGAAGGTCAATCAGATTTGCCTATTGGCGAATGGAAGTCGTTTTTGTCCTATAAAGAGGGTCTCTGGGTTACACAATCCAATTCAAAAATATATTATGCTTCTTCTGTTGGTATGTTTACGATATCCAAACAAAACATTGAAGATGTTACTTTTTATTCACGTGAAAATGGACTTTCTGAAGTATCAATAAATACTTTGTACTATGACAAATTCAATGATCAAGTCCTTATAGCTTATAATAACAGTAATGTCGACTTTTTTACAAATGATGGGGTCATTAATCTACCTTTCATTCATACCAGTACTTCAATTCCAGGATCAAAAAATATCCATGATGTCTATTTTATTAATGAAAATGAAGGGCTTATGGCTACAGACTTTGGTATTTTGGGCATCCATCCAAGGCGCCATGAATTTTCATTTACAGCATTTACTGGTCAAACTATTTACTCATGTATAGCTGATGCATCCAAGTATTATGTAGGCGGAGAGCTTGGAATTTATTCAATAAACCGTCTAGGCACCAATCCTTCAGACTTCTCCAGCTGGGAGAAATTGTCTCCGCACAGCATCAAGGACAAATGCACATTTCTCAAATCATTTAATGGCATTATTTATTTTCTTTTTGAAAATACGGTTTATTCTTTAGATGAATCAGGAAATGCTCAAATTGTCTTCAAAGTAAAAAATGCTTCGGATGAAATCTTGTTTTTGAATACATCAAATGAGCATTTGATGATTGGTGTAAGATCTGATAATTTCAAAAGCTTGGTGTATCTTATGGATACCAATGGAAATATAACCACAGCTGGTGAAAATTGTATCAACCTTGTCAAATATGCTGTGCAAGACGAATTAGGAAGATTTTGGTGGGCTGACCAATGGGATCCTATTAAAATGTCATCAAGTGCAGTTGGAGATTGCCAACAAATTCGGTTCAATGTACCATTTACCAATCTTGTTGGGGATATTGATTTCGAAAATGAAACAGCTTATTTTTCGTCTCTGGGAATCACGGAGAGCTTTCACCCTAGTAATACGCGAGGTGGTTTTTATACCTTGGAAGGCGGATTATGGACCAATTTGAATGAAAATAACACTCAAATATTTAGGGATAAAGATTTTCAAAGTCTTCACACTCTGGCAGCAGATCCAAGGAGTGATAAGTTGTATCTGGGATCATATTATAATGGATTGATTGAGTATGATGTAGTCACAAAAGAAGCCACGCATTGGAATAAAGACAATAGTATTTTGCAAGAGGCACAGGGAGATAATGCTAGGACAAGGGTTTCTTATATAAAATTTGATGATGATGAAAACTTATGGATATCCAATTACCTTGCGAATAAGCCATTAGTAGTTAAAACTAAAAATGATGGATGGTATGCATATCAAGTAACTTCATCTACTACACTTGGAGACATAGTGATAGATCAAGCTGGAAATAAATGGATAGCGGTTTTGGGTGTAGGTGGTGGACTACTTGTCTTCAATGAAAATAACACATTTGACAATCTTACAGATGATGATATACGATATATCACAAAAAATAATTCAGAAATTACAGGAAATAAAGTCAATTGTTTAGTCGTGGATTTAGATGGAAGCGTTTGGATTGGCACTGATGAAGGTCCTGTTGTTTTTGACTGCGGTGATCCGTTTGATATAGCATGTAGAGGAACTACAAGAAAAGTCGAAGTAGAAGGCATTCCGGCTCCATTGTTGAAAGCCGAGGATATACTGGCCATAGAAGTGGATGGAGCCAATAGAAAATGGTTTGGCACCCGAAATGGAATTTTCGTCCAGTCTCCAGACGGCACAACTCAGGTAGCAAAGTATGATAAACAAAATTCACCATTGATTGATAATAAAGTGACTATACTACGATATAATCCTTCAAGTGGAGATATGTATGTGGTCACCGATCTAGGTATCCAAGCAATCAAAACAGAAACAACAGGAAGTAAAAAGAACTTCAAATCCAGTGTAATAGCCTATCCAAATCCAGTCAGACCCGACTATTCTGGCCCAATTGCCATCAAAGGATTAGTGAGGGATGCCAATGTAAAAATTACGGATATTAATGGTCGCCTTGTGTATGAGACCAAAGCACTTGGAGGACAAGCCATCTGGGATGGCAATGACTATAATGGCGATCAAGTAGCTACAGGTGTTTACCTTGTCTTTGCTGCCAACGAAAATATATCACTTGAGAATATGGCAGCCGTAGCCAAGATTGCTGTAGTGAGGTAGAAAAGACGGCCTCCTTTAATTATAATTTAATTAATTTGTATATTTTTATATCGTAAAGTTGATAATGCTGTTTTCTTCTCCTAATATCTACCTAGACAACAATGCCACAACACCTCTTGACCCAAGGGTATTGGATGCTATGATGCCATACTTCACATCTGAGTTTGCTAATGCAAGCAGTACTCACCAATTTGGCGTGAAGGCTTATGATGCGGTAAAGGAAGCAAGAAAACAAGTGAGTAGCTTGATTGGTGCAGAAACCAATGAAATAATATTTACTTCAGGAGCTACAGAAGCTATAAATCTGGCAATAAAAGGTGTCGCTGATGGATATGGACAAAAAGGCAAACACATCATTACGGCAACAACCGAACATAGTGCTGTATTAGATACATGCAAATTTCTCGAGACAAAAGGCTTTGAAGTTACTTATCTTCCTGTACAAAATGATGGCTTGATTGATCTTCAAGTTTTAAGAGATGCCATGAGAGATGATATAATTTTGGTGAGTATCATGATGGTCAATAATGAAACAGGTGTCATCCAACCTATAAAAGAGATTGCAGAAATAGCACATAGTAGGAATGCATTGTTTATGACTGATGGTACTCAGGCAGTGGGAAAGATGGTAGTGAATGTAGATGAGTTAAGCATTGATTTAATGGCATTTAGTGGTCATAAGATTTATGGTCCAAAGGGCGTTGGGGCTTTATATGTCAGGCAGAGAATCAATAGAGTGAAGATACCAGCATTAATACATGGTGGTGGTCACGAACGTGGTATGCGTAGTGGCACTCTAAATGTACCTGGTATCATTGGCTTGGGTGCTGCTTGTAAATATGCACAAAAAGAAATGAAAGACAATGAAATCAAAATCAAATCCTTGAGAGACCAACTGGAAGCTGAACTACTTAAGATTCCGGAAACATTTGTAGTCGGAAATACAATTAATAGATTGTATAACGTGACCAATATCTGTTTCAAAGGTGTGGATAGTGATGCATTGATCATGGGGCTAAGTAATCCGGAAGATGATACACCTTTGATTGCTGTAAGTAATGGAAGTGCCTGTACTTCTGCATCTATTGAACCATCGCATGTTTTATTGGCTTTGGGTTTGTGTGAAGGAGATGCTTATTGCTGTATAAGGTTTTCTTTTGGGAAAGAGAATAATTTGTGGGAATTGAAAGTTGTTACGGAATCTCTAAACTTTATTGGAATAAATCTCAAAACTTTAATTCATTAATTAATCATTTTTAATAAAATATTTCAAAGTTTATGAGGTATATTTTCAATGATTATAAAATTGAATATTTTTGATTAAAAGAAATGGATGATAAATTAGATTTATAAACCATCCATTTCTTTAGTATTTATATTATAGCCATAACTAAATCATTTACTGTGTTTTTAATATTATTAATAATTGTTCTTTTATCTTCAGGAATTTTATTAATATCCATCGAAACCAGTAGTAAAATTGGAAGAGGTATCTCCAAGTTATCACTAATTCTACTAAGTTGATTTAAATTTGGTTGCCTCTTGCCATTTTCGATCTTAGACAAAACAGTTACTGGAATATTCGATGACAATGCTAGTTCCATTTGCTTTATACCTTTTTCATTTCTCCATTTAGAAATAACATCTCCAATTTCCATAACTTTTGTGATTTGGGTTTGTATAAAACATTATATGTGAAAATATCTTTATTATTAACCCACATCTTTAATTTATAAAGAATATTTTTAATAAGATTTTGAGTTGAGTTTGAAATAAAATTGATTATGTAAATAATCAATGAATAGAAGATTAAAACATCTTTTGTCTTAATCTTTGCAAAAAGATTTAAAAAGATTTTGGTTCTCATGATTTTAAAATTTAAAGATTATAAAATAAAAAATTAATTACTAAAAGACAATATTGTTTTGCATATTTCTGCTAATTCATCCCAATCAATATCCTCTTGGCTGGATACTTTTGACTCAAATAGTTCAATGTGATTTAATAGTCTTTCTAACTTTTCTTGATCTTTAGTTAATTGGATTAATTCTTGGAATTGTCTACGTAAAGTTTGTAAAAGATCAGTCATACTCATTTGGTTTGAATGTATCAATATACAAAAATAGAACATCTTGACAAATATGTCAAGTATTGTTAATCCAAAGTTAATAAAAATAACATTTTTTTAACATATTATGGCGATTCTGGAAACAAAAGCAGAGTCTAATGATTTAAATGTGGTTTCAATATTAGTCTAGATCAAGTAAATCATTATTTTTGACATTATCGTACCAACCTAGTCTATTAAAGTTTTCACCATAATCAACTAAGTTGCTCAGTACAATATTTTTTGAATTAATATCATTCTTTTCATCATTTACAAAATTAACATCATCTGGCATATTGTTAATGAGTGTTTCATTAAATAGCTCAATTAACTTTTCAATTAGATCTTTAAAATTTTGAAAAATAACAGGTTCTTCATAATTATCATTAATAAATAGACTTACACTTTTTGAATCATAGTTCCAAATGGCTGTTTCTAAAGCAAACATTACTGCATTTTCAGCTTCCTCTTCTCCAATTTTATATTCATTTTGCCGACCTGAATTTTTTCCATCAATAAGCAAATTATATATTTCTCTATCATTAATTCTAATTTTTGCAAAATCAACAAGGCCCATACTTAATGAAATACACTTTTTTATCCTACTTCTACCTATACCAGACGCTTGAAAAAACTTATCACTGAAGTTAATACTACTTGCCATATTAATATAATCATCAAAATTTATTTTTGAAGGATTTAAATGCTTTTCTTTGTTGAGTATCAGTTTCAATATATCAAAAGAAGCTTGAACACCAACAGTTTTAGTTATATAAGAATTTTCAGATTTCTTAGACCAAAGAATTTGACTTATAGCTTTAAAATAATTTAATACTGTATTATAAATTTCAAGATCATTATTATTCAAGTAAAATGACCTTAATGGCGAATAATCCTTTTCATCTCTAATTAAATCACGAGATCTTCCTGTAAAGAAATTCTTTGCCTTTAACATTAAGATTCTGTCTCTTTTAGGGTTAGAAGATAATAATGCACAAATCCCATCTACTACTGTAGCTGTAGAAATATACCAATCACTAGTATTTCCATCAAAGAGAATATCACCATTCAAAGCTGCAACTTTTATATGGTTATAGAAGGGAGAACTATTTTCATTATCCACATTCAATTTTCTCGTTAAAAATACAGATAGTTTTTCTGGGCTCCATGCCTTTGAATCTTCGTCATCTACATTATATCCAAATTGTTCCAATGCTAAACTACGATCAACTTTCTTTTGATTGGAATTTATTGTTGCAAATAAATAAGCTTGATATGAATTAGTCAAATCGAAATAAATAGAACACAACAATTCTGTCTTTTCTAAAATACTTGCATCAGAAATTTCTTTAAAAGCACCTAATCGGTGTTGGCCATCAATAATTGCAGCTAATTTTAATTTTTTAGGTATTATTAGCTTAAACTGACCTGATTTGTCTTGCTCAATTCGCCACCTTTCTTCATAGTCCTTTAATATATTACCCGCTTCAGTAAAGTTTGCAGCTAAAATAATGGAATTCGGAAAAGCCATCTCGGGTGTTTCAATATACTTACCAATTTCCTTAAGCCTTTTATCATCTTTTTGTCGTTGACCTCCGACAAGCTTTCCTGATTTATCAATATATTTTAAAGGCTCAGTAAATGTTATTTCCAATAAATCTTTAACTGGGATAGATGCGGCATAAAAGTCTCCTAAAGGTTGACTAACCTTTAAAACTAAAAGTTCTTTAAAATTTCTATTATCCATTTGGAAGTTTTTTATTATTTGGGTCTCCGCCCATGATATCTATATATTTTTTGTTATTTTCTTCGTCATTCATATTTGATATCCACCAAACCCTATATGATATAATTACACCAACTATTCCAAACAGCATTGCCCATATATCTACTTTTTTAATACTCAAATAAATTGATAATAATGTCAAGGCTAAACTTAATAAAGAAATACCTATAAAGTTAAAAAAATGATGTTCTATACCTTTAAATTCTATGTTTTTCAATTTTTTAATGAAGTAATCAACACTACCAGCAAAAATTAAACTTACAAAATATGTCACAATATTGGGCGGTACAGAATGAAAATCAACATTTTGATTAACAATTAATTCAATTAGTATAGGTATCCATACTCCTGCAGAACCCATCAATACTATTGCATAAAAAAAATATTTTTCTTTTATAGTCATTCTATATCACGCTTTAAATAATTCACCAACTTTATACTCCTTCAAATTTGATACCAATTGGTATTTTTGGATCTTCTCCATACTACTTTTTAGCTTTTGGCCATCTTTGTCACTTAGACCAAGGAATTTTTGCATCATTTTTAAGTTGGTTTTATCTTTGATATCAAATAAAAATACATTTTCGCACATTCTACTGAAGTCAAAACTTGGTTGATTAAATTCTTCTATGCCCTGAGATAGTAAAACGACAGAAACACCTTTTGATCTGATTTCTCTCAATATCTTTTCCAGCAAGTCCTGACTTTTCTTTTCTTTAAAGATGACATGGGCTTCATCTATCAGCAGTACATATCGCATACCTTGATATTTGTTTTCGATCGGTGCATTGTCCATGTTCATAAATGTATTATAGATATAGTTGATCAGCAAGAAGACAGATGTGAAGCGGACATTTCTAGGCAGATCACCAGATAGACTCAGATAATAGTTTTTGTCCATAAAACTATTTTTGGTATCCACTTTGGTCTCAAATAAATCCAGTTCACTCAGACTTTGGAGTATTTCTTTTAAAGTGCTTGCTTTGTCGCCTTCTATATCAATAACTTTGTCATAAATCTCTTTGAAGGAAGGGTATTCTCCATTTTTCTTTCTATCGAAAACATCTCTGGTGGCATCTTTAAGGGTTTGCTGTTGATTTTTGCCAATGTTACTATAACTAGTGATGATATCTACAAATTTACTGATACCCATGATCTTATTTTTGTCATTGACATTGTCTATAAACGCCATTGGATTCACAGGAAAAGGTTTGTATGGTGCTTTTATTAGTTCGCAATTGGTGCTGGCAAAAAAGTCTTGATTTTTCTTTTCGTCTTCTTCCGTAATTCCTTTGAAATCAAGAAATATAAAGTTGACTTCACCTTTGGACTCTTTGCTGATTTATTTGAGTAGGCTATTGGCAAAGTATGTTTTTCCTGTACCAGAGTTACCTGCCACAGCTATATGTGCATTGTTGTGAATGGATGTATCATTAAATTGAAAGTAAATATCTTCCCCTTCAAATGTTTTGCCCACCAACAGTTTGATTTGCTCTGCAAAATAATTTTTATTAGAAATCCTGGATTGTCTGGTTTTCTCATCAAAGATGATGGCACCATTGATGATTTCATTCTCTTCCAGCTTTTCTATGCCTTTTTCGATATTTTCAATCAAAAAGTCCAAGCCAGAATAATTTGAATTTTCTTCAAAGAGCCTGTTCATCATGGATAACCCATGATCTATGTGCATTTTGATGTACTTGCCTATGTTTTGATCAGATTTATACAATCCATAATGCTGGCAAATCAATGCAATATAGTAATCCCTGTATTTGCCAAATAATATATCATCTTTATATTCCTTTCCTTTGCTATCGAACAAATCTTTTTCAAGATGAAGGATTGTACCTTTGGCCAAAGAATAAGAAAAAGCTATTCTGGATACATAATTTTCTGTCCCAAGATTGAGCTTACGGGTTAATTCTTGTACAACAACTTTATTTGCATCTGATGTCCTTATATTAATGAGCATGATTATACATTTTATTATAAGTACTTAAAAATTCACTCGGGTCAATGGATAAAAACTCACTTTTGTCCTCATGCACGTTGTGTATTAGTATAGTTTGAGCAATATGTTTAGACAAAATCAGATATTCCCGTTCAGTCAATTCCTTGTTGATCAATGGAAATATGACCACTTGATCTGAAATGTTAGGGTAGAAATATTTTACAATGTTTTCAGCGTGTTGCTCATCAAATTTTTGCATGGGTGAATCTATGAAAACTGGGAAGGAAATATCACTTTCCTCTACCAATCCTCTAAGTAATGCAGTGGCGTACATTTGTTGTTCACCTTTACTAAGACTTTCTTTTTTGATGACCTCACCTCTTGAGTTTTTCAGGATGATGTCTATGTCATCGCCTATGATATCGACTTCTACTTTTTTGATAAATCCTTTTTTGTGTAACAGCGTATCCAATCCGCTCAAAATTTGAGATTCAAGAGATTTCTTTTTTTGTGCCTTGAAGTTTGTTATAAATTCTTTGAGTTGGAATATATTTCGACCTATAATTTCGTCCTTGATCTTATTTTTATCTGAAACCTTCAATTTCTTAGCCAACTCATCAATTCTTTTACCTTTTTGAGTCTTTTCATTGGTGTATTCACCAATTTCACGATTTAGAGAATCCAAAGTATCATCGATTCGAATGATTTCTTTGTCTAATTCTTCTTTTTTTGCTCTGAAATCAGCGATCATTGGGTCTTCCTGATTGGCTTCAGCATCTTTGATTTTCTTTTTGATGCCAGTAAGTTCATTTTTTGCTTGATTATAATCGCCATTGATACGTTTAAAAGACTCTTTGAATGATAATTTCAAGTTATTCAACAATGCAAACAACTCATTCTTTTCAGAATCTGAGAACTCATGAATCACTTTGAGATTTTCAGGTAGTTGCTCAACGTCCTCAAAAAAATGCTTCCTGATTAAGGACTTAAAGGTATTAGAATAAAAGTCATGAACCTGATGATCTATAGGAAGATTTTCTGGCCTTGGCACATTCAGCAAATCAGTTAATATCTTATTGGTAATATGATTGATATTCTCATCTTTGAACTTTGATGCTTTTTGTTTAAACTCTAATTCCAATTGTGTACTCACATCAAAAAACAATTCACCCGCAATGGCAAAAGGAATTATTTCATATGACTCTTTGAGTTCGTTTTGTAATGCATTCAATTTTTCGGTCAGTGATTCTTCATCAATTCTGAGTCGTTGCAGTTCTTCGACAGAGATAAGGCTTCCTGCTTTGATCAGTTTTTCCTGAATATCTCTGGAATCTTTATTTTTTTCGCTTCTGGTTTCTCTGAGTTCCGCTATTTTCTGAAGATTTTCTTTAATTTTATCTTCTGATGTTTCTACTTCCAATTGCAATTGCTTTAACGCTGCTTTTTCGCTTGCATTTGCCGTTTCTTGTCGCAATTTTAACTGAAGACTTTCCAGTTCATGTTTTAGATCTTCGTATTTCTTGATACCCAAAACTTCTGCATATGCCCTACTTAGATTTTTACGTTGTTCGGTAGTGTTTACATCCGCCAGACTAACGATCTTTTCAGCATCAAAAAAGAAAAATTTAGCTATTTCGATAGGCATTATAAATTCCCGGATAAAAATTTCAGGACCAACTTCTTTAGCTATTTCACTTGGGTGCCCATCAATCAATACTTCTACCTCATCATTTACGCTTGTTTTGACATTGTATTTTCTCGTGACTATTATTTCTTTACAAGGCACCTCAGGAATATTTACGTTTGTAAATGTAATAGAAACATGAAAATTGAAATCTTCTTCAGCTTTAGCTAATCTATTCAAAGAGTTGACAATATACTTATTGTATCCGCCTTGATCAGCAATTTCCTTTTTGTAAAGGTCATCCACTTCGTGCATATTTCTTCCGTATAGACACCATACAAGTGACATAAGAAAGGTTGTTTTACCAAATCCATTTCTACCGCTGACAACAAATATGTTTTTGTCAGCTTCTACAGAAAAGTCGATAACATTATGACCTTTGTAAATCCTGAAATTATATAATTCAATTTGCTCAATTGTCATTACTGCCTTTTTCCATGTTCTTTATATACTCATCCAGCCTATTTTCGATATCAGCTTGAAGTCCTCTCTTACGTATCATCAAGGTCTTGGTTTTTTGCAATGCCAATAAGTCCTGAATCAATTCAACATCTTTAGCATTCTTTTTACAAGCTTCCAGTAAAAGCTTTTGCTCTTCTCTGATTTTTTCTTCTTGCTTACTCATATCGAAATTAGCTTTATAGATTTTATTGTATATATCTGATACTTTGATTTTGAAATAATTATCCCTAAACCAATAATACTGAATTAAAACCATCTCCTGATGCGTAATCAGTTCGACGCCTTCCGTCTCTTCGAGATACTTTTGTGCTGTTAATATCCTTTTTAGAATTTCCGCCCTTGTTTCAAACAAATAAGGTCCCCACAAATTTTCATGGAGAGATCCGTCTCTTCTTTCCTTCTGTCTGTATTTTTCAGGATTATCTCTTGTTTCGACGAGAAAATTCCTGATATCCGAAAGTGGTTGCATCCAATCTTCACCATTGTCGATCAATCCTTCCATGGACCTGTCTTTGTTTACTACAGTACATGTCCAACAACCAAATCTGCTGTTTCCGCATGATGGTGTTGTTTCATCAATTACCAAAGGACAATCTCCTGCATTGGCATTTCGATACAAGGTAACCAATTCTTTGTGACTTCCTCCCCATGGTGGCGGTACTTGATTTAAGTATTGCCATAATTCGGTTGTTTTTACATCCTTAATTGGTGCAAATACATAAGCATTGGGCAACTGATGTTTTCGAAGTCTTTGACCGATTACTTCAAATTTTTTAATAGAAGCCGATCTCATTGAACTTTCATCACTTCTAGTTCCTAAAAGTATAATTGCTTCGCCTTGTTCACTTATTTTTTCGACTATAAACTTTGTCGTTGGGTTGATCTTAAGTCTTTCTGTACACCACCGGTAAAATTTATTTGGTGCTGGATATCCCAAACCTATTAATTTTACCCAAAAACTGTCTTCAAGTTTAGGTGTAGTCTGATGCACTGTTATAGGCAAACCTTGGTCCAAAGCAGCTTTCTCAACTTTCCTAAGTGTAGAGTTGATAAACTTAACTATCCTTGGATTTTCAACCAAAGTGTCGTTGCAAACTATATAAATCCTCCTAGTTAATAATTCCTTATCTACTTTTCTCAAAGCATTCCAAACAGATTGCAAAAGCATTGTAGAATCCTTTCCTCCACTGAAACCAATGATCCAAGGCCTGTCAGACTCATCATACAGGTATTGATCTAAAATTTCATTTTCTATATATTTTAAATTAAGCGCCATACATTTAATAATAGAATCAAGAATCTGTACTGTGTTATACTATTCAAAGTGGTTTTGTTATATATAATAGCAAAGTTATTATAATAATATAACAATTCAAAAAAAATACAAGTAGTAAGAAAACTAGTATTACTCCTAAAGAAAATGCCAATTGTCTTCTAAGAAAGGACGTTTTTCTTCTTCTTAGGTTTTGGCTCTGGCAGTTCAGGCACCATAGCTGTCACAAGACCTGATAACCAAGCGACATCTTCTAGTTTATCTTCAATAAGAAAATACATTTTACTGCCAGGATAGGCCTCTGCTTCTACTACATCTTTAATGTAATTTCTCGCTGCTTCAATAGGTTTGATGAATAGTTTATTATCGCAAACAAAGGCAAATACCTTTCCGTCCGCATAAATAGCGTACTCTCCAAACATTTTTTTAAATGTGATTTCACCGGAATATTGAAATTGTCCTGCTACAAACTCCATAAATGACAGATCAGAAGCCATATCTTATAAACATTTAAAGATCTAACAGCAGTATTGAAGGATGGTTCGCAATGATTTAGAAGTAGTATTATAGAAGATCAAGTGTTGTTCTTATTATTCTGCAACTCTTTTCTTATAATTCTTTTGAACCAAATCTAATCTTTATTCTTTTTCGAGGGTTTCTATAATAGCTTAAATATACTCGAGATGACCTCGAAGCAAAAAATTGTAGTAATTGGAGGTGGTTTTGCCGGACTTCAATGCATCCAAAATCTCCCCAAAAAGACCTTTGATATCCTATTGATTGACCAAGTAAATCATCATCAGTTTCAACCTTTATTCTATCAAGTGGCAACATCTGTCATTGAGCCATCGAGTATATCATTTCCATTCAGGAAAATATTTTCTGATAGAGATGATGTAAGAATACGATTAACCTCTGTCATAAAGATTTGCACGGATTCCAATGAAGTCGAAACCCCAATTGGTAATTTCCCTTTTGATATACTTGTAATTGCTACTGGATGTAGAACCAATTTTTTTGGGAATTATAAGATGAAACAACACGCCTACACCTTAAAGTCAACCTATCAGGCAATCAATATCAGAAACTCTATACTCGAAAATTTTGAAAAATTGTTGTATGTCACAGGTGAAGAGAGAGAAGCTTTGTCCCACATTGTGGTCGTCGGTGCCGGACCTACAGGCGTGGAGCTAGCTGGGGCTTTCGCCGAGATAAAAAAAGACATCCTACCGAAAGATTTTCATAGAGTAGATTTCAGTACACTCAAAATCATTGTTTTGGAAGGGAGTGAGCATACGCTTAATAATATGTCAGAAATGTCCCAAAAGGCTTCCTATGACTACCTTAAAAATCTAGGTGTTACTATAAAACTTGGAGTTTTTGTTACAGATTATGATGGTTTAAACCTCACCATGAGCAATGGGGAAACGATGAAAACAAAGTTTCTTATTTGGACTGCTGGTGTCACTGGAAATATCGTGTCGGGTTTGGATCCAAGCGTTGTCACAAAATCCAATAGATATATTGTAGATAGATATAATATGGTAAAAGGCTACGATAATATCTACGCAATAGGCGACATCAGCCTCATGGAAACCCCAAAATATCCTCATGGGCACCCACAACTCGCAAATGTAGCTAAAAACCAAGGCATCAATCTAGCCAAAAACCTATGTAGGTCATTGGAAGGGAAATCATTAAAAGAGTATGAGTATCTTGATCTTGGTACAATGGCCACCATAGGTCGCAATAAAGCGGTAGTGGAGCTTCCTTTTGTCAAGTTTAAGGGATATTTTGCTTGGTTTGTATGGATGTTTTTACATTTGATGTTGATTCTTAGTGTAAAAAACAAACTCATCATATTTATCAATTGGGCAACCAATTACCTGACCAAAAATTCGTCGCTGCGTCTGATACTTAAGAGTAATGATGGGTTGCAGGATGCGAAGTAGAAGTAGTTTTTTAGACTAAATTTTTCCCTATAAAGTAATAAAAGGCAAATTTTATCTCAAAACTTGCCTTTTATGTATATTTTGAACAGCACCACTCTCTAAATAATTCTGTCTAGGAAAGTGAGTACACCAAACTTTGAATTTCTTGCTGTTTATTCAGTGACGCCTTGTACAAGCAGTGACACTTCGTTTCTCAAAACTTCAATAAATCCTTTTTGGATATTAAATTTCTTAGTGACTCCGGTGGCATCGATGATTCTCACTTCACCTTGTCCGAGAGCGGCAACGATGGGTGCGTGGTTGCGCAATACTTCAAATTTTCCTGTAATGCCTGGTACTTTTACTGAAGTAATATCTCCCTGATAAATTTCCCTTTCGGGTGTCAATACAATGATGTTCATAATGGCATTATTCCGTCAAAAAAATTTAAGCATTAGCCGCTGCATCCGCAAGCATTTTCTCACCAGCTTTGACTACATCTTCAATAGTACCTTTAAGGTTGAAAGCTGCTTCTGGATATCTATCTAATTCACCATCGATGATCATATTAAACCCTTTGATGGTTTCTTCGATAGGAACTAGTACACCTGGAATTCCTGTAAATTGTTCAGCAACGTGGAATGGTTGAGATAAGAATCTCTGAACTTTACGCGCTCTGAAAACCACAAGTTTATCTTCTTCAGAAAGCTCTTCCATACCTAAGATTGCGATGATATCTTGAAGTTCGTTATATCTTTGAAGGATATTTTTAACTCTTTGTGCACAGTTGTAGTGCTCTTCACCGATGATGGCAGGATCAAGAATTCTTGAAGTTGAATCCAAAGGATCCACAGCAGGATATATACCGAGAGCCGCAATTTTTCTACTTAATACCGTAGTGGCATCGAGGTGGGCAAATGTCGTCGCAGGTGCCGGGTCAGTAAGGTCATCCGCAGGCACGTACACAGCTTGAACTGATGTAATTGAACCTCTTTTTGTAGAGGTGATTCTTTCTTGCATCAGACCCATTTCAGTTGCTAATGTAGGCTGATATCCTACTGCTGAAGGCATCCTTCCTAAGAGGGCTGATACCTCTGAACCCGCTTGAGTAAATCTGAAGATATTGTCTATAAAGAATAAGATATCTCTACCGCCATTTGGATCGGATAAATCACCATCTCTATAATATTCAGCCAAAGTCAATCCTGATAAAGCAACCCTTGCTCTCGCTCCTGGTGGTTCGTTCATCTGACCAAATACAAATGTTGCTTTGGATTCCTTTAGGTCACTGGATTGGACTTTACTCAAGTCCCAACCACCTTCTTCCATAGAGTGCATGAAGTCTTTGCCATAATTTATAATTCCTGATTCGAGCATCTCTCTGAGTAGGTCATTTCCTTCTCTGGTACGTTCTCCTACACCAGCAAAAACTGAAATACCATCGTATCCTTTTGCGATGTTATTGATCAATTCTTGGATCAAAACCGTTTTTCCAACACCGGCACCACCGAATAGACCGATTTTACCACCTTTAGAGTATGGTTCGATCAAGTCGATAACTTTGATACCTGTGTAAAGTACCTCTGTATCTGTTGAAAGGTCTTCAAACTTTGGCGGTTTATTATGAATAGAATAGGATTTTGATCTATCTAAAGCTTGTAAACCATCGATAGGCTCGCCCACAACATTAAACACTCTACCTTTGATCTGCTCACCGACAGGCATGGAGATATTTTTACCAAGGTCTACAACTTCCATTCCTCTTTTAAGTCCATCTGTAGAGTCCATCGATACTGCTCTAACACTATCTTCTCCTAGGTGTTGCTGAACTTCCAAAATTAACTCTTCGCCATTTGGTCTTTTGATAGATAGTGCATTAAGGATCTCAGGTAATGAACTACCTTCACCAGAAAAACTTACGTCTACTACCGGTCCTATGATCTGCTTGATTTGTCCAATATTTGCCATATATTGTGGGCTTTTATAATTGAAATATTATTAGATTTTTAAAATTTGCCGCAAAGATACATTTTATAACTATTGATTGAGTTATTTCTATGAGAATAAATACTTTAAATGAAAAAAATAATTTAAAATATCTGTTTTTACACAAAAAACTGTATGTGTATTATTCAAAAGCATTAAATCCAGTTACATCCATTCCTGTTATAAGTAGGTGAATATCATGTGTTCCCTCATAAGTCACCACGGATTCTAGATTCATACTATGCCTCATTATTGGATACTCACTTGTGATACCCATTCCTCCATGCATTTGACGTGCTTCTCTTGCTATTTCTAGTGCCATTGCCACGTTGTTTCTTTTAGCCATTGAAATCTGAGCTGGTGTTGCACGGCCTTCATTAGCCAATACACCTAATCTCCAAGTAAGCAGTTGCGCTTTTGTGATTTCAGTGATCATTTCTGCCAATTTCTTTTGTGTAAGTTGAAACTGTCCTAATTTTTTACCGAATTGTTCTCTTTCTTGACTGTATTTTAAAGCAGAATCATAACAATCTAATGCCGCACCAATAGCACCCCAAGCAATTCCGTATCTCGCTTTTGAAAGACAGGACAACGGTCCTTTTAAACCAGAGATATTGGGAAGTACATTTGATTTAGGCACTCTTACATCTTCAAAAACCAATTCTCCAGTGATAGAGGCCCTAAGAGACCATTTACCATAAATTTCAGGCGCACTGAAACCTTTCATGCCTTTTTCGACAATCAATCCTTTGATTTTTCCTTCTTCGTCTTTAGCCCACACTACTGCAATGTCTGCTACAGGTGAGTTAGTAATCCACATTTTTGCCCCATTCAAAATATAAGCATCGCCATCATCTTTGATATTAGTAATCATACCGCCAGGATTGGAACCGTGATCTGGCTCAGTCAGTCCAAAACAACCAATGAATTCTCCGCTTCCCAGTTTTGGAAGGTATTTTCTTTTTTGCTCTTCGCTACCGAATTTATAGATCGGGTACATCACTAATGATCCTTGGACAGATGCCATAGATCGAATCCCTGAATCACCTCTTTCTAATTCTTGCATGATTACACCATAGGCTATTTCGTCCATTCCACCACCGCCATATTCTACTGGCAAACTTGGTCCAAAAGCACCAATTTCGGCCAAACCTTTAAATAAGTGTGTTGGACAAGCTGCTCTATTGGCATAATCTTCTATAATTGGACTTACTTCTTGTTTTACCCAATCGCGTACAGCTGTACGTGCTAGAAGGTGGTCTTCACTTAACAATTCATCCATCAGGTAATAATCATGTCCTTCGTATAAATCTGTTTTAGCGGAATTTTTAGGTTTTTGACTCATAAAATGATATTGAATAGGAATTAAATATTAAAAAAATAAGGCTTTCCCTCATTATAGAATAATAATCTGCAAAGGTAATCATTCCCATTTTAGAATTTGTATTAGTCGTCATGATTATCTTCGCTTTGTACGGTCAAAGGATTATTGAAATTGACAAAGTTGCACCATTTACAATTTTCTTCGCCACATCCTTGTTCAAATTTATGGGACATAATCTTATCATAAACTTCAACAATCTGGTCGCTAACAACTTGATAATCTTCTGAATTTATATTGATTTTAGATGGTGCTTTTAAATTTTCATCCAAAATAAAATCCACTTCGCCATATTGAAGTGTCCATGGATGTTTTTTGTCGCTGTCTATTAGAATTTTGTAAAACATAATTTGCCTCCAGTAGTCACCACCTAGAGGATTTGAATCTGTAGGTCGACGAATTTTTGTTGCATTATATTTACCAGTTTTATAGTCTGTTACCGACACATGATCCTGATAAAAATTTATTCTATCCATTTTGCCTGTGATAGGAATACCGCGATGCTCTGTTTGATATATCTGATATTCTAAGAGATATTTATGTGGTGTTAGAAAAGAAGCCGATTGTTTTGTAAAGTATTCATCAAGCCTCTTTTTACCCAATTCCACCATATAAAGATATTCCTGATCTGTAAATTGATATTGGTAAAATTCCATTGATTTTTTAAATAAATTTAACAGCGTGTTGAAACTTCCGAATGATCTAGGTTGGGATCGCTCGATATCGCGGAAGTACCATTCTAAGGTCAAATGCATAACATTTCCAAACGCAATTTTTTGGCTCTTTGCTTGCGGCACGCCCACGATATTTTCATAATATAAACTTAGAGGACAATTCAAATATTTATTCAAATCTGTTGGGCTTAGACGAAAATTTTCCAGCTTTCTATTGAGCAAATCAGCGTCAAGCAACTGTGGGACAGTATTGTTGTATTTAGAGATAGCTGCTGTATATCCTACCACTTTATCTTCTGAGAGTATAGGTTCTTCGATGGGATCAGCTATATCTTTAAACTCCACTAAAAAAGATGATGGTGCTTGCTCTTTTTCAGTCTCGCTCATGAGCGGGTAAGTCATATAAACGGTATCCTTTGCCCGTGTAGTTGCGACATAAAACAATCTTCTGTCGTCTTGTCTATCTCCATCTTTGCTCATGTAAGAGAGCGTAGGTGGCAAGGAGAAGTTATGTCTATTACCTTGTTTTTCATCCCAATATTTTTGCCTTAAATCCATGATTATCACATGTTTGAACTCCAAACCTTTTGAACCATGTACAGACATGAGATTGATACCATTTTTGTAAGAAATAAATCTATTTACTGCAATTTCTATATTAGCATCTTCCATGACTAAGATTCTTTCTAGAATGTCTTTAAGAGAAAGTTTTCGTTGTTTTTTTGTTTCTTCCTTTACCCAATCTAAGAAAGTTTTAACAATTTGCATTGCCCAAGTACTTTCTGGACCCTGCAATATCTCCTCCAACATTCCTGATTCTGTTAAAATTTTTTCTATGAGAGCTATTGTTGTTTCTTGGGTTTGGTCTTTGATCCAATGTTCAATGTTTTTAGAAAAGATGATAAATGGTTCAGGGTTTTTTACTTCAGCTAATATCAAGGATTCTGAATCTTGAATAATGGTACGCATCTTTAATGGTTCAGAGTAGGAGCCATCTTGCAGTTTATATGGCTTACAATACATGCTTATTTTAGCTATGTCCAAGGATGGCAAATTGAAAAAGCCGAAATGCATGATTTCAAATAATGTAAAATCATTGCCGAAAGGCCTATGAAACTCATCAGAGATATAAGTCAGTAATTTGAATAGCCTTAAAAATGTTGGTTCTTCTAGGATGTTTGCGCGTTTGTTTACATTGATAGGTATATTATTTTGGAGTAAGTATTTTATTAAGTTTGCCCCAATTCTATGATTGCGATAAAGGATGGCTATATCTTCATATTTTGCACCATGTAGGACGAGTTCATCTATGAGTTCTAGGATGCCCACATCTTGTTGAGTAGGATTTAGGTAACTGAAATATTTTGGTTTTTGAGGTTCAAGTACAGGGTTCTTTCTCTTTTCTATCAATCTTTTGTTTATCAATGGATCCATTGCTTCAAGGCGATCCACATTGTTTTGGATCAATTTATAACTAGCGTCAAGTATGACTTGGGTAGATCGATAGTTTGCTTTCAAAACAATAATTGATGGATCAAATTTTTGGATAAATTCTTTGATACTATTCATGTTAGCACCTTGGAATCTGTATATACTTTGGTCATCATCACCTACAATAAATACATTTGGTACTTCCCAATAAGAACATAATTGGTAAAGGATATTATTTTGAGCACCATTGCTATCTTGAAATTCGTCTACTAGAATATATTGGTAACGCTCTTGGTAGTCGAGCAATAAGTTTGGGTGGTTTTGAAATGCACGGATGACGAATAGTATCATGTCATAGAAGTCATATCTTCCTATAGCTTTAATGGCATTGTTGTAGGTAGAAAATTCTTTGGCAGCATCTGCGCTTTTGCCATATTTTGCCAGTTCACTTTCTACTACATTTTGTTTTATCTCACCTTTTTTACCATGTACAGTATTGTTGGTATAAGTATGTGGCGAGGTAGCCGGATTTGTGATATATTCTTTATATTCTTCGAATGCGTTAATGATGGTATCTTCTGTCCAGTTTTCTTGCTTCATAAGATCAAATAAACTAGCAAATCTATATGTGTCAAAATAAACATCTCCTTGTAACCTTTTCAAGGGGTGCTGCAAAGGTAAATCGTCAATCATTTGTCTAATAACACTCACTTTTTCAAGATCGCTCAATGTATCCAATTCTCTGAATCCAGAAAAGTAGTCAGGATTTTCTTGAATAACGCGTGAGCAAAATGAGTGAAATGTAGAAATGTTGATATGATATGCCGCTGGTCCGATCAAAGTTAATAGTCTTTTTCTCATGGCATTCACACCTGCTTCTGTAAAAGTAAGACACAATATATTATGTGGCTGTGTGTCTGTTTGCTTCAATATTTTTCCAACTCTCACAGCCAAAAGCTGAGTTTTACCAGTTCCTGGCCCAGCGATCACCATTACAGGTCCTTCAATGGTATCTACCGCTATTTTTTGTTCTTCATTGAGGGCGGCATAAGCAGCTTCCCATAAGTCATTGTAGTCAGCATGTATTTTTGGCATTTTGTACGAAGTTTAAATATTGTTTAGTAAATCAAAAACTCTGTCCATATCATCAAAATCTTGTATTCCAACGGCTTGCTCTACCATTTTGTTTTCCAAAACCAAACCTTCAAATGGCAATGCACTTGTATAGCTTTCAACAAAATTTATAGGTATAGTCAACCACAAAGGCTTCTCATTAGACCATTGCAGCAATTTTTTCTTAAATGTATTTTCCAATTTGTCAAATGGCTTTTCTAACGTGACAACCTGAAAATGCGATCCTGGCAGCGCATCAGAATCTGGTTCAATATTTTCAAAAATGATACCTTTGTAATCTATCACCTCTATTGGTCGCAATAGGTGGATGCCCTTGATATTGGGCAATTGATTTAAACATTGTAGATCAGCTTCTGTGATAATATCTAAGATAGGTGAAGGTCCTTCTACCCATTCCACGATGCTTTTTATAGCTATCGGGCTCACATCTGATGGACTAAAACCCAAATAATGTACACCCATAGCCGCATAATATCTTGCATCTGTGAGGGACTGAACATTATTAATCTTTATCTTTGTACGCATAACTCAGAGTTTCATTTTATGACACGCAAAATAAATCAAAATTCTTCACATTACTTTGAGAAGGTATATGATGTGACTAGAATGATCCCTTTCGGGAGAGTAAGCACATACGGAGCGATTGCTGATTTTTTAGCTTTGGGATCGGCACGGATGGTAGGTTGGGCACTGAATCAATGTCACCATAGTCAAGAAGAAATTCCAGCCCACCGAGTAGTCAATAGGAAAGGACAATTGTCTGGTAAATTGCAATTTGAAACCCCTGAAACTATGGCGCAAAGACTGCATAATGAAGGCATTATAATAGTAGATGATGCAGTCCAAAATTTTGAAGCCATTTTTTGGCACCCAAGAGAATTGGATCATCTTTAGAAGAAAAAATTCTATTCTTCTTTATCCTTGTTGTCCTTACCGCCCCAATCATTAAGCTTATAAATCATAAACCCAAAACCTAAAATAAGGTGTAAGATGATGATCCAAATGAGTATATTGGTAATGCTTCCCATGAATTATAAATTGTTTTGTAAGAAAGTATCCATATTTTCTTCAAGACAACGCAATGATAGCATCATGTCATCATGCATCAGTCTGTCTTGATCTAGAAATGGAACAAGACATCGCAAATGCTTGTGCCATAGTTCTACCTGATGAGAAGATACTATAGGGCGCCTAAAGTCAAGAGCTTGTGCTGCGGTCAGATATTCAATAGCTATGAGTCTCTTGAGATTTTCGAATACTTTCAATGCCTTGGTAGCTCCATTGGCCGCCATACTCACATGATCTTCTTGTCCTTTACTACTCACAATAGAATCCACAGAAGCGGGTGTGCAGTATTGTTTTGATTGACTTACTATAGAAGCAGCGGTATATTGAACTATCATAAATCCAGAATCCAAACCTGGATTTTTTGTGAGAAATGCAGGTAAGCCTCTATCTCCATTGATCAATTGGTATACGCGCCTTTCAGATATATTGCCTAATTCTGCCATTGCAATGGCAATATAATCTAGGACAAGGGCTAATGGTTGTGCATGAAAGTTTCCACCAGATAATATTACATCATCTTCATCGAAAATTAATGGGTTGTCGGTCACCGAATTGATCTCAGTCTCCACCACAGAAATGGTGTGCATAAATGCTGAATAGGATGCTCCATGTACTTGAGGAATACATCTAAAAGAGTAAGGATCCTGAACGGTTTCTTTTTTAATTTGTGCTATAGGCGAATCTTTAAGATTTGATCTGATTAATTCGGCAGACAATTTTTGACCATCATGTGGTCTAATATCATGTAGCAAAGTATTAAAAGGAGCAGAGTCACAATAGAATGCATCCAAAGACATAGCACTTACAGCATGAAGAGCATTCCACATAGGAAGTAATTGGCCACAAATATGCACGGCATAACCCAATGAAAACTGAGTGCCATTTAACAGTGCCAATCCTTCTTTGGATTTCAATGTAATGGCACTGATCCCTGCATCGTCCAGTGCTATTCTACTTTCAACCACACTGCCATTGTAATAAACCTTTCCATATCCAATTAAAGGTAGGCTGAGATGTGCTAAAGGGGCTAAATCTCCTGAAGCTCCGAGTGAGCCTTGCTGGTATAAAACTGGAATAATATTGTGGTTGTATAGCGCAATCAAAGCATCGAGTACCTGAGGCCTGACTCCGGAATGACCTTTTGAGAGATTTACTATTTTCAAAAACAAAATAATCTTGACAATCTCATAGGGCACTGTTTCTCCCATACCGCATGCATGGGATAAAACTAAATTTTCTTGTAGGTGCTCAAGTTTGTCTTCAGAAATATGTACATTACAAAGTGATCCGAAACCCGTATTAATACCATATACAATGCTGTCTGGATGCGCAATTTTAGATTCTAAATATTGCCTATTTTGTTCAATAGATTTTCTAACGGGTTGATCAAGTTGTAATGTAGCGCCAGATTTGATGATTCTTAAAACTTCAGCCGCTGTCAGGTGGGTATTATTGATAGTGTACGTTGTCACCTTTTACTTTTAAATTGATGTAAAGACCACAAAGATACTTCTTTGGCAATAAATGTCCAATTACTGTTTTGGATTTATACCCTGATTTTATAATCTCTAGTAACTCAAAAAAAATATAGGTCACCAATGTTACACGAATTTGAAGAATTTACAGGATAAGTGTATTTTTGCAGCATGATTCAGACAGATATATTAATCATAGGAGCCGGACCTGTAGGACTCTTTACCGTATTTGAAGCGGGGTTATTAAAATTGAAATGCCATATTGTGGATTCATTGGCACAGCCAGGGGGACAATTAAATGAGATTTATCCCAAAAAACCCATTTATGATATTCCAGGATATCCCAGTATTTTAGCAGGAGATTTGACTAAAAATCTACTAGAGCAAATAGCGCCTTTTAAACCAACATTTACTATGGGTGAGCGCGCTGAATTGTTGACAAAACTAGAAAATGGGCATTATAAAGTTATTACAAATAAAGGTACTGAAATTTCTGCACCAGTAATAGCAATTGCAGGAGGTTTGGGCAGTTTTGAGCCACGAAAACCACCTATTGATACCATAGGATTATACGAAGATAAAGGTGTAGATTATATTATAAGAGATCCTGAAAAGTATAGAAATAAAAGCGTAGTTATTGCCGGCGGCGGGGACTCAGCATTAGATTGGTCTATTTTCTTATCAGATATCGCATCAGAGGTAATAATGATTCATAGACGTACCTCTTTCAGAGGTGCATTGGATTCTGTAGAGAAAGTCATGCACCTCGCAGAATCAGGAAAAATAAAACTTATCACCAATGCTCAAGCAGTAGGATTGGGTGGTAATGGTATGTTAGAATATGTTGCAATAGAGGAGGATGGAAAACCACTCTATCATCAATCGACCGATTATTTCTTGCCGTTGTTTGGACTAGCTCCAAAGATTGGGCCCATTGGAGAATGGGGATTAGATATTGAAGATAATGCCGTCAAAGTAGATACATACGATTATAGCACCAATGTCCCAGGTATTTATGCTATTGGAGACATCAATACTTATCCTGGAAAACTAAAATTGATTCTATGCGGATTTCATGAAGCAACACTTATGGTACAATCTGCGTTTAAACATATTTACCCCGAGCAAAAACTTTCATTTAAATATACAACGGTAGCAGGTGTCAACGGATTTTAAGAATAACAACAACGACTGCGATTGTCCAGAAAGCAGTGAAGATATTATTTGTGTGAAAGTCATAGACAGAGATGATACATCCCATTGTCTAGAAGCGCCTACTGATATGGCGATGAACATGATGGAAGTCTGTAAATCTTATGAATTGCCCGTAGAAGGTACTTGTGGTGGTATGGCTTTATGCGCATCATGTCACATGTATGTATTGAGCGATCATGACCTTCCCGAACCTACCGAAGACGAAGAGAATATGTTGGATCAAGCTTTTTTTGTAAAATCCAATTCTCGATTGGGATGTCAAATAAAAATCCATACTGAAATAGATGGTTTGGTGGTCAAATTAGCCCCAGTTTCACCAGAAGTGTGATGAGTTATTACAATTTCTTTTTCAACGCTAACAACTCATCGCGTAACTGAGCTGCTGAGATAAAATCTAAATCTTTTGCGGCTTGCTTCATTCGGGTTTCAGTTTCATGGATGAGTTTTGCTATCTGATCTTTATTCATGTAGGCAACCAAGGGATCAGCAGCGATACTATTTTCATTTTGTTTTTCGATATAAGGCGTAGGTTTTTTTCCCCTCACATCAAGAATAGATTTTTGATTTAGAATTTCTTCTTTTGTTCTTGCTATGGTAGTAGGAATGATGTTGTTTTGTGTGTTGTATTCGATTTGTATTGTCCTTCTCCGATTTGTCTCATCGATAGTAGTTTGCATGCTGTCTGTAACTTTATCGGCATAAAAAATCACTAATCCATTGGAGTTACGGGCGGCTCTACCAGCTGTTTGGGTAAGAGATCTGTTGTTTCTCAGAAAGCCTTCCTTGTCTGCATCGATCACTGCTACAAGAGATACTTCAGGAAGATCCAAACCTTCCCTTAATAGGTTGACACCCACAAGCACATCAAATTCACCCAATCTTAAGTCTCTCAATATTTCCACTCTCTCTAGCGTGTCTACTTCAGAATGGATGTACCGCACTTTGATAGAAAGCTTCTGTAAATAGTTAGTAAGCTCTTCAGCCATTCTCTTGGTAAGTGTCGTGACCAGAACTCTCTCATCGGCACCAATTCTCTTATGAATTTCTTCTAATAGATCGTCAATTTGGTTTATGCTGGGTCTTACTTCAATAGGTGGATCTAATAATCCAGTAGGTCGAACTATCTGCTCAATGACGACGCCCTCTGTTTTTTGCAATTCATATTCGCCAGGAGTGGCGCTGACATAAATGACTTGATTTATGATGGTCTCAAATTCTTCAAAACTGAGAGGTCTATTGTCAATTGCTGATGGCAATCGGAATCCAAAATTGACTAGATTTAATTTTCTGGCTCTATCACCGCCCCACATACCTCGTACTTGAGGTATGGTCACGTGACTTTCATCAATAATCATCAGGTAATCATCAGGAAAATAATCTAAAAGGCAGAATGGCCTTGTTCCAGGTCTTCTTCCATCAAAAAATCTTGAATAATTCTCTATTCCATTACAATAACCAAGTTCGCGAATCATTTCTAAATCAAAAGTGACCCTTTCCCTGATTCTTTGTGCTTCAATATATCGACCTTCTTCCTGAAAAAACTGTTCATGGTTGAAGAGCTCGTCTTCAATATCATGGATGACTTGGTTTAGCCTATCTTTTGGAGCTACATAGAGATTTGCTGGGAAAATGGCTGCGAAATCAAGATTTTTAATCTTCTTTCCTGACACCACTTCCAACTGTTCTATAGATTCTATTTCATCACCAAAAAAAATGATTCTATATCCAGTATCCATGTAAGGCAAGTTGACATCAACAGTATCGCCTCGTACACGAAAAGTGCCTCTTTTAAAATCTGCTTCTGTTCTTGAATAAAGACTCTGCACCAACTGATAGAGAAAGCCATTTCTAGAAACCTTTTGACCGTTTTGAATGCGGATTATCCCTGTTTTATAATCTTCGGGATTGCCCATACCATAGATGCAAGATACTGATGAAACAATAATTACATCTCTTCTCCCACTCAAAAGTGACGTGGTGGCTCGCAATCGCAGCTTGTCAATTTCTTCATTGATCTGCAAATCCTTTTCGATATAGGTATCAGAATGGGTTATATAAGCTTCTGGTTGATAATAATCGTAGTATGATACAAAGTATTCCACTGCATTATCTGGGAAAAAAGCGCACATTTCTCCGTACAACTGCGCCGTGAGGGTTTTATTATGGGTGAGTATCAAGGTAGGCTTACCCACTTTGGCAATGACATTTGCCATCGTAAAAGTTTTTCCAGATCCGGTAACACCCAGTAAGACTTGATCTCTTTCATTTTGCTGAATTCCCTCAACTAATTGTCGAATGGCATTGGGCTGATCTCCTGTAGGAGTGTAATGCGAAGTTATGGAGTACGACATGAAAACCTAAGGTGAGGAAAGTTTATTGTTCTGAAATGAGTTTTCTGAGCTCAGTCAGTTCCTCTTTGATTTGCGTTAATTTTTTGAATAATAAGTCCGTATCTTTGGAAGATTTTTTTTCAATATCTAATTCTCTCTTTGCACCATCAATGGTGAAGCCTTTTTCTTTTACCAAATGGAAAATGTGAGCAAGTATATTGATATCTTTAGGTGTATACTTCCTTTCTCCTTTACTATTTTTACCAGGTTTCAGTTGTTTGAATTCAGACTCCCAATATCGTATCATAGATGGAGCGACGCCAAACATATCAGCTACTTCTCCTATTGAATAATATAGTTTGGTCAGTTCAAGTCCTTGCATGAGCAAAATTGTGTTGATTGAAAAACAGATATAGTAGTAAAATGTTTGAATTTCAATGCAATAAATGAAAATCGATATAAATTTACTTTAATGAAAATAACATAATTTTTAAGATATTAAAGGTAAAATTCACATATTTTATTCTCTTTTATTCTTATTTTTGCGTTTTAACAACAAATTATAAGAGTATGATTTTTGATATAGAAATGATAAAAAAGGTGTATGCAGAGATGCCTGAAAAAATCCGTGAGGCAAAACGAGTGTTACAGCGACCGCTGACCCTGTCAGAAAAAATACTTTTTTCGCATCTACATCCCGATTCGCCAATTCAAGATTTTAAGAGAGGAAAAGACTATGTATTTTTCTCTCCTGATAGAGTAGCGATGCAAGATGCTACAGCACAGATGGCATTATTGCAATTTATGACTGCAGGGAGAAAAAAAGTCGCAGTACCTAGCACAGTTCATTGTGACCACCTCATCCAAGCGAAAGTCAATGCTGATGTAGATTTAAAAGGTGCGCTAGATATAAACTCTGAGGTTTTCAGTTTTTTACAATCTATATCAAATAAATACGGAATAGGTTTTTGGAAACCAGGTGCGGGTATTATTCACCAGGTAGTTTTGGAGAATTATGCTTTCCCAGGAGGAATGATGATAGGAACGGACTCTCATACCGTCAATGCTGGAGGCTTGGGCATGGTAGCTATCGGGGTAGGAGGCGCTGATGCTGTGGACGTTATGGCTGGCATGGCTTGGGAACTAAAAATGCCAAAACTTATCGGTGTAAAACTTACAGGTAAACTGTCCGGGTGGTCGTCTCCCAAAGACGTGATACTCAAGGTTGCAGGCATACTCACTGTAAAAGGCGGTACAGGCGCTATAGTAGAATATTTTGGTGAAGGAGCCAAATCAATGTCCGCAACAGGTAAAGGTACCATCTGTAATATGGGTGCCGAGATCGGTGCCACTACTTCCACATTTGGATATGATGCATCTATGTCCAGATACCTAAAAGCTACAGGTAGGGATGAAGTGGCACAACTTGCTGATGGCATTATGGAGCACCTAAATGCTGATGAGGAATGCTACTCAGATCCACAAAAATACTTCGATCAGGTGATAGAAATAAATCTTTCAGAACTGGAGCCGCATATCAACGGACCCTTTACACCTGACTTGGCCACACCTATTTCTAAGATGAAAGAAGTACTTCAGAGCCAAGGGAAGGATTGGCCAGTAAAAGTAGAAGTCGGGTTGATAGGGTCTTGTACTAACTCATCATATGAAGATATCTCTCGAGCAGCATCAGTAGCACAACAAGCAATAGATAAAAATTTAAAAACAAAATCGGAATTCACCGTCACTCCAGGTAGTGAACAAGTAAGATTTACTATAGAGAGAGATGGATTTATTGAAATCTTTAATAAAATTGGAGGTACTGTGTTTGCTAATGCATGTGGACCATGCATAGGCCAGTGGGATAGAGTTGGTGCTGATAAAAAGGAGAAAAATACCATTGTTCACTCTTTCAATAGAAACTTTTCAAAGCGAGCAGATGGAAATCCTAATACCCATGCTTTTGTAACATCACCGGAATTGGTTACTGCATTAGCACTAGCTGGTCGATTAGACTTTAATCCAATTACTGACACCCTAATCAATGAAAATGGAGAAGAAGTAAAACTCAATGAACCAACAGGAATGGAATTTCCACCACGTGGATTTGAAGTGAAAGATAATGGTTATTTGGCTCCAGCAGATGATGGTTCCAGTGCTGTCATAGAGGTCAATAAAAATTCTGATAGATTACAATTGTTAACTGCTTTTGAACCAATTAAACCAAATGAATTAGTAGGTATGCGTATATTGATAAAAGCAAAAGGCAAGTGTACAACAGACCATATTTCGATGGCTGGACCATGGCTTACATACAGAGGACATTTGGAAAATATATCCAATAATACACTTATAGGGGCGATCAATGCTTATAATAATGAAGCCAATAGTGTTCTTAATCTTATAACTTCGACGTATGTACCAGTACCTGAATCAGCTAAAACATACCAAAAAAGCCATGTTGGTACGATAGTCTTTGGAGAAGAAAATTATGGTGAAGGATCATCAAGAGAACATGCTGCTATGCAGCCTCGATATTTAGGTGTCAAAGCCGTAATGGTAAAATCATTTGCTAGGATCCACGAGACAAACCTAAAAAAACAAGGTATGCTGGCACTGACATTTGCAGATGCATCAGATTACGATAAAATCAGACAAGATGATGCTGTATCAATACTAGGATTTAATGACATGCAGCCAAACAAACCACTTTCTGTACAGCTTCATCATGCAGATGGTACTGATGACTATATTTTGGCCAATCATACCTATAATGCAGCTCAAATTGAATGGGTAAAATGGGGTTCTGCGCTTAATCAAATTAGAGCAGAAATCAATTCTGGTAAATAAGAGACTTTTTATAACTTTTTAGTCATAATGTGATAATCAACATTTCGTAACAATTTAAAAACCATTTTATGTTAAAAGAATTTAGAGACTTTGCTATGCGAGGCAACTTAATAGATGTTGCCGTAGGTTTAGTTATTGCAGGTGCATTTGGAGCAGTTACTGCTGCTTTTGTTGATGGCATTTTTATGCCAATCGTTGGCCAAATATTCCAGCTTGGAGATTTAAACGCCGCCAAAGTTGTATTATCTCCTGCGATCGTAGATCCAGTTAGTGGCGAAGTGACAAAACCTGAATCAGCTATTTTATATGGAAAGTTGATTGGAACTATTATCAATTTTATCATTGTTGCTTTCATTATGTTTTTGATAATTAAAGCCATGAATAGATTGAAAAAGCAGGAAGCACCAGCACCAGCAGGTCCTAGTCAAGAAGAGTTATTGAGTGAAATCAGAGATCTATTGAAAAAATAATCAATAAGTATCAGATTAAGAATAAAGGGCTGTCTTTTCGGTAAGATAGCCCTTTTTCTATATGCTAAATATTCCAATCTGTACACTGTATTCGATTCAGTGAGTCATTTTCCTCTTAATAATTTAGGCAGAAACAGTATCTTTGTAGCTTGATTTTTAGAAATATCATTCGTATGAGCGAAGAAAAAAAGGAATCCCTCAACTTTATTGAACAGATTATAGAGGCAGATTTAGTAAGCGGAAAACATGATGGAAGAATCCTGACCCGTTTTCCACCAGAACCCAATGGTTATCTTCATATTGGCCATGCCAAAGCTATCTGGATCAATTTTGAATTAGCAAAAAAATATGGCGGCAAAACAAACTTAAGATTTGATGATACCAATCCTACTACTGAAGATACAGAGTATGTGGATAGTATCCAAAAAGATATCCAATGGTTAGGGTACCAATGGCAAGGCATCCCATTATATGCATCTGATTATTTCGGACAATTATATGCGTACGCATGCATTCTGATACAAAAAGGGCTTGCCTATGTCGATGATAGTACACCTGAAGAGATAGCATCAATGAAGGGCACACCGTCTGAACCCGGTAAAGACAGTCCATATAAATCGCGCTCCATTGAAGAGAATCTTTTGCTTTTTGAGGGGATGAAAAATGGAGAATTTCCAGATGGTTCCAGAGTGCTCCGAGCCAATATAGACATGTCAGCTCCTAATATGCTCATGCGTGACCCTATACTATATCGCATCAAAAAAGAACACCATCATAGGACAGGTGACGCTTGGTGCATTTATCCTATGTACGATTTTGCACATGGACAGTCAGATTCTATTGAAGGCATTACACATTCACTTTGTTCGCTTGAGTTTATACACCATAGACCTTTGTATGACTGGTGTATAGAAAAATTGGAGATTTTTCCATCTCGGCAAATTGAATTTGCACGTATGAATGTGGAATATATGATTACGTCAAAACGCAGATTGTTGAAATTGGTTAATGACCGTTATGTATCTGGGTGGGATGATCCACGAATGCCCACTTTGTCTGGTATGAGAAGGAAAGGCTATCCGGCCGCAGCATTGCGTACATTCTGCGAAAAAACTGGCGTAGCAAAACGCAACAATATCATTGAAATAAGCCTACTCGAATCCTGTGTACGGGATGAGCTCAATAAAACTGCCCTTAGAGCCATGGTGGTGTTGAATCCTGTCAAAGTCATCATCACCAACTATCCAGAAGGACAATCTGAGTCATTTTTCGCTGAAAATAATCCTGAAGATCTCAGTGCCGGCAATAGAGAAATGCCTTTCAGTAGAGAGATTTATATAGAGCAAGATGATTTTATGGAAGATGCTCCACCAAAGTATTTTCGCATGACACCTGGTAAAGATGTACGCCTTAAGCACGCTTATATTTTGCACTGCACTGGATGTAGCAAAGATACTGATGGCAATATCACTGAAATCTATGCTACTTACTATCCTGACAGCAAATCAGGAAGTGATACATCTGGGATCAAACCAAAAGGCACCTTGCACTGGGTAGATGCATCTGCTTCAAAAACTTGCGAAGTACGGTTATATGACAGACTCTTTACAGTACCAGATCCACTGGCGGATGACGAGGTGGATTTTCTGTCGTATTACAATAAGGATTCCTTGCAGGTAATAAAAAATGCCAGGATCGAACCAAATGTAGTGTGCAAAGATCCGTTGACACATTTTCAATTTTTTAGATTAGGGTATTTTTGTATTGATCAAGACTCGATAGATGATTTCTTGGTGTTTAATAAGACTGTTGGTCTCAAGGATTCCTTTGCTAAAGAGGTCAAACCTACTGCGTAGAATTTTACTGCTCATATTTTCTAATCCGTTTTTTACTATTGGCTAGTTGTGGCTTGGTATGCCATACCTGTTTCCGAGCTTATGATGGCATGTAAATCCGTACATTGTATTGGGGTTTTATTTCCCTAAAGCGAATCGGGCAAAATCCATCACATTCTCCTTTTCTAGAAAAAATTTTTAGCCCAAACGTACATTATCTATAAATAATGTCGTAAATTTCGGCTTTAATATGTGTAAAAATACGACATATTAAATATTTTAGCCTAGTTGGTGCGTTTTAAGAAACCATATTAATCACATACTTATGTACGACCGTGCTGTTTTGCATATGGATTTAGACTCATTTTTTGTTTCCGTAGAGTGTCTCAAAAACAGTAGTCTCCTCGGTAAGCCACTACTCATCGGCGGTACGTCCAATCGCGGTGTCGTCGCTTCATGCAGCTACGAAGCACGTCGCTTTGGTGTACACTCCGCTATGCCTATGAAAATGGCACTTCGGCTATGTCCACAGGCGACCATCTTACGCGGAGATATGGATAGCTATTCTAAATATTCAGGTATCGTCACCGACATCATTGCGGAAGATGCACCAGTGTATGAGAAAGCATCGATTGACGAGTTCTACCTTGATCTTACGGGTATGGACAAGCATTTCGGTTGCTTCAAGTGGTCATCAGAACTGCGCCAAAAAGTCATAAAAGAGTCAGGGCTGCCGATATCTTTTGGCTTGTCTATCAACAAGACAGTGTCTAAAGTCGGCACAGGAGAGGCCAAACCTAATGGTACGAAACACATACCCAATGGCACTGAAAAAGGATTTCTCGCACCACTGCCCGTAGGTAAAATACCCGGTGTGGGAGATCAGACCCATAAAAAACTCAACTTCATGGGCGTACGCACGATAGACACGCTGAGCCAGATACCTATCCGTCTGCTCGAACGCGAATTTGGCAAGCCTGGTCGGACGCTTTGGGAGCGTGCTAATGCCATAGATCATACACCTATCGTACCATATCACGAACAAAAATCTATGTCCAAAGAGCGCACCTTTATGGAAGATACCCTAGATGTGACGATGATGAAGCATCTTCTGCTAGATATGGCAGATAAGCTATCCTTTGAGCTCCGTGCATCCGGCAAACTCGCCTCTACCATCACCGTCAAGATCCGATATGCAGACTTCAATACCTATACAAAACAGAAAAACATCTCCTACACAGCCAATGACCGTATACTTGGCCAGCACGTCATCGATATTTTTGATAGATTGTACGAGCGGAGACAGCTCATCCGCCTTATTGGAGTGAAGTACAGCGGCCTTGTGCAGGGAAGCTATCAGATCAATCTATTCGATGATACGATGGAGCATATCCAACTCATGCAGCAGATGGACAGGATCAGAAGACGCTTCGGTGCGGATGCCATCATGCGCGCGAGTGGCCTTGTGAAGGCTAAGGTGCTGCGAGATCAGTTGCCAGTGGATGGTGGGTGATGTGTGGAAGTTAGAGGTTTGACAAAAATTCTTTAAAGTATTGTTCCTCCTTTTCATATCATTTTTTACTTTTGGCATGGCTTTTGACCTGATCTTTTTATCCAATTTGTATTTATGATGTATCGACTCATGCTCATCCTACTATGTCCCTTATTTTTATCCTTTGATTTCAATCCGGAGTCAGCAGCTTACAGCTATATAGAACAGTATAAAGACTTAGCTATTGTAGAGATGTATCGCACCGGAATTCCAGCGAGTATCACATTGGCGCAAGGGCTACAGGAATCCTATTATGGCACTTCTGAACTGGCAACCAATGCGAATAATCACTTTGGGATTAAGTGCAAATCTTACTGGACAGGTAAGACTTATTATTACAAAGATGATGATAAGGACAAAAAAGGACTTTTGATGGAATCTTGCTTTAGGGCTTATGATTCAGATATTGACTCCTACATCGATAGATCTAATTTTTTGATGCAGACAGAACGATACAAATTGCTCTTTTCTTATGACCGTACTAATTATATACAGTGGGCATACGGGCTAAAAAAATGTGGTTATGCTACTGACCCGGACTACGCTACTAAACTGATAGATAAAATAGAAAAATACCAGTTGTACCAATTTGATCAAGCTGAAGATCCTTTCAGGAAACTTATTCGCAGATAATGCACCTACTGTAGCTCTCCGTCCAGATATACCTTTGAAATGTGATTTGCCCCAAACCTATAGATCATAAAATCCAGATCTGACATCGGTTTTGTAATGATAAAATTGGCTTTTTTACCTTTCTGAATGGTTCCTAATTCTTGCTCCAATTCCATGGCACAAGCACCATTGATGGTAACAGCATTGAAAGCTTCATTTGGAAGGAGTCGCATTCCGTTGCAGGCAAATGCCATGAGAAGTGGGACGCTACCGCAAGGACTACTTCCAGGATTAAAATCCGTGGCTATGGCCACACCTAGACCTTGGTCTATCATCTGACGTGCCGGAGCGTAATGGATATTCAAGAAGAATGAGACAAAAGGCAGCACTGTAGGAATGGTTTTGGATAATAATAAAGCATCTATTTCATCTTGCGTGATAGCTTCCAAGTGATCTACGGAGATAGCCTGATTTTTTATCCCAACTTGAACACCACCTGATACTGCCAATTCGTTGGCATGAATCTTTGGCTTCAAACCGTATTTGGCTGCTTCCTGTAGAATTCTATCCGTTTCTTCGACCGTAAAAAATCCTTTGTCGCAGAAGACATCACAGTAATCCGCCAGCCCTTCGTCTACTACTTCAGGTATCATATCTATCACTTCGCGGATGTAGGCTTCACGATTGTGTGCATATTCAGCGGGAATAGCATGAGCGCCTAAAAAACTAGCTTTTATAGTTGCTTTTGTATTGTCTTTCAGTCGTCGGATGACCCTGAGCATTTTCAACTCGCTCTCTTTACTGAGTCCGTACCCGCTTTTTATTTCTATAGCACCTGTGCCATAGGATATTACTTCTTCTAGTCTACTCAAAGCGGATTCATAAAGGGATGATTCGCTAGTTTCTGCAAGTTTTTTTGCAGAGTTTAGGATTCCACCACCAGCATGTGCTATGGCCTCATAACTTTTGCCTTGGAGTCTAAGGACATATTCGTTTTCTCTACTTCCAGCAAACACAATATGTGTGTGGCTGTCACACCATGTGGGCATAACCATACCACCCTTGGCATCTACAGTGGCATCTGCTATGGTAGGGACGCTATCCATGCTGCCATAATCAGCTATTTTTCCGTGTGCAATTAATAAAAATGCATTTTCGATGCTTTGTACATGTGACATTTCTTTGCCCTTGAGAAATTGAGATTGCTGAGAAATGCCCATTAACTTGCTGATATTGGTAATAAGTAGGGTCATGATTTTGAAATTGTGGTGTAGTACTTGCTGTACAATCTTATATAAAACTCGATGCCTATTATGATCGCTAGGGATACAGACAATAATATCCATCTAATTAATGTCAATGTAGAATGATTCTCAATAATCCATCTATGATCTGCAAATAATTGTGCTATCGCTAATCCAAATACCATTGCAATATTCAGGTAGATAATACCATTTGTAATATTTATTGTCTTATACATCTTCTTTTTGATGCTTAGGATTATTACTTCTTCATAAATTTTAGTTTTGGGATCAATAGATTTTAATTGTTTTAGAATTTTTATTGCTTTGTCAAATTGCTTAATGTGATATAGACTTGCTGCTTTTCTGAAGAGTAGAATCGGATACATATCTTCTCCTTTATATTCATACATGTTTTCAATTATAATTGTTTCAATGACGGGATCGATATTTCTTAAAAATTTGTGGTATAGTCCAATTTCAAATATACACAATAGATAGTCTATTTGCATTTCAATTCTTTCTTCAAACTGGACATATGGTAACTCATCAAAAATGGATTCAAAATACTGTATCTTTTCTTGATATGCCTTTTCATCAAAGGAAAAGTATCTCAGATAAACTCCTTTCTTTTGCATTATTCCATTTCGGATAAAGGTTTGAAAAGTAATATTTTTGAAGGAGACGCATCGCTTTGCAGCGAAATGATCTGGATATTGCATAGATATAATCCATCTTCTATGTGATTAGGAATGTACACCAACTCAGTAATGGTTTTGCCAGAGTCTAAGCGGCCTTCAGGAAACCAAAAGTCACGGTGTGCGCTTAGTGCTCCTCCATCCATTTCTCGGTCAACCGATGGAAGGTCTGTCATCAAATGTTGCATTCCCAACTGATTCAATTTTTTTATTACTTGTGCATCAATATAAGTGGGATTAGTACCAGAATAATCTTTGCTTAATTTTGCATCAGTATTGGGATAAGTACGTATGATAATGGTTTCCTCTTTGAGATTTTCGAAAAAATCAATAGGAAAAGTTGATAGTGTTACAACCGTATCTTCATTAACATTCTCAGGAATTACAGATACCAATCTTGCAAAACTGTGACATTTTTTCAGGGAATTATGTATGGTATAATCTCCTGAAATAATGTGACCTACACATTCTGTGTGGGTTCCATTGCCATGAGGATTTATTGTAATGTTTTTGAAGTTTACAACACCACCTTGGTCAATGTCGCCTATGAAGTCACCGGATTTTACTGGATCAATGACCATATTTGGAGCCCAAAAGCATTTTGGAACTGCGGCACCACTGACCAATGGTATCGAAATATCGATGGAATGGTCTAGATCAAATGCCATATGAGTACCATTATGCCTTGTGTGTATTATCATTTCAATTTCTTTTATCTTTTCCCCAGTGCAATTTATTACCAAGAGTTTTCATAAAGGATTGTCCTTTGAGCTGAATAAAAGAAACATCAAAATCACCTTTCTTCAGAATGATTTGGTGATTTGATGTTATGGTTTCATATCTTGAGTCTAGTGTACACATGAAGCTATTAATTCGACCCTCGACGTGTATTTTTATTATGTGATTATCAGGAAGCACAATAGGTCTGACATTAAGATTATGTGGTGCCACAGGAGTGATAATAAATGCCTTAGAATCAGGAAGCACAATAGGTCCATCACAACTCAGTGAATATCCTGTGGATCCGGTAGGCGTACTCACTATAAGGCCGTCTGCCCAATAGCTGTTCAGTAATTCATCATCCACGAAAACATGAATAGTGATCATTGAAGATGTATCTCTTCGGTTGATGGTAAAATCATTCAGGCCATATGGAAAATCTTGAAACATCGGTAGATTACTTTCTACATTCAGTATGGTCCGTTTGAGAATAGTGAAATCTTTTTTCATCAGTGATTTGATCGCATTAGGGATGATTTTTTTCTCTACACTAGCTAAAAATCCGAGTCTCCCAAGATTTATTCCTAAGATTGGAATATTCAAATGTCTGATCAATGTTATAGCCTTCAAGATGGTGCCATCTCCTCCTAAAGTTATCATCAGGTCGAATCCTGCTTTTTCTACGTCAGCAAAATTTTTTACTGTTGAGTAAGGCTTAATATCTATATGTTTCTTTAAGGTCTGAGCACATGGTTGGTATATACTTACATCTACATCATATGACTTGAGCGACTCCAATACCTGCTCTATGTATGGATATTCATCCACATTACTTAATCCTTGACCAAAAATGAGTGTTTTCATAAAAAAAGATAAAAAGTGTTGATTCAATGTTCAAATTGTACTCAAATGCGCCACACTCTAAGGTACAAAGTTAATACATTCAAATGACTAAAAACAGGAAAATGGCATTACTTATCCTTCCTTTACTGAATTTAGAAAGGCAGAACTGACTTTTTGAATCGTATGTGAGATGGGTGTATATTTGCAATTTAGCATTTGAACAGACTTCGTATTATCATAATTACTGTTTGCTGACGTACTTACTATAGTTTCAGTAGTAATGATAGGCTTACTGTTGGTAATAATTGATCTAAGATGTTCAATATTAGCAAAAGCGGATGCTAGAAATCCTTTGAGAGGTTTGGTTGGTGGTTTTTTCCCTATTTCAATTGCTATTTTTGTAAAAATGTCTTTATAGGGAAGGTTTTCGCCACTTAGGATATATCTTTCTCCATTGAGGTCTTGATCTATAGCATCGACGATGACCTTTGCCACATCGCTCACATCTACCCATCCAGTACTACCGATACCATACCAATCAAGGCCATGATAAATCTTATTCCAAAGTTGCGGTGTTGATGAATGCCAATTTCCTATTCCCAAAATCATCGATGGATTAAAGATGGTGGTATGTAAACCTTCTGCATGCGCTCTCCATACTTCTTGTTCTGCCAAAAACTTTGCAAGCCCGTACGAGGTGTCATATTTTGAATGGTTGAAAATAGAATTTTCATTGATTGTTTCATTGAGTTTTCTCCTACCTAATGCAGCGACAGAACTTATATGTATGAGTTTTTTGACGCCAGCATACATAGCAGCATTTACAACATTTGCTGTCCCATCAATAGCCGTTTTAATCATTTGCTTCTTATGGCGAATTGAAAATGATACCTCACTTGCAGCATTGATCACTGTATCGATATCTTCTAGGATATCCACCATCCTTGGCATATCGCAGATATCTCCTTCGATCCAAGTGACATTGGGGTGGTGAATTACCTGTTTATGTTCAGGGTTTCTAATCAGTCCAAATATATTGATGAATCCTTTGGTTGTTAATGCCTTAATGATATGATTTCCTAAAAAACCACTAGCACCAGTAACCAAAACTCTGTCATTGTTCATAACTTTTTTATATCAAGGTTTAAAAACCTCGATTACTGCATTGGTTTTGATTAGATCAGTGAACTTGCCTTTGAACCTTGTTGCCTTTACCAAATGATTATCAATCCAATGATAGTTACCACCTCTAGGTTTTCCGACGAGTAAACCATGGTATTTGAAGCCATGCTTATTGAGCCAGTCTTCCGTAATTTCCCTGTGATCTTCTGTTCTGGAAGTAAAAAAAGTGATAATATGCCCTTCATCATACCATTTATTGCAAATTTCTAACGCATCAGGGTATGGATCAACGGTGCCCATTCTCTCTGGTTCTTCATTAGGGACATCATCGCAGATGGTGCCATCTATATCAATTAGATAATTCTTTACACTTTCAGGCAAAATCGGACTTAGATTTTCACCTTTTTCATTTTTAAGATTATTTAAAACAATACTCATTTATACTATTTGTATTTTAAATTAATTGAAATTAATATAGTTTTCTGGATTCACTACTCTTCCATCATACCACATCTCAAAATGTAAGTGCGGCCCAGTGGACATTTCTCCTGAATTCCCTATGATTGCTATTGCTTGGCCAGTTTTCACTATATCTCCAGTTTTCACTAAGAGCGCAGAATTGTGTTTATAGACGGAAACTACATTTTTTGGATGTTGAATATAGATCGAATTTCCTGTTTGAAATGACATATCAGCATTTATCACTATGCCATCCATTATAGCACTGACAGGCGCATCTTTTGATGACATGATGTCCACACCATAGTGCTGAATAGATGGCTGAAAATGGGCAGATATAGTACCTCTGACTGGAGTGACGAAACGCAGGAAATTTAATTCTTTTGCTCTTTTATTTTCTAGAAGATCTTCTTGTTTTATAAGTTCTGTAGGAATGCTTTTTGCGGCTATGAGCGAATCTTCTCTACTGACAGTTTGTGTATGTATACCACCTGTCAACATGTTTTTTAATCCAGAAGTATACACGTCATAGGCTGTGATTTCTTGCTCTAGAGTATCGACTCTTTTCAGTAATTCAATAAATTTCTTATTGTCAGTGATGTCACCATAGCCTGGAATCAGTCTTTTTACAGGTGTGAAAACAATTAATGATATGACCAGTGAACTCAGTATAAGTCCAATGACACTCAATAAGGTATAAAAGCTTAACAAACTCAAATTGTAGGAGCCAACCTCTTCGAGATTTTCATCGTCCAAAATCAAAATCCTAAAATTATGCTTCAGACGATCTAGTAAGCGCTTTCTGAATGGTTTTGTGTCCGGCATGGACGAAAATTAGTAAAAAATAAAATAATTTGCAGCAAAAGTAGTTATATTAGTTTATTTGGAGAACATTAATTTTTATTGATTCGCAGTTTATGCTTTTAATGTTTGTATTTTGAGATGAATATATGCGATATTTTTACAGAGATTTATATCAAATGATTCAATTTTAATGTGTTTTACCATAAATTATAAAATAAGCAATTATTTTTGCAATCTGAATTTTAAATATTATAAATAAAATTAATATATTTTGAATCGATCGATATTCTTTTATATAAGTATCTTGCTTTTGGTTTCAGTATCAGAAGGCTGTGTCACCAAAAAAAAGAGAAATGAAACTTCTAAACTTGGAAAGTTTTATCACAATACCACATCACTCTATAATGGTTACTGGAATGCAAAGGAAATTTACCGTTTAAGTAAATTACAACTACAGGCTGCAAATGAAGATGATTACAATAAAATACTCGAAGTAGAAGATTATATTTCAGTAAATGATCCGAAAATGGTCAAAGATGATATGGATATCATCATACAAAAAGTTACTACTGTCGCACAATTACATGAACCCGGAGATTATGTAGATGATTGCTATGTGATGCTCGCCAAAGCACAATATCTAAAACATGAATTTGAAACTTCAGAAGAAACATTAGAATATTTTCAAGAGGAGTTCAACCCAACTAATCCGTATGGTAGAAACTATATGAGTAAAAAACCGACAGGGAAAGCTGCGATTAAACAAAAGGCATTAGAAAGAGAACAACAGGCAAAGGCCAAGGAAGAAGAGAGAGAAATCAAAATTGAGCAGAGGAAGGAAGAAGCAAAAACAAAAGAGGAAGAAAGGAAGGAGAAAATAAAGCAAAGAGAAAGAGACAAAAAGGAGCGAGAAAAACAAAGAAAGGAGGCTATAAAGAATAGAAAAAAAGGAATAAAAACACCACCACCGACGACTACCAAACAAACTCCAGTGACCAAGGTTGAAGAGAAGGAAGAAGTCAAACAAACCAATGTATCTTCTAAAGTAGAAAGTGAATCTGAAGAAATAATTCCTACACCGAAAATTCCAGATATTGATAGGTCAGCATATCCGGAAGGTCTGTTATGGTTAGCAAAAACTTATATCAAAAGGCAAAATTATTTTGGAAGCGATGTAATATTACGAAAACTGGATGTAGCTGGAATTGAAGAGGATTTTCACGCAGATATTCATGCCACTCAGGCAAGTCTTTATATCAAGCAAGAAAAGTATAGTGATGCTGTAGCAAAATTGAAATTGGCGATTGCTGCTGAGGATGATAAAAATCTGAAAGGTCGATACGCATTCATTGCTGGACAATTATCCCAGCAACTTAAGGATTATGCCACCGCTTACACTTACTTCGAACAAGCCAACAAATACACCAAGTCTGACAAGATGGCCTTTATGTCTGAGCTTGCCATTGCTAAAAGTGCAATACTTTCGGGGGCAAAAACTCAAGAAGAGATAGCAACTGAAATGCAGAAATTTCTGAAAAATGATAGGTACACAGCTTACCACGATCAAATTTATTTTACATTGGCTGAAATGGAATTGGCACAAAATAATGAGCCCAAAGCTATAGAATACCTTAAACTCTCAGCAAAAAATAATGTAAATAATTCAAAATTGAAGGTTGAGACTTATTACACCATTGCAAATTTGTACTACAATGCTGAGAAATATCTTTTCGCTGCTAATTATTTTGATACTACTTTGACAAACTTGAATGTCAATGACCCAAGGCAATTGGAAGTGAAGAAAACAGTGGAATCACTCAAAGATATAGCCTACAATATCAATGTTATTGAATATCAGGACACTATGTTGTATTTCTCAAACTTAGATGAAAATGCTCAAAAAAAGGCTATTGTGGCATGGCTTAAAAGAAACAATCCGAATCTTTCACATGTAGACGCTACAGTAAAGACAAATAATTCGAGCAAGCAACCTGAGAGTATTTCTATTGCCAGCGCATCAGCAAGTAACTTTTTTGCATATAATGTTAAGGGGAGAGATAAGGGAATATCAGATTTTAAATCAATTTGGGGAGATAGACCACTGGAAGATGATTGGCGAAGAAGTAGAAAAGCAACATCTTCGGATGTAGTAGAAAATGTAGCAATCGCAACGCCAAAAGTCGATGAAGCAACGGGTGAAGAAAATTCACAGCTGAATGATGAGTACAAAAAGATACTACGAGACGTTCCTAATAATCCTGTTAAAAAGCAAGAATTAAATGAAAAAATCGTTTCGGCGATGTTTACATTAGGAAAACTATACAGAGATAAAATTGAAAAATTTGCACTTTCAGCCAATACATTAGAAAAAATGCATAAGAGATTTGGACCAACACAATATGAAATAGAATCTCATTATTATATTTTTCTAGACTACATGGACTTAAATGATCCTGCAACGGCTAATTTATATAAAGAAAAAATTATAAAAAAATATCCCGATTCAAAATATGCCGCAACCCTTTCTGATCCCAATTATTTTGTAAAGAATAAAGAAAAAACACCAGAAGCTTTTTATCAGTCATTATATGATTTATATGAAAAAAGAGAGTTTGCCAAAGTGCTAAAGGGAATAAAAGAAAATAGGGAAAGCATTGAGCACAGTCCTTTTTCGTCTAAAATAGCACTTTTGAATGCTATGTGTATTGGTAGTGTTGATGGTAAGGATGCTTATTTGGCTGCATTGAAGGAAGTAACACAATCATATCCCAATACTCCAGAACAGGCAAAGGCCAGAGAAATAATGCGATACTTAGCCGGTGATAACTCCATCTTTAATAGTGTAGACATAAAAGATGTGGACAAAATATATTCAAAGGATGAAGCACAGCAGCATTATGTTGCAGTAGTAACATATGCCATTGCAGAAACAGAACAAGTGAATATCAAGGTTGCTATATCAGAGTATAACAAGAATAATTTTAAGGCTGAAAGATTGCAATTGGGTGATGCTACACTTAATGTGCAGGAAAATGTCCAAATCATTCTTATTAAGAAGTTTGAAAATTTGGCTAAATCCATGGATTATTATAAAAAAGTGGCAGCTAATATTCCAGAATTTTCTGGGAGAAATGATATTCAAATTGATATATTACCTATTTCTGTTACGAATTATAGAAAAATGTTGAGTGAAAACTCAACTTTGAAATATCGCGCATTTTTTGAAGCTTATTATAAAACGGAATAGTTAAAAATCCAGTATGTGGTTGTTTTTACGTAAAAAGTCTTCGCTGACAGTATAGTCTGGCTTGATTTTCTGAACAATTTCCCAAAATTTTTTTGAATGGTTCATTTCAATCAAATGCGATAACTCATGCACTATAACATAATCTATCACTTCTAATGGTGCTAATAGTAAACGCACTGAAAAATTTAAATTTTTCCCACTCGAACAACTTCCCCAATTACTTTTATTGTATTTAAGTCGGACAGAATTAATTTCTTTTCCGAAATATCTATCGTTAATCATTTTCACACGGCGAGTAAGCTCGGCTTTAAAGTGCTTCTGACTTATTTTTATAAGCAAGTGCCTGATGACAGCTTGAGTATCATAACCGATTTTATTTGGTAATTCTAAAAAAATTGTTGTTCCCTTTATAGAAACTCTAGCATCTTCTCTATCAATAATTATTATGTCCAATTGATAAGATTGGCCCATAAGAACTAAGACATCTTTGTCAGCATATTTTTTAGAGGGTATGTACTTATGTAGGATAAATGGTTTTCTTGATTCTAACTCTTTCAGCCAATTCTCCAACCAATCCAAGTGCTTTTGGACATCAGGTTTAAAAAGAATGCCTTTAGGTATACGTAGATTCACATATTTTGAACCTAAAGATGCTCGCGTATTTTGACGGCGTTCGATATAGATTTTGACAGGAATGACTTTATCACCCAATCGTAACTCAAGGACATGGGTTTTATCCATATTTTTGTTCGAAATCCTTCATGATATCTATTAATACTTGAACGGATTCAATAGACATGGCATTATATGTAGAAGCTCTGAAACCACCTACCGACCTGTGTCCTGCTAGACCAACGCATCCTGCACTTTTGCATAAGTCCAAAAATTGGGACTCCAAGCTATTATCTTTCAATAGGAAACAAATATTCATGTGTGATCTGTCTTCCACATCTGCGGTACCAACAAATAAAGGATTTCTATCAATCTCCGCATACAATGCTGCTGATTTTACTTCGTTTTTCTTTTGTATTGCAGCAATACCTCCATTGTTTAAAATCCATTCCATTGTCAACATTGACACATATATTGGGAAGACAGGAGGTGTATTGTACATGGAGCCTCCATCAATATGGGTTTCGTACTTCAGCATGCTAGGTATTGCTCTTTTGACGTGGCCGAGAGCAGATTTTTTAATAATTACGAGTGTGGTACCTGCAGGCCCCATATTTTTTTGTGCTCCGGCATAAATGAGATCAAAAGCATTCACATCAAAAACTCTACTAAAAATGTCAGATGACATATCAGCGACTAAAGGTACAGACACTTTTGGAAAGTGGTGTACTTGGGTCCCGTAGATAGTATTATTGCTTGTGATGTGTAGATATCTATGATCATCTGAGATTTGAAAATCTTTAGGAATATAACAGTAATTTCTATCTTTTGAAGATGCAACCACATCTGTTTGACCAAACATTTTAGCTTCTTTAATTGCTTTATTTGCCCAAACACCTGAATCAACATATCCTGCTTTCTGATCTGTGTCCAACAAATTCATAGGTATCATAAAAAACTGTGTCGATGCACCACCTGACAAGAATAACACTTCATACTCATCGCTTAGGTGCAATAAATCCTTAACAAGCTGGACAGATTTATCCATTACTGCTATAAAATCTTTGGACCTGTGTGAAATCTCAAGGATTGATAATCCTGATTGATTGAAATTTGATGCAGCTTCTGAAGCTTTTTGTAAAACTTCTTGAGGTAAGATTGCAGGCCCTGCAGAAAAATTATGTTTCATATATTTGATTTAAGGAATTTTGGATTTAAATAAGCCACAAAGATAAACACTATTCATCGGTCATAGTTATGATTTATATCTTTCCTTTATAGATTGAAAGAAAAATTTATATCCATTGATGGTAATTGTATATTTTCGCGGTGAAAATTTGTTTTATTACACAGTACTTCAAATTCATAAATATAAAAATGTCGAATCTTCTCTTTACTAAGGAATATAGCCTTGATGAACTTGAATCGACATCAATGGCATTAATGCAATTTGTATCAAAGCCCTGCATTGTCATTTTTATAGGGGATTTAGGTGCTGGCAAGACTACCATGATCAAAGCACTTTGCAGCCAATTGGGTTATGCATCAGATGTAACAAGTCCAACTTTTAGTCTAGTAAATGAATATAGGATGTCTGAAAAAAGTGTGATCTATCACATGGATTTATATAGACTTAAATCGCCTAATGAAGCTTTGGATTTTGGTTTTGATGAATATCTATTTGATCCTGATGCTTATTCTTTTATTGAGTGGCCAGAAATCGTGTTATCTCTGATTCCGACACCTTATTATGAAATAAAAATTCAACATAGTGGCGATGGCCTAAGGCAGTTGGCATTGATAGAAATAGCTGATAATTTATAAATTTCACCTATGATATTAATGGATATTCTGTGTTATTACTTAAGATGATGGTTTGACTATTACTAAAAATCCATAGTTTTCCAAAAAGTCAATAAAACCTAGTACGAAGATAATCATATACATATACCCTATTGAGAAATAATAATAAGGCTAGCCACATCAATATAAATAATACTACAATGCCAAATTTCCTATAAATTTTTGAGATTTTTTGGCCCAACGTTCTATATCTTTTTATTTTTGTATAAGCCATAGTTTTATTTATTGAATCTTTTATAAATTTCCTCCATTTTCGGTCTATTTACAGGGATGGTTTCCAATGGGGTACAAGGTTTCAAGGTATTAAAACACTCACTAGGCAAACTCTGATATAGTTTCGTTCCTTCCGTTTTCCACTGCAACATTTCATCCGTGACATCTTTAATGTATTTAGCAGGATTTCCAGCATAAATAGTTCTCTTAGGTATGATCATATCCGCTTTTATGAATGACAGAGCACCAATGATGCATTCTTGTTCAATGACGGCATCATCCATCACAACTGAATTCATACCAATTAAGGTGTTTTCACCAATGATGGCACCATGAATGACCGCTCCATGGCCAATATGTGCGCTTTGATGCAGTATGGCCTTTTTACCCGGAAACATATGTATTGTACAGCTTTCCTGAACATTCGCTCCATCATATATGATGACCTCTCCCCAATCACCTCGTATGGCAGCATGTGGACCTATGTAAACATCTTTTCCAATGATGACATTTCCAGTCACAGTAGCCTGAGGATGTACAAATGAAGATGGATGAATTATCGGCTTCCATCCGTTGAATTCAAATATCATGATTCAGCTGATTTGATATGGATTCTATAATGTAAAAAGCTGCAGGACAATTGGAGACTATTTTTTTATTCAATGCCAATCTTTTATGAAATTCTGGCTCATCTGTATGGGGATATTGTCTGCAAGCTGCTGGCCTATCGGAATATATTTGGCAGGCATTATTGGAGTTAAGAAATAGACATGGGACACTTTTAAAGAATAGGTCTCCATTAATGTCTTCAATTACATACGAGCGAATAAAATTTTTCTTGGTCATTTTCAACACTTTAGAAATTCTATTTATATCCGCATTTGTAATGATAGGCGGCGCATTTTTACAACAATTAGCACAATCGAGGCACTGAATGTTGTTATTAAAAACATCCGCATGAGTCTTGTGTAATACTGGAATTATTTCTTCTGTCTTTTTAAGGGATAGCAGCTCTAGAGTCACATTCAGATTTTGTGATCTTTCATTCTTAATCTGATTCCAACTATCTAAGTCAAATGCCATTTTCAGTACATATTATTGATGCAAAAGTAGACTAACCTAATTTATCAAACAAATTTTAACTGTATAATTGATATCCAAAATTGAAAGTAGAATATACATTATGGATATTCTTTACGAATTGAGAAGAGACTTGGATCAACAAAATGTATCTTTGCACGACTTTTCAGCTGAAAAAGGTAATTATATGCAAGATTTGGATTTTTCTGGGCTTCATGTTTTGGTGATAGGGGATGTCATGTTGGATAGATACATGATAGGAGATGTTACAAGGATTTCGCCCGAAGCACCTGTGCCTGTTTTAAATTTAAGTAAAATAGAAGATAGGCCAGGAGGTGCAGCAAATGTGACTATGAATCTACAGGCTTTGGGTATGGATGTTACATTGCTTTCTGTGACTGGAGACGATTCAACTTCTACAAAACTAGAAGAACTCTTGGGGCATTCTATAGGTATTCATTTTATTAAAGCTCCCGGAAGAAAAACTTCCTTAAAAACCCGATTTATGGCTGGAACCCAACATCTCATGCGAGTAGATGATGAAAATAGTACTTACATTGATGCTGGATTAGAAGATGTGGTGATTGATAAAATTCAAACAATCCTTAACCATAATGACGTGCATGCTATAGTCTTTCAAGACTACAATAAAGGTATTTTGACAGCTAATTTGATATCAAAAATAATCACGATTGCAAATGAAAACAAAATTCCAACTTTCGTTGATCCAAAAGAGAAAAATTTTCTAGCATATAAAAATTGCACAGTTTTCAAACCAAACAAGAAGGAAATTGAGACATGTAGCGGTATATATAGTCCAAATTTGGAGACCTATGATACATGGTTGAGATCACATTTAAGTCATCAACTCACCTGTCTAACATTGGGTTCCAAGGGCCTATACTTACACAATGGAACAGCCGGGAAGCATTTTGATACAAAAATGCAAGAAATTGTGGATGTTTGCGGAGCAGGGGATACAGTTTTGGCATTATTGGTAGGTTGTTTCCTAAAAAATTTCGACATGAATGATTTGGGTAAAATACTTAACATTGCAGGTGGACAAGTGTGTAAAAAATCGGGCGTAGCCATAATTGATTTTAAGGAACTTAATTCAGAGTATTCCCTGAGTTGACTACTAGGTAAAGCATTGATTTAACATATAACAAAATAAAAAATGTCGCCAAGATGACATAAAATTAACAATCAATTGATTATTTTTACGATTTAAATTGAAATCTAATTAACAGTAACAAATTAAATTTTTATTATGCAAAGGTTTTTTACAAAAAGTTTATTTTTTCTGGTATTGGGATTGCTATCTACAAACTTGATAGGGCAATCTATAAATACACTTACAGTCACAAGTCCTGCTAGTGTTGCAGGAGAATATTTTGTTGTGGTTTCCAATTTTGGAAGTAAAGAAATTACTCCTATCACAGCAAAAGCTGTCCTAATTAATGATGGAAGTACAGAGGGTACTGGTGGCACTGTCACAGATGGGTGTCAGGACCCAACTAATGATCTATCCGGCAAAATTGCTTTTGCTGATAGAGGCGTTTGTGAATTTGGAGACAAAGCTCTTAGAGCTGAGAATGCTGGCGCAGTAGCATTTGTATTATGTAATAGTGGAGTAACTGCTGAAAACCCATTTGCTATGCCAGCAGGAGTGTATGGTGACCAAGTGACTATTCCATCCTTTATGATGTCTGCATCAAACTGTACAAAATTGAAAGCAGTGTTAAACTCTGGAGAATTGGATGTAACATTATCTAGTGTGTGTAATCCTGTGTATGACGGTGAAGCTTTTTGGGGTAATTTGCCAGGACAGGGAGATTTCGCAGGTGGTTTGAATGATTGGACTGTCGAAGCATCAGACTCAAGTTTATTGGCTAGAAATCCATGGTGGTATAGTCCTTCAGGGTACCCTGAAGATGCAAGAGGTTTTTCTTCTAACAGTATTAAATCCGAAACACAATGTAATGGTGCGGCTGTCATGGACCTTGTAAGATTACAGAGACAAGATAACCCTACATTCGCCTCCCCTTATTTCAATTATGTAGCTTCATTGATATCTCCATCTATAAATTGTACTGGAAAAGAGGCTGTTTTACTTGAATTTAGAATGTTACATAATAGACTAAATGGAGAAGCTAGAATATCCTTCTGGGATGGAACTGAGTGGACTGAAGAATCAGTAATTTCAACTGATAATTCTGTAAATACAAGTGCTGAAGGAGAGACAATCACTATGGCAGTACCTCATTGGTATAATAAATCCGATTGCAAAGTGAAATTTACAGTTGATGGTGACTTCTATTATTTCGTATTGGATGATGTAAGAACATATAATAAAGAGATAATTGATGTTCGTGTTAACAAGAACTGGTATTCTGTTGCTCCATCTTTGATAACTCCTGCTTCACAAGTTTCTGAAATCCCATTAATGGCTGATGTTGAGAATATAGGAAATACCATTGCAGCAAACACAAAATTAGATGTTTCAATTTTTGATGGAGATGATAATTTAGTAGATAAGCTTACTAAAAATTATGATGGTATAGAAGGTTCTACTTTGTTAGAAAACCAGCCTTTTGATCAAGGTTATACTCCTCCAGCTGTTCCTGGATTTTATAGTGGATTATATGAAATATCTTCTGTAACTGAAACAGACGAATCATTGGTCAATAATTCAGCTCCTTTTTATTTCATTGTTTCAGATACGGTATTCAATAATTTATTGCCAGAAAGTTTGGTGGGTGGAGCGTATATGGATGATGTCACTGCATTCTGGAACGTTACTGCTGACATTACCAATTATCAATCTGCTGGTAATATTTATTATGTGACAAACGGTTCTGAATATACTTTTGATAAAGTAAGGTTTGGGCTTGCTAATGATTTGGAAAATATTAATCTTACTGGTACAATCCTAGTTGATGTCTATGAGTGGTTCCAAGGATTAGATGGAACATTTTCTGTTGATGAAAGAACATTGGTAGGAACAGGTGAGATTTTAATTGATACTGATGTTATTTCTGATGGAAGAAATATTGAAGTAGATCTAACAGGACCAAACGGTGAAGGAAAACCTCAGTTGAAAGATAATACTACTTACGTAGTTGTTCTTTCTACTTCTCCTTTTGACCCAGGTGCAGAAAGATATCAATTACTGGGATATAGCGATACAGACTTAGGTGTAGATGGAAGATCTATTTATCCTGGACCTGCTAATACAGCATTTACAGAATTAAATACTTTAAGAAGAGCTGGTTCTATTTGGAATAGAAGTGGTGAAGGTACAGATGTAGAAGAAATTAGAGCTAGAGAAATGGCGAGATTAGGTAATGAAGGCCTAAACTCACATATGATAATGAATATTGAAGTAGCTATGGCAAGAGTTTCTTCCACTTATGACCTTGCTTCAGTAGGTACTGCTAAGGTATTTCCTAATCCAGCAGTAAGAGATCTTTATATCGATCTTGCACTTGAAAATGTTTCTTCTGATGTAACAGTTGAATTGATTTCTATGGATGGAAGAAAGGTTGCTTCAAAATCATTTTCTAACATCAAAGATGATAGACTGAAAATGGATGTTTCTTCATTAGTAAGTGGTAATTACTCAGCATTGATCAAAACCAATGACGGTGTAATCACTAAAAAAGTGACAGTACAAAGATAATTTTTGCACATCAAGATATTGTAATGGCTGTCAGAATTTCTGACAGCCGTTTCTTTTTTTTGATAATGAATAGGGCTTTTTAGAATAAATTCATACAGTAATAACAATTATTTGGCCTAGTCAAAACTCTGTTTGAAATAATCTCGTGTAAAAAAGTAAAACTACTTGTATAAGTTTGAATGCTGAAGATATTGATAAACCGTGTCTGGTACTAGATATTGAATAGATTTACCATCCTTTATCATTTCCCTTATTTTTGTAGAAGATATATCTAAAAGGGGCGCATCTACATAATGAATATTATCCTTTTCATTATATAAGTTACTGTCATAACCCGGTCTACGATAAATATAGATATTGAAATTTTTTAGTAATAATTCATAGTTTTTCCACTTAGTTATTGTCAAGACATTGTCGCTGCCCATTATTAAGTTGAATTGATAATTCTGGAATTTCTCCTTTAAAAATGTCAGCGTATCAATGGTATAGGAAGGAATAGGCAACGAAAATTCAATATTTGAAGACTGCAATTTTGGGTTATCACCTATGGCAAGATTGACCAAATGAAGACGGTCATAGTCATTGGCTAGTGATTCCTTTTTCTTCAGAGGGTTATGTGGACTGACCACCATCCATATTTTATCCAAATCTGAGTATTGAAGCATGTAGTTGGCTATAATCATGTGGCCTACATGCACGGGGTTGAATGAGCCAAAAAATAGGCCTATCTTCATATTTTTTAATTGTTAATGACCCATCATAACGGGCATTACAAGCATAAGAAGATTCTCACCGATTTCTTCTTCAAGAGGCACAATAAGACCAGCTCTTGAAGGATTGGATAACTGTAATTTGATATCATCTGCTTCAATAACTGAGAGCATTTCTGATAGAAATTTTGCATTGAATCCTATTGTCATAGGTTCCCCGACGTAATCACAGTTCAATTGCTCTGTGGCTTCATTTGAAAAATCTAAATCTTGTGCAGAGACGGTTATACTTTTGTCTGTGATATTGAGTAGCACTTGATTTGTGGATTTATTAGCGTAGATAGATATTCTCCTTAGTGAATTTAAGAAATCTTTCCTATTAATATTCGCTTCAAAAGGATTTTCTACAGGTATAACTGCATTGTATTCAGGATATTTGGCATCAATGAGTCTGCACGCGATTTTTGTTGGACCAAAGGTAAAAAAGATGTTTGTTTTATTAAAACTGATATTGACATCTTGGTCTTCTGTCAATGCATTTTTTACTTGCGTAAGCCCTTTTTTTGGAACAATCAATGATCGAGCAATGTCAGATGATAAATTTCCAAACGTATGTTTTACCAATTTATGGGCATCTGTTGCAACAAAATGAATTTTTGTAAAATCGATTTGAATTAAAACACCAGTCATAGCAAGTCGTAACTCATCAGAACTCGTCGCAAAAATAGTATTACCTATACCTTTTTGTATTTTTTTTGAATTCATTACAAGGCTTTCCACATTATCTTCTTCTGGCGGTAAGGGGAAGTCATCAGGCGAGTCTCCTGTCAATTTATAGACACCGAATGCTGATAAAATCTTTATTCCATTATTTTCTTCCTCCACCGAAATGGTAATTGGTTGTTCAGGCAAGGCTTTTACTGTATCTAAGAGAATCTTAGCAGGAATGGCTATCATCCCTTCTTCTTGAGCTGAAACTGGCATTTTGGTGATTATGGTAGTCTCAAGATTCGTAGAAGTGATGGTAAGCACATCTTTTTTGACATCAAATAAAAAATCTTCCATTACTGGAAGGACAGGATTATTACTGATGGCTCCAATAGCAATATTCAACTGTTTTAATAACTCTGATGACGAAACTTCGAAACGCATAATAAAGTTTTCTAATGTTTAAACTTGAAAAAGTTATGATAAATCTGATATATGTGTAATATCTTGGGCAAAAGTACGTAAACAAATAAATATTTTAGAATTTTTTAGCAGATTCCTTTTAGTTTAAGGCTTTTCGAAATCAATTGAATTTTAAAAAGCTAACTTTGTGACATAATTTTAATTGTAATGACCCAGCCTCGCGTGAGTGATTTAACATTGTTGGATTCAGGAGTTTTGGAAACTGAAGTTCTGCCTAATGGTATTAAAATCCATTGTTATTGTCAACCTGATTTGAATGTATTTCAAATGGAAGCAGTAGTTCTGGGTGGAAGATCATATGAACGATCAAAACTGAGTGCAAAATGCTTAGCTGGGATCCTAAAGGACGGAACTTTAAAGATGACATCAAATGACATTGCTGATGCGATAGACCTGTATGGAGGAAAACTAAAAGTTTGGTCAAATATGGATTTTATTACCATGTCGATGTCCTCTTTAAGTAGATATGCAAAGGAGATGATCGAATTGTTTTATGATTTGTATCGTTATCCAAGATTGGCACAGGAAGATTTAGAAAGATTTAAAAAGGCTGAAATCGAAAGGCTCGAAGTATCACTGACCAAAAACGAAAATGTGGCATATCGGCATTTTACATATTTAATTTTTGGACAGGATCATCCTTATGGCTATAATTCTACTAAGGAGCTGTATGCAAATGTTCAAATTGACCAAGTTAGAGACCATTATAACTCTACTATTCTGCATGGAAAATTAAATATCTTCTATACTGGGTATTTGGATAGTGGTAATCTTGAAATGGTTAGAACCCTATTCGGTAGTCAAGATTTGGGTTTTGATGTAAACCCAAAGACGCAATATGATTACATTGATACCTTACGCCAAGAAGTGAGGGTAATTAACAAAGGGGAGTTTCAGAATTCTATAATGATTGGGAGAAGAATTATTAGTAGAAATCATCCTGACTTTCCTTCACTGTATCTTACTTTGATGATATTAGGAGGATATTTTGGTAGTAGATTGATGAAAGTTATTCGTGAAGACTTGGGTTTGACATACGATATTAGTTGCCATATAGAGCATATGTTATTTGGTGATTTTTTCTATATTAATACAGATACCACAGAAGTAGAAGCAGTGCTTACGGAGATTTATCAACAAATTGAAATCATTAAAACAGAAAAAGTGCCTATGGAGGAACTAAAGATGGTGAAAAACTATGTGATGGGTACTTTTATGACTTTGACAGACGGTCCATTCAGGAGGATGCAGTTTTTAAAATCATTAGTTTTGACAGATTTTTCTCCCAATGATTTTAATAGTTTTATGCAGGAGATGCTCAGTGTCGATGCAGAAAAAATTATGACTACGGCAAATGACTATTTACAGAAGGAAAACTTATTGGAAGTAGTAGTTGGAAACAAAAAATAAAGTCTATGAAACTAAGGTGCCTAATTTTTCCCCATTCGCAATTTTAGTAAGGTGGCCAGGCATATTGATATTAAATACTATTATGGGCAAATTATTTTCTTGACATAATGTGAATGCTGTCATATCCATGACCGATAATCCCATTGAAATCACTTTTTCAAAACTAATAGTGTCATATTTTACTGCATTTGGATTTTTTTCTGGATCACTATCATAAATACCATCCACTCTTGTGCCTTTAAGTATAACATCGGCATTGATTTCGTTTGCTCTAAGAGCGGCTGCAGAATCTGTAGTAAAGTATGGACTTCCTGTACCTCCGCTAAAAATAATCACTCTACCTTTTTCCAAATGGCGAATAGCTCTACGTCTTATGTAAGGTTCAGCTATTTGGCGCATTTCAATGGCTGTAATTAATCGTGTATAAATACCTTTTTGTTCCAATGCATTTTGTAATGCCATTCCATTAATGCAGGTAGCAAGCATTCCCATATAGTCTCCAGTCACTCTCTCTATTCCTGATGAGTCAGCACTTAATCCTCTATAAATATTACCACCTCCTATGACTATTGCTACTTCTGAACCGGTTTCTACTAGAGATTTGATTTGTTCAGCATAATAAGTGAGCATATCAGAAGAAATACCAAATTTTTGGTTTCCCATCAATGACTCTCCACTGAGTTTTAATAAAATCCTTTTGTACTTGACCGAATTGTTTGACATGATAATAATTATTTTGGGGAATAAGAAAAAAAAAGAGCGATATGAATACCGCTCTCTTTTTATAAATTTATCCGAGTTTGACGTGTTTGAATCCTACTGCCGTCAATTGTGGATTTTTACTTTTCAAGTAGTCAGCAACCGAAATTTTGCCGTCTTTGACAAAAACCTGATTTAATAAAGTATTCTCTTTGAAGAATTTGTTTAATTTTCCAACGGCTATTTTTTCAAGCATATCCTCAGATTTGCCTTCATTTCTAGCCAATTCTTTACCTATCTCGATCTCTTTATCAATCACACTTTGTGGCACATCTTTCTGGTCAAGTGCTACAGGCCTCATGGCTGCTACTTGCATAGCCACATCTCTTCCTGCATCTATGTATGATTTGTCAGAAAGGTTAAGACCTACCAACACTCCTGCTTTATTACCCATATGTATGTATGACGCTACAAGTGGTGCTTCTATACTTTGATAATCTGCCAACTCTATTTTCTCTCCAATTTTGGCAACTTGCTCAGCTACAACTGTTTGGATAGAAACGCCATTCAGTGATTTTTGCAATAACTCATCTGAGTCAGCCGGAAACTCGTTTAAGGCTACTTGAGCTATAGATTTGGTTAAATCAATAAATGCTTCATTTTTTGACACAAAGTCAGTCTCGCAGCTTAATCTTACGATAACACCTTTAGCGTTATTATCATCTACTAGTGCGATCACTACGCCTTCTTTGGCATCTCTATCGGCTCTTTTTTCAGACATCTTTTGTCCTTTAAGCCTCAATAATTCAATGGCTTTATCGAAATCGCCATTTGCTTCAACAAGGGCTTTTTTGCAATCCATCATGCCTACCCCAGTTATTTCTCTAAGCTCTTTTACTGCCGAAGCGGATATATTTACTTCACTCATTTTAATATATATTTAGATGTTTTAAAGAAAATTAAAAGAGTCTATTTACTCTTCCTTAGATTCAACCTTTGCTAATCTTCTTTCTTCAAGACCTTCTTTGATAGCGCTTATAACATAATCTGTAATCAATTCTACTGATTTAGAAGCGTCATCATTTGCAGGGATAGCAAAGTCAACTGTATTTGGATCAGAGTTGGTATCTACCATAGCTATGGTTTTCATACCAAGTCTTTTGGCTTCAGCTAAAGCAATGTGTTCATGGTGAATATCAACCATAAAAACCGCTGATGGAAGCCTATTTAAATTTGCAATACCACCTAATACTTTTTCAAGTTTATCCTTTTCTCTCGTCAGTGTGAGGCGCTCTTTTTTAGTAATAGAAATACCAGGATCAGTAAGCATTTTGTCGATGCTATTCATCTTTTTAACTGACTTTCTGATAGTAGAGAAATTGGTCATCATCCCTCCTAACCATCTTTCAGTCACGAAAGGCATTTCTGCGCTTTTAGCAGCTTCTGAAACTATATCTTTCGCCTGTTTTTTGGTAGCAACAAATAGGATTTTCTTTCCTGATTTTGCCATTTGCTTCATTGCATAAGCAGCGCGGTCCAAACATTCAGAAGTTCTATTAAGGTCTATGATATGGATCCCTTTTCTTTCCATGAATATATAAGGAAGCATCTTAGGATTCCATTTTCTTTTTTGGTGACCATAATGTACTCCCGCTTCTAACATATCATTATATGTGGGCTTATTCATTTTATATTATGTTTCTAAGTAAATTAAAAAAGATTATATGAATACAATTAACGTTTGGAGAACTGGAAGCTCTTTCTCGCTTTTGGTTTTCCGAATTTCTTTCTCTCTACCTCTCTTGCATCTCTTGTAAGATATTTTTTGTCTTTTAGAGGTTTCTTATGATCTTCATTGATTTTCACAAGAGATCTAGAAATTCCTAATCGTATTGCTTCAGCCTGACCTTTGAAGCCACCTCCTACAACATTGATCTTAATGTCATACATATTTTCTGAGGCTGCTGTTTTCAATGGATCCAATACAGTAGACTGCACAGTTTTCATTGGAAAATACTCTTCGAATGTTCTACCGTTTATTGTTATTTTACCATTTCCTTTTGTAAAATACACTCTTGCTGTGGAGGATTTTCTACGTCCTACGCTATTGATGTTTTCCATGGGTGATTAAAATTTAAATGGTTCAGGTTTTTGAGCAGCATGTGGATGCGTACTTTCTGTATATAAAAATAATTTTTTAATCATGGCTCTGCCTAATTTCGTCTTTGGCAACATGCCTTTCACTGCAAGCTCAAGAACCATTTCTGGTCTTTTATCAAGCATTTCTTTTGCAGTACGTCTTTTCTGACCTCCAGGATATCCTGAATATCTTTGATACTCTTTATCATCCAATTTACTACCTGTAAATCGAATTTTATCCGCGTTCACGACGATGACAAAATCTCCTGTATCTGTATGAGGTGTGAAGTCCGGTTTATGCTTTCCTCTCAAGACAGAAGCAATCCTTGTGGCTAACCTTCCTACCACTTCTCCGTCCGCATCTACCACATACCATTTTGGGTTCACTGTCCCTTTATTGGCAGATATCGTTTTATAACTAAGTGTATTCACATTAAAATATTTTAAAATTAAATCAATGACAGAAGACCAATAGGTCAATTGCGGGCGCAAAGGTAATTTTAGTTTTTAGATTTCAAAAATATTTAAGAAAAAAATTTTAAAAAATATTTGATAACTAATTGAAAAACAGTAAAAAAATCGCCATAAATTATTAAACATAATATCGATATAGTTTTTATTTTACTTCTTCTACACTTTTATCTGAATGCTCTGATTCGATGACTACTTCTACTTCTTCGATCTTAGTATCTGATTTTGAGAGGATAGTGAATGTATAATTATCTATGCATATTTTCTCACCAACTTCTGGGATATTACCATGGGTCATTACTATTAGGCCAGATAGAGTGGTGAATTCATCAGAAGGAAATTGTAATTGAGGATATTTATTATTTAAGTAGTCAAGTTCCAATCTCCCTGAGAAGATAAATTCGTTGTCTGAAATTACAGTTTCTATCAGTGTTTCTACGTCATGCTCATCCTCGATCTCACCAAAAATCTCTTCTAGTATATCTTCCAATGTGATCAAGCCCGCTGTTCCGCCGAATTCATCCACTACAATTGCAATATTTGAATTTGATTTTATAAAAGTATACATCAAATCTTGGACATTCATCACATCTGGAAAAAAGTCTATTTCTCTAATATTGCGTTTTAAATTTATATTTCTAAATAATTGTTGATGGTGTAAATAGCCTACCACATGTTCGATATCGGTGTCTACAACTATCAGCCTTGAATGTTTAGATTCAATAAATTGTTGTTTAATAGTTTCCAAATCGTCATTTTTATCGAAGAATACGATCTCATTCCGTGGGATCATACAATCTTTGACTTTCAGTTGATTCAGGTTTAAAGCATTAGTTAATATTTCTTTATCAATATTTTTTTTCTGTTCATCTACATTGCTATTGATATAATGCTCTAAGTCTAATTTTGTGATACTATTATCTTCAGGATTTGGCATTTGACCGAAAATTAAACGAATCATAAGATTGCTGAAATGAGTAAGAATCTTTGAAGGGACAAGCAAAATCCACTGCGAAATCTTTAGGATAGATGAAAACCTGTAAATCATTTCATCTGAATATAATCTAAAAATTGTTTTAGGTAAATATTCTCCAAAAATTAAAATAACTATAGTCATAATTATAGTTGCCGTAAAAGAAAAAAGAAAGCTGTTTTCAGGGATTATATGAGCAATGATAGGCTGGAGCAGTTTGCCGAAGAACAATGTGTACATTACAAGGACAATATTATTGCCAACAAGCATAGTACTCAGAAATGTTTTCGGGTCTTTATATAGGTCATGTATCGCTTTTCCTTTGGCCATGCCTTTATTTTTGAATACCTCTACACTGAGTTTGTTGGCAGAGAGATATGCTATTTCGCTTCCAGAAAAGAAAGCAGATAATAAAAGCATTAATATGGTCAATATTATTAAAACTAGCATACTAAAAGATGAAATCTAGCCACAAAGGTAGTTCTATAATTTGAATTTCAATAAAGATCCAATTTCTGGTTACTCTCATTAATGAAATACCTTGGCAAATTCGGCAACATTAATTTTTCCCTGTACTTTTCTTTTTATTTCAAATTTATTAAAAGATTGATTTGACTCAAACCCAAAACCGTACAAAGTGTCTCCACGTTTGGTCTGAGTGATTCTAACCAATTTTTCTGTTGTGATAGTTCGTTTTTCTTCATCCCAAATGAGTTCAGGACTTTCTAATTTATCAAATTTATTATTGTACACTATGACATTTCCCCTGGCAGTAACCTTTTTTAATTTGTGGTCCCTTATAGCTGCGTCTGCTTTTAGCCAACTTTGGGGAGCCTGATTTTCATCTAAAAACTCAAGTAAAACTCCTTTTGGAAACACATCCTTTTGATCATCTATACCTGTGTACCGCTCTAATTCCGGTGAGTGTATAATCATTTTAACCAGAGCAGAATCACTATATACTATTTTAATATTTTTCCCTCTCTGAATTTTTGATTTTAGATCTGCTGCCAAAACAGCATCAATTTCTTCAATGTCGTTTGAGCAAGCTTGTATTAATGTAATTATACAGCAAAATAGCAATATTCTCCTGAACGCAATCATTATCTAAGTACAGTGAGATCGCCAGAAAAATTTTTTTCAGTTCCATCTAGAAATAATACCAATGCTCGCCAAGCGTATACACCAGGTACCACGTCTTTTCCTTTGAATGTACCATTCCATCCATTATCATATTGATTGCGATGATAGATTTTACTGCTATTTCCAGTAGAAATAAGATTATCTTCTACACCTTGGAAGACAAGATTTCCCCATCTGTCATAAATCTCAAGAAGCAGTACTTTGTCCACGCTCTTGGTACCCCACACATTAAAAAAATCATTGTTTAATGAAGAGCCAGGTTTAAGAACGTTAGGGGTATAAATATTGAGATTTTTTACTACTCGGATTTCCACCATATCCTCACCTGTGCACCCAGCGGTATCTGTAACCATCAATGTAAAGACTGTATTATTCACAGGACGCATTGTGGTAGTCAAAGAATTAGGATCGCCTAGTCCAGGTGACCAAAAAAATGCATCATCAGTTTTCTTTGGATAATAATCACCAAAAAGCATAATACTATCTCCTAACTCTATCTCCATATCTAAACCCGCATTGACTATGATAGGAGGTGGTGCGCCTACAGAAATATCAATAGAATCAATACACCCTTTTATATCTCTAATTTTCAAGGAATAATTACCTTCACTCAAATTTAAAAAATTTGGATTCGGCTGGTAGGGACCATCGTTTATACTAAATCTGTATTCAGGAGCTCCACGTACACCTTGAGCTGTGACTTTACCATTTTCTTCACCAAAGCAAATCACATCAAAACTTTGTGCAGTTACATCCAATGTAGATGTATCTTTACAGCATGGATTGACATAAAACTCCACTATTTTCGTCACAGTACATCCTCTTGTACTTGTGACAGTAAGCGCGGCTACTTTATCGCCGAAAGATGCATATGTAATGTCAAATGGTCCTATGCCTGATCCATTTAGAGGAGTAGCCCTATCTCCAAAATTCCATGAATAACTATCTATTGGATCTGTTTGTGATATCGATGTATTGATGACAGTGACAGATTTATCACATTCAAAGGCATTATTTGCATTGATTTCAAAATCTGGTTCAGGGCCTAAAAATGTCCCGCTTCCCCCAAACTCAATGTCAAATCCTTTTCCATCATGGTCAAAATTATTTACTATCAATACATATGACTTTCCCACTTCCATATTGATGGCACTCACAAAATTATTATTCCCAGCTTGACATCCAGGGTCTTCCATAATATCCGGATCACCTTCCATCAATCCCGTAGGACCATTGCAACCTGACCACTGGGAAATAGGAGCAGGAGTGTTATTTGCAAGATTTGCACCAGAAGCCATACATCTTAAAAGTTTTTTATTGCTGCAATCATCTATACCATTGGGTAGCTCATATAAGGCAAAGTCTAAGTCCACAGCTTCAATCAATTTATTTGTAAAATCATTGGGGGTAAGAGTAAAAGTAAGGGTTCCTGCCGTGTCGCAAGTCCATTTATACCAAACCGATTGTGATTCGTTACTGATACAATTGCCTTGTTCTATTTCATTTGTATCATCACCAATACCAGAAAGGCTTTGGACTACGAATGGATTTTTATCACATAGCACTACAGCACTCTTACAATCAGACTCTGGAAAGGGAACTGGAATAAAACTCTCAATACATAATTTGAAATTTCCTTCACTGCCTACCGGACTTTCTATCATAATATAGTAAACATGACCGATAGTCAGTTCTGTGACTATAATTTCATTAAAATTTGATGTTCTCCCAGGAGAACAGCTATTCAAAGAGTTGCAGTCATCATAGAGAAGGATTTTTGGATTCTTAATCGATTGTACATTGTTATCTCCAAATACTTTAATTAAGACCCCTGGTTTTGTCGCAGTAAAACTGAACCAAACCCCATTTTGGAATCCAATAGATACACAATTATGTGGTTGTGTAGGATCTGCGGTCGCTCCAAAATTAGTAAATTCATTATCAGATGAGCAATAACTATTTACATTTGGTAGATAAGTGGCATATGCGCAATCATCGTTTTGAACTTGACCATAAATATTAAATGCAGCTGTCATTAATATAAGGGCAACAATTCCAAATCTATTTCTAAATGATCTAAAAAGTTTAAATTTCAACATAATGCAAATGTAAAACAATATTGAAAAACACATCAATGGTAATAAAGGTTGGTATAATGACGTACAAATTAACTGAATGTCATCGTTGAGTCAATTTAGATTGTAAATTTTCGCTACAATTTAGAAATTGTCTGTAACAATTTGTAATTGCTTGAATTTTAACAATAAGTTTTTAATATATATTATAGTTTACCGAATGAATAATCTACATGATATCAAAAATTTTTATATGTTAAAATTCATGAGCTATGAGTTTTTTCTCGCAATAATTTCATTTCTTGCGCTTGAATATCAATTTGATATAAAAAATAAGATGTTAAAAAAGAATTCATTCTTATGTCTATTTTTTATTGTGGCATTATTATTGGAGATACAATCGCAGCAATTGCCTCAACTGAGTCAGCAAATGCTGTATAAGTATCAATATAATCCTGCTTACGGCGGGATGGAAAGATCTTTGAATATTATTTCTATCTATAGAGCTCAATATTTGAGTTTGGTAGGAAGTCCTAAAATACTTAATTTAAGTATTGATTTGCCGTTGTATAGATTGCATGGAGCTGGAGGTGTCAGTTTTTATCAGGCTAATAGCGGACTTATCAGTAATTCGAATGTAAAATTTTCTTATAATTATGTGCAAGGATTTGAATTTGGATTAGTATCGATAGGTGGTAGGTTAGGAATTGATAGAATTGTTATTGACAATTCGGCAATTACAACACCAGGTGGCGATTATGCCACGATTATAGATCACAATGATCCAATTCTTTATGGTACAAAAGCTGGGATAAGTCCTACATACGAATTGGGATTATATTTCATGTCAAGATCATATCAATGTGGTTTAACATTTGCAGACTATCCTGGATTTGAGCAGATCAATAAAGACAAGTTTTATAAGAAATCGTGGTATTCGACGATGTTTTTTGAATATACAAATAGAAGTTTAGAAGCTTACTTAATAAAGCCTTCAATTTTAATCAAAGCAAATTCTAATGTAATTCAAACGGATCTAAATGCAGTTATAGAACACAAAGATGGTCTTTTGGGTGGAATTAGTTTTAGGGGATATGATCGCAATTCAATTGACGCTATTGTGATTATGGCAGGTGGAAGAATTTCGAACAATTTGCGTGTTGTTTATAGTTATGACATGGGTATTTCATCATTGAAAACGGTTCATGAAGGGAGCCATGAAATTTCATTTTCTTATGGTTTTCAAACGAACATTGGAAGAGGTCAAGCTTTGCCAGTGATATATAACACCAGAGATTTATAAGAGCTAAGTAGATGATGTTATTAGTTAAATTTATTTAAAATATGATTTTATAGAATGTGATAATAGCAAATTTTCTTCTATAAAGTTATAAAAACATGCATCAAAATATTTGATTGTTAAAAGTTTAATAAAACATACAATAATCGATTAAAAGAAGCGTTATTTAAAAGCTAAAGAGTTTTTTCCAAAGATAAAAATATTTTAAAATCGTCAATAAATTATTGGTAGTTTTAAAATAGTAATTTATCTTTACGCCGCTTTAATCCAAAAATTGGAATTTTTAAGGTAAAATCGCTAAAGTAAAATGAAAAGTTTATCAAGTTTAAGTGCCGTTGTATTGGCTTTTATTCTTTTTTCATCCTGTGGTAAGGAGGAATCTGGTCAACTGATCGGATCTCAAAACAGACCTGCGTGGGGTGGATTTAATCCATTTGGGATGGTGTATGTGCCTTCTGGTACATTGACTATTGGTCAGAGTGATCAGGATGTTTTTAGCACCTATTCTCAGAGGTCTAAAGCATTATCTATATCAGGATTTTTTATGGATGACACCGAGATCACAAACAACGAGTATCGTCAGTTTGTGGAGTGGGTTAGAGATTCCACAGCAAGAACAATCCTTGGTTATGTAGATGATCCTGATGGAGATGGAGTGGAACAGTTAGACTGGGAAACTGAATTGGATTATGAAATAGATGGAGAATCTCTTCAAGAAATGTATTTCCAAGGTGATATGGCCTTTGAAGGAAAAAAGGAGTTGGATTATGCATCATTAAAGTACAAATACCAATGGATAGATTGGCAGAAAGCAGCGCACGATAAGACTGCTACTAGAAAATCTTTAATTAAAAAGGAAGAAGTAAAAATATTTCCAGATACTTTATGTTGGATACGCGATTTCACCTATTCTTATAATGAACCACAAACAAGAAATTATTTTTGGCACCCTGCCTTTGATGATTATCCAGTTGTTGGAGTCAATTGGAAACAAGCAACTGCTTTTTGCAATTGGAGAACAAAGTTATGGAATATGTTTAAAGAAGATGAGCCCAATACAGAAGAGTTTAGACTTCCGTCAGAAGCTGAATGGGAATATGCAGCGAGAGGAGGACATGACTTGTCTCCTTATCCTTGGGGAGGCCCGTACATGAGGAATTCAAAGGGATGTCTGTTGGCAAACTTCAAGCCTGGAAGAGGAAATTATCCTGAAGATGGTGGCATGCACACTGTTAAAGCTGATGCCTATTTCCCTAATGATTATGGTCTTTATTGTATGGCGGGTAATGTGGCAGAATGGACATCTTCAGCATTTCATGAAAATGCGTATGATCAGGAGCATGATTTGAATGCTGACTATAGATATGATGCAAATGACAGTGACCCAGAAGCATACAAGAGGAAAGTTTTGAGAGGAGGATCATGGAAAGATGTCGCATATTATTGTCAGACAGGTACAAGATCTTGGGAATTTCAGGATACTAGTAAGTCTTATATAGGTTTCAGGTGTGTGATTACATTCTTGGGACGATCTATTAATGACTTTTAATATTCAAACTAGTTTTTTTTTATTAGGCTAAAGTAGTTGCATTAAATGCGACTTTATAGAAATATCAATTTTTTTAACTAATCACAAAATTTTAATTACAATGAGTTTTTTCAAATCACCTTCATTTAAGTATCTTAAAAACTTGCTCATAGGTCTTGGTGCATCTGTCGTAATGATTGGAGCATTAGGAAAATTAAATAGTACTTCTTGGGGAGGTATGGCTATTACAGCTGGACTTTTGGTGGAAGCATTTCTATTTGCAATGTTGGGAATTTTAGGACCTGAAAAAGACTATTATTGGGAGAAATTATATCCTGGATTGGATAACTATAGTTCACACCTTACACCATTGACAGAGGGAGACACAGGTGCATCGGCTCACGCTAGAGGATTGAATGCAGATGTTGTTGAAAACAAATTAGGTGGCATGCTTTCTGAACTTCAGTCTATGTCTAAAAGTTTGGGATCACTTAAAGCACTACAAGAAGTAGATTTTTCAAAAACTGGTGATCAACTGAAGACAATGAACAACTTCTATAACAGAATGAATGAAGCGATGAATTCGCTGAATGAAAGTGTAGAAGACACAAAACAATATCAAGCACAAATGTCAAGTTTAAGTAAAAATCTTACTTCCTTGAATGGTGTATATGGAAATATCTTGTCTGCTTATAATGTTAAATCATAGTAGATATCCCGAAAACATTTTTTATTCATATTTAAAATAACAAAACATGTCAATTCCTAAGGAACCGCGGCAGTTGATGATAAACGTGATGTATCTCGTACTGACTGCGTTGTTGGCATTAAATGTATCGGCGGAGATCTTCAATGCATTTAATATGGTAGATAAAGGCTTACTTAAAGCCAATGATGCATTGGACGCTGCCAACAAAGAAATGCCTGATCAAATTAAAAAGAGTGCTGAGAAAGGGCCTCAATATAAAGTGTATGCTGATCGTGTAGATGTGGCTGCTCAGATTTCTAAAGAAGGTACTTCATATATTGATGGAATCAAACAATTTATGGTTGATAACAGTGGAGGATATCATGAAGTAGATGGTATACAGCAGCTCAAAGCTCAAAGAGATTATGATGTAACAACCCGTTTACTTGTAAATGATGGAAAGGGTGAAGAACTTCAAAAGAAAATCTTAGAGTTAAAGGACAAGTTTTTGGCTCTCGTTGATGAGCCAGATAGAGCAGCATTTGCTTCTAAATTGCCTTTAAATATAGATGATGACACTTGGAAAAAGTCAGCAAATAAAAAGGCAAATTGGGCTGATTTTACTTTTGGACATATGCCTCTAGGAGCTGTTATGCCAATTTTTTCAAAGTTTTCAAATGACGTAAAGAGTTCTGAAGCAGCAGTTTTAAACTATCTTGCAGGAAAAGTTGGTCTTACTCAAGAAGTGGTTTTAGACCAATTCAGAGTTGTGTCATCACCTAAAAAGTCATATGTGATCAAAGGAGAGAAATTTGAAACTGAAGTATTCCTATCAGCTTCAGCTGGTAAGTCTAGTAATACAGGTATCAAAATCTCTGTAAATGGAGCACCACTTGCTGTAAATCAAGAAGGCGCTGCACAGTGGTCTACTACTGCTGGTGAAGTAGGTGTTAAAAAATATGAAGCGGTTGCAAATGTTTACAACCCTGTCACTAAAGAAACAAAATCATATAAACAGACTTTCGAATATGAAGTAGGTGAAAGATCTGTGACTGTTTCTGCATCTAAAATGAATGTTTTTTACATTGGTGTGGATAATCCAGTGGAAGTTTCTGCAGCCGGTGTGCCATCAGCTCAGATTAAAGTATCTATGTCAGGTGGAGATATAAGCAGGAATGGTGATGGTACTTTTACTGCGAGAGTTTCAGGTCCTCAGGGACAAAAAGCAGTAGTAAGTGTCTCTGCGCCTGGTATGAATGGATCAAAAGAATTTAGAATCAAAAGAATCCCTGACCCAACACCTATGTTAGGTGGTAGAGAAAGAGGTGGAAAAATTGGAAATGGAACCTTCAAGGCATTGGATGCTATGATTCCAATTTTGGAGAATTTCGATTTTGATGCTAAGTGTAATATGGCTGGTTTTACTTTAGTTAGAGTAGCGAAACGTCAGGATCCGGAAACAGCACCTAATAGAGGAGCCAGGATTGATGGTACAGCTGGTGCTTTGCAAAACAAAGCTCAACCAGGTGATAAGTACATATTTCAAGATGTAAAGTGTAAATGTCCAGGTGATGTGGCAGACCGTAATTTAGGTCAGCTCGTATTCGACATTCAATAGTGATTCGTAGATTGAGCTATGGCTCTAAATAACCAAGAGAACATTGGTAAACTTTTTTAAATTTTAATATGATGAAATCATTTTTTAATTTTCTTTTATTGTTTATAGTTTTCACTGTAACAAGTAAGATTTACGCTCAGGTTCAACCCTTGAAGGCGGAGGAGATAAAAACAGAGTCGTCTCAGCCGACAGAGGATATTTTTGTTGACGATATAGTGAATAAACGTATTGTTGTAGAAAATAGATTTATGGCTTTGCAACCCATTAGGGAGGCAGATATCGCTTGGGAAAAGAGAATCCAGAGAGTTATTGACACAAGGGAAAAACTGAATCTTCCTTTCAGAAGTCAAGAGCTTAACTTGTTTAATACTTTTAAGGAAATGATAATAAACAAGGAGATTACAGCTTTCTCTGATGAACAATTCAAAAATGTATTGACAGCGGAGCAAGTCGAAGGTAAAATGGTATCTTATGACACAATTATTGCTTTGGATCCAGATACATACGAGGAGATCATCAAGATTGGTAAGAATGATATCAACTGGGAAAAAGTAAATCAGTATAGAATTAAGGAAGTTTGGTATTTTGATAAGCAGCGTTCTGTAATGGATGTTCGAATTTTAGGTATTGCACCTATTTATCAAAGTCCAAAGGATGAAGAAGCAGGTATTCCACCAGCTCCTATATTCTGGATATACTATCCTGAAGCTAGAGAACCTCTTTCAAAACACCGAGTGTTTAATGAGGAGAATGACATTGCTCCTATGACTTGGGCTGATTTATTTGATCAAAGAATATTTTCATCATATATTTATAAAAGATCAAACGTATTGGATTATAGGTTGAAGGATTTTTATGTTCCAGACCCTAATGATGATTCCAACAGATCTGGAGTGGATCTATTATTACACTCTGAAAAAATTAAGAATGAATTACTTAATTTTGAAGTGGATCTTTGGGAGTATTAGAATATTCCTCTGATATAAAGGGAAGTTGTGTAAAACGACTTCCCTTTATTTTTTCTTAAAGTTTCAAAGTAACTCGTATGCATCAACCAAAGAAAGTTAAGAATGCATTAATTTCTGTTTATTACAAAGATGGAATAGAAAATCTAGCTAGAATTCTTATTGAAAATGATGTCACTATTTATTCGACAGGAGGTACTGCTTCTTTCTTACAGGCACTCGGTTATCCTATAATGCTTATAGAGGAGTTGACAGAATTTCCAGAAATGCTAGATGGAAGAGTAAAAACACTGCATCCCAAAGTTTTCGGTGGCATTTTGGCTAAGAGGAAGGATGAGCATATCGAACAATTGCAAAGATTTAATATACCTGAAATTGATCTAGTTGTTGTGGATTTGTATCCATTTGAAGAGACTTTGTCTAGTGGTGCTAGTCACGATGAGATAATTGAGAAAATAGATATTGGCGGAATCTCTTTGATCCGTGCAGCTGCAAAAAATTTTCATGATGTTGTGATTCTATGTGATAAGAAGTTGTATGATGGTTTTATAAAACATTCTACAAGTAATGGCATCATTACAGATTTAGAGTATAGAAGAAAATTGGCAACTCAAGCATTTGAAGTTTCATCATGTTATGATATACTAATTGGCAATTACCTGATTGGCCAAAGTGGCAAGTCAGTATTGAGATATGGCGAAAACCCTCATCAAAGTGCAGAGTTTATAGGAGACTTGACTGATGTTTTTTCAAAAATTTCAGGAAAAGAGTTGTCTTTTAATAACTTAGTGGATATAGATTCAGCTTTAAATGTCATCACTGATTTTATAAATGACGAACCTACAGTTGCTATTTTAAAACATACTAATATTTGTGGAATATCTACAAGAGACTCAATTAAGCAAGCCTGGATTGATGCTTTGGCATGTGACCCCACTTCCGCTTTTGGGGGAATTATAATATCTAATAGTGAAATAGATGAAATCACAGCTATTGAGATTAATAATTTGTTTTATGAAGTGCTATTAGCTCCTTCTTTCAGTCTAAAAGCTATAGAATTATTGAGTAAAAAATCTAATAGGGTTTTACTTCAATTCAATAAAGATTATAGTCCAAAAAGAAAGATCCAAAAAACGCTCTTGAATGGCACAATAATTCAAAATAGAGACAATGCCCAAAGTGAAATTAGCCAAATGCGTATTGTAACTAATGCTTCTCCCACTGATATGGAGTTACAAGATCTTGCTTTTGCAAATAGGTGCGTAAAACATTTGAAGTCCAATGCAATCACATTTGTGAAAAACAAACAAATGATTGGCATGGGATGTGGTCAGACTTCTAGAATAGATGCTTGTAGATATGGTATTGAAAAGGCTAATAGTTTTGGATTCGACCTAAAAGGTTCGGTTATGGCTTCAGATGCTTTTTTCCCATTTCCTGATTGTGTCGAATTGGCCAAAAATGCTGGTATCACTGCTGTAATTCAACCGGGAGGTTCTATCAAAGATCAGTTAAGTATAGATTATTGTGATCAAAATAGAATGAGCATGGTTTTTACGGGCACACGTCATTTTCTCCATTAGGATGGATTATAGACTTGTCATCGACGTGGGAAATACATCCCGCAAGTTTGCCATATTTCGGGAACGGAATTTAACTGTGATTCATAAGGCAAAGAATGAAGTTGAAGAAAATGCAGTTTTACAAAAGTTGAATTTATTAAAAGTGAAAAGCTGCATTGTGTCTGCATCAGGTCAAATTTCAATAAGTTTGTACCAATGGCTGGAATCGAAGGATTTTACTATCTTATACTTCACCAGTTCGACATCCATACCATTGAGTATTAAGTATGACACCCCAGAGACATTAGGAAAGGATAGAATAGCTGGGGCTATAGCTTCATTACATTATTTTCCAAAGGGTGATACTATTACTATTGATATGGGTACCTGTATAACCATGAATGTTATTGATGACACTCCGGCGTTTTTGGGAGGAAACATAAGCCCTGGATTGACTATGAGATTACGAGCCATGCATGAGTTTACAGCTCAACTGCCAATGGTTGAAAAAAAAATTAACGAAACTTTAATTGGGTCAAATACACAATCAGCATTACAGAACGGTGCAATTCTTGGTGCGTTTTGGGAAATTGAATCGTTTATACACAAGATACAAAGTAAAAATAAGGAAGTTAACGTAATTTTAACCGGTGGCGATGCTGATTTTTTTGTTAGTTACACAAATATTAAGATATTTGCCACCCCAAATCTTGTTTTAGAGGGGTTAAACGAAATATTGATTTTCAATGCATTATAAAATTATATTATTTGTTGTTTATTTACTGTCTCATTCTATTTTGATTGCACAGCAAAATGACAATAGTCCATATTCAAGATTTGGAATTGGCGATCTGCATGACCAAAGTTTCAATCATTTGCGCCAAATGGGCAATCTTGGTGCTTCTTATGCTGATAATTTTCATATAAACATAGTTAATCCAGCATCTTATGCATTCCTTAATTCAACTGCATATGATTTGGGAGTATTTGGAAAATTCACTACACTCAAGGATGCAAAAAACAAGAGTTCATTTTGGAGTGGAAATTTAGATTATCTTGGATTGGCATTTCCGCTTTACAATCCCATTAATGAGGTGTATGATGGGAAGACGAGAAAAGTTAGGTTAGGAATGGCTTTCAGCCTTACGCCTTACTCCAATGTAAACTATAATGTGGCAAGCGAGGATTCATTAGCGAACATAGGTAATATCATCTTAGGGCATTATGGAAAAGGTGGAACCTATAAATTTCAATGGGGTAATGCTATAAAGTATAATGACTTCAGTTTTGGGGTAAATCTTGGTTATGTATTTGGAAATATCTTATACTCAAGGACATTGCAGTTTTCGGATTATGAATTTGCTTATAATGATGTATTTTCAAGTGATTATAGTTTGAAAGGGTTCACAGCAGACTTAGGATTTATATATTCATCTATACTCAATAAAAAGGATATTGCTGCAAATTCAGCAACACCTGCTAAAAAATTAAATTTAGGTTTACACTTCACACCAGGAACAACGTTTAATACAAATGCAACCGTACTTGACCTTCAGACTCAGTTATTGGGTGGATATCAATTGGATACACTGCAATATTCTACTGAAGTAAAGGAGAAAGGTCGTTTTCCACTATCAGTAGGGGGCGGTTTAACTTATTTCAAAGGAGAAAAGTTCGCTGTAGGCTTTAATTTTAAAACGACAGCTTGGTCAAAGTTCTATAATCAAGCTACCAATGACGATGAAGGAGATTTAATAAATAGCTCAAGATATGCTTTAGGTGGATATTTTAGGCCTAATTATAAATCATATACCAGTTTCTTCAAGCGGGTTTACTATCGTTATGGACTATTTTATAATGAAGATCCTAGGAAAATTGAGGGGGAACAATTAAGTACTTTTGGTGTAAATTTTGGAATTGGTATGCCATTTGTGTATCAAAGGAAGATATCTCATGTCAATATTGGAACAGAATTGGGCGTTAGAGGACAGAATACATTGATATCAGAAAATTATGTTAAAATATTTCTAGGTGTAACTTTTAATGATGACGAATGGTTTTTAAAGCGTAAATATAATTAATAAATCACAAATAAATTCATCTTATCTACCTTATTATGAGACAATTAAGTTTATTATTTTATGTAATTTTGAGTTTAGTGTATGTTACCCAATCTTCAGCACAATGTAAGACATGGATAGGATTACCTACTCAAAGTGAAGCAGAAAATGCACACACAATTTATAGACAGGCTTTGAAAGTCAATGATTTTAATATTGCATTTGAAAATTGGCAAATTGCTTATAATTTGGCACCTGCCGCAGATGGTAAAAGAGATTTTCATTATACAGATGGTATTGAACTCTTGAAAAAGAAATTGGAAACGGCCACTGATGATGCCGAGAAAGAATCTCTAAAGAGTTTTGTTATCAGACTATATGATGAGGCAATTGAATGTTACAATGCAGGTGTAATTCAACCAAAAGATAATTCAAAAGAAGCCATAAATAAGAAAATAGGCTATTTATATGGTAGAAAAGCATACGATATGTTTTATTATCTAAATTCTCCATATAATGATAACCTTGAGGCTATCAAGAAAAGTATAGAATATGGAGGCGACAATACCGAATATATAGTCTTTGACCCTTGGGCAAAAATAGTTGTCTGGAATTATAAGAATAATGATATTTCAAAAAGTGAAATTATAGAGTACAACAAAAAACTATCTGATATCGCTTCTTATAATATTGCAAATAATGAAGAATTATCAGAAGGGTATCAACAATCTAAAGCTGCAATGGAATATAGTTTATCCGAAATTGAAAAAGATATATTCGACTGTGCATACTTCAAAGAAAAATTAATACCTGAGTATGAAGAGAGTAGAGATCCATCCGTGTTGAAACGGGTGTTGGCTACTTTAAAAACTCAAGGTTGTGAAAGTTCAGATCCAGAAATTGCAAAGTTAGATCAAGAATGGAGTAAATATGCATCTGAAGAGAATGCTCGATTATTAGCTGAATATGAGGCGAATAATCCAGCAGCTGCTGCAAAAGCTGCGTATGAAGATGGCAAATATTCAGAAGCAATAGAGAAATACAAAACTGCTATTGCTGAAGAAACAGACAATGTTAGGAAAGCAACAATGCTATTAGCTGTTGCATCGATAGAATTTAGGAAGCTAAATTTGTACTCGAAAGCTAGAAGTACTGCTTATGAAGCAGCAAAAGTAAATCCTGGATGGGGAAGACCGTATATGCTTATTGGAGATATGTATGGCCACACCGCTAGATCTTGCGGAGATGCTTGGACACAGAGATTGGCTATCTTGGCTGCTATGGATAAATATTCCTACGCCAAATCTATCGATAGCAGTGTGGCATCTGAAGCCAATGATAGGTTATCTAGATATTATGGATCACTTCCTGAGAAAGCCGACGGTCACATGAGAGGAGTCTCCGAAGGCCAATCAGCCAATGTAGGCTGTTGGATTGGAGAAACAGTCAAATTGAGATTCAAGTAAAAATATAAGTAAACAGACTTTAGGGTGTGTAGACGCAAGTGTACACACCCTTTTATTTTCTACCAAAGTCCGCAGGGATTTCACCCCAAGCTTTGGTATCCCACTTGAGGATTTTATTGGAATAATCATTGGTTTTTAACCATAGTTCAGCCCTTTTGATAAGGTCAAATAATACTTCATTGTTTTTCGTCAATTCCAATTTGGTGTTGGCTTTTTTGTTCCTTACCCAAGCGATCGCTGTCATCGAGTCTGAATAAATGATGATATTGGATTCATTATTTTTCTTGCAAAGTGCTAGAGCGTGGACTATCCCAAGAAACTCTCCAATATTGTTTGTACCATCTTTATATGGGCCTTTATGAAAGATGGTTTCTTTACTGTGGGTATACACACCTCTATATTCCATGATGCCAGGATTTCCACTACAAGCAGCGTCAACGGATATACTGTTTTGTTCTATCTTGGCATGGATATTAGCTTGTGGATTGATTTTATAAATCTTTTGAGGGTTTGAATATGCGAAATTTGCTTCAGCCAAAGTATCATAGGATTTATAGGCTGGATTTGAAAATCCAAAAATTTGTTTTTGACAATCTTCCCAAGTTCGATAAATACCAGGAACCTTGCCCTTCCAAACTACATAAAATTTTTGTTTCTTTGCCATCAAAATATTATTTGGCAAATGTATAAGTTAATTGACACTCATGCCCACATTTACTCAGAAAGTTTTAACGAAGACTTTGATGCTATGTTATCAAGAGCAAAGGATCAATCTATAGAAGCCATATTTATGCCAAATATTGATCTTTCGAGCATAACTCCTATGGTAGATATACATAAGGCTCATCCTATGTGTTTACCCATGATAGGATTACATCCGTGCCATGTTAAAGAAAATTATATAGATGAATTGAAGGGCATAGAAAAATCACTGGGCGATAATATGTCAGTATATTATGGAATAGGGGAGACAGGCATCGATTATTACTGGGATAGAAGCTTTGATGAAGAGCAAGGCAAGGCTTTTGAGGCGCAGATAGAAATCTCAAAGTCTGTGCACAAACCCATTATTATACATTCAAGAGATTCATTAGATACTACGATTAGCTATATTCGTAAGCATCAAGATGGCAATTTAAAAGGAATTTTCCACTGTTTTAATGGCACTAAGGAACAAGGATTGGAAATCATTGATTTGGGATTTTATTTAGGGATTGGAGGTGTTTTAACGTATAAAAACGCAGGAGTAGATAAGCAAATAGAGGGTCTGCCACTATCTGCTATGGTTTTAGAAACAGATGCACCTTACCTCAGTCCCATTCCATATCGAGGTAAGAGAAATGAAAGCTCTTATCTCATTCACATTGCAGAAAAATTGTCTCATGTCATGCAGACGACAATAACTGAAGTAGCCGATATAACCACAAAGAATGCAAAATCTATCTTTGACTATTATCCCGAATAGCTATATGTAAAGGATCACACCAAAAAAGCGATCAGTGCATCTTTATAAAAAGATAGTTGAGAATTAATAGCTTAATAATACTTGGACAATAAGCGTTTAAAAATTAGAAATACAAGATATTGCGAATTAGTGTTTTTCATATTAAGAAAAATAGTATTCAAAAAATAGTTTTGAATTTAGGATAATATTTCTAACATTTGCGGAACTGGAGAGTTGTCCGAGTGGTTTAAGGAGCACGCCTGGAAAGTGTGTGTACTCCAAAAGGGTACCGAGGGTTCGAATCCCTCACTCTCCGCAAATTTTTTTTAAGAATATTTTTATTAATCAATTTATTCATTAATTTTAACCTTTATTTTTAAATATTCAATTATCTAAAACGTAAATTAACAAATCATGCGAAAACTTTTATTAGTACTAGGAGTATTTCTTTTTGTTTCATTTTTGGGCTTAAGCGATATTTTAGCTCAAGCGGGAGATGCTGCATCATCTGATGTCTCCATGTTCCAAACATTGAAACAAAAATTCATTGAAGGGGACTGGAAATTCATGTTTATTGTGTTGCTCTGTTTGATTTTTGGACTTGCATTCAGTATTGAAAGAATAATTACTCTAAGCTTAGCTAGTGTAAATACTGATAGCCTACTTGGTAAAATTGAGGACAGATTGGCCTCTGGTGACATTGAAGGAGCGAAAGATGTAGTAAAAGCAACACCTGGTCCAGCAGCAAGTGTATTATATGAGGGATTGAGAGTTGCGAATAATGGCCCAGAAGCAGTAGAAAAAGCGATTGTTTCGTATGGTTCAGTTCAAATGGGACTTCTAGAAAGAGGATTAGTATGGATATCATTATTTATTGCCCTTGCACCAATGCTCGGATTTTTGGGTACAGTTATAGGTATGATTCAAGCATTTGATAAAATTGCTGCTGCTGGTGACATTTCACCGAATATCGTAGCGAGCGGTATCAAGGTGGCGTTATTGACGACAGTATTTGGTCTAATTGTCGCTATCATTTTGCAAATATTTTACAATTACATTGTTTCAAAAATAGATAGCATTACAAATAAAATGGAGGATGCTTCATTAGGTTTGGTGGATATCATGGCCAGAAACAATGTTTTTAAATAATATATTTAGGTATTTTAAAACCTTCAAAAATATTACATATGTATAATAATTTGATGAAAAATGGCACTAGTATTGCCATGATAGTGGGTCTGGTATTATCTTTGATTTCTTTGGTATTCGTTATTATGGGACTTAAATCAGCAGGCTACGACGCAAGTGCGGATTTGACCACAATAGATAATCCAAATCTTTCAGCTTTCAACATGACAATGTTTATTACCTTTACTTTGATAGGTATAACAATCTTGGCATTTTTTATTAGTTCAATAATTGATATTTTTGTCAACTTTAAATCTAATAAGAAAATGGTACTAGGTATGGTTTTGGCCATTTTATTATTCATTGTCTTCTATTCTACATCGGCTTATGAAGTAAATGGAATGTGGGAATCTTTTAATAAAGAATTTGGCATAACATCTGGTATCAGCAAATTAGTGTCAGCTGGAATAAAAACCACTTTTGTGATGACTATTTTGGCCGCTGTGGCTATAATATATTCTGAAGTGGCAAATATGTTTAAATAACCTTATAAACATCTTATCTGATGGGTAAAAGTAAAAATAGGATGTCCAATGAAATCAATGCAGGCTCGATGGCTGACATCGCTTTCTTGCTTTTGATATTTTTTCTTGTGACAACTACCATTGCAGAAGACAAAGGTGTGTTGGTAAAACTTCCACCATGGTCTGATGAAGCGCCACCTCCACTTGAACTTCACAGCAGAAATATTTATTCTGTTCTTGTAAATGCCAATAACCAACTTTTGGTACGTGGTGAACCAATGAATATCAAAGATTTGAAGAATAATACTAAGAACTTCATAGCCAATCCGCAAAAAATGGAAAATATGGCTGAAGAACCGACGAAAGCTTTGATTTCAATCCGAAATGACCGAGGTACAAATTATGGTACATACCTAGAGGTGTATAACGAACTTAAGTCAGCATATAATGAATTGTACGAGGAAGCAGCCATGAAAAGATTCAATAAAAATTTTGAAGATTTGACCGCGACTCAACAGAAGGAGATCAGGGATGCTTACCCATTAGTAATTTCGGAAGCTGAAGCCACAAGTTTTGGTGAAGAGAAATAATTTTTATCACATTTAAACTCTTGTTTTAATGGCACATTTTGTAAAAAAGAAAAGTAATACACAACCAGCTATTTCTACAGCTTCATTACCGGATATTGTTTTCATGCTTTTATTCTTTTTCATGGTTATTACCAAGATGAGGGATTCAGAATTGATGGTTAAGACAGAAGTACCAAATGCTTCTGAACTTACGAAGTTAGAAAAAAAATCTCTTGTAAATTTTATTCATATTGGGAGGCCGATAGAGAAGTTTAAGGATAAGTGGGGTACCAAACCAAGGATTCAATTGGGCGATAAGTTTGCTGAACCTGAAGATATTCCATTATTTCTAGAGCAACATAAGTTGACAGTTTCTGAAGGTGAGAGAAATCAGATCATAACTTCTATGAAGATAGATTCTGACGTCACCATGGGAATAGTTGGAGATACTAAAACCGCACTTAGGAAAGCAGGTCAATTAAAATTGAATTATTCTGCACATCACAGAGAACGTACAAAATAGTTAATTGAATAATTAGTGTTTGAAAACCCCATTTATTGGGGTTTTTTTATTTATCCTTTCTGGAAAATAGTGGGAAGTGATTTATTAGTTCTAATCTCTTAGTCCTAAGGTCGATACTTCCGCAATAAAATGATTGCCCATTGGTTATTAAAATGTAAGAAGCAGAAAGAGTGGAATTATACGCAAATATCTGATCTGCATGTATTTGATCTAATGCTATGCTAGGAGACTTGCATTCGATAAGTAGAAAGGGATGCACTTGATTTGTATAAATAACTATATCAAATCTTCTTTTTCTACCATTTACAAGAATTGTTTTTTCTATTTGAATTAAATTCTTTGGATAAATATTGTTTTGTAATATGGCTTGAATTAAACATTGTCTCACCAATTCTTCAGGTAATAAAACCACAAATTTCTTTCTGATAGGATCAAAAACATGCATTTTAGCATTTATGTTTTTAACTTGAAGGAAGTGCTGGTATTGGAAGATGCTTATTTCAGAAAAATATGTCATTCAAGTCGTTTTTCAAATCAGATAAGTACAACATAGTATTACGTGCAATTTCTTTGCTTTCAATATTGATATGTATAAAACCATACTTTTTGAGATATTCTAAAAACAGTGCTGAATTCAGTTCAGAATCTAAGTAGATACTATTATCTATGGTTACTATCACATTGGGGCCATGATTTTGCAATAGCAGAGTCAGTATATTGGATGATATGTTATCCTTGTCATCTAATTGTTTCAGGCCTTGATGGTGTAAAGTTGTCTTAATTATTGAGTCAAACTTTGCTGTGGAATAATTAATTATAATTCCATTCCTTAATTGATAGACTTTGGGGTTTAAATTTTGAGTCAATATATGTGCTATTTTGTATGCAGATATATACGTCCAGTCAAAATTGTTTGGGGCAGTTGCATAGGAATTAAGAACTCTAAAATCCAAAGTAGCTGAATTTGTGATTGAATCGGAGTGGTAAAAAGTTTTAATGGTTTCGAAAAATTGGAGCAAATCAAGATTTATATGACCCGAATTCACATAAATTAGATTATTGATTGCATGATCAATTGTATCGTACAATCCATCATTATGCACAATTATGATGGGATATAAAGTTTTTATAAAATGTAAATCGGTTTTTATTAAAGTCTTCCACAAGAGATTTATTTCTTTTTTCTTTTTGCCATTTAAAGGTTCTTTGAGTGTTGCACTTTCGTTTAAGATATTGTCAAGTTCATTTCTAGTGTTTTGCAAGCGAGATTGAAAAACATTAGTGATGTTATATATTTTTTCTGAATGGACTAATTGTTCATATTCATGATTCGAAGTGGAATTTTTACGTAATTCATATGTAGCGATGCAAGTATCGTGATACCAATAATTGAAAGTTTCGACCCATGACTTAGGATCGATTTCATGTAAGGCATCAAGGAGTTTTAATTCTGCGGTTGTGCAACTTTGCTTGATATCCATCCACTCTTTGCGTGATTTTAATCGGTCATATTGATATAGAAATTTTTCCAAATTATATTCAATCGATCTTGCTATATCTAATTGTTTTGTAAAATTGATTGTATTAATTTCAAAGTTATTTTTAAATATTTGGAGTCCATTAATCTCATGTGTGACTTCTTGTAATTGTTGCTCTAAATCAAGAATATCTTTAGAATTGACAGGATAATTGAAAGCATTGATTCTAGAAATTTGCTCTGAAGATCTAGGTACAGTCTCATTGCTCCAATTTTTTACAATACGCTCAATCTCCTCTAAGACTTGAACAATGTCCTCATTGGGTTTATATTCTCTCAGTTTTATACCGAGCTGTTGGCACTTGGAGATGAGTCCATCTACATATAATAAGATATGAGACTGCTCTTCATTGGGTTTTGATTTAAGAAAATGGAAGAAATTTTTTGAAGATGGTACTTTAGCTTCTTCATTTTGAATTGGTATTTTATGTTTTATAAATGCTATCTCCATTTGAATTTCTTGGAGTGCCGATGTATCAAAATCTATATATGTACTTAACAGATGTGTAAACAACATAGACATTTTTTCTATCAAACCACTTAACTTGATTAAGATGTTTTTTGCGTTTTCGGCATTGGAAATGTTATAAATATCAAATTTTGGGTCATCGTATTTGAAATCAGTCTTGAAAAGAGGCACTAATTTTGAAATTTTTGACAATGTGCTTTCTACATTAAAGTCTTCAGGCTTTAAGCTTGTCATGTTTTGAAGAAAACGTGCATATTTGGTTGGTTTTGATAACTCCAAAATTGCATCGACAGATTTTAATAAAAGTGCATTTTCATTCTTATGTTCTGTTAGCAATTGCAATTTTGCCATATCGCGGATTACACTCTCCGATATTTGCAAGGGTTGATTTAGTTGGAAAAAGTTTTTATAGTCCTTTCTTATTTTTTCCCATTGCACTTCAGAATTTGGATCAAAAGATAGATAAAATTCTTGAAGCGCGCTTTGCTCAAAGAACGCCTCGAGAGTGCTTCTGATCAATAGGTTGTCACAAATTACTAAAGTAGTTTTACCTTGCAAATATGCTTCCACAATTTGTATAAAAATAGTGTGAGATGCTACATTTTCTTCTGAATATGCAATGTTTAAAATAGCCTTATTGCTTTGCAAAGTGATATTTTGATCTGGTGAGACTTGGTATATTTTGTTCTGAAGTATCACTATATTTTGTTTAATCTAGATTTTAGTAAGAAGCAAAAAGAGTCATTTGCTATGTACTTTTGAATTATGGTTTGTGGAAAAACCCACTATTATGTAAGCACATACTATGAAAGAGCAAAGATACAATCTTTCGCAAGGAAATAAATATTGCCAGAATTTAATGAGAATGTTTATTTGACTTTATCGAAACCCATTCGATGAATTCTGCCAAACTCCTAGAGTTCAAACAATGCGATGGCGTAAGAAGGCCCTTTCTCCCTGAAATAACTCCATATTTGATATTGTGTATGGATTCTTTACTATGCGCATCAGGGTTGATACAAAGCATGACATCTTAATCAATACACTTTGATATGAATGTCCAGTCCAAATCAAGCCTCTGTGGGTTAGCATTGATTTCTATTGCGACACAATTTTGTCTACAAGCATCTATAACCATATCAAAGTTTACTGGATAGCCACTTCTGCTTAATAATAAGCGTCCAGTAGGATGACCCAAAATGGTGGTGTGTGGATTTTCAATAGCTTTAATGAGTCTTGAAGTTGCTTTATTTTCATCCATTTGTAGACCTGAATGGATAGAAGCAATAACAATATCAAAGCCTTTCAAAATATCACTGTCATAATCTAAATTACCATCAGACAAAATATCGCTTTCAATGCCTTTAATTATTCTGAATCCACTGCTATAAGATTCATTAAGAGAGTCTATTTCTGCCCACTGCGACAATACTTTTTCTATTGTCAATCCGTGTGCATAAGTCGCAGATTTACTATGGTCAGTCACAACCATGTATTCAAATCCATTTGAAGCAGTGTAAGCAGCCATATCAGCCAAGCTATGTAACCCGTCTGAATAAGTTGTATGACAATGCACAATCCCTTTGATATCTTCTAGTTTGACAAGTTGAGGTATTTCTTTATTAATATCAAATAGTACCTTTGTATTAAAATTATCTCTTGCTTCAGGTGGTATATAATGACAATGAAGAGCTTTGAAAATTTCGGCTTCAGTAGCCAATTTACTTATGTTTTTATCATTTTCTTCTGTCAATAAAATTCCTTCAGTATGGATAAATTGGGAATAATCAAAGTGCTTTGAAAGTGCAAAATGTATTTTTACAGGGATGTTTTGAACCAGTAAAAAGTCATTTTCTGTTATTATTTCACTGCACTCCAAAATTTGTGAGCTCCATTGATCAGAATCTGTAAGGATGTCTATGGAAGTGATGACCTGATTCTTACGTCTGATTTCATTTGTTAATTCCCATTTCCATAAAGGAAATTTTTGTTGTAACTCTTCGATAAGTTTTTCTGCTATATCTATCACTGATGCAAATAGAAATTTACCTTTTTGGGATAATAGAAAATTTATTTTTTCGGATATATCTTTTTGGATTTTTATACCGAAACCATTAAGATGCACTAACCTATTTTCCTGACAAGCATATTGTAATTGACCCAAGTCTTCTATTTGTAGTTCTTTCCATATTTGTCCTACTTTTTTCGGACCTAGGCCTTTGATTTTCAACATATCTATTACGCCAGGAGGGGTTTTATCCAAAAGAGGTTGTAACCCTTCTAGAATGCCGGTATTAAGTGCGGTTTTTATTTTAATCGCATTATTTGTACCTACATTGGGGATGTCTGCAATGGCATTTTCTGTTAATTCGCAAAATGGCACTTCTACCTTTTTAAGGCTTAAATATGCCAAAGTATAAGTTTTTGTTCTGAAGGAATTTTCGCCATGTAATTCCATCAACTTACCCATTAAATCAAACTGACCAGCTAATTCTTTATTTGTAATCATTTAACTAGTTGGGCGATTAGGAGTCGGCAAGGCTGCATGAAATTCATTCTTGATTCTTTCCGCATATTTATCTAATAAAGTCAAAATTTTATTTCTGTTCTTTGATTGAAGGATCATGCCCACATGATGCTTTTTATCCAATTTCCAAACTATTTCTTTATCTTCAAATGAGGATAAGTCAGGTTTTTCGTATTTGGATAGGGATACAATAATTCCAGCATTTTCTTGTCTGATCTTTGGCAAGACATATTTTTGACCAAGGCATTGTGCGATTTCAATCTTTGCCCATTCTTTCCATAGATTTATACCTGTAGAGGCCTCTACCATTTCTGCAAGATGGGCACCACCTACTCTAGATGCTGTTTCTAAGAAATAGAAATCTCCAGTTTGGTGATTTTTTATAAACTCTGAATGAGATGCACTGTACTGCATTCCGAAAGCATGCATCACATCTTCATTTAAATCAATTAATGCTTGCTTATCTGGATCATCATTATCTAAAGTAATAGATCTGAAAACACCACCGCCATGTGCTACTTCAAATGGTGTAGCGAGATATCTACTCACTTGATTAAATATTTTTTTTCCGTTGAAATACAGACTATCGACGTGGTAGACATCGCCTGGGGCAAATTTTTCCACAAGATATTCATGTCTTTCACCTCCTAAACGGTCCAAAGCTGACCATAAATCATCCTTGCTATGTATCTTTTGAATTCCTGTAGCCGATGCTTGCATTCTTGGTTTGATAAGCCATGGCGCATCATTTTCGGCTACGAAGGCATGAATATCAGAATCATGAAATAAATTTGTAAATGCGGGAACAGGAATTCCTGATGTTTTGCTTTTAATGCGCATAGCAAGTTTATCTCTGAAATACCTTGCAGTAGTCTCTCCCATACCCGGAATCCTGAAATATTCTCGTAAAAATGCCACATGTTCGACATCAAAATCGTCTAAGGCAACAAAAAAATCGAATTTGACTGCCCGCATCTTATGTGCTAAGCCACCTACTAAATGTTCATGATTCCATCTACCATACTCATCTTCAACCATATAAAAAATATCCTCTAAACTTTCTTTTGCCCATGGCTCATGTTCAAGTTTTTTTGATGTAAGTAAATAAACAATGTGACCAGCCTCATGAGCAGATCTAAGGAAATCATTTCCTTTGAAGTATCTTGAAATGCATAAAATATGCAACTGACGATTTGACATTTTTGACATTTTAACAATTTGAAGTCAAATATAAATCTTTGGATTTTAAAAGAAAGTATTCTTCGAAAAAAAATAAAAGATTCGATGCCTACTTAAGGAAAAGTTAAAATTGTTAAGCATCCAAGTATCTTGTTAAATAGATGTTAATCGAAGATATCGTTTTGATACATCACTTGATAATTTGTGTTAGTGGACATATTTTTGTAATTAAAATATAGGTTTAAAAGAATTTTATTTAACAATCAAATTTTAACTTAAGAATAATGAAAAGTTTTAAAATGTTCGGATTTATGGTTCTAGTATTGTCTCTTGCTATTGTTTCTTGCAAAGATAAGGAAGCAAGTGCAACAACAGATGCTGCTAATGCACAAGTAACAACTGCTGAAAATGCCAGTCAAGTTACACCTGCTGCAACTGATCCTACTAGTACTGAACCTGTACCTGCAGCACCAACAGGCCCAAAAACAACCATCAAGTTTGAGGAAGATACTTATGATTGGGGGACAATCAAGGATGGTGATAAAATGACACACGTGTTTAAATTCAAGAATACAGGTTCTGAACCATTGGTTATCAGCAATGCAAAAGGTAGCTGTGGATGTACTGTTCCGGAGTGGCCAAAAGAAGCTATTGCTCCAGGAGGTTCTGGCGAGATCAAAGTAGTGTATGACTCAAAAGGAAAAGGTTCTCCTGAAGGTAAAATGGATACAAAAAGAGTTACAATTACTTCCAATACTGACCCAGTTGACACTTACTTGAATATCAAAGGAAAAGTAGTAGGAAAAGGTCCTGAAGCTCAAGCAACTCCTGCTAGTAAATAAAAAAAAGAAAAATTAGATAAATTTGGAGCCATGTGTGATGTATGTCGCACATGGCTTCATTTTTTTTATACATTAAAGATTTGAAGCACAACTTAACGTGAATCTGTAATTGGTGACACTTCTGAATAATCAGATTGCATCCTTCAAAAAGAGAATAATTACTGTATAATTCTAATAGTAAAATGACTAAATTTGTTGTGAAAACAAGTCTTTATCCAGAAAGTCTTAATTGTATTGGACTCTCTGTGATTGAAAAGGGATTTTAAAAATAAATTTATTTTACCAGCATGCAGGAATACGCACAAATTTTGAACTATGCCATTCCATTCTTTATAGTCTTAATCTTGATAGAACACATTGCGGATCAGTTTATGCATGTGGGCGTAAATAGGCTTTTTGACACAATTTCGAGTCTTAGTTCAGGGATAACAAACGTCATCAAAGATGTGCTTGGGCTAGTCATTGTCATAGTAAGCTACAAATGGTTTTATACCCATTTGGCTATATTCCATATACAATCTGATATAGCTTTGTACATATTGGCGTTTATTGGAATAGATTTCGCGGGATATTGGGTGCATAGATGGTCACATGAAATTAATGTCTTTTGGAATCGCCATATCATTCATCACAGCAGTGAAGAGTTTAATTTGGCGTGTGCACTTAGGCAGTCTGTTTCAGAAATTTTTGCCTTATTTACATTTACATTCATACCTATGGCTCTCATAGGGATTCCACCGAAAGTGATTGCCATAGTGGCACCTATCCAACTATTTGCTCAATTTTGGTACCATACCAGATTAATAAAACGCATGGGATTTTTGGAACATTTTCTTGTGACACCTTCACACCATAGGGTACACCATGCCATTAATACCGAATACATGGATAAAAATTATAGCCAAATATTTATAATTTGGGATAAAATTTTTGGTACATTTCAAGAAGAGCAGGATGACATTCCTCCTGTTTATGGAGTCACTAGAGCCGTCAAAACATGGAATCCATGGATCATCAATTATAAGCATATATGGCTACTCATTCAAGATGCATGGAGGACAAAATCTTTTAGAGATAAAATTAGGATTTGGTTTATGCCTACAGGATGGAGACCTAATGATGTTATAAGTGCTTATCCGGTGAATTATACTAAGGATGTATATCATAGGCCGAAATATCACACAGAAGCATCTATTCTATTAAAAATTTGGTCTTCAGCCCAACTTATCATTACGTTACTTTTTATGATGTATCTATTCAACAATATTGGACTTTTCCCCATGTATTACATTTTGTGGTATGGTGCATTTTTATTCATAACAATATACGCTTATACAAGTCTTATGGACGGAAGTCCTCAGTCTATTTTTGCAGAATTATTGAAAATAAGTATCGCTATTGGTTTGTGGTACTCATATGGATATTCTTGGTTTGGTATTGATGATAGATTTTCGGGTGGCACTGCCATAGTATTGGGCTATTTGTTTATCTCTTTGGGATGTACAATTTATTTTTATTTCAAAGACAAACCCATTAAAATAGAGCTGATAGATACTGATCAAGAAACTCAATTAATAGTTTGACAACCTATTTTTTCAAACTTGTTAAAGCAAATCGGTTTCTATTTTCTCGCAATAGTGAATGAAAAGTTTCGCCCGCAATGAATTCACCACCAAGACTTTCCAAATAAGGATTGGGTTGCTGACAATCTATACAAGTAAAACCCTCTACTTCTAAACTTTTAGCTAAAGTAATGAATCCAAATTTAGAAGCATTTGGTTTTAGCGAAAACATTGACTCGCCGAAAAACATTTTACCGATTTCTACTCCATAAAGTCCACCGACAAGATCATCTTTCTCCCATACTTCTACTGAACGTATATAGCCAATCTTGAATAGCTGTTCATATGCATTTACCATATCATTGGTAAGCCAAGTTCCATCCTGTCCAGGGCGATGTATTTTTTGACAATGTCTTATGATATTACCAAAATCTTTATTGAATGTCACCCTGAATTTATTCTGATTAAAGTAGGCATTCATAGACTTTGGTACCCTAACTTTGGGAGGGAAAATAACAAATCTTGGTGAAGGACACCACCATATGATCGGTTCATCTGGATTGTACCAAGGGTAAATTCCAAAATTATAGGCTAATATTAGTCGATCTGTAGATAAATCACCGCCAATAGCTAAGATGCCACTTTTCTTTACGGTTGTTGGATGAGGAAATGCTATTTGGTCTGAAAGATAGTACATGATATTGGCAAATAAGGTGAAATATTCTATTGCTTTGCCAAACGCAAAAATATAAAGTTATAATTTTGGACTATCAGCGACACTTTCTATGATAGCACTCAATCCACGTTCCACTAAGGCATCTTTCAATGGAATCAGTAAATTCTTTGGACCAGTTTTTACGCTTGCCTTTCCCTTAAAATGGACTAATAAAGAGAGTTGCTCTGATTGTTCTTGGCTATGATTAAGAACTTCCATAAAGCATTGTATTACCCAATCAAAAGTATTAAAATCATCGTTATAAACTATCAGTTGAGCGATTTGCCCAGAATCAATGATTTCATCAACCATTACATCGTCATCAACCTCTTGATTGTGCTGACCCATCAATGAGTAATGAATTTTTATCATGCTGTAAGGGTTTTTAACACAGAATTTATTTTTTCAAAATCAGGGATATCAGAAGCCTTTTCTAATACTTCGACATATTGCAATATGCCTTCCTTGTCTACCACGAAAGCTGCTCTTTTTGCCACTCCTTTTAATCCTAAAACAAATTCTTCATAATAAGCACCATATTTTGGGCTCACTTCTTTATTGAAGTCAGATAATAGTGGAAAATTGTAACCTTGATCTTCCTTGAATTTTGCAAGAGTAAATGGGGAATCCACGGAAATAGCAATGATATCCGCTTCTAATGCATCATAATTAGATTTTTTATCTCTGATTTCACATAATTCAGTGGTACATACTGATGTGAAAGCCATAGGAAAAAACAAAACAACAACATTTTTGCCAGTATAATCTGACAATGAAACATCTGTTTTTTCACTTGACTTGAGTGTAAATCCTGGTGCAATATCTCCTACTTTCAATGACATACTTAATTTTTTAATTTGTTACATAACTGTTTTACTCAAAAATAGGTTCAAACAATTTACTTCATTTGGTTTATTTTTTTCTTAAATAATATCCAATATAAAACTCAGCACTTGGACCTGCTTTTGCTACCTCACTACCTAGGTGATAATTGGCCAAAACTCCGATTTTCATCATAGCATTGTTTGTCCCCATTTCGGGTAAGATAAGTCCTCCTTGTATAGATGCCATACCTGAACCACCATAGCCCAATCCAGCCCAAAAAGTATCTTCCATTTCATATTTTAGACCATAAAGGACGTCAATGATATCTGGGGTGACATAATTAACCACAACCATTGGTTCATACGCAGAGTTGTAAGAAACTATTCTGCCACCAATATTAAAATGAATGTGGTTCTCTCTTACTTGATCAAGACCATTGACCAAAATTTCTGTTGTGATAATTTGTTTCATGGAAGCTCCAAGGAAAAAGCTGTTTCCTTTCCAATTTCTTATATTAGAAGTATAATAAAATCCACCACCAAGAGCAGGGAAGAAAGAAGATATTCTATTATTATTAAAAATAGGATCATTATTTTCATTCACTATTTGGCTAGAAGTGTTGAGGGCATATTGCATGAAATTTCCACTAATTCCAAGTGATAATTGACCATTTCTTGATAAAAATTCCTTCAATTTGTAAACATAATTTATTTGTCCACCGAGTTTTGATACTGGGCCTGTTTTATCAAAAATAAAAGCTGCTCCTGCACTCATATTGTAATCTACCAATGGATATTCTAGGTCAATAAAACCAGACATAGGAGCACCTTCAAAACCAAACCACTGCATCCTGAAAAACCCATTCACAATCATATCATTGTGCAAAGCTGTAAATGCAGGATTCCAAAACGCTCTTGTTTCCGAAATCAAAGAACTGTTTGGAAGTTGTTGTGCCTTAACAGACCAAGAAAACAAAATAATTATTAGGGTATAAAATATTTGATTTTTCATTATCACTTTTTTAAATCTGTTAATCTCTTATAATAGTTAATGAATTTTTAAATGTTTTTCCATCAAACTGTAATATATAGTAGTAAGTATCAGGTGGTAATGGTTCACCATTCTTTGTTCCATCGAATAATTCAGCATTTGAAGATTGATATCCTACTGCCTCATATATAACATTACCCCAGCGATTGAAGACAGTCAATGTGTTATCCGGATAATAATCGAGACCTTTAAATATGAGTACATCATTCGCTCCATCTCCATTCGGTGTAATCATAGTGACGGCTTTGAAAAATTTCAAAGGATCTTCTTCTACACATACGTAAACAGAGTCAGAAAATGCACACCCATTTGTATCAACAATGGTGACGATGAATGTAGTCGCATCAATAATCGAAATTTCAGGATTTGAAATGTTAGTTGCTCCTATAATGGATGATTGCGGACTCCAACTATATGAAACACCTCCAGAAGCTTGTAATCTGATAGTACTGCCAGTTATAAGACAAGTATCTTTGCCGGCAGAAATATTTTGTGGTTCGAAAACCTTTAATTCTAAAGTGGCTGAATCTGTATTTCCAGGACAATCATCAGATACAGTCACTGTATATATGGTAGTTTTGGTAGGAGTTGCAACAGTTTCAGCAGTATTATTTGAAGAAAGTGAATTGTCAGGATCACTCCATACATAAAATAAGCCACCTGTTGCTGTTAAATTCACGGGTTCACCATTACATACACCCACATTATCAGCTTCAATATCTGCTATGACTTCTGGCCTGCTAATGATGGTGATGGAATCTGAAGCACTACACTGATATTGGTTTTTTACAATTACGCTGTAGGTTGTTGGCTCTGTTTGAGATGGATTGGCGTTTACAACCAAAGTGGGAGTTGTAGTACCATTAGACCATGAATATGAAGAATGCTGACCAGGATCCAATGTCAAACTTTGATTTGGACACAAGATAGTATCCTTACCCAAATCTACTGAAGGTGGATTTCTCTCTGTTATAAGTACCAATCCATTTTGGGAACAATTGGCAGAACTAGTAACGGTGATTGCATAAGAACCTTCACTGCTAATTTCAAGAGAATTTTGGGTCGCATTTGGGATAAGAGTTCCATTTTTTTCCCATTTAAAAGTTGTTGCATTGGATTCTACTTCCAAATAAATGGTGTCCCCAATACATAAATCTAAATTTTCTGGAATAACCAAAGTTGGTAATGGATTGATGGTAAGACGTATTTCATCCGTATTAGCACAATCAAAATTATTAGTAACCGTGGCGGAATAAATGCCTGATTTGTCAGCCAAAATAGTTCTAGTATTTCCTGAAGTAGTACCATTGTATGACCAAGCATAGGTTTTATGATTAGATCCTGCATCAAATGTTGGGAAAGGATCACCTTGGCATATTGCTTTGTCTACTCCTAGGTTTATACCAGGTTTAGGGTTGACATTTACGGTTACTCTTGACCTAACTTCACATGGAGGAGTACCACCAAATACTACAGCTTCGTATTCACCAGCATCTGTCACTTCCAGACTAAAATTATTTTCCAATGGAATTACTATGCCATTTTTATTCCAAATGATGGATGCTGATGGTGTATTGGTCATGGCGTTTATAGTATATGTCTCACCTTCACAAATAGTGGCATCGGAACCAAGATCCAGAGTCGGCCCTGTGACAAAAGTCACCATAACATCATCAGTGGTGACACAATCATAATCATTAGTGACGGTTACAGCAAATATACCATTGGTAGAAACCAAAATAGAATTAACATTGCCTGGAATGGATACACCATCTTTTGTCCAATGGTAGGTTGTGCCTTCATTACCTGCAAATAATGTTACTTCAGGGCCAATGCATGCTACAACATCCTGACCTAAATCTACGCTAGGTGCTGAATGGGTATCAACTGTTGTAGTTCGAGTGACGCTACAGCCTCCAGCATTTTTTACAGTGACGGAATATTCACCACTGATGGCAACCTCTATTGTTGGGTCAGTAGAACCATTGATTATGTTGCCATTAAAATACCACTGTAAATTATTATATCCTGATCCATTTGCTACAATGGTGGCTTTTTCACCATTACAAATATCAAATAACATAGGCAATTCATCTAGGACAGGGCTCTCGAAAATACGCACAATGACATCATCTTCAGCCCCACAATTGTTTCCAAATTCTACAAAAACTCTATAAGTCCCAGATTCTGTCACATTTAGAGTTTGTAGTCTCGTTTAATAGTACATCATCCTTATACCAAGAATAATTATTACCATTGGGGCCAGCATCCAATATAATTTCTTCTCCTTGGCATTTATTTATTTCATTACCTATACTTACCACTGGAGTGGTAATTTGAGAAACTACAATTTCTTTGGAATCAGAACACGTATATTGGTTTGTTACAATTATTTTATAAGTACCTGTTTGGTTTACGGTAATAGAATTGGAATTTTGATCTAGGATGGTAACACCATCTTTTTGCCATGAGATATTGTAATTCTGCTGATCCAAAGTGGCAACAATAACTGTGCTCTCATTTTGACAAAATGCTGTAGTAGCAGGAAGATTAATAATTGGCAATGCATGAAAAGTGACATTGATACTATCTGCTTTTCTACATCCTGAAGAATGTATAACTTCGACAAGATATTTGCCTGATGTAGATACTTCTATAGTTCTACTATTTGATGAAAGAACTTGTCCATCACGTTTCCAAATATAAGATGCGCCAGTCGAACCACCATCTAATGTCAATTTATCACCAATACATAAATTGGCATCTTGCCCCAATTCTACTTGTACAGGGCAGCAATTCTCAGGTGCAGTAAATAAATCAGAAAGTTCAAATTTACAAGATGTGGCATCAGTAAAAAATGCATTTACACCCAAAATAGCACCATCTGAATCCAATCCTGTCAATATTATAGATTGAGGGCTGGCTGTAATGTCAAATAATTGTCCATTGACACTAAGTTTTCCTGTTGTGGGTGCCTTCTCGTAAGTGACTACTAATTCTTGAGTAAAAGTATTATCCCCTGGTATACAAGGCGTCATAGCACCAGTTGTTACATTGGTAATTCTGCAATTTGGCAATACTTCAAGTTCTCTACTATTTTGGCTGACATTTACACAATAAGTTGCGACAAAAGTCTGAAAAGATGTGCCTATCAAGGATCCAACATTTATATTCTCCATGACCACGGAATAAATGGTATAATTACCTGCGGGAATACCACTTACATCTGGCATATCCATAATTGAATAAATATTACCAGTACTATTATTTACTACTACAAATCTGTTGATATAAGCATTACCTGATAGGTTGACTTTTTCTACTACTAAACCAGGACCGCTTAACACTTTGGCCGCAATAGTAGTTGGCAAATCTTCGAAAGAATAAAATACAATGACATATTCTGTACATGCACTAAGTGTTACTTCGAATGCAAGATTTGACCCAGTAAGTTGTGCGCCCACTTTTCGTCTTGTAGAACTTAAAAATCTCGAACATCCGTCAGATGGTTTGTATCCTGCCCTGAATAAAGATAAAAAACCTCCACCTTCGGCAGTGATAGTATATTTTCCTGATTCGGTGACATAAATTGGGACTGCGGAAGCATAATAATTGGAAATATCTGCACATCCTGATCCTGATTCAGCCAAAATGACAACTCTTCCTGTCGTTGAATTTTCTGTTAACACTCTTTCAATTTGCTCAACACCCACAACTTTTGTCATTCCTGTCAATGGGTTAGGATCATCCTCATTCATTGTTACTTTTGTTGTAGGACAAAGTACAGAATTTTCAGGATCACAAGTGGAATTAATAGAGACATCACGATTAGACACGGTGAATATTTTGAAACATTCATTGTCCATACATTCTATCATAATTCTTGCTGTACTCGTCTTAAAAAAGTTTGTAGGAAGGGTTATAGATGTAGAACCTGAAGCATAAGAGAATATTTTCTGCTATTTTTGTCAAGTTATCACCATCAGTAGAAACTTTTATCCGAACCATATTACATAAACCATTTGAGCCATTGGTGTTCCAAGTGATAGCTTCGATTTGTCAACTGTAAGTGTTTCACCTCCCGCTGGTCTACTAATGACAAAGGGACCATTGTTTAAAACATTAACTGTAATATTATCTACCCCTACTGCAGATCCTGCAGAATTGTTATCCCTTACAGTAAATGCAAAGTTTAGTGTTCTTGCTACAGTTGGTAATACTTCAAAATCACTACCGCCATTTTTTAAATTTGATAACGATGGAAAATATCTTTCTGTAACACTTGATGGTGGATAACTTCTAAATAATGGTGCCAATGTGGATCCCCCAGCTTGAGCTCCTACCCATCCATGTGTTGGCTTACCAGATCCGTCTTCATCTATTTCTTCCCAAGTGTAAGACATTGGATCATTATCAGCATCCGTTGCACTTCCTTTGAGATAAAAAGGCGTTCCTTTAGGAATATTATATGTTGCATTGCATGGATTAGCTTCTACTTCTGGAATGTTATTATTTGAGTTTGATTTTGTAGCACATGTATTTCCATCATCATTTATGATGTAATCCATCATTTGCTGAATAGAAAAAGTATGAAAATAGTCATTGTCTAACCCATTGGATGGTACATTATCAGAGTCATTACATAGACCTTCGTAAGACATTATGGTAGTACCTGACCCAATTTCTACTGCTGATGTAGTACTTATAGCAGTTGTACAAGAATTTCCGTCTCCATTGAAAGTATGTGTAGCACCGAATTGATGACCAAACTCATGTGCAGCAAGTAAAACCCAACCTAGGTCTTTGTTACTGTAAGATCCGCTCCAAGCAGATCCTTTTGAAATTTCTCCAGTTGGTGTTACATAATTATCACAGACTGATCTCAACTGAGCCAATCCTCCATTGTCCCATCCATCATCATCAGTGTGGGTGTGAAATACATGGCCGATATCATACACGCCATCAGCAAAATTGCTTTTTAAAGCACGACCAGCCTGAACTGTCCTAATTTCTCCTCCAAATCCATTTGGAATAAATGGGTCAGTAGCGGGGTCATCATATAGTTTAATTCTACTAGAACTAGATTGTAAAGTGATGGATAGATCTTTTTTATATATTGCGCTGATATTATTGACAGTCTGTGTGATGGATGTTGTCACAGTAGAGTTCGTATTTCCATTAGCCTGATAATATTCGCCTGTACAAATGATCGCGACATCATATCTATATCTTGTATCACCCAATTGGAATATATTGCGGAGGCTATTATTTCTGTCTAGGAGATACGCCAAATCTACTGCATTGGGATCATTATGTTCTATGTGACTACATGTAGCTTTTGAATTTTTTACGCCATATTGAATCGTGTGTATTTCACTTCCTATGAAGTCTGATGGGCTAATGATCAGAGAAGTATTGTTGATGTTGTACATAGTAGCAAATATACCAAAATCACTTACGGTAAGAGCACCATAAGCTTCAGGAAATTCTATTGAAGTGAGATCATAAGTGCGTAAACTAGGGTATGCCCTCATAAGGTCTTCCGCCATGACGTCATTGGGAATGGCGGAAAATATAAATTCTGAGCCAAACAAGGGCAAGGCTATTTGGAATGAATTCCTTAGATGTGTTTTTGGATTTTGTATATAGCTTTTAAAAGGTATGTTGGCAGATTCTTGGTGGAATTGTCCAAACAAAATATTGGCAAATAAACAAATCAACAATACATTAAGATAACGCATAAGTATAAAATTTTATTTCAATCGAATGAAGTCAGGGAAATCATTAACTACAAAGTTATAGGTGCTGTTTAGCTCCGTAAAAATATAGTTATTTTTGAAAATGCCTGTAATTTTAAGGGAAATAATTAAAATATGTCTATGTAAGACAAATTTGAAATTTAATCAAACTCTAAATCAACAATGATATGTTCAAATTCGCTAAGGATCATAGCGGTTGCACCCCATAATTTTTTTTGGTTCGGTAGAATATAGTGAGGTACTTGTTCTATTACCGCACTTCTGACTATGATGTCAGAGATAGATTTATATTTTGACTTTGGAAAGAAAGTAATAGGTACTTCTATCAAATTGGCAACTTCATTTGGCTGCAATTCGAATTCAGGTTCTTTATGCATAAATCCCACAAAAGGATGCACCAAATAATTACTTACAGGAATATATAGTGAAGTCAATGAACCTAAGATACCAATATCTTCTGGAGGAATTCCGATTTCTTCATAGGTCTCTCGCAACGCACAGTCTTCGAAGCTGTAATCTGTTTCATCTACTTTACCACCAGGCAAAGCAAATTGACCAGCATGAACATCATGTACATAATGACTAGGACGCTCAATAAAACAAGTATACCATTCATTGTTTTTTGGATAAAGTAAAAGGAGAACACATGCTTCAGTAGGTTGTATGTCACTAAAATCTTGAAATTCTCTTCTAGGAGGTTTCATTAAATTTTGAGCGGCCGCACCTGGTAAGTCTTCACTTATTAACCTTTCTAAATCTTGAATGAATTTTATATCCATTGTTTAAGGATGTAGTAATTATTTCTTAGTTTTATTTGAAATAGCGATATAATCTTCCAATGCTTTAGTCATAGATGGTGCTTCGGTCGTAGGCGCTTTAATGTTGACATACAGTCCTTTTTCTTCAGCAGCCTTGATTGTGGCATTTCCAAATATGGCAATTCTTGTTTTATTTTGTGCAAAATCAGGGAAATTTTCAAAAAGGGACTCAATACCTTGTGGACTAAAGAAAACCAAGATATCGTAATACACATCACTGAGGTCTGACAAATCAGATGATACAGTTTTATACATGACGACATCCGTATGATTGATACCTATTTTGTCTAAATATTGCACGATTTCTGTTGAACCCAAATTTGAACAAGGAAGTAAGAACTTTTCTGTTTTGTATTTTTGAAAATAATGGGCTAAATCTTCTGCTAGTCTTTTTCCTACAAAAACTTTCCTTTTTCTATAGAGAATAAACTTCTGAAGATAATTTGCTATGGTTTCTGTTAAGCAAAAATAACGCGTATCTTGGGAAATTCTTGATCTAGTTTCTTCTGCCAGTCGAAAAAAATTATCAATGGCGCCTTTACTGGAAAAAATTACACATTTATAGTCACCTAAATTGAGCCGATTTTTTCTAAACTCTTTCTCAGTCAAGTTTTCGACCTGTATGAAAGGCCTCCAATCTATCTTCAACTGGTACTTTTGTTCTAAGTCGTAGTAAGGCGACTTATCTTCAGGTTTTGGTTGAGAAATTAATAAAGACTTTACTGGATTGTATTGCTCTATATACGTTAATGCATTAGCTGAAGCTGAACTCTTAGTTGTCATTAAACAATTTAAATTTTATCAATAGGTCAATTTAGACTAAAAAACTCTAGATATTTTAATAGAATCAAAATCGGCGCAATTTCAAAGGCACAAAGATACACAATTATTTGAAAAAATCTGTGAAAGAAGAATTCCGTCAAACTTAGTAAGCCGCGTATTGATCTCATTACTAAAAAAAAGCCTAAGCAACCAAACCCTAAATATGTTATAATCTGAAATGAATCATCCGGTCCAAATGCCATGAAAAAATCAATGGGAATTAAAAGTATTCCGACTAACTGATTAAAGAGCATTATAGTGAAATTGTAAAGCGAAGTATTCTTAGATATTGAAAATATATAGCCAATTATAGAAAGCAAGCTGTGTTTTAAAATGTAAAAAACTGTAAAACCTAGTACTAATCCTCCAAAAATTTTAAATCCCTTAAGATTATAATTTGTCTCTAATATCAAATAAATGAAAACTGATAAAGACAAAATATAAATTCCATAAAGTAAAATATGGTACAATAGGTGCTTCCCTTGCTCATCCCGTTTTAGTAATTTCAGAATATTTTCATTCAGAATTGACTTCATCGCTAATCCAAGATACTTCGATTGTATGTTTAGAATAATAGCGAGTAAACCCGAAATAAAAATCAATACCCAAAGTATAAACCCACTTGAATTACTACTATAAGCTATAGCTTTTGTCTCACCAGAATTCTCCTTTGTACGTTTAATAGGTCTATGGTCTACGTCAAAAGGGTTGATATAATCAGGGTTTACTGTAGATAAAGTCGTATCTGTGAAAATTCCTTTTTGGGATGATTTTGTAGTATCTAATGTATTTGCAATTTGTGCTTTAATGATTTTTTCATTAGGTAAAATAGTCAATGAATGTGACACGCTTTCCCTCGCTTTGATTTCAAAGGGATTCACCTTGGTCTGGGCAAAACTGCTGATTATACAAATCACAATTAACAACCAAATTACAGTTACAGACCTAATATATGAAAAATATCTGTGCATTAAAGGCGCAAAATTACAAATTTTATTCTATTCCATGACAATTTATTTATGTTGCATACACACATTTTCTCTTAAAAAAATGAGTATTTTATATATCCAATTATGGTAACTTAAACTAATGCTTGGGACTCTTTTTATTTTTATTACTTTTACACTAAAATTGAATTTATTATTATAATCGAATTGTGCACTAGAAAATCTATTCCGAAGCTAACTTGTTGCAAATCAGAAGCTTCGCCGGCTTGGATTTTGAAACCATGAGATACTTTGATTTCTGAATCTAAGGCTCTGATTTATTGCAATTTAACTTCTCAATATATATCTTACTAATGTATAAATCGGGTTAAATGCTTGCAGGAATGATCACTTTTGAAGATTTCGAAAAAATAGATATACGGGTAGGTACTGTCTTAGCTGTTTCCCCTTTAATAAAGGCTAAAAAACCGGCCTTGGTATTACAAATTGATTTTGGGCCTTTGGGAATTTTAAAAAGCTCAGCTCAAATTGCAGATTTATATAGCATTTCAGATATGATTGGAAGGCAAGTCATAGCAGTTGTTAATTTTCCGCCCAAACAAATAGCTGGAATTATGTCGCAGTGTTTAGTTTTGGGTGTGAAAACAGTTCAGGGTGTAGTCATAATGATCCCAGAAAAATCCGTTGAAAATGGGCTACGCCTTTGTTAATTCATTACTTTTGCAAAATAATATAGTATTCATATGATGTATCACCTATCAATTTCAAAAATTCTATTCTTGATTTTCATATTTCAAATTGGAATAGGGCAGAAAACTATAATTTTGGAAGATGTATTTGAAAAAGGCATATTTTCCCAAAAAAGCGTTTCTGGGTTTAACTTCATGAAAGATGGAAGACATTTCACAAAAATAACCGATGGCAAAATTGTGAAGTATGACATAAAATCCGGAGAATCTGTCGGCGTTCTCTTGGATTTGACCAATGTTATAGACAATAAGGGCATATCAGAAATAGAAAATTACACTTTTAGCGAAGACGAAACAAAAATTTTGATAGAGTCTGAAACTGAAAATATTTACAGGCATAGTTCAGCAGTGAAGGCATATGTCTATGACGTAAATATAAAATCAATCATTGAAATATACCCACATGGAAAAGTCATAAATCCTCAATTTTCACCCAACGGAGAGATGGTAGCGTACGTGGTAAATAATAATCTATTCTACACCACAATGAAAAACCAAAATGTCACTCAGATCACTAAAGATGGACAACAAAATTCTGTTATCAACGGTCTTGCAGATTGGGTCTATGAAGAGGAGTTTTCCTTTACAAGGGCATTTTATTGGTCTCCAGATAGTAAGAAAATTGCATTTTTAAGATTTGATGAAGGCGAAGTGATGCAATATACCTTACAGTATTTTACTGACGATCTGTATCCAATCAATTACACTTATAAGTATCCGAAAGTAGGTGAAAAAAATGCAATTGTCTCAGCACATATTTTTAATTTTAATTTAGGAAAGGCACAGAAAATAGAATTAGAGGATAAGGGCGATGTATATATTCCCAGAATGAAGTGGACAGATGATCCTAATAATCTGTGTGTAACCGTGCTTAATAGACATCAAAACCATTTGAAATTATTTTTAGTAAATACCCGAAATCTCAATCCTACTTTATTGTATGAAGAGAAAAATAAGTACTATTTGGACGTAAATGATCATTTGACATTTTTAAATGGTAATAAATATTTCCTACTGACTTCAGAACAGGATGGTTATAATCGCATCATAATGTATAATATGGAAGGCAAATTGGTAGAGAAAGTTTCGCCTGCCGATATGGAAGTCACAACATTTCACGGTGTGGATCAAAAAAACAGCCTTGTATACTTTGAAGCTATTGACAAAAATCCACTAGAAAATCAAACCTATTCTATCCAATTGAATGGGAAGTCACTAATCAAACTTACCAAAAACAAAGGTAGTCACCATAGTGAATTTTCCAATACCTTTGACTATTATATAGATAGGTATAGTACTATCAATATGCCAACTAATTATACAGTCTATGATAGACAAGGAAATTTGGTGAGAACCATTGAAGACAATAAAAAAGTACAAGAATTACAAAAAACCTACGAAGTCTCAGATATAGAGTTTTTTTCATTTACAACATCTGAAAATGTAAAACTGAATGGATGGATGCTAAAACCAAGAAATTTTAACCCAAATAAAAAACATCCAGTTTTCATGACGCAATATTCTGGGCCTGGCAGTCAATCGGTCACAGATTCTTGGCAAGGAACTAATTATTGGTGGTACCAATTGCTTGCTCAAAATGGGTATGTAGTGGCCTGTGTGGATGGAAGAGGCACGGGAGGAAGGGGTGAAGAATTTAAAAAAATGACTTACCTTAAACTAGGACATTACGAGACTCTAGACCAAATAGAAACTGCCAAATACCTTGGTAATCTGCCTTATGTAGACAAAAACAGAATCGGTATATTTGGGTGGAGTTATGGTGGATATATGTCTTCACTGTGCCTTTTGAAAGGAAATGATGTCTTTAAGGCAGGGATAGCTGTTGCTCCTGTCACCAACTGGAAATGGTATGACTCTGTATATACTGAGAGATATATGCGTACAGTTGAAGAAAATCAAGAAGGATATGCCCAAAACTCACCAGTATACTTTGCTGATAGGCTCAAGGGATCTTATCTATTGGTGCATGGATTAGCAGATGATAATGTTCATTTTCAGCATTCTGCAGAGATGGCAAACGCCCTAATCAAAGCTAAAAAGCAATTTGACACCTACTATTATCCCAACCGAAACCACGGAATCTACGGGGATAATGCCAGAATCCACCTATTTTCAAAGATAACTGATTTTATTTTTGAAAAGATTTAATCTTGCTGCGCTTGTATTTTGGATTGTATCAGGATTTCACATAAGTGGGATCGGTCAAAGTAGTATTACTTTTGAATATAGTCCTGCAAAATTTGTACAACATAGCAATAGAGCAACTTTTGAGACACCAAATTTTTCTTATTTACTCGGATTTCAATGGCGAATAGATCCTTATTGGGACCGACCTTGGCAAACATTTTGGAATAATCCTGAGGTTAAACTTCACTTTGTTTATATCGATTATGGAAATCCAAAACTGTTGGGTCAAGGTTATGGCTTTTTTCCATCAATCGGATTTAATATTAAGCAAAACCAAAAATTCCGATTCAATTTTAGGATAGGTTCTGGCATAATCTATATCACTCAAAAATACCAAAAACTTGATAATCCCAATAACAGTGCTATTGGTTCAAACTTAAATAATATCACACAATTAGCTTTCGGCAATAAGTTTACCCTATCATCTTCAATAGACTTACATGCTGACCTTCATCTCACACATGCCAGCAATGCATCAACTACTACTCCAAATTCGGGTGTAAACCTAGTTGGGTTGTCAATTGGCATGACAAAAAAATTTGGCGAAATGACCAAAAATGACATAGAATTGTCAGATACTGTGCGATATAAAAAGTGGTTTTTTGATGGACATTATGGGTATGGTATATCAGAGTATTCCTATACAGGTGGCCCAAAGTTTAGTGCAGATATCATTAGTTTTGGGCTGGGATATAGATTGAATCCTTATGTCCAAGTTTTTGTAGGTGGTGAATACGAATTTAAGCGCAGTGTTTACCAATTTTATTACCATGATTTTGAAACTAGAGAAACTGCTAGGTCATTCGCAACTCGATATTCTGTGTTTGGAGCTGGGCAAATGAATTTTGGATTAATAAGCCTAAGAGGTCAATGTGGCTTTTACATTTTAAAAGAAGCAATATTGATTGATACTCATCCTTATTATTTCAAATTATCTTCCTTATTTTATCCATTACCCAAAAAATGCCCTATTCAACCGTATCTTGGAGTCCAACTCAAAAGCCATGGTGCTGTGGCACAATATCTGGCCTTATTGGCAGGGATTACTTTTCCTTAATTATGGGGAATCAACTATAGCGTATATTCTCCTGCTTTCAAGGCGAAGTCTGCTATGATTCTCCTGTTTTCCTTAACATTTCTTAATGGATACTTTGTAAACTTTCTTAAGCCTGTGATGAACATAGATTGCATGTTTGGTGCAATAAATGATGCTATGGCATCAGTTCCATTTTTTACAATACGACCATTTATGTCATGGGCTAAGGTATGAATGATTGCTTCAATAACACTGCCATTTTCTGAATTCTGAACATTATCTTTTTTAGCTCTAAACACGGCGCTTTCCAATGCAAAAATGTCTATGATGATATCTGCAAAATGCATGAGAATCTCTTGTTCATTCTTTAAGTTCATGGTATTAGACATAGCTTGTTGTGCAGCTGTTCCAAGTAACATAATCAGTACTTTTTTATAATCGGAAACAGCTTTCAGTTCTTCTGCAAACTTGCCTCCAAAATCTTCAGCTGGTGCTACGCCATTCATTAATTCGTTTTGAACAGCCATGCCTGGAGTCATAAGGTCAAACTCTCCCTTCATAGCCCTACGCATGATAGTATTCAGAATGATAAGCCTATTCACTTCATTGGTTCCTTCAAATATTCTGTTGATACGGCTATCTCTATATGACCTTGCTACATCACCCTCTTCTGAATATCCCATTCCGCCGTAGATTTGCACTGTTTCGTCTACTACATAATCCAATACTTCTGATCCTAGAATCTTGATTATCGAACATTCAATAGCAAACTCTTCTGCTGCCTCTTTCTTTGCATCGCCAAAAGACATACCTTCAGATTTGAATGCTTTTTCAGCATCTTGTATCAATGATGCAGTGCGATATACAGCTGCATCAAGTGTATATGTACGCAATACTTGTTCAGCGATTTTGTACTTAATAGCTCCAAAGGTGCCAATGGGTACCTTGAACTGCTCGCGCTCATTGGCGTATGAAAGACTGATATTACATAATTTTTTACATCCGCCCAGACATGAATCACCCAATTTATATCTTCCTGTATTCAACACATTGAAGGCTATGAGGTGGCCTTTGCCTACTTCTCCCAATACATTTTCGACAGGGACTTTTACATTTTCCATGAAGACCATTCTAGTAGAGGAACCTTTGATGCCCAGCTTTTTTTCTTCTGCACCAAGGGTAAGGCCGTCCATTCCTTTTTGAAGTAGAAATGCTGTAAATTTATTACCGTCTACCTGCGCAAAAACAGTAAATAAGTCAGCAAAACCTGCATTTGTAATCCACATTTTTTGTCCATTGAGGAGATAGTGACCACCATCAGCAGACAATGTTGCGGTAGATTTTGCAGATAATGCATCTGACCCACTGGATGGTTCTGTAAGACAATAAGAAGCCTTAATGCTGCCATCAATCAAACCAGGTAAATACTTTTGTTTTTGTTCTTCTGTTCCGTAATATAATAATGGCAGCATTCCGATGCCTGTATGAGCATTGTAACTTACACTGAACGAACCTGATGGACCGATCTCCTCGCCTATGATAGAGTTTGTAATATAATCCATATCACTTCCGCCATATTCTTCAGGCATGTGTGTTCCAAACAACCCAAGTTGTGCAAATTGTTCCATAAGGGATGGGATCAAGCCTTCTTCTAGTTTCTCTATCCTATCCGTCAAGGGTAATATCTCTTGCATCACGAATGATCTCACTGTATCTCTGATCATTCTTTGCTCCTCATTAAAGTCTTCTGGAAAAGTATAACTTTGGTCGCTTAAACTTTTTAATAAGAAATCTCCTCCTTTTGTATTCATAATCTATATGTTGATTTGGGTTTGTGTTGCAATAATAACGAATTACCAGCTAAAAACGTGATGGTAAATTATTTTTTAATGCGGCAAAAATATTGCCAAGTGACTTACGATGTTTATTTTTTTTATACAAACTGTACAATTTATTAAATATACTAGCATTGTAAGGGTTACATGACTGTAAATTCATCACCAGCTGCAGGTATTTCAATATTTGAAAATCCATTTTCTCCCAAAAATTGCTTAAATTCCTTTTGAGTTTCATACTCACCATGCACTAGAAACAAATTTTTTAATCTTTTTTGATTTTTAATGAATTCAAGCATTTCATCTCTGTCTCCATGAGCAGAAAATGAATCCATCACTTTCACTTCGGCTTTCACAGCTTTTTCCTGGTTAACAATTGTGATCATCTCTTTTCCAGCTCTCAATTCACCACCTGGAGTATCAGGGGTGGCATAACCTACTATGAGAAATGTATTTTTTGGATTCTCAATATTATTAAACAAGTGGTGTTTTACGCGCCCAGCATTCATCATACCTGATGCACTGATGATGATACATGGCTCTTCGGATGTATTCAGTGACTTAGACTGATTGACATCTTTGATATAAGTTAGACCATTGAATCCAAAAGGATTGTCATCTGTTAGTAGATAGGTATGTAGTTCTTTGTCAAAACATTCTGGATGTAACCCATAAATTTGAGTCACATTTATAGCTAATGGGCTGTCTACGTAGGCTTTTATATGAGGTAATTTACCTTGATTGTACAATTGATCCATCATATAAACAATCTCTTGTGTTCTACCCAAACTGAAAGCAGGAATGATCAATTTTCCTTTCTTTTCAATGCATGCATGTCTAATCACTTTCAGAAATTCATCTAGTTGTTCAGGATTGCCTTCATGCAGCCTATTGCCATAAGTAGACTCACAGATCAGATAGTCCACTTCCGGCATAGGCATTGGATCTTTTAAAATAGGACGTTCAGGTCTACCTATATCTCCGGTAAATCCCACTAATACTTCTTTGCCATTTTCCTTTATTTTTAATGTGACTGAAGCACTTCCGAGTATATGGCCTGCGTCTCTGAATAAAATGTCTATGTTGGGATGTATAGATATCCAAGTATCATATCCATGACCTTCAAATTTTATCATAGCTGGAGCGACATCCTCTGATGTGTACAGTGGTGTCCTCAGTTGTTTAAAGTCTTTTTTTCGCTTCTTTAGAATTTTTTCATTGTGCCATTCCACATCCAATTCTTGAATTTTTGCACTATCTAAGAGCATGACTGCACAGAGACTTCTAGTAGCATGTGTACTGTGTATCAGTCCCTTAAAACCATCCTTAACTAATTGTGGTATTCTGCCACTATGATCGATATGAGCATGACTTAATACAAGACAATCTATGTCTTTCGGGTCAAAATGCCAATGATTATTCCATTCCCAAATGTGTTTTCCTTTCCCTTGAAACATTCCACAATCCAAGAGTATTTTATATCCATCTTCTAATTCTATCAAGTGCGAACTTCCTGTAACAAATTGTGCAGCACCACAAAATTTTATCTTCATCTTCTATGTTTGAAAAGTCCAAAAGTACAATTTTATTCTAAAAAAATTATTGGATGTCTGCTTTTTCTCTAAATAAAGCTAAATGATGAATGAATAGAATTGCAGGTATTCTACTTCAATTTTAATATTGTGTTAAATCTACTTTTTCAAAAACTACTGATGGATGAAATAGTTACTTTTGGTGCTAGTTTTGCAGCTTTTGTGAACAATTCCTTTCAATAATATACAATACAGTTATGTTTAGAAATTTTCTTATTTTAGTCGCATTTTCATTCATTTCTGCCACAGGTTTCGGCCAAACTTTGATAGGCATATGGAAAAATCTAGACGACAGTGATGGAAAAGAAAAATCTCATATCCAAATTTATGAAAAAGATGGAAAGTTCAGAGCAAAAGTTATCAAGCTTCTGCCAGGAGCTACCATTACCAAATGTACTGCTTGTACTGGAATAAATAAAGATAAAGACATTGTAGGGATGGACATCGTATGGGATATGAAAAAAAAAGGATCTGAATATGATTCAGGTACTATACTTGATCCAAAATCAGGTAAAGAATATAGCTGCCTTATGAAACTAGAAGGAACTGACAAACTGAAAGTTAGAGGGTATCTAGGCATGGCTGTACTAGGGCGAACACAATATTGGTATCGCGTCAAATAAATTGGTGCAGCAATCAGACTAATCTTTTCTACATAGCGGATTACGCAGACCTTTGTAGGATTTTAAAATGGCTTTTGCTGATCCAACGGCCAGAGGTGACTCGATCAAAAGTGGTAGTTTGTTTTTATCATCAGTGACCCACACATGCATCTTATTACCATCTTTGAAGACAGTACCTGTGATCAAATCTGGCACTACCTCGATAGTATTAAATGTGCCCAAACCTTTGATGCTTTTATCATTTTCCTTTCCATTATATCTCACTCTGATAGGATATTGGGTATCTTCAAAAAGTACATTGGTAGGGATATGATCACCAATATTGTAATTATTGACATTGATATTGCGCATAAAATACAGCACGGATAGAAGGTCATGGGTGCATTCGTCAAGTCGCACTACTTTTTTAGTAGCAGTTTTTCGAGTTTTTCCACTGTAGGAAATGGCAGAATTCAATTCCCGAATAAAAACGAGACTGTCAAACTTCCTATAATCACCTTCCTCCACAATACGCACAAATTCAATGGGATACATGGTACGTTTGTCTATTTTACTATGGAAGTAATCTCTGACTCTGAAGAATGCATCATAACTTTTGTAGGTAGTACCTGTGACTGTGACATCGTAAATATTGCCTTTCTCTACGATATCGAAGACTGCTTCACCGGCTGGAATCCATATAAATTGCCAGTTATAGTATGCTTTATATACGAGGTGTTCGCCACTGTGAAAGGCTGTATTATCTATCGAACATCCTTTGTTGGAATCCGACATAAAACCTGATGCTCCAAGATACATGACTATTACAACAACCGCGAAAACTACATATCTCAAAATCTTCATTGTACTTTTATCTTATTTTGTTCAAATATTAAACGCAATCTGAAAGTAATAAGTTATCACAAATTATATTAAGTTTTACTTATCTATTTCCAAAATTAATGTCAATGGCACATAAATTCAAAAACTGTTTTTTAGAATACGTGGTATATTCAAAAGCTATTATTTTTATAATGTTACATAAAAAATCAAAGGCAAACCCAATAGTCTCCAAAGACATTCACACGCTAAGAAATCGTGATTTTAGTCAAGTCAAGTGTGAATTACTATGGTAATGTGATGCTCTTGGAAATACCATTGAATGTAAGGTCGGCTTTATTATCACAGGCATCATCTCCATAATCTAGGGTTGCAGTGATTTTTGGTTGAGATTCTTCTACAATTTCAATGATACCTGAAGTGATCCATTGACAAGCTACTTTATAGGTCAAAGGAGATGATGTATTGATTTTAAACGCATTGTCATTGGTATTGCTACCACTGGCTGATGTGGTCACGCTGTACACATCATCTTGAAAGAAAGATGTTGGGTTTGTTTTGAATGTTGTGGACGAACCATCCGTTTGAATCGCTACATTAGTAGCAGCATAGGTGATGGTTTTTCCTTCTGGTGTGACTACTTTGCCATTTGTGATCACGGTTGTATGAGACAAAGCGCCATTAAAGGTGACTTGATAATCCCCTGAGATAATATAGGATTTATACTTAAAATCTCTTAGGCTGAACGTGGTTATAGTACCTGCTTCCCTCACTCTGCCATTTATGGTTATAGTGACCGTGCCCTCTGCCAATGCTCCTGCATAGGTAGAACAGTTCTCTGGAAACACTATGGTCACCACTTTAGGGAATGTAATACCTTGAGGTGCAACTGTCACGGAGGCACATCCGCCTCTCGATCCGTCTATATCATCAACAAATCCATTGAGATTACTTTGCTGGTTTAATTGGAGATCCACTTCTTCTTTAACAGCATCAAAAAGGTATTTTGCCACAGAAGCGTCTGCTGGTGCAGGTTCGTTTGCAGTTTCTTTATTACATGATGTATAAAACAAGATAGCTATGATTGCAAAAACATGATATTTCATTGGTTCAAATTTAGTGTAATGTGATAAGGTAATGTGAAATTAAAACGACAAATGCCATGTCATGGTATAATTTCTATTAAAATTAGGAATTTATTAGTACAACTCATATATTTGGATAACCAAATGCCATATACTTACGTCACAATTAAACTGAAATTTTTTAGGGTATGACTTGGGTTCAACAATTCTCTATTTCTGTAATCTTTGTGGGCGCAATAGCATCCAATGCTATAAGTCAATCTTGGCAAAGGGTATCTACTGAAGACAATATGACTCTATATACTAGACAAGTTAAAAACACGAGTATAAAAGAATTTAAAATCGAAGCCACCATCTCCGAATCAATGATGACTATCGTGCGCTGCATCAAAGATGTCTCTGCTCTGCCAAACTGGTATGATAAAATAAAAACTGTAAAAACCCTGAAAGTTATAGATGACAATGCCGCTATCTATATCATAGAGTATGCATTGCCATTTCCTTTTACAAATCGGGTATCTACCGTATTAGGAAAATATACTATCACGGATGATAAGACATCTGCACATATTGAAAGTGGCTATACACCTCATGACATTCCAAAATCTATGCAAAACTTGGTTCCAGTCACTGTCATAGCCAGTAGCTGGGATATCACAGCTATCACACCAAAAGAGTGCCAAGTCAGTCATACCGGATACATGGATCCCGCCGGACAAATACCAGATTGGGCCGTAAATGAATCGATACTAAAAGGGCCTTATAGGACAATAAGAAACTTCAAGAAAATCCTGCAAAACTATAGGTAATAAGAGTGATTAGGTGGATTTTTTAGTAAGAAATTCAGCCATCTTATCCAAAGTCTTTATCACACTGGATAATAAATTTTGGTCCACAGATACAGTATTATGAAAACCGACAGCGGGTGAGTTTTTAATATTCTTGAATACAATCCCATTGGATTTCTTAAAAAAGTACGAAGGATCCACCTCAAATATCTCTCCGAATAGTTCGGCTTCATCCATTGTCAAAGCTCTTTTGCACTGCTCAGTTTTTGCAATAGTTTCAACTGATTTATGGATTTTATCCGCTAACTGCTCTCGTGACCATCCTTTGCTCTCTCTAAGAAATTTGATTTTTTGGCCGGCATGTACCATAGTTTTAAGTTTTAAAATTTTGAAAAAGTGTAATAATACTAAAATAGGTAAAAAATGACTTAGTTATGGGGTAATTGTACAGATGTAGGACAAAAAGCGTGCCATACCTTTGCATCAGACAAATTAACGATTATTAACACATTAAAATTATAATTATTATGCTTCAAAAATTTCTATCTTTATTTATAATCATAAGTTGTATCTCTTATGCAATTGGTCAACCGCCAGGGGATGGAGTGGATCTGGGAATATATAGTGACATAAGTCATACCTTGCCAACAATAAAATGTTTTGAATTGAGTTTTCAATCAAACAATCATGATGTTATAAATCTTGATTGTCCTGAAAATACAGTTTTTAATATTGATGTAATAAGAAATACCTGTGGGTGTGAAAATTTCAGTATTCTTATAGGTGGAAAAATGATTAAAAATGTTAGTAAAGTTGAACTAGAAAATTTAACATTTACTAAAAATGATCTTTTTAATTTTACATATTTATTTGAAGAGACCGGGCAAACCTTCCTAACTGTTGAAATCAAATGCGTTAAGAAAATTTCTACATTTGAAGGCATAGAATTCTATAGTATAAGTGAACGCATTTCCCATCCCATTCAGATCGTAAAAAGCGGTCAAGAATATGCCGCAGAGATTGATCATGCTGTACACCAAGCTTTGGCACAATATCAACCTACAAGTGTTGAAAATGACTTATCTATTTGTTGTAACTCATCTAAAACGTTTAAAATCACAAATGATGTAAGTAAAATTACTGGTTCTTCTACCAATTCAACTATAGAAATAAGTGGAAGTTTTGAATTAAATGGAGGACCAGTTACTTTTCAATTTCCATTGTCTACCAATTATTCGTGGGCAAATTTTACTTTAAATCAAGAATTAGACATAAAGGAACAATCAATTACCATTGATGGGAAAGATAATCCTAATGGTTGTCAACAAGTAGGCTATTTAATGAAAGGAGATATTTATGAAATGCAAAAATTTAGAGCTGTTTGTAATCTTCCAGACATACCTATTGGGAATCCTTGGTTGGTTTTAGTACCCAAATACTTAGAAATGAAAGTTTTTAATGTTCCAACTAAAATAGATTGTCCTCCAATAGATCCTATTGTAGAACCAAGAAGGAACTTTTTCAACAGAATGGCGTGTACGGGCTCACTGGTATTGGATATAGAAAATCAAGACGACCTTTATATTTCGTGGACAGATGAAAATGGTCAGATAGTAGAAAGCGCGGATGGAAACTTGAGTAATGTCCCTTTAGGGCAATATACCGTGACAATATCCAATCAATGCTGTGATGTAGTCACAGAAACATATTATCTATGTGAAAGTACTACCGAATCTCAATATGAGCAAAAATCCAATGGTGAATGGTGTAGAACTGTCACTTGCCATGGTGAAGGTTGTGACGAAGCTTTTCAAGAATGTGTCACACCTGACTTTATAGATGACGAGTATGATGCAACCTTGAAAAAATGCGTCAAAAAGTACTACTATAATAATGAACTACTTGGCACCACAAGTGTGGATGCTACTCCAGAGACAGATTGGGATGATATTTGGGAACAGTGTGAAACAAAATATTTCTGCAATGGAAGTGAAGTATATGAAGAAGTGTATGAACCCAGTGATACAGAATGGATATATGATGAGTTCTGGGAAGAGTGTCAGCTCAATGTAAATTGCCGTGGCGAAGAATTTGAAAATGTTTCACAAGTGGAAGCTGAGATAGAATGGGAATGGGATGATTTCTGGGAGGAATGTGTCAGTACCTATATCTCATGTGACGGGGCAGAAACTTCCAATACGGTGACTACAGACCCATATTCAATAGATGAATGGACTTGGACTAATTTGTATTGTATCAGAGACATTGTCTGCGCTCAAGGAGGTGAAGTAATCCATAATGAAATTTCCTCAAGTTTTAATAATACTGGTGATCAGGGAAACTGTCCTGATGGGCAGTACGTCATCGAGCTTATATGTGACGGGCAAACCGTTGAAACCACTTGTGGGGATACGTATCATTTTCCAATAATTTTGAGTCGGAGTCAATCTAATAGCGGAATTAAACTCTACGCAAACAATAGTCAGTTATTGATACATTTCAATGAACCCGCTTCAAACAATATGAAAATATATATAAGTGATGTGCTAGGAAAGGTATCTACAGAAAAATCCATCACATCTGACACAAAAGAAATAAAAATCAACTTAAATCAGAATGTATCTGGAATTTACATTATAAATATTTTAACGGACAGACAGTTAGTCCATTCACAAAAGGTTTTTATTCAAAATTAATTATTTTTTTGAATTAGGCATATTATAAATGAATTTAACCCCTATATTTGCTACAAATATAGTTAATATAATGGAAGCAAAATTTAAAAGCCTATCAATATTTGAGTTTCAGAGCAAATTTCCTGATGAAGATTCTTGTTATGCTTATTTATCAGAATTAAAGTGGAAAGGTGGTTATGAATGTCCCAAATGCAAACATAAAAAGCATTGCAAAGGCATCAACAAATACGATCGGCAATGTACTAAATGTGGATATCTAGAGAGTCCAACGGCTGGTACTCTGTTTCATAAAGTAAAATTTTCAATCCTTAAAGCGTTTTGGATTGTGTATTATGTTTCAACGAGTAAAAAAGGAATTGCATCTACTGAACTAAGTCGAAAACTTGATTTAAGACAAAAGACATGTTGATGTTTAAGCAAAAGTCATGCAAGCCATGCTAGTAGTGGAGATAATCTTTTGACTGGCAAAGTAGAAGTTGATGAGTTCGTGATCGGTCAGCAAGAGGAAGGCGTAGTTGGGAGGAAAAATAAGAATAAAAGATTGATAGTCATAGCCATAGAAAAAGGTGGGAAAGGAGCTGGCCGCATATATGCTAAACAAATTGATAGATCGACAAAGAATAATTTGAAAACTTTCATGGATAAAACCATTTCAAAGTCAGCAGAAATAAAAACCGGATGCTTGGTCGTCATATCGAAGTTTAGAAAGAAATGCCAAATCTCAAAACGGAGAAATCGAAGAAGAAAGGAAGTAATTTTACAGTAATGCATCGAATAATTATGGGATTTAAATCTTGGTTGAGAGGCATACATGGTCACGCTAAACATCTGCAATACTATCTAGATGAATATTGTTACAGATACAATCGAAACAAGATGAAGGAGGGTATTTTTGATAATCTACTACTGCGAATGATAAAGCACAAACCTGTTCCATATAAAACACTAATTGCTTAAATGCCTAATTCTATTATTTTTTTAACCATTAAATTTTTTTAAAATGCGTAAATTTTTTATTTTTATGCCTATGTTTATATTAGGTATGACAGTTTTTTATCAATCATGTAATGATCAAAACAGTAGTTTTGATTTGGAACAAGCAGTTTCATTACGAGGAGATAGAAACAATTTTGGAAATGGATTTAACAGCAATATTCCAGATTGGGAAACAAGGTTTAATATTGCTAATCCGTACAGGAATCAGCTCACCGAAATAATTTCAATCACTTTTTGTAGAAAGCCAATACTAAAAAAAGCTTTTAAGATTTCAACTCAGGAGTTTAAATCCACATTCAATACAAGTGAAGACGAATTTCTTTTCAATGTTCAAAAAGATAAACCAATCTCAGTATTAGATGGAAAATCAATAAGTCAAACTTTAATCGAAGCTGTTCCAGAAAAACCCGTTGCTGAAATATTAGACTTTCTATGTAAGAATGATCCAGGTTTAGCGATTTTATGTGAGGGAAATTTAGCAAGTTCAGAAACTTCTGATGAAGTTTTCATTGATGAAAACTTTGATGATAGTTCATTGGAAAATTCTATTTTTGAGTATTTTTGCGGAAAAAGGATTGAAATGAAGCTTAAAGATGCTGAATTCAATAAAGAATTGATATTTATTGTTAGAGAAAGCGAAGCTTATAGCCCTGACTTTAGACTAGGAAATAGCATTGTTGAGACTATATCTTTAGGAACTTATTGTAATAATGATATTATATTAATTGGAAATAGCATGAACGAGCCTGATACTGATCCAAATGGCAATGATACTGATCCAAATGGCAATGATAATGATCCAAATGATAATGATAATGATCCAAATGATAATGAGGAAACTGATATCAGAAATAATCCATGTCCCAGTGCATGGAGATCAATACAAAATGGAAAAGAGAATTTATATAGATATAAAACTGATAATGATTATGATCCTTGCAGAGGTAATGGGGAATTTTTGGAATATGTTTTATATGGTAAAGAATTAAAGTATAAATATAATGATGAAACAGGTAAAGTGGAGATTACTGGAGCAGTCACCGATTATGTACAAAAACGACAAGAAAGTGTTAAGGATAATTTTGCTTGGAAGGTTGTAAACGCAGATCTTTTTAGGTGGGAACCAGAAAACAATGGCTATCGATATAAAATACTCTGGTATGAGGATGATAAAGGTAAAGCCAAACCTATCATTGATAAAATTACCTTAGTTGCAAAGGTTAAGCTGCCAGATGGTACAGCTGCAGAAGGGCAGGCTATTTTTGATTTTAACCGATTGCCATCCTGGTTAACCAATGGAGATGACTTTATTGGCGAAAACATAATAGATTATTGTGATCCTGAGTTATTCGATTACACACCAAATTCAATTGATGTAACGGTATTTAATGTTAATGAGAGGTAACAATTTTATTAAAAAAGTAAAGGAGGGATTGGCTACCCAATCTCTCCTTTAAAGTATAAAACAATTCAAAATGAGAATATTAAATATTATACTTTTTATCCTTCCCTTTATTAATGGTCTATCCCAAGCTAAATATTCATTATCTATTAGCGGAGGATTTTCGAGTCTCTTTGAAGCTAAAGTCGCAAATGAATCTTCAGGCACTTTCTTAGGTCTAGGGTTGGAGAGAAAAGTCGGAAAATTCTCCATATTTGCATCATTTGAAAAAATCTCTTGTCAAAACGGGGCAAGAAATGGTATTAATCAGTTCAGTTTCAACGGTGGTCCATGGATGATTTCTGACTATAAAGGATATATCAATCTAGAAAGGAGAGATTGGGCTTTTGATGATGTTGTAGTAGATGAAAGATTGTTTTCAGCCGGTAATTGGAATTATCCGGGCAATGAACAAACTTTCGATTCCAATAATCTTATTTTAGGAATTGGGTATGAACTGTATAGGAAAAAAATATTTTCAATAAGTGCAAACATTGGCTTAGCTACAAGTCTTATTCATGTGAGTGCAGTCAATTTAGGTTACACAACAGATTTAAATAAATCAGGTAGACAATTTTTAGTTGAAATACCTACTTATTTAAAATATCTATATTTTTCTTCCTATATTTCCATGCCATTTGAATTTGATATATCCAAAAATTTGGGCATAAGCATTGTTGGATCACTTTACCGCGCAACAGAATTATATATTCCTTCACTTGGTATCAAACTTCAAACACAGTTATAATGAGACAATTGTTTATATTTATATTATTTTGCTTATCACAATTAATGTTTGGCCAGAATGGGTTTTACATCGGAGGCCAAGTAGGTTATACCATGAATGAAGGGCCTTTAGAAAAATATCAAGGTGTTCAATTAGGTACAATTGTAAGATACCAAATCAAAAACTTCTTCATTGTTAGCGGATATGATCATATCACTGGAGTTCCGGATTATGGCAAGTATTATTCGAAAGACTTACCCAATGTTCCAGTATATGACATATATGACGAAAATTATGGGTTGGAAATTTATCCATCTGATGATTTTAGTGAAGTAAAAGTTGGTGTTCACCAATTTGACCCATCTTATGGTAAATATGTTGCTAGGCAATTTTCAGTTGGGGTAGGTTATAAAATGCCGATTAAATTCAAAAAATTTAAATTCACTTTAAGTCCTACAATCCTTGGGTTTTATAAGAATGTAAATGAAAATTTTGTTTATGGCGTTAAAGAAATCACAGTCGAAGATAGTTTTCACAGTAAGAATTTTGTATCTGTCAATCATTTAATTTTTGCATATTTAAAATATGCAAATCTAGGTTATATGATTAATTTTCCTTTTGAAATTCCCATTACAAATCATGCAAACATTAGTTTCACTTTTAATTATGGAAAAACTCAAAAAAGCTATTCACAACTTGGAATTGGCTTAGGAATAATTACAAAGTTGTAATTACAGTTTTCAAGAACTTGTATCGATATGAAATTTAATGGGGCGGTTCAAATGGTTATTTGTATAATGTTGATATTATTAAAGCTGCACTATTATTAGACCAATATCAGGAAAAGACTAATTCCAAACATTTTGGTTTAGGAAAAAAATGTACTTTTGCATGACGGGCCTAAATGGATATGTAACAAAATATTTAATGATAAAATACTTCAGAATATGAATTTCAGAATTGCTATAGTTATTCTCAGTTTCTTTAATTTTCAACATCCAATATCATCTCAAGAAAAAGAAACTTTTAGCGATGAGCAGTTTAAACTATCTATTGGCCCACTTAGAGGACAACCTGATTACTTTGAAGACTTCGAATGGTCCAAAGGCTTTGGCGCTGCAATAGAATACAATAACCATTTCTCCAAAAAATTCTCTTGGGGATGTGAGATTGGTTTTACTTATGATTATGAATATTTTGAGCCAGATCGCTATTTATTTTATTCAACCTACGACTCCACTATAAATCTTGGAAATGTTGATCGCTATCATAATTACATGCGGACTCAATACAGTATCATACCACAAATAAGTTTTCATATTATTAATAGAAATAAGTTAAATCTGACCTTTACAGGAGGATTTGGACTTTTTTCGCAGAAATGCTCGCGATTTACCATTACACCTAACACACTTGTCGTGGGAAGTATTTCATCGTCTTTTTATGAATTGCTTTTTGTAGGAAACTTTGCGTTAAGTGTTGATTATAAAATTAGCCCTAGAGTTTTTGCAGGAGTAAAAGTTCAAGACCATATTTTTCTTGATTCAGAGTTTAGATCACTTAGAGCATCAATAGGATATATCATAGACTGATGTAAAAAATCAGGAAAAAAGTGAAATAACTGTCTTGACTTAAACGTTCTTTTCCCTGTCATCAATTATGTAAGGATATGCTACCCACTAAAAAACAAGTTATTTTATTCATCATCATCGCAGCTGCGGTAAGCAGTAATGCGCAAAAAAGATTGCAATTTTCCATTGAGAGTGGCGCAATCCTACCTGTCCCTATTTTTTATAAAGGATTGGATGTTGATTCTAACAACGACACCAAAATAACTGTTAATCCAGGCTTATCGGCAGGTTTTCAATGTAAGTGGAATTACGATCGCAAAACTTATCTTTCTTTAGGCATTTATTATAATTCTTATCTTTTGAATATTAAAGAATTTGTATTATTTCCAATTATTATCACACCTGATGGAATCCCAATTTCTGAAAGGTCATTTTTGTATTCTAACTTTGATGTTGAGAATTTGGATTTCAGGACAAGTTTTGGATCTAGATTAAATAAAAAGTTAAATTTAAACGGAGGCTTCCAGATTGGTATTCCTTTAAACGAACATTTCGGATATCTATTTAATGATTTTATCACGAAGTTTTACAATTATAAGACTAAAAATCCTTTTTCACTTTTTGCCAATATAGAATATCAATGGTATCAATCAAAGAAACTAAACTTCACTTTAGTACCTGAGTTTTCTTACAATCTCCAAAAAGATGCCAAAACATATGTCCATGAAAATCAAATAAGAAAGATGTATTTGGCGTTAAGGGTTGGAGTAGGTTTTAGGTAGTTTTAAATTATAAAATGATGAAATTCCAATGATGCAAACATCACATACCAATTTGATTAAATCATAGGGATTCCATGTGGCCTTTGAAACAAAAATAAACTTAAACCCATGAAAATTTATAACTTGAATCTAAAAAGTGCAACAATACTAAAATAGGTAAAAAATGACTTAGTTATGGGGTAATTGTACAGATGTAGGACAAAAAGCGTGCCATACCTTTGCATCAGACAAATTAACGATTATTAACACATTAAAATTATAATTATTATGCTTCAAAAATTTCTATCTTTATTTATAATCATAAGTTGTATCTCTTATGCAATTGGTCAACCGCCAGGGGATGGAGTGGATCTGGGAATATATAGTGACATAAGTCATACCTTGCCAACAATAAAATGTTTTGAATTGAGTTTTCAATCAAACAATCATGATGTTATAAATCTTGATTGTCCTGAAAATACAGTTTTTAATATTGATGTAATAAGAAATACCTGTGGGTGTGAAAATTTCAGTATTCTTATAGGTGGAAAAATGATTAAAAATGTTAGTAAAGTTGAACTAGAAAATTTAACATTTACTAAAAATGATCTTTTTAATTTTACATATTTATTTGAAGAGACCGGGCAAACCTTCCTAACTGTTGAAATCAAATGCGTTAAGAAAATTTCTACATTTGAAGGCATAGAATTCTATAGTATAAGTGAACGCATTTCCCATCCCATTCAGATCGTAAAAAGCGGTCAAGAATATGCCGCAGAGATTGATCATGCTGTACACCAAGCTTTGGCACAATATCAACCTACAAGTGTTGAAAATGACTTATCTATTTGTTGTAACTCATCTAAAACGTTTAAAATCACAAATGATGTAAGTAAAATTACTGGTTCTTCTACCAATTCAACTATAGAAATAAGTGGAAGTTTTGAATTAAATGGAGGACCAGTTACTTTTCAATTTCCATTGTCTACCAATTATTCGTGGGCAAATTTTACTTTAAATCAAGAATTAGACATAAAGGAACAATCAATTACCATTGATGGGAAAGATAATCCTAATGGTTGTCAACAAGTAGGCTATTTAATGAAAGGAGATATTTATGAAATGCAAAAATTTAGAGCTGTTTGTAATCTTCCAGACATACCTATTGGGAATCCTTGGTTGGTTTTAGTACCCAAATACTTAGAAATGAAAGTTTTTAATGTTCCAACTAAAATAGATTGTCCTCCAATAGATCCTATTGTAGAACCAAGAAGGAACTTTTTCAACAGAATGGCGTGTACGGGCTCACTGGTATTGGATATAGAAAATCAAGACGACCTTTATATTTCGTGGACAGATGAAAATGGTCAGATAGTAGAAAGCGCGGATGGAAACTTGAGTAATGTCCCTTTAGGGCAATATACCGTGACGATATCCAATCAATGCTGTGATGTAGTCACAGAAACATATTATCTATGTGAAAGTACTACCGAATCTCAATATGAGCAAAAATCCAATGGTGAATGGTGTAGAACTGTCACTTGCCATGGTGAAGGTTGTGACGAAGCTTTTCAAGAATGTGTCACACCTGATGATATTATTGAAACCTATATTCCATCAACTAAGCAATGCAAAAAAGAATATTTCTATAGCAATAAAAAGATTGGAGAAACTATTTCGGATGCAGAATTTAATACAAATTATGACCAAATCACAAAGAATTGTATTAGAATTTACTCCTGTGGAAATACAGTAAACGTTGAGAGTATTAGCCAGCCAGCACAGTTCGGATTCTGGACATATAATAATTATAATAATTTGTGTGAAAGAAGTGTAATTTGCTTTAATGAAACAATGCCTTCCACAGTACTTGATACTGAAGATCCAAACATAGTTTATCAGAACAATACATCACTTTGTATCGTAAAATGCGATAATTTTCCAGCAAGTTCTTTTTACCCTATTAATCCAGGCTTTTGGCAGTGGAATCCACTTCAAGGATGTAGCAAAGATGTAACATGTGTTGCAACTGATGGATCATTTACGGTTAATGGAATAGCAAATTATAGCAATTGGAGATTTAATAGTATACAACAAATGTGTGAATCTGATGTTTATTGCGACAATACTCCAGTTTGGGGTGCAACTAATACAACACTACCTGAATCAATAGGTTCGTGGCAATATTCTAATACCGCATCATTTAGTCAGCAATGTAGTAGAACCATCTATTGTAATGGAACACTCGTTACGGATTATTCATCTCCAACATATCAAAATTACATCGACTGTAATTGCACAAATGGCGTAGCATTTTCATATGATATTTATTGTGGTTCACAAAAAGTAGATTCTTCTCCTTGTCCTTCTCCATGTTTTAATGATGGTGAAAATGTTGATAGTAGAAATTCTACAAATAGTGAAATCAATTTCTTTCCGACAATAGTAACAGACGAAATCTTCTTCAGAAAATTGAATGACGCTTTATTATATAACATTTCTATCAAAAATTCCTTTGGCGAAATAATTTTGTCCCAAAAATTAAATGGATCTGTTCTAAATGTTTCAAATCTAAGTGCAGGAGTTTATTTTATAACGCTGCAAGAATCAAATAAAGTAATATTCTCTTCAAAATTTGTAAAAATTTAATTATATATACCATCAAAAAATTCAAATCATGAAAAATTTAGTTTATTTATTGCTTTTAAGTGTTTTTCTTTATAATTCTTGCTCAGATCAACTTCAAGATATTTCAAATGATGAAACTAATGAAATTACACAAAGTCGGTCTAGCCAAACTCCTTATGTCCCTATAAGTATTTCGTCCAAAACAGATGCACACAAGGCAATAGCCTATGCTGTATCTATATTGTTTGAAACTGACCCATCTTTTAAAACTTATGTCATTGATAATATGGTAAGGGAACAACTGCCTAGATTATCTCGAGGAAGAAATGGCATATCAAGTAGTAATGGTTATGGTAGCGGAAGTGACATTCCATATGTGCCAAGTAGATTGAAAGATTTGCTCATTTATGAGATAGTTAAAGATCCTGTAAAGAAAGTGAAAATCAATAAAATACTAAAAACATTACCCCATTTTGACGCAATAGTGGATCCTGTCGAATGGGTACTTGCCAAGGATCCTATTATGGCTATTAACATGCCAATGCATACCGAAGATGTATGTGATTATCAAATACTAATTAAGGAAGACCCAGATTTACATTATCCAATAATTGTAGAAGATTTTGATGAAAAAATCGATTATATTTTTGAAAATGGTAATCTTATTAAGAAGGTAATGGACGATTATTATGCATGTGGAATATATATTAGCACAGCAATTTATTTTGTTTTGGCGGATCCAGATAATTATTCTATATGTGGTGGAACAAATTTGAAAGATGTAATGGGAGATGATTATTTGAACTGTTCAAGTGTAGCTAATAATATAATTGAATTAGGCATATTATAAATGAATTTAACCCCTATATTTGCTACAAATATAGTTAATATAATGGAAGCAAAATTTAAAAGCCTATCAATATTTGAGTTTCAGAGCAAATTTCCTGATGAAGATTCTTGTTATGCTTATTTATCAGAATTAAAGTGGAAAGGTGGTTATGAATGTCCCAAATGCAAACATAAAAAGCATTGCAAAGGCATCAACAAATACGATCGGCAATGTACTAAATGTGGATATCTAGAGAGTCCAACGGCTGGTTCTCTGTTTCATAAAGTAAAATTTTCAATCCTTAAAGCGTTTTGGATTGTGTATTATGTTTCAACGAGTAAAAAGGAATTGCATCTACTGAACTAAGTCGAAAACTTGATTTAAGACAAAAGACATGTTGGATGTTTAAGCAAAAAGTCATGCAAGCCATGGCTAGTAGTGGAGATAATCTTTTGACTGGCAAAGTAGAAGTTGATGAGTTCGTGATCGGTCAGCAAGAGGAAGGCGTAGTTGGGAGGAAAAATAAGAATAAAAGATTGATAGTCATAGCCATAGAAAAAGGTGGGAAAGGAGCTGGCCGCATATATGCTAAACAAATTGATAGATCGACAAAGAATAATTTGAAAACTTTCATGGATAAAACCATTTCAAAGTCAGCAGAAATAAAAACCGATGCTTGGTCGTCATATCGAAGTTTAGAGAAAGAAATGCCAAATCTCAAAACGGAGAAATCGAAGAAGAAAGGAAGTAATTTTACAGTAATGCATCGAATAATTATGGGATTTAAATCTTGGTTGAGAGGCATACATGGTCACGCTAAACATCTGCAATACTATCTAGATGAATATTGTTACAGATACAATCGAAACAAGATGAAGGAGGGTATTTTTGATAATCTACTACTGCGAATGATAAAGCACAAACCTGTTCCATATAAAACACTAATTGCTTAAATGCCTAATTCTATAATATAAAATCAAAACCAATTTTTCCACTCACATCAAATTGTGTATTAATAGACAAAATTTCTGACATTCAATCTTTATATATTAATACGTGTTTGCCTGTAATTACCCCATCATCAAATCCCCCAATTACTCCTAATGTAGTGCTTTCTGGACCTGTATGTCCTAGATATCTTGTTTCTACACTTAAATCTTGGAATACAAATATAATATCTGCTGTTTATAATATTCAGTGGGGTACCTACTGGTTTTTTGACAATCAGCCTTGCATTGATCATGAAAATGAATTTTCATTTAGATTCGTTAGAAATGCAGTAATAAACGGCGTTCCAAGTAAACCAGAGTATATAGATATACATCTTATGCATAATCAATTAGTCTATATGAAGGCAAAATCAATTAAAATTTGGGGCCATTCTTATTATTTTAATACCAAGTTTAATAAGGAAACATATAACATACCATCTAAGTGGGATATTATGCCAGTAATTCGACAAATAGAAATCAATAGATATCTTATGGGTGATGGTGATAATACTCTTAATGATTGGACCCCAGAAAGTCAAGGAAATAAAGTTGATATTGCATGGCATGAAAGAGATCCTTCTTGGTGCAATTCGAATACGCAAACTTCTAGTTCGTATACTATTGGTGGTACAGTTAATTTAGGTGTTGGTGATTTATCTTTGGGAACAGTAAATTGGGGAACATCTGTGAATAACTCACAGTCTTATTCCATTACTGCTGCGAATGATGTGCAAATCGGAGTTTTTCAACATTCATTTTGTCAAAACCCTATGTGGCCCAAATTCGACAAAAACAAACTTTTTGACTTCTATGCTTTTGAAAATTTATTAGGTAGTAGTAACGGTGATAAAATGGAAGTTTGGACCCAATGGTTTGAATAATAACTTTTTTTTATTTTACAAGTTTATTGGTATAATAATTATTACTTTTGTACCAATAAGCTTGTTTTAATATTATGATACAGTTTTTTATGAGGAATAACTTTTTCGTATTTTCAGCACTTTTGATATCTATTCTTTCCTGTGCCAAGTATGAAATTGCAGTCACAGAAAACATTGTTGGTTGGACAGCTGATGTTTCAGCACAATTAAAAGACTTATATCAAATAAGGCTTGCTTTTGGTAAAACAGTAGCTGCAGCACTGAAGGAGAAAGAACTGAGGGAATTTATCAAACAAAAGAGTCAAATACCTGAAGAGCGTACATTCCATGAGTTGGTATTCTCGCTGATAAAAGATGAGGTATTGCCATCTGGGAAGACGGTGATGCAAGTGATCAGAGAACATGAAGATAGCGAAGTCAAGGAACTTTTTGGTGAGACCTTAATGGATCGTGTCACCAATGAAGACCCCATGGTGGCTATCAAATTGCCAGATGTATTTCACCAGTACGACTGGGATACTCAGAAAGTGATACCATTTGTAGGTGTAGAAACTCCATCAAAGATAAAGGTGGGCCAATATAATCTATGTTATGTTTTTTATTATTATAATGGATACCATGAATTGATTGAAGATTTTGAGTCAAAGCATTACGAGAACATTAAGTACTTTTACCTTATGGTCAAGTATGCCTCGGATCACATAAAGATCAATGTGAATAGTATGACCAACGAAAAGAACATAACCTTAGAAGAGTTTATGCCTCAAATCAAACTATGTAAGGCAAATATTTTACCTGACATCTTAAAGTCTGGTGTTAAGGATGCCATTAACCCAAATACAATTTATTTAAATTTAAAAACTTGTTTTGATATTTGGTACGACCAGTGTAGTTATAAGGGCCTCTTTCTGTATGATAAAGAACCTTGCTTAAGAGAGGATTCATTTTGTCCGAGGGATTGTGTGCCTGATCAGCCACTGAAAAATAATGTAGTATTGACTGGTTTTAATGTGAATAAAGACATCGTATTATTTCAATTGGGAAGTTTATTTGTTGAATCATTTCTCTTCTCTTATCACTATTTCAAAAAGAGCGGCGATACATCTGTCTTGTGTAGAATTGCAGTACCTGAGAGTACAGTCAATCTTTTTGAAGATAACTTAGATGTTGCAATCAAATTATCTCCATATTCAATCAAAGGTGCCACATTTATGCTCCCACTAGTTGACCTTACCTATCGCAATATTACAGCCAATACCCGCCGATGGAAAGACATCAACCTTCTTATTACCGATAACTTAAAAAGGGGTGATTATTATAGTATTTGTGGCGTATTATTGGTTTATAAAGACATAGTTTATGATTTAACGATTTGCAATAGGCTGGAATGTGCTTCTTCGAATGACTATTGTCCACCCTTAAGTGCTGAACATTTGTTATCACATCATGGTAGAGGATATGGATATTGCACTCAAGGAGAATTATTTTCTAATAATTTTGGTATTGGTATGAAATTCTAAAATGGTTGAGATGTTAAAATTTAAGAAAAGTGTCATCTGTTTTTTATTAATTATATGCTTCAAATGTTCTTTATTGAGCCAAGAAAAATTTAATCTTGGCATTGGAGGAAAAATAACAGTCTTAGACTTCTCACTTAACCAAGGAGAAGTTTCCGTCAGTCCAATGTATGGCCTAACTTTTCATACTGATGTAAATATCAGATCTAAGATAATGTTGAAGTCAGGTTTTGAATTGAATAATGTTGCTGTGAATTTTCATCATAATGTCAGTGCTTCAACCAGCCAAATTGCAATTCCGATTTTACTGAGCTATCAAGTGTATAAGAAGAATTCATGGTCCATTTTTGTGGAAGGAGGACCCTATTTAAATCATTCTATTGGCAATATTAATTCAGAGAATGGTGATTATTACTATTTGGGATATTCTTACAAATTGCAGTCAAGCAATGTTAATCAGGATAAATTCTATCTCAATTATGGTTTAAGGTTAGGTATTAGTGTTAAAAAACAATTAGAACATAAAACCAGTCTTAATTTTGCAATCCATTATGTCAAATCCTTAAGAAATACTAATAGTTTATATTATGAATATAGATTGCCCCATGAAGAAAATGGCGTTACATCGCATACTTTTACCAGAAATACATTTGATTTTATACAAAATAGTATCCAATGTACCATTTATCTTGGTTTTGGTTTTAAAAAATTGAATACATGATTCTATCACTTGCATTGTCCTAGGTAGGCTTCTACCTGTGTATTTCAATATTTGCAAAAAATTTGAATACGACAATAAACCTCATGGAGATTTCTTTTTTTGGGTACACGAAACACAATGTAATTAACTAATTAGTGAAACAAAAGTAATAGAACAATTTGTTTTATTACTTTTGTTCTTATAAAATAAAGTAATGATACAAAAGTATTCTTTAATAGTCATCATCTTGATATTTATAGCTAATCTTTTGATTTCTCAAGAAAAAGAAACTTTTAGCGATGAGCAGTTTAAACTATCTATTGGCCCACTTAGAGGACAACCTGATTACTTTGAAGACTTCGAATGGTCCAAAGGCTTTGGCACTGCAATAGAATACAATAACCATTTCTCTAAAAAATTCTCTTGGGGATGTGAGATTGGTCTTACTTATGATTATGAATATTTGAGCCAGATCGCTATTTATTTTATTCAACCTACGACTCCACTATAAATCTTGGAAATGTTGATCGCTATCATAATTACATGCGGACTCAATACAGTATCATACCTCAAATAAGTTTTCATATCATTAATAGAAATAAGTTAAATATGACCTTTACAGGAGGATTTGGACTTTTTTCGCAGAAAAGCTCGCGATTTACCATTACACCTAACACACTTGTCGTGGGAAGTATTTCATCGTCTTTTTATGGATTGCTTTTTGTAGGAAACTTTGCGTTAAGTGTTGATTATAAAATTAGCCCTAGAGTTTTTGCAGGAGTAAAAGTTCAAGACCATATTTTTCTTGATTCAGAGTTTAGATCACTTAGAGCATCATTAGGATATATCATAGAATGATGTAAAAAATCAGGAAAAAAGTGAAATAACTGTATTGACTTAAACGTTCTTTTCCCTGTCATCAATTATGTAAGGATATGCTACCCACTAAAAAACAAGTTATTTTATTCATCATCATTGCAGCTGCGGTAAGCAGTAATGCACAAAAAAGATTGCAATTTTCAATTGAGAGTGGCGCAATCCTACCAGTCCCTATTTTTTATAAAGGAATTAATACCAGTTCTAATAGTAATATTGATATAACTTCAAAAATTGGTATTTCTGCTATCATAAACTGTAAATGGCAATACGATAGAAACAGTTCTTTAACTTTAGCCGCATGTTATGAATCCTACAGGGTAAATTTAAAAGAATATGTGATCTTTCCTTCAGATATAACAGATAGTGGTGCTGTTGCCAGATCATTTTTGTATTCTAATTTTGATGCCAATAATCTTGGATTAAGACTAAGTTTTGGCAATAAATTAAGTAGTGAAATCACATTAAATGCCGGTTTTCAATATGGAGTGCCTTTAAATCATCACTTTAGATATACCTATTATGGAAGATTAAAACTTAAAGACCTAGAATATAATTATGAAACCCAAAATCCTTTTTCACTTTTTGCCAATATAGAATATCAATGGTATCAATCAAAGAAGCTAAACTTCACTTTAGTACCTGAGTTTTCTTACAATCTCCAAAAAGATGCCAAAACATATGTCAATGAAAATCAAATAAGAAAGATGTATTTGGCGTTAAGGGTTGGAGTAGGTTTTAGGTAGTTTGGTTGAGAAATATGTACAATGTACTGTCCCTCCTTTTTTAGGCAGAAATTTAAAACAAACAAGTAGAAATTTCGTTTTGGGACAAGGATGGGATTGAAAACCAAAGCTTTTATTACGGTCATCATTGCCTATTATAAAAATAGACAAGCATTATCATTGATATTAGAAAGTTTGAGCAACCAATCTAATACATCGTTTGAGGTCATTATAGCAGAAGATGATACACCAAGTGATGTCTCAGACATAGTGACCAAATACTCTTTTGACATACAACACGCGTATCAAGCTGTCGATCAGGGATTTAGAAAAAACATGATGCTCAATAAATCACTGAAATTGGCAAAAGGAAATTATATCGTTTTTCTTGATGGTGATTGCATTGTCCATCCCCAATTTATAGCAGCCTATTATCGACATATGGCTCCAAAAACCATACTTTTTGGTCGTAGAGTGATGTTATCCGAACAAATGACCAAGGTGCTGTATGATAGTCAAGACATTAAACAAATTCATTGGTTCAATTTGCTGAAGATGCGTTGCAAGAGATGGAAATATAATATCTATCTTCCTTGGATCAGCCAACCAAGGAGTCACGGTATTTGGGGTCACAACTGGGGTGTATGGCTATCTGACCTGCAGGCAGTAAATGGTTTTGATGAAGACTATCAAGAAGCAGGCGTAGGCGAAGATGTGGATATTGAATGGAGGTTAATAGCCAATGGCTGTAATCTGGTTTCTATTCGATTTGCTGCCATTCAATACCACCTACATCATCGTGAAAATTACGATGAAGAAACTATAAAAAGGGGAAAAGCAAAACTTGCCGAGAAGCAAAACGCGGGGTTTATAGTGTGTAAAAATGGCTTACAAAAAAAATGATTTTCCAGATCCTTATTTAGATACATAATATAGAGCCTGCGTAATACTTGCTTCAATGGTTGTACTATTTCTTTTTACTCTCAATTTATCGTAAGTTTGCAACGGTAAGCAAGCTTTATGTCCCTATCACAACATCTCTACCAATTTCACTCTGCAATGCTGGGTTGCTTGATAGGATGTCTATTGGGTTTGCCTAGTGCATTGTCATCTGAAGGCAGCTACACCAGCATATTTCCGGTATTTGCAGGGTCGATAGCAGTGTTTTCTGCCACCTTTTTTATATCTAAATATTGGATAAAACAAACTTTCTTAAGCTTTGCATTAGGCTTTTTATTTTTGCTAGGAGGTGTAAGTACACTTTATTTAAAACTCTCAATAGTCGGACTTCCACTTTTGGGTGCAACTATTGGGGTCATCATCGGTGGAGCAATATGGCATAAGAATTGGGATGTTTTCACTATTTTAGGTTTGGTTTTCGGATTTATTCTGTTGCGAATTGGACTACATCATTATGCTGCAATGGTTATTATAGCCCTGACTAGCATGAAGCTTTTATGGCAGAATAAACATGCTGAGAAGACTGAAAATTTAGCTTCATCGTTTCAAGACTGGTATAGTAGTTTCTTGATATCATGGCCTGTGTCAATGCATTTTACCCTTCTGATCACAATACTTATCTGGTCTATGGCATCTATTGGTGTAGATGAACCGTTATGTTTTATATATGCTGGGCCAATTATTCTCCTACTTATACTTGCATCACAAAAGCTTTTTTCTAAAAAATTGGAGCTTTCAGGCACTATGCCATTTTGGATATCAGTGATCCTTTGTCTGTCCATTGGTTACTTTTATTTCATCAATGGCATCCTTTTTATTTTGTTTTTTAGTGCATTTTGGTGGATTTTATTCAATCATTATCAAATGAAATTTTCAGATAATTTCTTTGATGATGTTATTTTGATATTAGGGCTATATGCCTCATTTTTGAGTATTAGATCCTATGATCTAATTATCACTATAGAAGCACTTGACATGCCTGCTGGATTAGTTCCTGTATCTGTTAGACAATTTGTAATAAAAGATGTAGCCTTTATGGCTGCATTAATAATCATCTATGAGGGCTTAAAATATATAAGACATTATCTATCAATAGATAAAACATGATACATTACTAATTATAATTCCATCTTATATAATATAATGCTTATTTATAAACATTCTAAAGAATAGATTGTCTTACTATCACAATTTATCAAGAGATCATGAAATCGACATAAAAAATAATCATGGTATTTTATCTGCCCGACGATAGGTAGATTCAAAACCCCAATGATTATTTATTATCAAAGATTCCATCTGACCATTAATAATAAATAAAAATACACAGATGAACAATCGCATCATATATTTAGATAACAATGCTACGACACCTACAGATCCGAGGGTAGTTGAAGCCATGTTGCCTTATTTTTATACTATTCCTGGTAATGCCGCTAGTAGAAACCATCCGTACGGTTGGCAGGCAGAAGAAGCGGTGGATTATGCAAGGGATCAAATAGCTGATTTGATACAAGTAGACCCAAAAGAAATCATTTTCACATCAGGTGCGACTGAATCAGACAACTTGGCTTTGAAAGGAGTTTTTGAAATGTATGCTTCCAAGGGAAACCATATCATCACCACAAAAGTGGAGCACAAAGCAGTCTTGGATTCTTGCAAAAGAATCGAAAAAATGGGTGGCACTGTCACTTATCTCGATGTGATGAATGACGGAATGTTAGATTTGCAAGCGCTTGAAGATGCCATAACTGATAAGACTATCATGGTATCTGTCATGTGGGCCAATAATGAAACAGGTGTCATTCAGCGCATGAAAGAGATTGGTGATATTTGTAGAAAACATGGAGTTCTTTTAATGAGTGATGCGACACAAGCTGTAGGAAAAATTCCTGTGCATCCCAAGGAAGTAGGTGTGCACCTCATGGCATTTACAGCACACAAAATGTATGGACCGAAAGGCGTTGGTGCCTTATATGTGAGTCGAAAAAACCCACGTGTAAAAGTAACGGCTCAGATAGATGGAGGAGGACATGAAAGAGGTATGAGATCAGGCACATTGAATGTTCCTGGAATTGTGGGCTTTGGAGAGGCAGCATCGATAGCAAAAAAGGAAATGTATCAAGATGCAGACAGGCTATCAAAACTGAGAGATAGATTAGAGTCAGCATTTATGCAAAACCTTGAGGAGGTGTATGTCAATGGCAATAAAGAGCATAGAATGCCCCATGTGACTAATATCTCATTTAAGCATGTGGAAGGTGAAGGTCTTATGATGACGTTCAATCAAGATATGGCTGTTTCGTCAGGTTCTGCTTGTACTTCAGCATCATTAGAGCCATCATATGTTTTGGTAGCCTTAGGATTAGGTGATGATTTGGCGCACTCTTCACTCAGATTTTCTTTAGGAAGATTTACCACCGATGAAGATGTAGATTTTGCTATAAAAGCTGTAACGGAAGGTGTCAATCACATGAGAGATTTAAGCCCTATTTGGGAAATGTACAAAGAAGGCATCGACCTTTCCACAGTGGAATGGTCAGAACATTAATCATTTTAAACATCAAAAAAAAACATAACAATGGCATATTCAGATAAATTATTAGATCACTTCAAAAATCCAAAAAACGTTGGTACATTGGACAAATCCAAAAAAAATGTAGGAACGGGTTTGGTTGGGGCACCTGAATGCGGTGATGTCATGAGACTTCAGATTGAGGTTGATGAGTCCACTAATACCATAGTAGATGCAAAATTTAAAACCTTTGGGTGTGGATCTGCTATAGCATCATCATCATTAGCTACCGAATGGCTGAAAGGAAAGTCAATTGAAGACGCACTTGCTATTGACAATATGGCAATTGTGGAAGAATTAGCTTTACCTCCAGTCAAAATACACTGTTCTGTCTTGGCAGAAGATGCAATAAAAAGTGCCATAGCAGATTATAAAAAGAAAAATGATCCTGTTTTAATAGAATCATAATTGAAGTTGTTATGATTTATGTAGCAGACACCGCCAAGGAGCGAATAAGGGAGATCATTGATGAAAAACACCTATCAGAGGATTATTTCGTAAGAGTCAGCGTCACGAGTGGAGGTTGCTCAGGTCTTACTTATGTCATGGATTTTGACAATGAATCCAAACCCAATGATCAAGTTTTTGAAGACAATGGTGTGAAAGTTGTCACCGATTTAAAAAGTTTTTTATACCTATTCGACACCACACTTGAATTTTCTGGCGGACTGAATGGAAAAGGATTTGTCTTTAATAATCCCAATGCCTCACGCACCTGTGGATGCGGGGAGAGTTTTAGTGTTTGATCAATCTATATCGCCAAATTCCACCCTTTATTGATACCTAAGACTAATAATTTTGGCTTTGTATTTGGAGTTTGGAAAGAATACATTTTCAGATAGTTTTGAATATTCTGTTATGAGATTTTGTATGCTGTGCTTCCAATTATCCTGATGATTAAGATGCAATACTGTCGAAAAAATTTGCATTTATCTGTGTGTTTTTATTACATTTGCCATTAATCAGAGCATTTGTACATGTGGATAGGTGAAAATTTAAAATTTCTAAGGGCAAAATACAAATTGTCACAACAAGCACTCGCAGATAAGTTGAATGTGACCAGAACATCGCTTAGTGATTATGAAAGAATGCATACACAAATGAGCAATGAAACTTTAGTGAAAGTATCAGATGTCTTTGATATCTCATTGGACGCCCTCCTCAAGAAGAGATTGGAAGAAGAAGATTTGGAAGTCTTGCGCAATGAAGAATTGCGAATTTTGGCCATCAGTGTAGACAGTAAAAATAGGACTAACATTGAATTAGTTGACACAAAAGCTGAAGCAGGTTACGTAGAATACTTTGGTAATCCCCAGTTTATAAAAGAGCTCCCTAAAATATCTTTTCCAGGCATTCCAGAAGGTACCTATCGTGGATTTCAGATACAAGGAGATAGCATGTTGCCAATGAAATCTGGTTCGATTGTGATATGTACCTACGTCGAAAATCTAAAAAATATCAAATCTGGAATGACTTATGTCATCATAACAAAAATGGATGGTGTAGTATTCAAACGAGTAATAACCGATCAAAGTAAAAAGTCAGTGACAGCTATTTCGGACAATCCAATTTTTCCACCTTTCAAATTAAATTTTCAAGATATACAAGAAATATGGCAGTATTACGCACACTTAGGATTTGAAGATTTGAAAGATAGTTTTGAACAATATCATACAGATAAAATCCAAGATATTCATAAAAAAATCAATGAAGTACACGGATTTTTATTGCAACCTGAATGATAAACTGAATTTTAATGTCAAACTTTGGATATAGAAATGTAATATTGATTAGCTTTGTCTTTTTTGGAAGATGTAACAAATCATGATCGAGCCTAAGAAACCCATAATTTTTGGTGATTTTTTCACTGAGGGACATTATGTTACGGAAGTTGAGACTTTGGCTATCAGCGAGAAGAAAAAGAAGCTCACCATAGGAGTACCTTGTGAGACAATATTGAATGAGAAAAGAGTTTCATTAGTACCTAGTTCTATCAGGACTCTAGTAGGATACGGTCACCAGATAGTAATTGAGAGTGGTGCAGGAAAAGCATCAAATTTTAGCGATCAAAACTATTCTGAAGCGGGAGCTATCATTTTGCCAACCAAGGAAGAAGTATATAAATCACAGATCTTGGTCAAAATAGCACCACCTACAGAAGAGGAAATTAAGCTAATGCATCCAGATCAAGTACTTATATCTCCTTTGCAATTGCCAGTTCTGAAAGATAATTATTTAGATCAGATCCGCCAAAAAAGAATCACAGCGGTAGCCATGGAGTATTTACAGGCAGAGGATGGTACCTACCCCATTGTGAGAGTCATGAGTGAGATAGCGGGTACTAGCGCAGTACTCACGGCAGCAGAATATCTGAATAATGCCATGAAAGGCGGTCGGGGAGTACTTTTGGGAGGGATAGCTGGAGTACCTCCTGCAAAAATCGTGATTCTTGGTGCAGGTTCAGTGGCGGAGTCAGCTATAAAAATTGCAATAAGTTTAGGAGCTTCTGTGAGAGTTTTTGACAATGATGTTGCTAAATTATTGAGACTTCAGAATACGGTAGGAAGACATCTTCATACATCCACAATTAATCCTGTGTATCTTGCCTATCAGCTTACGAGTGCAGATGTGGTCATTGGAGCCATCCATAGTAAAAGTGGCAGAACACCTATTTTGGTAACGGAAGAAATGGTCATGCAAATGAAAAGTGGTTCTGTAATCATAGATGTCAGCATTGATCAAGGAGGTTGCTTTGAAACTTCCCAGATGACAACTCTGGATGCACCTACTTTCATCAAACATGGTGTCATACATTATTGTGTACCAAATATTGCTTCAAAAGTGAGTAGAACAGCATCAATGGCTATAAGCAACATTATTACACCATTATTATTAAGAATAGGCGCTGAGCAAAATATTGATGCCTTATTATATGAAAACCATGGAATACGACATGGTTGTTATGCCTATAAAGGTAGTATTACAAATGAATATCTAAGCAAGAGATTCGGAGTAAAATATACCAGTCTCGAACTTTTGCTCACCAGCAAACTTTAAGACAAACAACAAAATTAAAATTTATGGAATTGTCAAACCTCCTTTCAAAAGTAAATAAGTATACATCTGTCTTATCAAATACGATCACATATAGAAAACTGTGGGTAGATGAAGTAAAGCCATTGATAGTTTCAACATTGGAAGAAATTATTACATCCATTCAACTTCCAAAGGTAAAAATTGATATTAGATCTGAAGTTGAAAATCTAGAAGCTATTGTGTTGGATTTGGGAAATACCTCCAGCGGGTTGTCTCAAAATTATGAAAATACCGATGTCAAACGCATCATGATAAAATCAAATGGATCACTTATTTACCAGCAGTTATTTAATGGTAAAATTATGGTGATGATTGTCAATCCGCATATAGAAGGTTATGGTGAACAAAAACCACCAGTCATAATAGAAATTTTAAGACCAGATGAATTGAATGTGCCATTTATTATAAGGCATATGGAAAACTTTATTAAAGCAATTACGGAGTGGGAAGACTATGATGATGATGAACCACAGAAAAATGTTATTGGTTTTAATCCGATTGCAGTGCCTAGACCAGAAATTGGTGAAGAAAGTTGACTTTACAATTCATAGATAGCATGACAATTTGGCTGTTGTTATAATAATTTCCGCCAAAATTGCTTATGTTTTCTTCTACTGTTTGAATGGAACAAAGGTTGATGATTAAAAAACTCACATTGAGTAAAGTATAATTGGATAAAATGAGTGGAATGTTTCAAAATATAAACATGATTCTGAATCCTGTGATGGAAGAAGAAGGTGATTTTTTACCTGTTTTCAGTATGGAAGATGATGAATTAAAATTTGATGAAGAATATAAAAACCAATTGCCAATATTGGCATTGAAGAATACAGTTTTGTTTCCTGGTGTGGTGTTTCCTATTACTGTCGGTAGAGATAAATCCATCAAAGCCCTTCAAAGGGCAGACAAAACTGACAAATTTTTAGGTGTTTTGACCCAGAGAGATATGGAAAGTGAAGACCCTGACGCTGACGGGCTTTACAAGGTGGGAACTATCGCTAGGATTATGAAAATCTTAAAAATGCCAGATGGGAGTACCACTGCAATATTGCAAGGGAGAAAAAGATTCAAGCCAATGAATTTTATCCCAAATGAGAAATATCTTGAAGCCGAAATCACTCCATTACATGATGAAGTTCCATTGAAAAATATTCAGTTCAATGCTATGATTTCGACTATAAGGGAATATTCACAGAAAATCATAGAGTTGTCTCCAAATATCCCGACTGAGGCAAAGCTGATGGTGAAAAATATAAAGAACAAAGGTTTTCTTATCAATTTTATTGCGTCAAATCTGAACCTGACTGTCGAAAAGAAACAAGAAATTCTTGAAACGGATGATTACATCGTGAAAGCCGAGAATATCATCAAAATCATGAATCAAGAGTTGCAATTGTTGCAGATCAAAGATCAGATCGAAAATAAAGTGCGGGGTGATCTAGAAAAGCAACAAAAAGAATATTTTTTAAATCAGCAATTAAAAACTATTCAGGAAGAATTAGGCGGTAATCCCCAGGATGCAGAATTAAATAAACTTTTTGAACGTGCGCAAAAGAAAGATTGGCCTACTCATGCCAAAGAAGCTTTCGAGAGTGAAATCACCAAAGCTAGGCGTATAAATCCACAAATAGCAGAGTATTCAGTTACATTGAGTTATCTAGAGTTTATGTTGGAATTACCTTGGAATGAAAAAACTAAGGATAATTTCAATCTTTCTCGAGTGGAAAAAGTATTGAATAAAGACCATTTTGGTCTGGATGATGTAAAAAAGAGAATTCTAGAGCATTTGGCAGTTTTAAAACTGAAAGGTGATATGAAAGCCCCAATATTATGCTTAGTTGGCCCTCCAGGTGTGGGTAAAACAAGTCTTGGAAAAAGTATTGCTACGGCTCTGAATAGAAAATTTATTAGAATGGCTTTAGGTGGGCTCCATGATGAGAGTGAAATCCGTGGTCATAGGCGGACCTATATAGGAGCAATGCCGGGCAGAATACTGCAATCCATTAAAAAATCGAAGACATCAAATCCTGTCTTTTTATTAGATGAGATAGATAAATTAGGTAAAGATTTTCGAGGGGATCCATCATCTGCACTATTAGAAGTTTTGGATCCCGAGCAAAACTCAACTTTCCATGACAATTATCTGGATATTGAGTATGACTTGTCAAAAGTGCTTTTCATCGCTACTGCCAATTCACTTCAAAATATCCAACCTGCATTATTGGATAGAATGGAAATCATAGATATAAGTGGATATTCTATGGAAGAAAAGGAAGAAATCGGCAAACGTCACCTACTACCAAAGCAAATACTAGAACATGGCCTAAAGCTCAAAGATGTCACGATTAGTCCTACTATCATGCGATTTTTGATAGATAGATACACGAGAGAAGCAGGTGTGAGAAGCCTTGAAAGAATGATCGCTGGCGTCATGCGGTTTATTGCCAAAAAAGTGGCAACTCATGAATCTTATAATCCAAAATTGACGGAGCATGATGTAATCAATGCATTAGGTCCTATCAGATTTGATAATGATATGTACACGTCGATAGATATGCCTGGTGTTGCTGTCGGATTGGCATGGACTAGAGTAGGTGGCGATATTCTTTTTATTGAAGCTAGCACAAATCCTGGTAAAGGCAGTATATCACTTACAGGAAATCTTGGTGATGTGATGAAAGAATCTGCCACCACTGCCTTAAGTTACATCAAGGCCCATGCCGAGCACTTAGGTATAGAAAGTCCTGCATTCGAAAAAACAGACATCCATATCCATGTACCAGAAGGTGCCATACCCAAAGATGGCCCAAGTGCAGGTGTGACTATGTTGACTGCCATTACATCTGCATTTACGAGAAGGCTAGTAAAAAGCCATCTTGCTATGACAGGTGAGATTACATTGAGAGGCAAAGTATTACCTGTAGGAGGTATAAAAGAGAAAGTACTTGCTGCTAAGCGTGCTGGGCTGACTCACATTTTACTTTGTGAAGATAACAGAAGACATGTGGATCAGATACCGAAGGATTATATTGAAGGATTGCACTTTCAGTATGTTAAAACAATGCAGGAAGTTATTGATTATGCGCTAGTGGATATTAAGACATAAGTAGTCCCAGTTTTTTTAGTCTATCCTTTAATAGAATCCATTTGATTGCCTTGGTATCCGGATTTTCCAGTTTACCACTATATGTTTCGCCTAATCGCAGATAATATTTGAGAAAGGTAGAATTGGAAATCTGCCATTTTAATAAAAATTGGGTTTTGCCGTCATTTTTTTTCACTCTCTCGGTAGATTTTGACATAAAATGATAAACTCGACTTTGGTTCACACCCATAAAGTCCCTAATACCAATCTTCCATAATTTCATCATGAAATCAGGATCACTATACATACCTGGTGAAAATTCAATGCTTAATCCACCCACAGCTAACCAAACTGATCTATGAACAACTAAAGGATACCATTGTGATCCATTCCAATCTTGGTGCAGATAGGTGTTATATTTGCTCAAGAATAATGACTCATCAAATTGGATTGCATCTGAACCAAAGTTTTGACTGACTATGACACAAGGATTGTTTTTATTTTGCCATTCAATCATGGTACCACTTATACACCATAAATTATCCTTTCTTTTTTGAATTTGTTCATATAAGTAGAAATCCCATTTTGGAGCTACATACATATCATCATTTAATATAAGTATATAATCACAGGTAGCTAGAGTAGAAGCGGAATTGGTACCTAGGCAAACTCCAACATTCTCTTGTGTGATTGTGTATGATATATTTTCATTTTTTAAATAAAATTCACTTTCAGGGCTATTTCCATTGAGATGCACACAGATTTGGTGTGGATAGGAGCTATTTTTTCTTATCGATTCGATGAGCAATTTCAAATGCGCAAAATTCTTCCAAGATGGAATTAAAATACTGAACAATTCATCTCCTTTTGTAGGAAAAATATGACTTTTTATAGGTTGCCCAATATCAAATGTGTCCATTTATGCAAAGATTTCTGTCAATAAATCGTCTACTTTTGAAAGTAAAATCACTTCTACATCAAATTTTTTATTTTTTAGTGCTTCTGCCTTATATTTTGAAATGTAAATTTTTTCAAATCCCAGACGAGAAGCTTCTTGTATACGTTGATCGATCCTGGTGACTGGCCGAATTTCACCAGACAAACCTACTTCTCCAGCAAAACACAGTTTCTTACTAACATGTATGCCTTGTAAAGACGATATCAAAGCTGCAATAATGGCTAAATCTATACTGGGATCCATAATTTTTATGCCACCTGTCAGATTGAGAAATATATCGTTCTGAACAAATGGAAGACCACACCTTTTTTCCAAAACTGCTAGCAACATTGCCAATCTCCGCAAATCGAATCCTGTCGCAGATCTCTGTGGGTTTCCATAAATCGCAGGGCTAACTAGGGCTTGTGTCTCTATCATCAGCGGCCTTAGGCCCTCTATCGAAGCCGCTATGGTGCTGCCACTCAATGCAGAATCATCTGGAGAGATAAGCATTTCAGAAGGATTTGAGACCTCACGAAGTCCTCCTATATCCATACTATAAATACCTATTTCATCCGTAGAACCAAATCTATTTTTTAATGTGCGGAGTATCCTATAAGCATAATGTTGGTCTCCTTCAAACTGCAAAACAACATCCACTATATGCTCTAATAGTTTTGGTCCTGCAATCCCGCCTTCTTTAGTAATATGCCCTATGACAAACACAGGAATATTGGTTTCTTTCGCAAAACGTTGCAATTCTCCAGTACATTCACGGACTTGTGAGATGCTGCCAGGGGTAGATTCGATGAGATGGCTTTGAAGGGTTTGAATGGAGTCAATGATGATCATCGACGGATTCATTTTTATAGCTGTCTGAAGTATACTTTGGACATTGGTATCAGTGAGAATAAAACAGGTCGGATTTGTGTGTCTGATGCGATCAGCTCTCATTTTTATCTGTTCGCCACTTTCTTCACCCGAAACATAAAGCACATTATTTTTTTGATATAATGCTACTTGAAGCATCAAAGTGGATTTTCCTATACCCGGTTGACCACCAATTAAAATGATAGAACCTGGCACCAAACCACCTCCCAAAACACGATTAAGTTCGCCACTTCCAGTATTTAATCTTTTAGTAGGGGTGACACCAATTTCACTGATTGGCACTGGTAAGGGATGTTCATGTCTTTGATCTTTTGCCCATGAGTGCGCTTGATTTGACTTTTTTTGCAACACTTCTTCAATATAGGTATTCCACTGACCACAAGAGGGACATTTGCCAATCCATTTAGCAGATTCTGCCCCACATTCCTTGCAGAAAAAAGAAGTTTTTGTTTTCAAAATTTTTTTTAATAAATAGTTAAAAAAAATGTGTCTTTCAAAAATGCAAGCGTCATATTATAGATTGATAAAATACACAAATTTCCAAAAGTGGATTAAAATTAAATTGTTTTTCAATTGGTTTTTTGGGGTTACGCGGGGTGCGAATGAAAATTCGACCTCGCTTTTTTACTTGATGATTGCAAGTCTTTATATACAGAAAGTGCCTTAGTGAAAATGTCACAAATTTACATTTCTCACTAAGGCATTTCTTTTTAATTCAATTTTTTGCCTGGTTTAACTATACTTCAGGCTGTTTTAATTCGAGCGTATCATCATCGCTTTTTTTATCCACTTCTGATGTAGCATCATTCACTACTTCGGCAACATCTTCTGAAGTATCAGCAAATTTTTCTTTTGCTGCGTCAATAGCGTCTTCCAATTTATCTTCCACTTTGTCGGATATATTTTCTACTACGGATTCAGCTTTCTCATAGGCATTTACTACATCTTCCTTTATTTGATTAAATTTTGAATCCGCATTATCAGCTAAATTTTCAAAAGCATCATCTGCTTTGTCTTTGACATCTTCAAACACATCTTCTGCTTTGTCAGAAATATCTTCCAGTTTATCGCCCACCACTTCAGCTACTGCTTTAGCAGAATCGACTACATCCTCCATAAAGTTGGCTGCGGACTCGGCTAAATTGGCCAACATTCCACTTCCCTTTTTCTTTTTTGATTCTACTATTTCTGTGGCTGCTTTAGCTAGACTTTCTGACATTGGTTCTAATTGTTTTGCTTGTTCTGAGATGTCAGATGCGATTTTTTGTTTGACTAGGTCTTTTGCTACTTCTACTTTTTCAGCTTTGGATGCGCGTTTACGCTCTTTTTCCAATTTGCTTTCGATCTCCGCTTTGGTTTTTTCCATATCTTGATATTTCTCAAGTTTGGATTTATACCTTTCGTCAATCATGTTTATCTTGGCTTGTCGAAGCAATGACTCAAGTTGTCCATCACTATCTTCCACTTTTTTATTCTGATAGTCTAGGTCTTTTTTATCCATGTCAATGGATCTTTTCATTTTTTGCATTGCTGCTATTAATCCATTGTATCTAGCTTCCAAACGGGCCACTTGATTATTTCCTCCGCCCCCTTGGTTACCTCGTTTTTCTTTTAACTTTTTAAAGGCTTCATCGATACTTTTCCAAATTTCATTTCTGTCGTCTCGCGTAAATTTGATATCCTTTGCGTTATTTTGAATCTTTTTAAGGTCTTCAAAGAGTGGACTTAATCCAAAACCATTTTCAATTTTATTTTCAATCTCTGTAAGTTCACCTTTTATAGTCTCCAAAAATGACTTAGATTGTTGTTCGAATTCACTATCAAGAGACTTTTTGAACTCCTTCATAATATCAAATAAATGATTGGTTTTATCTCTTAAAGCAGCACCTTGCTCTCTAAAAAGATTTTTATCATTGACTTGATTTTGGACTTTTGACCAGAAGTTTTTGAGGTCTGTCCATGTAGCATTATCAAAAGAAGTCAGGCTTGTTACCTTTTCTTTAATTTCTTCAAGTTCTGATTTGTACATTTCATATAACTTTGAAGAAAGTACCACAAAGTGCCACTCTGTTTGTGCTCTATTGATTTGATCAGATTTATCTACCTTTATATGATCAGGTAGGATGCTATCTGTGACAGAAAGTTTTCTGACAATTTTTTGAAAATGCTGTGGAAATTCCACATCTTTGTCATTCACCCAATTGTCACTCATATCCTTAAAAAAGGCTTCAGTAGCGGATGCCTCATCAAAAGTATAAATATCTACTTCATTTTGCTTTTCAAGCAATTCCAATGCTACTAAGATTTTTTCATCTTTTTCATTTGCTCCCCAAAGTACTAACTTACGTCTCATTTCCGTGTGCTTTAAAATTCTATAAAAACTATGTAAATGTATATTATTGCTAAAATTATACCAAATTATGATTTATTAAATACTTCGCGATTTGAACAGCATTAGTTGCAGCACCTTTTCTGAGATTGTCAGCTACAATCCACATATTTAAGCCATTTTCAATGGATTCATCTCTACGTACTCTACCAATAAATACATCATTTTTATCCTTTGCATATAGAGGCATTGGATATGAATGCTGTTTAATATCGTCTTTCAATGTGATTCCGGACGTTTTCCCAAACAAATTATAAACATCATCCAAGTTATAAGGTTTTGAAAATTCCACATTAACACTTTCAGAATGGCCACCATCTACTGGCACTCTCACAGCAGTTGCAGTAACCTTTATACTAGGATCATTCATGATTTTTTGAGTTTCATTGACCAACTTCATTTCCTCCTTTGTATATTTATTGTCTAGAAAGACATCACATTGTGGAATACAATTGGCAAATATTGGGTAATGGTAGGCCATTTCTTCTTTAGTCAAGGCAATGTTTTGTTTTTCGGCCTCATATTGTTTTAACGCTTTTACTCCCGTTCCAGTGAAAGATTGATATGTAGATACTACCACTCTCTTAATCTGATAAGCCTCATGCAATGGCCATAAAGCCATCACAAGTTGAATTGTTGAACAATTAGGATTGGCAATTATTTTATCCTCTTTAGTGAGATTTGAAGCATTAATTTCAGGTACGACCAATTTTTTTGTAGGGTCCATACGCCAAGCACTGGAATTGTCAATAACCGTGCAACCTGCATCAGCAAATTTAGGTGCCCAATCAAGCGAAGTTTGACCTCCTGCTGAGAAAATAGCAATGTCAGGTCTAGCCGCTATTGCATCTTGCATAGATATGATCTTATATTCTGTACCTTTGAAAGAGACAGATTTCCCTACAGATCGTTCTGATGCTACAGGCATATATGTTTCTATGGGCAAATCAAACTCCTCCAATACCTTATTCATAACGCTTCCTACTAAACCTGTTGCCCCAACAACTGCTATTTTCATGAAATCCAATTATTAATTTTAACCAAATTGATACTCAATTCAAAATGATATTGATATTCTCACTATCTTTGTTCATTCCTTATAGCGAATGTGTATATGAATCAATACCATACTTTCAAACGTATTTATATCCTATCTAATTGCGGCCGCAAAGATAGAGTTTCATTGATTATAAGAGACAAAATATTTTTAGTCCTTATCGTATTTTTATCAATATTCCATCAAAATTGTTTATTTAGCCAATATGAGCAAGACTTTAGTTCCAATTCTTGGAATGAAGGCTGGGCTGGAGATGTCAGTAATTTTACTGTTACGGACAATATGTTACAGCTCAAAACATCAAATGCTGGCTCATCCTATATATACAGGTCTTATACGATGCCAAAGGATAGTATTGAAATTGGATTTTACCTCAAAATGGCATTTGCACCTTCCGGTGATAACTATTCAAAAATTTATCTTATTCTAGACAATCCTATTGAAAGTCAAGCGAATGGCTATTATATAAAGGTAGGAGAAAATGGGAGTAATGATGCATTGATGCTATATAAGTTAGTGAATGGCGTTTCCACACTTATGGCAACAGGTACTTTAGGGTCAATGGCTTCTGACCCTGCCGATGTATGGGTTCAATGCAAGATTTATAGAGATGGATATTGGGATATTCGGACTAATTATGTGGACGGTTCTTATTTAGAAACGGATTTAGCTTTTAGTGATGCTTCATTATTCGCTCCCGACAATGCATATTTTGGGATATTTGCCAATTATACATCTACGAGAGCTGATAAATTTTTCTATGATGATTTGGTTATTAGAACCATAGTAAAAGATAGTATTGCCCCAACTTTGGTAGATTTTGTAGCAATTGATGATACCCAATTATCATTGTCTTTTTCGGAGCCAATCACTGAGGCATCCGCAAAAGATGTTGAGAATTATATCATTCAACCTGGTAATATAAAGCCTAAAACGATTCAATACTCATTAGGTACACCAAATAGCGTTGTTTTGGATTTCGATAAAAATACACTTCAAAGTGGCATATTATACACCTTGAATGTCTCAGGTCTAAGAGATTATGCAAGTAATGTCAGTGCTTTGCAATATCAAAATTTTGTATTGGCAGTAAAACCGGCATTGGGTGATTTACTTATTTCAGAAGTGCTATCAGATCCCTATACTGGTGGGAAAGACTTTTTAGAACTGTATAATAATTCTACGAAGTTTTTGACCTTGGATGGATTGGTAATCAGGAATAGCCAAAAAAATGAAAGTAAGGTCATCACATCCAAGTCAATTCTGTATCCAGGAGAGTACATTGCTGTTACTGAAGACACATTACACTTGAAAGATACTTATAAACCTAATGAAGAAGCTAGGTTTTTAGAGACAGACCTTCCATCTTTCAACATTGATGCAGCTAATTTTAGTATTATTTCTACAATAGAAAATAAAAGTATCACGCTAGATTCCTTTGACTACAGTCAAGAATTACATTATATTTTGCTCGATAATACGAAAGGTGTCAGCCTTGAAAAAATAAATTTATTTGGGCAGACCAATGATGCAAATAATTGGCATTCAGCAGCAGCTAATGTATTATTTGCCACGCCTGGATATAAAAATTCGAATGACAAAACGTCTAGCGTAGGGGTGAATGAAGTGTTCTCACCCGATATTACTTCAATCTCCCCAAATGGGGATGGGTTTGAAGATTTTGTATCATTCAATTATAATCTATCCAAATCAGGTTTTCTTGCTACAATGAAACTGTATGATCCAGAAGGTTCTTTCATAGGAGATATACAGAATAATACCTTGTTAGGTACATCAGGATTTATAAAATGGGATGGCACTATTATGGATTTCGACAGGTTGAGAACGGGAATTTATGTCGTATTCTCAAGATTTTTTCATCCAGACGGTGATGTAATGGAATTCAAACATGCCATTGTCATCATAAATTAATAATAGTTGATGAAAAAATACCTTGATTTAGGTAATCGAGTCATTGCATCCATTTTCATACTCATCACAATGAGTATAATTTTCATGCCACAGACCCGTTTTTTCAGAGACATCCAAGATTACTTGGTGCATATTATGTTGTTTCTTTTGCTATCTGGATTTATAGGCTTGATAATAAACAACAGAATAGTCTTGTTTACAAGTTTTGGTTGTGCGGGTATCATGGCTCTATTTTTAAAAAATGCTTCCAATGAAAATCTTAAGGATCCAATAAGAAATGAAGAGATAAATTTAAGCGTTGCCCATATCAATTTATCTATGATCAATAGTGAAGATGTTTTATGGAGTTTTGTCAAAGATACCAGTATTGAGACTATTGTTTTATATGAATACACACCTGATTGGGATCATATATTAAACGATGTTTCAAAAAAATTTAAGAAATATTCATTTACAGATACGCGAGATGATGTATTCGGTAAAGCGATATTTTCTTCGCTGCCAATTCTGATGATTGATACAATTAAGTCAGATATGGTACCAAATTATAAATTTGCAATTAAGAAAAATGATGTGGTATTCAATCTCTATTCCGCTTACATCACACCCGCTTTAAATTCTATCAGTAGACAAGCTTCACTGAATGAATTAAATACACTTTCTGAAAAAATAATACAAGATCTACAGTATACCATTGTAAGTGGAGAATTTAATCAAGTTTATTGGTCATTTGATATTATGAATTTTCGCACTATCGCCAATTTGGAAAATAGCAGAAGGAATATCAATCCATCTTCTCTAAAAATGCCATATCAACATATATTTCATTCTCAGGATCTGGAATGTATCCATTTTAATGACATTCAAGAATCACAAACTTCGATAGGCTGCATAGGCAAATATCAGCTGAAAAAATCCCATTCATAAAGTGTGATATGTCAAGCAACCAATTTTCACTATTGATAAGAACATTTTATGATCTTTCATTGGATGAATTGTATGAAATATTACGATTGAGGCAAGAAGTTTTCGTAGTGGAACAAACTTGCCCATATATGGATTTGGATAATAAGGATCAGAAAAGTCTGCATTTATTGGGTTTTTATGGAGGAAAAATTGTGTCATATTGTAGACTTTTACCAGAAGGTGTGTCATATCCAGGATTTACATCTATAGGTAGAGTGATAACTTCAAAAGAAGTAAGAGGTTATGGTTTTGGAAAAATTATGCTCCAAGAAGCAATACAAACTCTAAATAAATTATATCCCAAATATCCAATAAAAATAGGTGCACAAAAATATCTGAATGAATATTACGCTTCTCTAGGGTTTATAGACCAAGGAATAGAATATCTGGAAGACAACATTTGGCATATTATTATGGTTAAATATGGTTAAATTCATGTTCAAATATGTCATCTCATAAGAAAGTAGAAAATTCCTCTTCGAATTCGCAATATTTGAAATGGATTATTATAGCTCTGATTAGTTTTATCGTGATTGTAAGTTCAATTTTCCTATTTATTTCAAAAACACTATTGCCAGATACAGAAGAGTTAGAGAATCCTAAATATGAAATAGCTTCAAATTTTATATCTTCAGATAATGTAGTATTTGGAAAAGTATTCAAATTTAATCGAGAGTGGGTCGAACCAAAAGAAATCAATCCAGTTTTGGTAAAGGCCTTGGTTGCAACTGAAGACGAGCGTTTTTACAGCCATTCAGGAATAGACTTTAGAGCCACCATGCGAGCTATTTTTTACATGGGCAATAAAGGTGGAGCAAGTACCATCACCCAGCAATTAGCAAAGCTGTTTTTTACACAGCGATCAAAAAATTTTGTAAAAAGGGTTTGGCAAAAATTAAAAGAATGGGTTATAGCCATAGAATTTGAAAAACGATATACAAAGGAAGAAATATTGGCAATGTATCTAAATAAAAGTGATTTTTTATATGATGCTGTTGGTATAGGGGCTGCTTCAAAAACGTATTTTGGCAAGGATCAGAAAGATTTGGATGTGGAAGAAGCAGCAGTTTTGGTGGGAATGCTGAAAAACCCACGATTGTATAACCCACATATATATCCTGAAAATGCCTTTTCTAGGCGAAATGTAGTCTTGAAGCAAATGGTAAAAAATGAATACCTCACAGAAGACGAATACCTAAACAAACGCGTGAAAAACATCAGCAGTGAAAATTTCAAACGCGAAGTACATTATGATGGGATAGCACCTTATTTTAGATCAGAAGCGACAAAATGGTTGAAAAATCTATTAGATCAAGATCAATACCGTAAACCAGATGGCAGTAAATATAATTTATATGTTGATGGACTTAAAATATATACTACAATTGATTCTCGTATCCAAAAATATGCGGAAGAGGCTATGATGGAACATATGGCCCAACTACAAGCCAAATATTTTAAAGTTTGGAATGGTAAAGATATATTGACTTATGGTGCAGACAAAGAGCAGTCTGAAATTCGAAAGAAAGCTTTAATCCAAATGATGAAGGATTCAGATAGGTATAAGCGGATTAAGAATCAATATATGACAAAAATTTTCAATGAAATTTCAAATTCACATGAAGGATTTTCTATAACTGATGCTGATATTTTTCGGATGTTTGAGGGATCAAAGAATGCAGCCCATCTTAAGAAATTACTCAAAGACAAAACTATTTCTGAACAAAAATTTGATATTTATCAGAGTATTTTAGGAAGTGAACAGTGGCCAATACTGCAGTCGCAATGGAATAAAATGCAGAAAAAAGTCAATGCTGAATTCAATACAAAAACGAAAATGCATGTATTTGCTTACAATAATATCGGTGAAAAAATAGTAGAGATGACGCCTATGGACAGTATCAAGTACCATCTTCAACATATGCAAATTGGCACTGTTACAATAGACCCACGCAGTGGAAATATTTTAGCTTGGGTTGGTGGAATAAACCACAAATACTTCCAGTATGATCATGTGAATGCAAATAGACAGGTGGGTTCTACTTTTAAACCATTTATTTATTCCACAGCAATCATAGAAAATGCTATGTCACCTTGCTTTAAAGTGAGTGATGTCAGGCAATGTATTCAAGCAAACGATCCAAATTTTAAGCTTTCTACTACTTGGTGTCCTGCGAATTCAGACAATAAGTATTCAGGACAAGGCTATACTCTCAGACAGGCCCTTAAGGAATCAAAGAATACCGTATCTGTATATTTGATGAAAGAGATTGGAAATGTAAATTCAGTAAAAAATCTTTGTCAAAATCTAGGTATTGATAATCAAAAAATTCCCAATTACCCATCTATATGTTTGGGTACACCTGAACTATCACCAATGGATATGGCAAGTGCTTATACTACCTTCTCAAATGAAGGCGTGCATACAAAACCCATCTTTGTCTCAAAAATAGAAGATAAAAATGGCCGTATCATTTATTCTGCTGTACCTGAACAAAAGAAGGCCATAAATCCCACTTATAATTATGTTATAGTGAACATGCTACAGTACGTAGCGAGTGCCATTCAACCACAATTTAAAACGGAAGTAGCTGGTAAGACAGGAACTACCAATGATTACAAAGATGGATGGTTTGTGGGATTTACACCCGATTTGGTGGTTTCTACGTGGGTCGGTGGTGATCAAGAATTTATTAGGTTTACCACATTGAGTGACGGACAAGGTGCAGTCATGGCTAGACCATATTTTGTGAAGTTGCTTTCAAAAATTGAAAATGATAATAGGCTGCCTTATGCTAAAAATGGAATTTTTATGAAGCCCGAAGGTGATCTCATTGAGCTAGATTGTAATAAATATGAATCGATGACTGATTCTACTGCGACTCAGGTGAGGATAGAACACTTTGATGAGGAGTTTTAAATGATCTTACCAGATTAATACTTTTTAATATCCACGGTATCTAAAATTTGTAGATCAGCACCTGTATTATTCATCACACTAGAGCCAATATGTACACTATTTGGATCTATCATTGAAACATTTTCGAGAGTTAGATTACCTCCATTTATTATACATCGACCATTACCATTTCCATCAGCACATTGCAATTGGACACCTCTTAAAGTGACAGTTTTATTTGGTGAAATTTCAAATAAATTTCCAGAAAAATCGGCATGAATGACAATGTTTTGATTTTCAAAGCCCTCTATTTCTATATTCTTATCTATAACTATGGGTGTTGTTAGCTGAATAATACTATCAAATAATGGAAATTCTATTTTGATCACATCACCATCATTAGCACAATCTATAGCATTTCTAAGCGAATAATCACCAGAGTCATTGGTGTTTCTTACATCAGTACATGCATCTATTTTAAAATTTGTAAAGAGCATCATTTCAGATGGTTGTAATGTGTATGTTCCGTTTTGATTGGAAGAATTGACCACATAAGCTAGCTCATCAATCGCACCATTATATATATACCAAGTACCTATTACATCAAAACCAAGAGTCACATCGTGTGACAAGGCCGGATCAAGATTTGCTACAACAATAGCATGATAGCCATCAGTGGAAGACAGACGCATCACTCTTGGAATAGCAATATTGCCAGCGCCTAATCCAATGTTTCCGAAATCAGGATAGGTCGAATACATGTTGTGGCTATTACGAACCTTATATATTCTTGAGATTAATGTGTATAATTCTTTTCGTTTTACATCTTCAAAATAATCCCAATGCACTGGTTTTTCACCAGTTCGCCCATTGAAATCAATACTTATATCGTATCCCAATTCGCCAAATTGCCATGTCATTCTTGGTCCAGGGAAAAAAAGATTGAAACCATATGCTATTTTCAACCTGTCTATCATATTAGACGTATTTTTAGTCCCATTATAAAACTGCATCAATTCATATCCCAAACGCTCTTCATCATGGCTTTCTCCATAACTCATCCAATGTGGTTCATTAAAATTACGCGATGGGGCATTATAAACTCCTGAATTATAAATATTGGTGTTGTCAGTATTATAACCCAAAATGAAACTTTTAACATCGTTATGATGTCCTACACCACTCCACATAAGAACACCGTGATCTGCCAAGGCTTTGTCTTCTGATGACTCCGCTAAATGTTCGAATATAGCTATAGAACCAGGATAAAAATACCACATTCTATTAACCATTCTTTTTAATAAATCTATTCTATCCTGATTAAAACTGCTAGCCCAGTCATCTCCCGGAGGAAAACTATTTGGATCTGTTTGTCCAAATCCTTTGGTAAAGTCAAATCGGAATCCGTCGAAGTTATATTCACTTATCCAAAATCCAAGTATCGAATCCACCATATTTTGAGTATGAACACTTTCATGGTTCCAGTCAGCACCCCAATGGCCTGCTTCGCTTTTTACCATTTTGTGTTGTGGATTAAACCAAGGATTGTCATCAGCAGGTCTTTGGTACACATTATTCCAATAAAGTTTTGCCATCACATTAGAATAAAATGCGTGATTCAGCACCAAGTCATTGAAAACCAAAATTTCTCTTTTGTGACATGCATCGATGAATTGCTTTAGTGCTTCAGACGAACCATATGCCTTATCTGGAGCAAAATAAAAATTTGGATTGTAACCCCAACTGCTATTCCCTTCAAACTCTGAAACAGGCATTACATGAATGGCATTGACGCCTAAACCTTTCAAATAATCCAGCTTTTCAATGGCTGACAAATATGTACCGTCTTCAGTAAAATCCCTAAAATGCAATTCGTAAATGTGAAGTTTTTGTTTATCTACACTTGTGAATAATGGTGCTTTCCAAGAATAGGGTTGTTGGCTTGTCTTAAGCACTGATGCCCTATCATTAGCTTCAGTCGGATAATTGATCAAATTGGGATAAATGGCAGAAGATATATTACTATCATCTGGATCCGATATTTTTTCGCAATAAGGATCGCCCACTTGCAAATGACCATCAATTAAATACTGAAATACATATTCTTGCCCAGGAACTAAACCTTGAAGCTCAATCCACCAGTAATCTCCTCTATCGCCATCATTATCAGCATCTATACTTCCATTCCAGCCATCATGATCCACGTGCATGAGATAGGATTGACTAGGCGTCCAATTGTTGAAATCTCCTATAACATGAACCGATGATTTTGCTTGGGTTGTATTGACTCCACTTTGTGTACCTGTACCTTTTAAATATCGAGTGTATGTAGGTGCATGTAGTATAAGTGTCGCTTTGGTGGGATCATCTGAATGATAATTTATTCCCAATCTTTTCCCTGTGGGCCTATCGACTACCTGCGGGGCTAAGTATCCAATGATAGTGAAATATTTTATTTTTACCAAAGCTCCAACATGGTATTCTATGCTATAATTCTTGGTAGTAGCGGTGGTAACAGGAAGATTATAACTAAAACTAAGTGAATTACTGACTGATGTCACCATCATATTTTGTCCATTGGTGATATCTTTTAATATCCAAGAATCAGCAATAGATGTACCTGTGGCCATCACAGGGATAGTGGTATTTATTTCTGCTGAGATGGAAGAATGTGTTGGCTGTTCTAAAATAAAGAAAGTGCCTGTATTGACCGCATTAAAATAATTGGAACCACTATTATCTTCTTTTGTGTTTCCATCGGCACTTCTAAATAAAAAATTGAGTCCAAAAATGTCATTATTTCCATTGACATTAAAATATTCACTCAAACTAGGAGATAAAGTAATACGCCAATGGTCTGTAGCAATGGAAGTCATTTCGCCTATTCCATCATCCTGACCCCAATTACCTTTATTTATATTAAAATTCTTTGGATTTGATATTTGGGTCGAGACTCCAGAATGAAAATATACTTTACTCGCCCCAGCTAATGCTGTACCTGTGGCATAAAAATCAATAGTAACTGCATCCGTTGGAGAAGGAAAAATCGGATTAACAGTGACTTTAGGACTAGCAGTAACGGTGTAGGTATAATTAGAACCATTATTGGTATTACCATTAAACGTAAAAAAGTCTGCATTAGAAGATGTCAAACTTACTGTGGGCGATGATGTAAGCACATAATATTCTACAGTGGTACCGACGGCTTGAGCGGGTATTTGACAAGAAAAAAGTGTACCTATTCCATTCATGGAAACAATGGATGATGATGTCCAATTATTAGTAGTGTATCTTAAAAATACCTTTTGACCAGTAGGTAACACACCATCTGTGGTTGCTAATACTGTTACAGGAGATGTTGATGTTACGCTATTAACTTGTGGTGACTGGCTGACGGTTAGTACATTTTTTATATCAGCACTTACTTTAAAAATGATGAATTTTCCTTCAGGATTTGTTCCACCTTGTGAAGTTTTAAAAACGTATCTGTCAGATGTATTTGTAATATTTATTTTTAAGGCCCCTGATGTAGTACATTGGCTATTAAGAGTATATACTGTTTCAGGTGATATAGAGACATCTGAACCAATAGTCAATGTTCTTTGATCATTAGTCGCATCCCATGAAATTCCAAACCTAAAATATTGATCACCGGTGCCATTTGGTGCTAGTACACTCCCAAAACTGGTTCCGAAACTGGGCGACAGATAATTAAAATCAGCATTTCCAGTAGGACAACTTCCTCCTCCCCAGCCACCAGAAAATCCTGTGCCTACCACAGCATTTTGGGATTGCATCATGTTGAAAACACTAGCAATTAAAATAAAAATATAAAACAGTCTCATCGTTTAAAATATTCACATTATTTGGAAATATTAAGTTTATAGATCCTAAGATAAGCGATTTTCTGGAGCAAAATTGAATTTGTAAAGATATTATTTTATTTGGAAATAGGAAGAATTTAAAAGATCCTTTTTACATTATTGTGGTGGTCAATGTGAACAATGCCTGGAGTTTTATTTATATCAAAACTTCCTAATGTATCATCCATTCCTAAGGCCATAGCCCCATTTAAAGTTGCCCATCGAATGGTTTTTTCTAGCGGAATGTGAGAAGCATATTTTCTCAATGTACAGATTTCGTCCCAAATAGATAGTTTCCAATTGGATGTCAATGAATCTGTCCCAATTGTCATAAGGGCATTTTGATTAATAAAATATTTGTAGCATGGAAGGCTGTTTTCAATATATAAATTGGCATTTGGGCATGTAACCCAAAACACTTTATCAAAATATTGATTTGCAGCTATGATGTCAGATTCAGAAGTGTTAGTGTTGTGCACTAGCAATGGAGTAAGTGTCGACTTGACATTTTTGAGAATGGTATGAATTGCTGATTTGCCGGTTATTGAAAAAGTTGAATCAGTAATGCCAAAGTTTGAAAAGAAATCTAAAAATACTTTATTTCCATTGACAAACATATCATTTTCTTCTTTAGTTTCTTGGTTATGTATACTGATTATACTACCATCCGGATTTGCATCATTCAAATACGAAAACAATCCTTTACTGACGGAATAAGGTGCATGTGGCACTTTTGATATTTTATTTTTCACACTTGAAGAGAAAGAGTTGTAAACGGCTTCATACTGTTCAATGATTTTGGAAGTATGGCTAGGGCTCAAGAAGTCAAACATTTCCACGAAAGTAAAATATGAGATAGGTGAATGATTTTTTACTTCTACGGTGTCTGATGTATTTGAGATATCTCCCACTGCCACAATCCCATTTTCAAACATTTCAGTGTCTGCTAATTGGATAGCGTCATGTATCTGAGTAATATCATGATTTCTTTGACTTACTACTTTCTGAATAAAGGGAATCAGCCCTGTACCTGTGTCAACCTTACCTTTCATATGAGAGAGCTCAAGGTGACAATGGGTGTTAATAAATCCAGGACACACTATACCTTCAAGGTGCAATATCGATGATGAATCATGTTTTTCGTAATCATCCAATAATAGAATTTTGCCTGATCTGTCAACAAGTAGTACAGAATTTTCTATGAACTGATACCCATTATGGATGGTATCCGCATGTATTTTTATCACTTGACCTTTCATTGTAGTGATTGTATTGTATTTAGGATTTGATCTCCATGCGATTTTGATACTACATTATCGATTATTGATGTTATAATTCCATTTTCCGATGTCAGAAATGTGGTTCTGTAAATTCCGTTTACTTCTTTTCCCATAAATATTTTCGGACCATAAACACCGAAAACATTGTGCATATCTAATTCGGGGTCTGAAATTAATGTGAATGGGAAATTTTCTTTCAGTCGGAACTTTTTATGTGCTTTAACCGTGTCTCTGCTTATTCCTACAACTTTATATCCTTTTTTCATCAATTTATCATACACTGCAGCAACACTTTTTGCTTCGTTGGTACATGTTGGAGATCCATCTGTTCCATAAAAAAACATGACAAATTTAGATCCTAAAAAATACGATCTATCAATGACTATGCCATCATCAGTAAATGCCTGAAAATTTGGTATGGCTTCGCCTACTTTAACTTTGCATTGCATAAGTATTATTTTTACAAATTTACTTTGAAGAACATACATTATTTATATAGGTTTTTAACAAAGGGAATATCTCTTTTGAAATCTGTGAAGAAATTTATCAGGATTAACCCTTAGTTTTCGATAGGGTAAACGACCATTTTTTCATAATTCATTGATTATTATTATTTTAAAATATTTTTTAGTATTAAAATTGCATTATCAATTTACAATATTGCAATATTTTTTTATTGATTTTATTAGGCATGATTTATTATTAAAAGAGTATTAACCTCAAAAAACCATTTTTTATGAAACACTTTTTATGGATGGCAATGGCCATGATGACTTTTATTTGTACGGCTCAAAATATTCGACCTATTGATCTTTTGCGAAAAGCGCATTCTGGAGTAGCGATTAAGTCCGTCTCAGTATTTAAAACAGTATCCGAAAGAAATCAAATTGTTCTTCCTGATGAATTGAAGGAAGGCGAGATCATGGTTGTTGACAGGAATCAGTTGAAACAAGTTCTTGAAGATGATGCGTCTTTTCTCCAAATTGAAGTACCGACAGGAGACAAAAACATTGTTTTGGAATTAGTGGAAGTAAATCCTTTGGCGGGAGATGCCATTATCCGCGTAGCCCCATCTATGCAGATTATTGAAATGCCTTTGGCAAAGCACTTTAGAGGTATAATTCAGGGAGATCAAAGTAGTCTTGTTGCTCTATCGATTTTTGATGATGAAGTTATGGGTTTTGTATCTTCTTCTACCTTTTCAGGAAATATGGTGATTGGAAAATTGGAAAATACTCAATATCACATAGCATATGAGGATCAAACTATTCAGGATCTAAATTCATTTGAATGTAAGACTGAAGACATAAATCTGGAATATACAACAGAACAATTGAGAGATGAAGATAGTAAGAGGGACCTCAGCGATTGTGTTCGTTTGTATTTGGAAGTAAATAATGATATTTATAATAATAAAGGGTCAACAGCAGCAACAACAAATTATATCACGGGATTATTCAATCAAGTAGCGACCCTATATGCAAATGAGCAAATAAATGTCAATATATCAGAGATATTGATATGGACTACACAAAGTCCATACACATCTACGACATCAAGTGGAATCTTGAATCAATTCACTGGATACAGGCAAGGTTTCAATGGTGATTTGGCACAGCTGTTATCCTATCAAGCCAGTGGTGGGATCGCTTATTTAGATGGCTTATGTCGTACCAATCCTGATTTTTCAATGTCTTATGCAGGCATATCTTCTTCATACCAAAATGTTCCCACTTATAGCTGGTCTGTAATGGTGTGCACCCATGAATTTGGGCATTTAATGGGATCTAATCACACCCATGCTTGTGCTTGGAATGGAAATAGTACTGCTATTGATGGTTGTTACACCACTGAAGGTGGATGCTCTAATCCAGGTGTTCCGCAAGGAGGAGGTACTATAATGTCGTATTGTCATCTTACAAGTGCAGGAATCAACTTCAATTTAGGATTTGGACCACAACCAGGAAGTGTCATAAGATATGAGGTTACGAATGCTTCCTGCTTGCAAGCTTGTCCCGGGGGTGCTACTTGCAGTGATGGTATACAGAATGGTAATGAGACAGGTGTGGATTGTGGTGGTTCTTG